>CACMZR010000032.1 GCA_902618245.1 uncultured Bacteroidota bacterium | reverse complement strand
GTTGGAACCCGAAAGAACTGATACCAACATAAGGAGATACAGTTTAGACAGTTTGAGAAAACTCCTTAATGTTACTTTACTATACAATCATGGTTTTAAAATTTCCAAAATAGCAAGTTTAGATGGCTCTGAAATCCCAAAGCTTGTAAGAAGTATTGCACTAAAAGCTAATTCAGAACAGGTATCGATAAATGCTTTTAAGCTTGCTATGATAAATTTTGATTACGAATTATTTGATACAAACTATGAGGAAATTTTACAGCATCACAATTTTGAATACCTCTTTATGAATATTTTTATGCCACTAATGAAAGAATTAGGTATTTTATGGCAAACAGGTGCTATATCCCCCTCACACGAGCATTTTATAACTAATCTAGTTAAGCAAAAAATACACTTGCAGACAGAATATCTACAGAAGAATAAATTTGATCATAATAATCATCCAATTTTTGTTTTGTTTCTTCCTGAGAATGAAATCCACGAGCTTGGAATTCTTTATCTCAATTACTTGATATTATCAAAGGGATACCGAACTATTTTTCTTGGTCAATCTTTACAAACTTCAAGTCTACAGACACTATACTCTTATGAGACAAAATATTACTTTGTAACTTATATAACAGTTGAGCCAAGTAAAGATGAAATTATGCCATACTTACAAAACTTTTACAACAAAATTTTAGATAAACAAGACTCAAAACTGATACTTTTTGGCCCTCAACAAATTGCAATTGATAGAGAGGCACTTCCTGAAAAAATTGAAATGTTTAGGTCTGTTGAGTCATTCGTCTTCAAATATTTCTCTGAAGACGTTTTGGTTTAGACTTATTTCTTCGATTAATTATCTTTATATTTATCTAATTTAAGTAAACATATTCTGATGAAGAGCCTTTACGATTCGGTAAGTGAAGACTGTAGCAAAATTGTTACTCAAACATATAGTACTTCCTTTTCATTAGCAACTAAAATGTTAGATCCATCCATACGAAACCATATTTATAATATTTACGGTTTCGTTCGATTTGCTGACGAAATTGTTGATACATTTCATGACTTTCCGAAAAAAGAATTGCTAGACAGATTCGAAGAGGATTTATTTTACAGTATTAATAACAGAATAAGTTTAAATCCAATACTCAATTCATTCCAAAAGACAGTAAATACTTTTAAAATAGAGCACAAATTGATACATGCATTCTTAAAAAGCATGCGTTGGGACCTAAATAAAAATACATATAAAACCGAAAAAGAATATAAAGAATATATTTATGGTTCTGCTGATGTTGTGGGTTTAATGTGTTTAACAGTTTTTGTGAAAGGGAAAAAAAGTGACTATGAAAATTTAAAACCAGCTGCTATGTCATTAGGTTCTGCCTTTCAGAAGGTAAATTTCTTAAGAGATTTGAAGAACGACTTTCAGAATCTCGAAAGAGTTTATTTCCCAAATGTTGATTTTACTCAATTTGATGAAAAAACGAAACACAATATCATAAATGAAATTGAAAATGACTTTTCGATAGCTCTAAGTGGAATTTTTAAATTACCTAACGAAGCTCGTTTTGGAGTCTATACTGCTTATAGATACTACACTAAACTACTGGCGAAATTAAAAAAAACACCGTCAATGAGTATACAAAAAAGTAGAATTAGAGTCCCGAATTATCAAAAAGTAAGTGTTTTTGCTCGAAGTTACCTGAAATATAGATTAAACTTGCTGTAATGTTAATAAAGATTTTATGGATTTTTGTCATGCTTTTAACTTTTGTATTTATGGAGTTTGTTGCATGGTTTTCACATAAATATATTATGCATGGATTTCTTTGGTATCTTCATAAAGATCATCACATCAAAGATCATAAATCTTGGTTTGAAAGAAATGACTTCTTTTTTATTTTTTATGCTATTGTAAGTTTAGGATTTGCGGTATTATGGGGCCAATATGGCATTTGGTTTGGTCTTCCTATTGCTTTTGGTATATTTTTATATGGTCTAACTTACTTTTTAGTACATGATATTTTTATTCATCAAAGGTTTAAACTTTTTAGAAACTCTAATAATAAATATGCCAGAGGAATTAGAAGAGCTCACAAAATTCATCATAAAAATATAAACAAAGAAAAAGGGGAATGTTTTGGTATGCTTTGGGTTCCTTTTAAATATCTTAAGTAGTTTATTTCTTAACCCAATTATTTTTGAAATTACACAATCTGCTTTCCCTATTAACATTAATATAAGTACTTTCTATTTTTTCATTCATCCATTTTTGAATAAGTTTTAGCTGCTTCTCTTTTAATGCGAGAGATTTAATCTTTGAATAATCTAATGAATAATTTGCAACATGTTCATCATAGCGATTACTTACCATAAGAATTTTATATTTTTTCAATCCAGAACGCTCTTCTTCAATTAAAGGTTGAGAAACCTCTCCATCCTCTAAATTTCTAATTTGACTATAAAGTATTGGATCTAAATTTGTAAGTTCAAACCTATTATCACCTGTTTGAGGATTAATCAAAATTCCACCATTAAACTTTGTTTCTTTTTCATCAGAAAAAACTAAAGCCGCTTCTTTGAAACTAATTTCATTATCAATTATTCTTTTTCTAACAGAATCTAGTTTCCTTTTTGCATCTTTTAACTGGTTTGATTCTATTTTTGGGGTCAACAAAATATGTCTTATATCAACTTCTTGACCCCTTATTTTATCAACCTTTAGTATGTGCCAACCAAAATCTGTTTTAAAGGGTTCTGATATTTCTCCTTCCTCTAAACTAAAAGCTTCATCTCGAAATTCTTTAACCATTCGTGGGCGTTTTCTATGAAGTGTATATTTACCACCCGATGACCTTGACCCAGGATCTTGTGAATATAAT
>CACMZR010000031.1 GCA_902618245.1 uncultured Bacteroidota bacterium | reverse complement strand
TTAGTTTAATATTTCGTAATTATAACCATAACAAATTCGTTTTGAGATTTGTCAAATTTTTTTTGGTAATTATTTTATTTTCGAACAAAATTTTTGCCCAAGTAGTTACCAATGGGTTGGTTCTTTATGTTGATGCTAGAAACTCAAGTTCTTACTCCGGATCTGGAAATACATGGAATGATTTAAGTGGACTTGGAAATAATGGAAGTATTCTAAATGGAACTTTTTTTGATTCCCAAGACAAAAGTTTTTTATTTGATGGGACTAATGATAAAATTATTACACCATCTATTTCAAATATTTATTCATACACTATTGAATTCGTTACTAAGGGTGGTAATGGGACTCTAATTTACAGAAATTCAAATATGAATTATAGTGATAATAATGATAACTTAACCTTAAAAATTTCTAATTCTAATAATAATGTTGAATTTCGTATTGAATATAATGCCACTGATAATGATAAAAATTTAGTAGTAAATAATAATTTTTCACAAGACAAATTTTATCATATTGCTGTATCCTATGATTGGAGTTCAAAAACTCAAAAAGTTTATATAGATGGTGTTTTAAAAGGGACATCACAGCATAGTTCTGAACCCTCAAATATTTATCGCGCTGATAGTTTTTATTCAATTGGAACAGTTGGTTATTCAAATCATGGAGGTGGGAATTCTGATAGAGATATGTTTAGTGGTAAAATTTCAAAAGTACTTATTTATAATAGTGCCTTAAGCGATCAGCAGGTACTGCAAAACTATAATGCATTAGTTGATTTTCCTCCAACAGATATAAGTTTAACTTCCAATACAATATCAGAAACTGCATCCATCGGCACTACGGTAGGTACTCTTTCTGCCGCTGACTCCGATACGTCAATTAGCTCTCTTACCTTTTCTTTTACCTCAAGTGGAGATGCTCAAGACGACGATAATGGAAGTTTTACCATAAGTGGAACTTCACTTCTTACAAGTACAACACTTGACTATGAAACTAAAACTAGTTACAATATTTATGTTAATGTAAACGATGGAACCTCAAATTATGCTAAAGCGTTTACGGTGAGTGTAACAAATATTAATGAGCCACCGATTGATCTTTCGTTTGAAGCCGCAGCTTCATTTTTTGAATACCTAGTTATTGGCGGGGGTGGAGCTGGAGGATATGGCAACTCTAACGAGGGTGGCGGAGGCGGCGGTGCTGGAGGATACCTAACTGGAACTCTAAGTTCAACTTCGGGAACAACTTACACTATTACTGTTGGAGCTGGAGGCACAGGAGTAAATAGTACGAGTAGTCCAGGAGGTAATGGAGGAAATAGCTCTATTGCAGGGCAAGGAATAACTACAGTCACTGCACTTGGTGGTGGTGGCGGTGGAGGTTGTGGTACATCAGGTGCAACAGGCGCTTCTGGTGGTGGGGGTTCTGGGTGTGGTACCGATAGAGCCGGGGCTTCTGGAACAGCCGGTCAGGGTAACAGTGGAGGAAAAGGTAGATGGATTAATAATTCCCCAGGTCAAGGTAATGGTGGTGGCGGTGGTGGATCATCTTCAGCTGGAGCTCGTGGTCAAGATAGAAACCGAGGAACTCTAGGTGGAGGTGGAGCAGGAACCTCAAATGACATAACGGGCAGTTCAGTTACTTATGCTGCTGGGGGGGACGGCGGACCAGGTGGTCCAAACCGAACTTTTGCTGCTTCGAATGAAACAGGCAATACAGGTAATGGAGGAGACGGTGGAACTAATCGTATTGGAGGTAATGGTGCAAAAGGGATAGTGGTTCTAAGATATTTAGGAAACCCAATAGCCACAGGAGGAACCATAACACAAAATGGTGGACATACAATACACTCTTTTACTCAGACAGGCAACTCAAACTTTACGATTTCATCTGGAGGTACCTCAACTTCTACTGCTTCTTTTGACGAGGGCTCGGCAGTTGGAACTGTGGTTGCAACTCTCACAGCTACTGATACAGATACCACTAATCTAACTTATAGTCTAGCAACTGGTAATGGGACTAATGATCAGCATAACTCATTATTTACTGTGTCAGGTACTCAACTGCTTGTTGCAAGTTCAACCATATCTTATGATAACTTAACATCTTTAAATGTAAATCTCCAAGTTTCTGATGGAGAACATGTGACTAGAAAAGCATTCCAAATTAGCGTTAATGACTTAAATCGGGCACCAACGGATATTGGTCTCACATCTAATACAATTTCGGAGAATGTTTCTGCAACATCAGTAGTTGGAATTTTATCTGCTGTAGATTCTGATACTAGTGATACTCATAGTTATACCCTTGCCAATAGTGGAGATGCCCAGGACGACGATAATGATAGCTTTACAATTAGTGGGACGAGTTTAATAATAAACTCATCACCAGATTATGAGACAAAAGCCAGTTACAATATTTACATTAATGTAAATGATGGGGCCAATGATTTTGCTAAAGCTTTTACAGTGTCAGTCACAAATGTTTTAGAACCAATCACTGATCTAGGATTTTCTTCAGAATTAAACCTAGAGTATCTAATTGTTGCTGGAGGAGGCGGAGGTGGATATCGTCATGGATCTGGTGGAGGCGCTGGTGGTTTATTAAGTGGCTCTTTCTCAGGGCTTCAAAATAGTACATATAATGTTTCAGTAGGAGCTGGAGGAGCAGGGGGAACAAATAGCACATACAATGGAAGTAATGGCTCAAACTCTCAACTTTCTGGTGGTGGGTTAGAAACTAAAACTGCAATAGGAGGTGGTGGTGGTGTCTCTTACGATGCTAGTGGAGGTTTGGGTCTTGGTCAAGGAACTGGATCTAATGGAGGATCTGGTGGTGGAGCATCTTACAGAAACGGAGTTAACGGAAATGGTGGAACAGCTACCGCTGGTCAAGGTAATAACGGTGGTAATATAATTAGTAGTAGTGGTCAATATAACCATGCTGGTGGTGGTGGAGCTGGTTCTGCTGGGGGTAATGCATCTTCTAACAGAAGGGGAGACGGTGGAGATGGAATACAATCATCAATCACAGGAACAGCTACATATTATGCTGGTGGTGGTGGTGGCGGATCACATAACCCTGTACCTTCAGCTGGAGGTGGTGCAGGAGGTCAAGGTGGTGGTGGAGCTGGTGGAACAGCTGGACAAAATAGCCCTGGTGTCTCTGGTACTGCAAATACTGGTGGCGGTGGTGGTGGAGCATCCACCCCAGGAGGTGGAAATCAAAATGGAGGTTCAGGAGGCTCTGGAATTGTAATAGTAAGATATTTAGGAACTCCTATAGCTACTGGAGGAACAATAACTCAAAATGGCGGGTACACAATTCACTCCTTTACTCAGGTTGGAAACTCTAACTTTACTTTT
>CACMZR010000030.1 GCA_902618245.1 uncultured Bacteroidota bacterium | reverse complement strand
ATCATCGTCTTCATCAAGGTCTAAAACAGATATTGTAAAAGATTCAGTATAGGTCGCTGTACCGTCACTGGTTCGAATACGAACAGAATAGATATTTTTTGTTTCAAAGTCTAGAGCAGATGCGGTGACTAAATTAGAGCCACTGATACTAAAACTAGCATTGTCAGTATCACCAGCACCAGCGACTAAAATATAAGAATGAGTATCCCAATTATCAGCATCGGTAGTAGATAGACTACCAACTGCTGTACCTAGTGAAACATTTTCATTAACAGAAAAGGAACTTAACGAAATGTCTGTTGGATTTCTATTTGCGTCTGTTAAGGCATAATAATTATTCGAGACTTGGTTAGCGGATAATTTTGAACCATAAATAATAATTGATTCAACTTGTCCATTAAAATAGTAATTAGTTCCTGCCCTAGAACCTATATAAAAATAATGGTCAGAAAAAGAGCCGTTAATTGTTGCTGTTGAATTAGGATATGGAGATGAAGAAAACGGGATTAGAGTATCATCAACATATGAAAGCCTTCCTGTTGCATCATTGACCATACTGTGAATATTTGTATGTAGGTGCCAATTAGTATTAATGTTAAACTGATAATTTCGGCCACTGTTACCACTGAAGCCACCGTTTTGATTGGTATGGTGCGTATTATTGACAAATGGTCCTCCTGCACTATGTGCAAATAATCCAAATCCACCTGTTTGAGTGTTCCAATTTGTTGAATGCTCATAAGTAGCTTCTGTTGAATTTGTATTTTCAGATTTAAAATTAATTTGAACAGTAACAGCCGAATAGCTACTTAAATCCAATGAAGAAATTGTTCTTGCCCAGTCATTTGTTCCATCAAAATCAAAATACCCAGAATTATTGTAAGTAGCCCCATATAATCTAAAGTCATTGTCATTTCCTGATAAGTCATACCAACTTGTTCCGTTACCTGGATATGAAGCAATATTTCTAGCATCTAAGTATGCAATTACATCATCATGAACAATACTTCGAATAAGGTTAGCTGAATTGTTTGACTGCGTACTAGATGCAACATTGTTTGCATAATCATAAACAGAATTAGGTTGAACAGAAACGGTAATAAGCTCATCACCATTTGGGGTCCCTGTTAAGTTTACACCTAAACTTACTTTTGTTCCACTCACTGTTACACTCGTGGGAGTTTGTGATGCTAGAGTTGCCGACCCACCGTTTAGAGATAAACTAAAGTCACTGGGTTGCAAAGTGCTTGACATATGATCAGAGAATATGACATTTACCTTAGAATTATCGAGCTCCATCCTAGTTGCAGTAATATACGGTGGTTCATTATCTATTGATACATAATTACTAAAAAGTTCAGCATTAGAAAGCTCTCTTGTATGTAGCATAATTTTTTTAACTCTAGCGGCTAAATTATGAGTCCCACTATTAGAAAAACCTCCAAAAAGTTTATTAAAATTTAAATTTGGCCTTCCACTCCAGTCGGTATTAGAAGCAGTATTTAAAACTTTTTCACTTCCATTTAAACTATAAAAACTTTTTCCATCATCAGTTATACCAAAAGATAAAATTGAGTATCCAGATGTCAAAAGATTTACACCCAAATTAGTTCCAGCAACTCTGTTATTATCTTTCCATGAAAAACTATCTCCACTAGTTCCATATTTTCCAAATTCATATTTATATCCACCGCCAGTTTGCATTAAAAAATAATTCCACCACGATTGGTTCTGAGTTGGAATATCAATGATCATTGTCATAGTCCACCCCACAACAGGTATGTTAATGGCTGAAGCAAAATTGAGTCTGTCTCCATTTCCATCAAAATAAATATGCCCCCCATCTGATACACTGTAGGATGTATTTCCATAAAAAGTAGCATGATTGTTACTACCAGACAAATCAAGCCAGTTAGATCCAGATCCAGAGTATGAGTTTGTATTATTTGCATCCAAATGAAGAATTATATCATCAGTCAATCCAACAACATCGTTTACAGAAATTGTAAATGCTTTAGCATAGTTCGAATTACCATCACTTACGTTGACATAAATATTATAACTCGTTTTAGTTTCATAGTCAAGTGTTGTACTTGTTAAAAGTGAGGTCCCACTGATAGTAAAGCTTCCATTATCGTCATCTTGAGCATCTCCACTTGAGGTAAAAGAAAAGGTTAGGTTATTACTTGATGTATCTGAATCAGTTGCTGATAAAGATCCAATTAAAGTACCAATTAATGATGTTTCTGAAATTGTATTTGAACTAAGTAAAATATCCGAAGGAGGAGTATCAATTAATGCATTATAAATTTGATTTATCTCATTAGCTGTAAGTGCTTTATTATATACCATCACAACCGGTATACTTCCTTGGAAGTGGTCAGTCTTCGAAGAATTGTCGTATTCTTGGCCTATTGACACTTGGTTGACTGAATTAAAATTAGTCGTGTTTCCGGGACTGCCTCCAGCGGAAACTAATTGATTGTCGATATAAAAATTCGCATTTGAGCTAACATCTTTTGATATTACAGCAAAACGCCATTCATTGTTGTGAAGATTAATGTTTGAACCAGCTCTTGAATCTGCAGATCCAATATTATAGTAAAGTCCTTTGTTGCCATCAGGAGCTGCACCCAATCTAAAGATATTAGTTCCAGAGTTATGCATTGAAAAAATTGCATTATTGTATATATTTCCAGATGCATTGGTTTCGGTAGATTTAAAATGAAGTAATATTGTGTAAGAAGAGGAATTAGTAAGAGCTCCTGAAAATGAGTTAAGTTCAACCCAATCGGAAGAACCATTAAAATTTAGAATTCCATTGTAGTCTGAGGAAAATGAAGTTGTATTTTGCAGATTACCATTGTAGTTATTTCCACTTAAATCGTACCAAATTGATCCATATTCTGGATATGAGGATTTATTTCTAGAATCTAGATATAGCAAAAGATTATCAGTTATAATATTTGGTATTAATTCAGTTGTATTACTAGATTGTGTAGTAGATACAGTATCACCTAATACACTAAAAATTGAACTATTTGAGGCGGGTAAAATAGTTAATAACTCATTCCCGTCTGGTGTTCCTGAAAGGGACATTCCAAGACCAATTGTTGTTCCACTCACACTAATACTTGAAGGGGTAGCTGAAGAAAGTGAAGCTGAACCACCTGAGATAGTTAATGCAAAATCAGCAACCTCTAATGTTGATGTAGCGTTTGCTGAACCACCATATACCGAGCTAGAAAATGTAACCGAAACAGTTGAATTATCTACCGAAATTTGAGTTCTTTCAATTTTGGGTACAGTTGTAGCAGAAAAGTTAAATGTGTTGTCAGCAACCCAATTGGCAGTGTATGGGCTTACCATCGTCCCTGAGGCTCCATTTCCACTTGAATCGTTTGCAGTTGTTCCATTACCTTCATTCATTTTAAAATAACCTACAAGGTTTGAGGAGGAACTGTAATTCCCTGAATTAACTGAAGCGTCAAGACCAACTCCTGAATTATACAAGGCGGATATTTCTGAAGCAGTCAAAGCTTCATCCCAAACTGCAACCTCATCAATTAATCCTCGGTAATAATTATGCGGACTGTGAGTTTGATTACCCCCTATTGTAAACTTACCTGTTGAGCTGTGATTACCTTCCTGATCATTTGTGGTGTACTCAGTTCCATTGTGATAAAATCGCATTGATCCATTGTCATAAATTGCAACAACGTGCTGCCACTGACCTGCAGTCACTGAAGCTCCTGTCTGCCATCGGTTAGTTGTCTTTCCCATTGATAAACCAAGGCCACCGTTTTCAATTATTAAAAATCTATCCCAACCTCCATCTTCCATTCCAAATATAACTTGCCAACCAGCCGCACCTGTTGGTTTAATCCACCCCGACCAAGTAGTACTTGGCATGGCATCTCGGTCAGCATCAATGGTTGTGGTTAAATGATCGTTAGAGCCATCAAAATCCAATATATAATTCTGAGCATTTGAGACTTCATATAACAAACAAAAAAGTAGAACAAATAATTTTCTCTTCGTC
>CACMZR010000029.1 GCA_902618245.1 uncultured Bacteroidota bacterium | reverse complement strand
TTTTGTAGGTTTCTTTAAATTTTGAGTAGATTTTTTCAACATAACCCATCCCGCGGATGCTCTTATCCAGACAAAGTTGACCAACCACAATATAATTTTCGTTCACCAGATTAATATCTTTATATTTTTGGTTATCAAATTCGTTTATCAGATGATTTAATAATTCGTTTTGCTTTCCTATTTTTTTTGAAACTGCTAGTGCATAGCCTACTACCTTATCATTTTTTACTATTATAGCAGGCGAATCTTGATTAATTTTTTTTAAAAAAGATAACGAATATTCAGCTGTAAGAAATCCTTCACTTTTTTTTTCACTCTCTGATAGATTTCCCTTTAAGTTTATTTTCTGTAGATTTTTAATCTCAATTAATTCAGACTCAGTAGAAGCAAGTTTTATTTTCATGGGACTCATTAATTGAATGAGATTTAAATCTCTTTTTTCCAAAACGCTATACCACCGGCTTGCTTTCCAACTTCAACCTTATCAACGAGTAAAAGTTTATTAAGATCAATGACATCAACAATTCCAGGCTCCCCACCTTTTCCTTCAACTGAAACAAAGGCATACTTACTATCACTTGAAATTGCAACACCGTGCGGTACTGATGTTGAATTTTTTATTACCTTAATTAACTTGCCTGTATTAAGCTCCCAAACGGCAGTTTTACCATTTCCTTTTAAAGTTGCTACCATAAACTTGCCATTTGGTGAAATCTCAACATTGTAGGGATTTTTTTCAATTTTGATTCTTTTGGATACTTCCCATTTATTTAAGTTTATTTCGATAATCTCATTCGAACCATTTCCAGTGACATAGGCTAGAGGTTTATTTGGATGTGGTATCACCCATGTTGGTTTTACTGATGAATGTTTCATTTTATTATTACTCATATCCATTTTACTGTGATCCATTAATGAATGGTTTTCTAGATCGAGCTTCCTTGAAACGTTTAGGCTTAATGCGTCTATTTCAAATAGTTCTCCTGACATCATAGCTACAGAGTACTGTTTTAGACCATCTTTTGAAATTCTTGACCCATGCGGCATACTACCTGTTTTAATTTTTGTTATCTCTGTCATTGTTTCCGCATCAATAACTGAGACAGATGAGGGTTTCATGTCTCCATGAAGATTAAAGTTTACACAGTAAATAAAACCTGTTATTTTAGATATCTGCATAGAAGCTGGGAAAAGGCCTAAAGTAGTTTGATCGATAGCTGTATTATCTTTAGTTGAGTATTTAATTATTTTACCATAGGGATTTCCATGAGCCAAAGTCAAATACCAAAACTTACCATTTGGGTCAACAGTAATACCATGTGGTCCCTCAATTTCAGTTGGATAAAAGCCTACATCGATTCTTTTTTCTTCATTAATCTTGATTCCGTCAAATTTCAAAAGTGATACAGTGTCATCTGATTCAGATGCAACATATAAATAGTAGTTTTGTGCAACAAGACTATTTATGATAAGTAATAAAAAAAAGGAAAATATTATTTTACACTTAATTGGTAAAGAATATTGTGTCGTTGACAAAAAAAAATAAAACTTTTTCATATATGATTACTCAATATATGTATTTGCTTTACTGTTGTCTGGCTTATTACTTGAAACTTTAGCTGCCCCAAGGCCAGAATTAAAATCTGAATAAAAAACATGTCCCTTGTAAAGCTGCGCACCCCAAACCATGGTATCATTTGGAATATATCCATTTGGATTGCCTGTTAAAAGATATCCTATTTCTCGACCTTGTTTATATAGGTCTCCTAATAGATCACCACTTAAGTCAACGATTCTCAAACCTCCTGTATACATGGCAACGTAAAGAATGTCATCTTCTATCCAGTAATTGTGCGAACCGTGAGTTGGAAGTTCATATTTTGCTACCTCAACCGGATTTTTTAGATCCGTAAAGTCTACAAAGTGAAGAAATCCTGCGGTTTCATTTGTTCCATTTGGATTCACACCTTTTGGAAAAATTTCATCTCCAAGGACAGTATAAAATTTTCCTGTTGACTTACTTTTATATGGAAAAGTTGCGTGATGTGCTCCAGTATCGTAAGAGTAATTTCCAAATGAGACTGGATTCGAAGGGGAACCACCTGCAATTCCATTTCCAACATCAACTAAGTAAACGCCATCTCTCCAGTTAGAGGAATATGCTATACCATCCTCAATCCACACATCGTGAATTGATTGGCCTTCCTTACCAACTTCAAACATTCCAACTTGTTTTGGATTAGTAGGGTCTTCTATATTTATTATATAATATTTTTCGCCATTACTTAGTGCATAAACATGACTATTATCTATAAAAACATTATGAACCCCACCCGTTAAATTCTTTGTATACTCAGCAATTATTTTCACATTTCGTGGATTTGAAACATCAATTATAATCATACCATTTTTTCTGTTTGAAGCCCCTTCTCTACTGATAACACATATTTTTCCGTCTTTGGAAACTTTTACATCATTTACTGTTCTTGCATCAACTTGAACACTATCTATTTTTCTTAAATTTGAGGGGTTACTTACGTCCCAAAAATATGCAGTCCCATCTGCACCCCATGTACCGGTGACAGCATAATCCCCTCCGTCAGTACCTTCAAAAACCCAAAAATCTGAAGTGTGTTTATCGTTTACAATACCTTTTCCAACACTATTAACCTCTCGCTCTACATTTCTTGGAAAAACATTTATTATTTTAGATGATGTTATGTTTCCAATACTTGCGGATACAATATATTTACCAGGGACATCCCCAACAAACCTGCCATCATCTAAAATTAAACCTGAGGCTGAGTTACTTTTATCAAAAGATTTCCCAGTAAAAGAATATTCAATTGGAATACCATTAAGCGGATTTCCTTTTTTATCGAAGGCATTAGTTTTGAATTGAATAACATCACCAGTTTTGACATTAGAAACACCTGAAATTAGGTCAAGCCTGTTAACTGGGTTTTTTTGAATTTTTAATTCAATTTTATCTGAAACTCCGTCAAACGTAGCGGTTATAGTTGAATTACCTTCTTGAACTGCTAGAATGTTATTAGAAGAGTCAATTTTCACTTTTTCATTGTTAGATTTTAGTGAAACATCAACTTTTGAAAAGTATTTGTAAGCTTTATCATAATTCCAATAATCAATAATCCTTTTTTTATTTAGCTCATCTGTTATTTCATAAACTAGAGGTACGTAATTACCAACATATAACTTATTTTGAGCAACTGATAACTTAACCTCTTTTATCTTAGGGTAATTAACATTGATATTAAATGTCCTGGTGAGTCTTTTCCCACTCGAATCAATACATACTGCAACTACATCGTGATTTCCAGGATCATTTGCTTTTAGTGTCCCATTAGTTCTATCAAAAGTTATTGATTTTGCGGAACTAAATACACCCTTTTTATTGTAATAAATTATTCTTAAGCAGTCTACGTCACTTCCGTCTGAGTTAACAACTTTAGATGTTGGCATAAATACTTCTCCAACGTCTAAAGTAAGATTTTCAAGATCTGAAATTATTGTTTTATCCTGCGATAATGCTATTCCAAAGAAGAAAAATGTTAATGTTGTTAAGAGTGTTTTTTTCATGATAAAATTTTATGAAATATATAAAAACTAAATTTTAAAAGTATAGAAATTAGTTTTTATTTAGTTTGTTTTAGCCCTGAATTAAAATAATCTGTGAATAATCACGTTAAATATATATGGAAACATTTTCAAATCGATATAAAGGCGTTTATCAGCTGTTAGAATACTCCATAAAAGGTTATGTTCTTCTAATTTCCTTGTTGTGGAATAAGCTCTTAAATTAGGATAAAATAATTTAGGGTTTAAGTTCAGAATTTTACCAGTTTGTGTCAATAATTTCATCTGAACCGAAAAGTTGAGGAATAAATTTTGAAAAAATTGCTTTTCCTGATGTTTTAAATCCTGTTTCCTTATCAAATAATTGAAAAGAAACATACTTAATGATTTTTTTGTTATGAAACCTTAATAACAATTTATCTCCCTCATTATTTCCTCCCTCCAGAACCTCAGATACATCAGCATATTTAATCTTTTTAATTATTGGGTGCGCTTTAAATTCCTTATAACCATATATCATTAATTCTTGCAACCGATTAAATTTGTCCTCATCTTTAAGGTGAAAGCTTGAAATTTTAGCTGTTGGATTTTCAACTCCAAACTGAGTAAGCTCGGTATCAAATCCAATTGTAAACATACTCACAAAAAAAATCGTATATGTACCGTCTTCATTTAATTCACTTTGAGTTAAATATACATCACTCATACCACCTGACAATT
>CACMZR010000028.1 GCA_902618245.1 uncultured Bacteroidota bacterium | reverse complement strand
TAAACATTGGAGACTATCCCTTTACTAGCGTGAGAGTTTATGCTGCAGATGGAAGTATTGTTTTCCAGTCAGAGAATTATCAAAACGAGTGGACAGGAACTAATATAAGAACAGGAAGTGCTCTACCCACAGGACCTTACTACTACAGAATAGAACTGGGTGGAACGTCTGGTGAAATTATAGACGGGTGGCTCTATATTTTTAATTAGGTGAGAACAAGCGAGTTAAAACTGCCTTTTTTTGAAATAATAGGATGTTAATCCTATTTTTGCCAAATGAAAGAAGTTAAGTCCTTACTGTTTTTTCTTTTATCAATACCCACTTTTATCTTTGGACAAGTTGTAACTGATGGGTTAATTTTAAATCTAGATACTAGGGATTCTAATTCTTATTCTGGATCAGGAAATACATGGAATGACATTAGTGGAAATAATTATAATGCAACTATAATTGGTGGGACAAGCTATTATAACAATCAATTTACTTTGGATGGATCAAACAACTACATAAAAACTCCTGCAATTCCATCTGTAGGTGTTTCAACTCAGGATTACTCATTAGAAGTAATAGTTACTCCCACCTCCACAAGTGGTAATGTAATCAATATGTCCAATCAAAGTGATAATCTTGGATGGAACATGCCCCCCCTTGCTTCTGCAAATTCAACATTTTATGCTCAGCTTCATTCTAGTGCCAATGGAGTAACAAATGGGATTTCATCAAGTTTTAATGTGAATCAAAAATATCATCTAGTCCTAACTTGGGATTATGATGCAAATGCCAACAACCGAGTATTTAAACTCTATGTCAATAATGTTCTTGTTGGTCAAAGAAGCAATATAACATATTCTGCTAGTGGATCAAGTAATTATTTTTTCCTAGGAAAGGATAACCCTGGCTGTTGTGATGATTTTAATGGTGTTGAATCCAGAGACTTTGCAGGAAAATATGAAGCATTTAGGGTTTACAGTAAAGCCCTTTCGGCTCAAGAAGTAGCCCAAAATTATACTTCTTCTTCAAATCAGACAACAACTACACTATCAATTTCTAATGAAACTAGAACTTTCGACGAATTAAACTTTAACCTCTCTCCCACATCTAATAGTTCGCAAGCTTTTAATTACATAATTTCAGATACAAATGTCGCTACTGTAAATGGAAATACAGTAACTATAGTAGGTGTAGGAACAACCTCTGTTACTGTTTCTCAAGCAGCAGGAGGTGGTTACACTGCTGCCACTGCGACTATGACACTAACTATCAATAAGGGTACACCCACAATCTCCTTTTCTAACCTAACAAAAACTTATGGTGATGTTAATTTTGATCTCTCAGCAACCTCTAGCAGTACTGGTAGTCTTACCTACTCTATTGCAGACGCTAATATTGCAAGTCTTACTGTTAGTAATGTAACAATAGTTGGTGCTGGAACAACATCAATTACAGTTACCCAATCAGCTGATGCAAATTATAATTCAGCCACTTCAACAATTACTTTGACAGTTAGTAAACTCAACACCACAATTACACTTTCTGATATTACTAAATCAGCGCTTGATGCAGATTTTGATCTTGATGCTACATCCAGTCGTCCAGGTTCACAAGTGGTTACCTCTGGTTTGGTACTTCACCTCGATACAACTAATACTGATTCATATGATTCAGCTTCTGGGGGGAATACTTGGTATGATATAAGTGGTAATTCAAATGATTTTACAATTAATGGTAACCCAACTTTTAGATCGAATTTAAATAGTGGAACTTTTGAATTTGATGGTAGTGACGATTACGCACAATCTAATTCTACAACTCTACTGAATTCTAACCAATATACTAAAATTGCAGTCTATCACCCGAAATCAAAAACAAAAAATATAATAAGTGGTGGTAGTGAGTCTGCACATGCCTTTTGGATGGCAAACACAACAAATACAATTAATGCTGGTCATAATTCAAGTTGGTACAAAGTTAGCTATAGTCCTGGAGATATGCTCAATAGTTGGCATTATTCCGCGGTGAGTTTTAGTAATTCTGAAGGATTCAAGCTCTATTATAATGGTAATTTAGTTGATTCAGATAATTCTACTGGCACACCTAATGGTAATGGTTTAGTTAGAATAGGTTCGCATGATGGTCGTCATTTATTTGACGGATACATACCTGTTGTGCTAATTTATAATAGAGTACTAACCTCAAGTGAAATACAAAATAACTATAACAATTTAGCCCAAAGGTATGGACTATCAAATATTGGAAATTATTCAAATGTTGATTTAACTTATTCTATAGCGGATACTAGTATAGCGACTTTAAATGGTAATAAAGTGAGTATAGTAGGGGCAGGTACTACTACAATTACAGTTTCTCAGGCTAGTGATTCAAATTTTAATGCGGGTAGTAAAACAATTACATTAACTGTAAATTCGGTTACCCCTACAATCACTTTTTCTAATGAAAGTAGAACGTTTGGGGATTCTAACTTTGATTTTTCACCCACCTCGAATAGTTCAGGTACATTTAGTTATGTAATCTCAGATACAAATATCGCCACAGTAAGTGGAAATAATGTTACAATCAGGGGAGCAGGAACTACATCTGTAACAGTTATTCAAGCTGCTAATGGAATATACTCTTCAGGGGTTGCTACAATGACTCTTACAATTAACAAAGCTGATCCAACATTCTCGTTTTCCGATTTAACAAAAACATTTGGTGATCCGAATTTTGATCTTTCAACTTCCTCAAATAGTAATGGTATAATCACCTTTACTATTTCGAATACTTCTGTTGCTAGATTAAATCCAATTACAGGCGGACTTTTACTTCATGTTGACTCAAGAGATCCTACTTCTTATCCAGGTTCTGGAAATACAGTTTATGATTTAAGTGGAAATAATCATGATTTTACGATAAGCGGTAATATGAATTATGACACCACAAACGGATTTACATTTGAAAGAGGGCAGACCACTAAATATTTAAAACAAACTAATTTTCCACATCCTACAACTACCATAACAAATGAAATACTTGTAAAAACCTCCAGTTCTGATAATGCTGGCCTATTGAGTTACAATAAAACTGCTAATGATAACGCAAATTTAATTTATATAACTAGTGGGCAGGTTAGAACTCATCATACCCCTAATTTTAACAAAAATACAAATGTCAATTTAAGTGATAATCAGTGGCATCATTTTGTGCAAACTATTGATAAGTCTTCAGGTGTAGATAAAATATATCTTGATGGTGTTCTTGTTCTAACCTATAATACAAATAATACATTAATTCCTACCAATGGATGCCTTGCAATCGGTCAAGACTTCGATACAACTTGTGGAGGATTTGATGCCAGCGACGCTTTTGGAGGATACTTGCCTTTAGTTAGAATGTATGATAGAATTCTGACTGCAGAGGAAGTGGCACAAAACTATAATTCGTTATCAGGTGCAACTGGAACCGGTAGTAATACAAGAATAGTTGGGGCTGGTCAAACTGTAATAACTTTTACACAAGCAGCCACAAATAACTATAATGCGGTAACAGCTTCAATGACACTTACTGTAAATAAAGCCACCCCTACAATTTCTATCTCAAATGAAAACAGAACATTTGGAGACCCTGCCTTTAACCTCTCTGCAACCTCTAGTAGTACAGGTGCCTTTACATATACTATCGCAGATACAAATGTCGCAACAGTAAGTGGTAATACAGTAACAATTGAGGGTGGGGGAACAACATCTGTGACTGTAACTCAAGCAGCCGATAGTAATTACAGTTCTGCAACTTCAACAATCACACTAACAGTTAACAAATTTGATCCAACAATTATCTTTACAGGAGTTGTAACTAGAACTTATAATGATTCTGATTTCAATCTTTCTGCCTTATCAAGTAGTACCGCAAGTTTTACTTATTCTATTGCAGATGCAAGTGTAGCTACAGTGAGTGGTAACACAGTAACAATAGTTGGTGCTGGAACAACAACAATTACGGTTTCACAGCTGGCCAATGCAAATTTCAATTCAGCAACTGCTTCGGCAAGCCTTATAATTAGTAAAGACAACCCAACACTTACAAACTTTAACCCAATGGTAAGGACATTCGGAGATGCTAGCTTTGAAATAGTTGAACCCACAAAAAATGGTGATCATACAGGAAGTTTTTCATACACCTTGTTGGATCAAAATATTGCCAACATTTCTGGGAGTACGGTTAGTATAACTAATGCAGGACAGACAAGTATTACAGCCACACTTTCTGCAGATAATAATTACAACTCTGGGACTATTTCAACCAGTTTTGTAGTTAATAAAAAGAATCAAACAATAACTGTTGGTGCTTTACCGACAACAAAACCATTAAAGGATTTTACCTCCATACCTATTACTGCAAGTTCTTCATCAGGTTCGCCAATAGTAATTAGTTTATCCGCAGGTTCTGCCGCCTCAGTATCAGGCACTGTAGGTAATTATGAATTGGTAAGTATTCAACAAACAGGTCTTGTAACCATAACATTTACAACTGACGACTCTGGTAATCCTAATTACAATTCAGCAACAACAACAGTTGTTATTGATGTTGTTAAAACAAATCAAAACATAAGTTTTAATACAACTCCTACAACGCAGTTAACTTACACCGAAAATTTAGATTTAACCCTTGATGCAGCTGCTAGCTCCGGCTTGGCTTTAAATTATAGTATTGTAGCAGGAAACAACGCCACTTTAAATAACGCTACACTCTCATTCAATGATTCAGGGCAGCTCACAGTTGAAATTACACAACAGGGGAATAACTTATATAATCAGGCAGTACCAGTAAGAGTTGTGTTTGTTGTGGGTCAAGGAGATACCACTTTATCTAACTTTACAATTCCTACTAAAACAAATTTAGATAACGATTTTAATTTAACTCCACCCACCTCAAATAGATCAGGAAATCTTACTTATTCAAGCTCTAATCTAAATGTGGCCACTTTATCTGGAACTTTAATATCAATTAATGGTGTTGGAAATACAACAATAACAGTCACGCAGCTTGCCAATTCAAGATATAAATCAGCAAGTATTTCAGCAGTGTTCAGAGTACTTGTTGGCGATAGTGAC
>CACMZR010000027.1 GCA_902618245.1 uncultured Bacteroidota bacterium | reverse complement strand
AATGTTATCAATAAGTTTTTTTGATTTTTTGACATTGTCTAATAGAATTATGTTGTTATAGGATAAAGAGATTTTTTTAACAATAGAATTAAAAAATCTTAAGTCATATTGATCAAAATCAATAAACCCTTTTCTACTTTCTTTGTCATACAATATTATACAACCATTAAGATTTTTACCATTTAAAAAAGGCCCCACCATAGAATTTTTTTCTGAAAAAGATAGTAATGGTAAATCCTTTGAGAAATTAAGAAGTAATGATTTTTTTTCTTTTTTAAGAATTGATAAAACCCCCTTGTTTTCTCTAAAAATTTTTTTATCAAGATCATCTTTTATCCCTAATGTTGCCTTTAATTCATATATTCCTGAATTTGGTTCTTTAGAGAGAATTAGTCCCTTTGTCGCATTCATTGTAAATACGAGATATTCTAAAAGATTTTGAAATAAAATTTCTGACTCACTTGTTCCACTTAATAGCTCTGATATGTCAATAAATGATTCAATTTCCAATTTTTTATCTCTTAAATCAGAGGTATTTTTTCTCAACTTTTTACTTAAAAGTAATTCTCTAAAGTTTGATTGAACCAAATGCTTAAAATATTCAATTGTTGTAATCAAATCCTGATTTTCAACGTTAGAATTACATAAATAAAATGCTCCAACATAAGAAGATTTGACCTTTAGTCCAGCAACTAATCCCTCGATGTTATTTAATGAATTATTGTTGCTATCAAATAAGTTATTATGAAAGTATTTTGAAATTTTAGAATAGGGAAGCAAATTTTTTTTTGAAAATAGACTCGTGAAATCTAAACTTTCTATCTTAACGAAAGCAGATTTTTTTGATTTTGAAAAAAGATTTTTATTGTCTAAAAAAAATTTTACCTGAAAGTCTTTTTTTTCAAGCCAATCAACAATTAAATCGATTTTTTTATTTGGAAGTTTCTCTTTGTCATAAACTTTTGAAAAAGAGAGAATATCGAGTTGCATTTTAAGCCAATTTAGCTATGGCTGCGTCCTCATTTTCAAAAGTTTCACAATACTTTGTTAACCCCATTATCTTGAAAGTCTTAGCAATGATAGGAGCTAAGTTGCAAAAGTTTAATGAGCCATCCATAGACTGGAGGTCTTCAATTATTTCAATTAGAATTGAAGCCCCGATACTGTTTACAATCTTTGAGTTTTCAAGATTAATAAGAAAGTTTTTATGGCCATTTTTGATTTCTTCATCAGCAACTGCTTTTAATGCTTCGCCAAGATCTTTATTAAAATAACCTTCTGTTGAAATAATTACAATTCCATCCCTAATACTCTTACCTGTAATACTACTCATCGGTCTTTTTATTTTTAGTCATTGTTAATGTTGTTCCAGTATTATCAGATTCATAATCAACTTTGTCCATTAGTTCTTTAATAAGCATAAGGCCCCACCCTCTTTTTCTTTCGTCTGTTATTTTTTGGTCTATATTAGGTAGTTCTATCGCAGAAGCATCAAACCCAACACCTTTATCAATTACTTTAATCGTAAGGTTTTCATCGCTTATTATAAAATGAATGTATATATCCTCTTTTGTTTCAGAATGTTCAAAAGCATTAATACATGCTTCGATAAGTGCCATAGAAATTTCAGCAGATTTTTCCTCAGATAAATTCATATGCTTTGCAACAACATCAGATGTATGTGTTGCGACAAGCTCCATATCCTTTAAAATTGGGAGTTTTAGTTCAACTGTAGGGTTTTTCTTCATTATCTAAAATTGGTTTATGAATACTTGGATCTAATTTATATAAAATTTATATTTATAAAAAATTAATCATAAATCAATTAAAATTTCTACAATATGAAATTTATCAAAACATTTGCTACATTAATTATTCTACTAGCAATATCGTGCGGCGAAGCACCAAAAGACAAAGCAAATACAACTGACGAAACTTCCATGATTGAAGGTTTTTGGAAAAGAACAGGAATGGTTCAATTTGTTAATGGTAAACCAGTAGACACCCTTTACTATGCCGATGGTGAGTTAGACCCACCTGGAAAAGATTTTATACAGATGAAGGCCTTCTTAGATGGAAATATTTTTTGGATTATGAATAATCAAAACCCAAAATCACCTTGGAAAGGGTCGATGGGAGGTTATGGAAAATATAAAAAGGAAAAAGACACAATTACGGAATTTATGTCTCATGCTACAGGAGATATGGCTGTTTACATGAAAAATTTGAAAGATGAAGCAAAAACCTCGACTATACCATTTAAATTTAGTTACACTTTAACTGATAAAAATTATGTCCAAATAGGAGAAGCTAACGAGGAAGGTATTGCAATGGCTGAATTTTATGAAAAAATGCCAAGTTTGTCTAAATCAAAAATTGACGGTGTCTGGAAAAGAGCGTATCAGATAAACTATGTGAATGGAGTGGCTATAGATACTGTATCAGTGCCGTCAGATGTAATCACGGATGTGAAAATTATTAAAGACGGCTATTTTATATTCCAAGTTGATAATACTGAAGCAGTGAAAGATCCTTTAAAACCTCAATTTGGAGGAGGAGGAGGATATGGTGAGGTTGAATATTCAGATGGTGAATTAAGAGAATATATTCAGTATGGATCTGGTAATTATGCTTTTGACACAATCGTAAGATCTTTAGTGTGGTATCATGATGTTGAGTTTTATGACGACGAGACTTTCCGCCAGATAGATAGAACCGAATACAATAACACATCTAAGGGTTTGATTTACAGAAAAATTAAATAATTATCAATGAAAAGTTTTGGTTACTTACTTTTATTATTTTCAATCATATGCCTGAATAGATGTTCTGAGGCTGATGCAAAAGAGAGTAAAACTAGATCTAATGCTTTTGACAAAATCGATAAAAGAGACAAAAAACTTTTTACTCAAAGTGAAAGAATTGATGCCTACAACAAATCAAACAATAAGGCAGAATCATTAAAAAAATCATTGACATCAAATACTAACTCAGGATATAGTGGTTACGGATCATCTACTACTAAAAAGAAAAAAGTTGAAAAAGAAGACCTCCAAATAACCAAAAAAGGTAAAGTTAAATCAAAGCCAAAAGTTAATCTTCAATTTTCAGCTTATTCAACAAATTAGATAAATCATGATAAAAAAAATTTTTTTTGTACTACTAATAATATTAATATCTTCTTGCGGTAACAATCAAACAAAACCTAATGTTGATTCTTATGAAGAAGATATTCTTGGTTTTTGGAATAGAGTTGGAACCATCCAATTAATGAATGGTATTGAAGTTGATACCTTAGCTTTTAAAGATTCTGAAAATCCTGATAATAAGCAAATCAAAGCTTATTTAAGCGATCGTGTTATGTGGTTAAATAACTTTTGGAAAGATTCTACTGCCCCATGGAAAGGAGGGTCAGGAGGCTATGGTAAATTTAATATTTACTCAAGGGATTCTTTGACTGAATTAATGTCTAATGGGACAGGATTAATGGGGTCTGGATTGAAGGAGTATAAGGAAAAACAAGGAACAAATTCCCAAGCATGGAATATGAGTATTAACTTGGTTAATAACGAAACTTTTTCACAAAAAAATAGTGCTGAAAGCGACTATGCTGAATATTGGGAGAAGCTCCCTGATTTAGCTCCAAAGTCAAAAATTGACGGTGTTTGGAAAAGAGTTTATGAAATTGCATATGTAAACGATATTCCTGTTGACACTACTTCTGCACCAGGTGATGTTATTTTGGATGTAAAGATTATGTCTGGTGGTAGATATATGTACCAACTAGACTTAACAGGTTTTGCTGAACCCAATGAGATGTTATATGGAGGTTTAGGTGGTTACGGATCATTTGAATTGGACATCGAAAACAATATGTTATATGAATATCAAGAATGGGGCTCTGGAATTTCTACTCCAACATTTGACCCAAAAGTTAACAAAACATCACACGAAATAACCTTTTATAATGACGATTTATTTCTTCAGATAGATAAATCCAATTCAGGATTGATTAATAATAATGAAGCTACTGGAAGAGGATTAGTTTACAAACGAATTAAATAAAAATTTCATGTATAAAATTTTTTCTTTTTTCATTAGTATGGCTTTGATTTTTGTTTCATGTAATGAAAAAAGCTCCAATCAAACAAGTAGTGAAGAAGTCCTTAACGCCTTCTCAAAAATCGACGCAAAAAACCAAAATTTATTTACTCAACAAGATAGAAAAATCTATTATAAAAATTCTGTTGCTGTTAACATAGACAAAAAAAGCTCATTGAAGAAAAATGTTTCTTACAATGGTTACGGCTCAAATTCAGTAAAACAGTCTAATATTTCAAAAAAGGAAAAGGTTAAAAGCTCAGAAAAGAACAAAAAGAATAATTATACTTATAAGAGTAAAACTCCACAAACTTATTCAACCTACTCAACAAACTAAAGTATTTTTTAATTAAGCTACTTTTTTAACAATAACTAATGTCACGTCATCTTCTGGGACCCCACCATTAATCCATTCATTAAGACTTTCAAACATTTCTTTTTTAATCTCTTTTGGCTCTTTTAAGTGGTTTTTAGATATTAATTCCTTAATTCTATCATAGTCATACATCTCCTTATTTTCATTTGATGCTTCTGGTAATCCATCTGAAAGCATTACTAGGACGTCCCCCTTTTGAAATTTCTTCTTAAGCATTGTGAATTTTTCGTTTTTTAAGCCCCCTAGAGGTAACCCTTCAATCATAATTTCCTCACAGACATTTGATTTTGCATTAAATAGATATGTTGGTGGCATTGCTGCAGCACTTATTTGGATTTGATTTTTATCAATTTTAGCAACATTTAAACTCATCCTTAACCTACCCAAATTGATTTTCTTCACGATATTATTTAATCTCTCAAGTATTTCATTAACAGGAAGATTCGGAAGCCCATTAAGAGCAGATTTTATAATTGATACCATCATCCCGGCTGCAGTACCATGTCCTGTGGCATCGCCACAAATAACATGAATGCTATCGCTTTTATCATTACTTTCAAAAAAATCGTAATAATCTCCACCCACTTCTGTTGATGTTATTAATCCCGCTGTTATACTTAAACCATCAATTTGCGGGTATGACTTAGGTAACATACTTTCTT
>CACMZR010000026.1 GCA_902618245.1 uncultured Bacteroidota bacterium | reverse complement strand
AGTGCAGAAAAAAAAGGTATTGATTATGATATCAGAGAAAAAATTTATGATGAGGTCAAAACCATGACACTAGAAAAACTAAAAAGATTTCATGAAAAATATATAAAGGAAAAGCCTCACAACATATTGTTGATAGGAAATCGTGGTTATATAAATTTTAAGAGTTTGAAAAAATATGGTACAATAAGAGAGGTTTCTCTTAAAACACTCTTTGGATTTTGACTAAAGTAAAGAAATAAGAATATAATTAACCACCAAAATCATCGAATCTTACATTTTCAGGTGGAACACCAAAATCTTCAGCCATTTTTTCTACAGCTTGATTCATCAGTGGTGGTCCACAAAAGTAAACTTCAATATCCTCAGGCGAATCATGATTAGAAAGATATTGATCAATTACTACTTGATGAACAAACCCCGTGAAACCGTCACCTTTAGAATCTAAAGAAGATTTTTCTGTCCAATTGTCCTCCTCTAGGGGTTCAGAAAGGGCTATGTAAAACTTAAAATTCGAGAAGTCTTTCTCCAAAGCTTTAAAATGATCAATATAAAATAACTCTCTTTTAGATCGCCCTCCATACCAAAAAGTGACTTTTCTTCCAGTTTTTAATGTCCTAAAAAGTTCATAAAGGTGCGACCGCATTGGTGCCATTCCAGCTCCTCCACCAACATAGAGCATTTCTGAGTCTGATTCATTTATGAAGAACTCACCATAAGGACCTGATATTGTAACTTTATCCCCAGGTTTTTTTGAAAATATATATGAAGAAGCTACTCCAGGATTAAGATCACTCCAGGTGTTTTTGGCCCTATCAAAAGGTGGTGTTGCAATACGTACGTTTAACATTATCTCTTTGCCTTCAGCTGGATATGAAGCCATTGAATAAGCACGTTCGACTATATCTGGGTTCTTCATCACTAATGGCCATAAACCAAATTTATCCCATTCTAACTTGAATTTGTCTGGGTCTCCAGGGTGCTCATCAGGGTGAGCAGAAATATCAATATCCTCATATTTAACTTCACACTGTGGTATTTCTATTTGAATATAGCCTCCAGCCTTATAGTCCATCTCTTCAGGGATTTCAACGACAAATTCTTTTATAAATGAAGCTACATTCCAATTTCTCACAACGGTTGCTTCATACTTTTTAATTCCAAAAATTTCTTCTGGTACTTTGATTACCATGTCTTGTTTGACTTTAACTTGACAGCCCAAACGCCAACCATCCGCAACCTCTTTTCTTGAAAAATGTGGTGTTTCAGTCGGAAGGATTTCTCCTCCTCCATCTAAAACTTGGCATTTGCATTGAATACATGTCCCACCACCTCCACAAGCTGAGGGTAAAAATATTTTGTTGTTCCCTAGGGTACTAAGCAGTGTACTCCCAGATGAGACCTCTACTTTATTTTCACCGTTAATCAAAAGTGATACAGGACCGGATGGTAACAGTTTTGCTTTAACTCCTAAAAGCATTCCGACCAGAATAAAGGTAACTACTAAAAAAACTATAATACTCGCAAAAACAACTGTAAATTCCATTTTTAAATTATATTTTAATTCCCATAAAACTCATAAATCCCAAGGCCATAAGTCCCGTAATAATAAAAGTAATACCCAGGCCTCTTAAGGGTGCAGGTACATTTGAATAAGTAATTTTTTCTCGAATAGCAGCTATAGCTAGAATTGCGAGTAACCACCCTACACCAGAACCTAATCCATAAATTGCCGATTCTGTTATTCCTGAAAAATCTTTTTGCTGCATAAATAATGAACCTCCAAGTATGGCGCAGTTAACTGCAATTAGTGGTAAAAAAATTCCTAAAGCTCCATATAGGGCAGGAGCAAATTTTTCAACAACCATCTCTACTAACTGAACCATAGAAGCAATAACAGCTATAAACATAATAAAGCTTAGAAAACTTAAATCCAGATCAGCATAGCTCTTATCAAACCAAGAAAGAGCACCTGGCCTTAGAAGATATGTATCCAGTAAAAAATTTATGGGTACTGTTATTGCTAAAACGAATATTACTGCAGAGCCTAAACCTACTGCTGTCTTAACGGTTTTAGAAACAGCTAAATAGGAACACATTCCCAAGAAATAGGCAAAGATCATGTTTTCAACAAAAATACTTTTTACAAATAGATTTAAATATGATTCCATTTTCTCTAGTTTTTTTCAATAAGTATCCTGTTACGATATCTTTGAATCCAGATAATTAGACCTACAGTAATTAGTGCCATAGGAGAAAGTAACATTAAACCATTATTTACATAGCCCATTTCATAAAATGAATCAGGGATAACTTGATAGCCAAATAGTTTTCCTGAACCGAACAGCTCTCTGAAAAAGGCAACAAGTATTAGAATGAAACCATATCCAGCTGCATTTCCGATACCATCAAGAAATGATTTCCAAACACCGTTACCTAAAGCAAATGCTTCAAGTCTTCCCATTACAATACAATTTGTTATTATTAAACCAATAAAGATGGATAGCTCTTTACTTACATCGTAAGCAAAGGCTCTCAAAATTTGATCTACTAGAATAACCATGGAAGCAACTACAACTAACTGAACAATTATTCTAATTCTGTTTGGTATAAGATTCCTTAGCAAGGATATGATTACATTGCTCGCAGCCATAACTGCCATAACCGATATACTCATTACTAATGCTGGTTTTAACTGAACAGTTATAGCAAGTGCTGAACATATACCTAGTACTTGAACAGTTATTGGATTGTTGTCATCCAAGGGATCTATCAGCAGCTTACGATTTTTTTTTGATAAAAGAGGTTCTTTCTCTTTAGTAACAAAAAAAATACTTGTCGTCTCTGTTTTTAATCTTTTTTTATTTTTCATTAATTCAATTATATAATGAGACAATGCTTTTTTCTTGTTTCAAATAGGGCAGATAATGTGTCAACCTTTCCTTGATCATATCTGTTACACCGTCACCTGTAATTGTTGCACCAGATATTGCATCTACTTCATGATCATCTTTGTCTAAGTCCTTGGGGTCATTATTTGTTTTAGATACATTTATTCCAACCAAATTACCTTGAGAGTCAAAAACCTTTTCACCCAAAAAACGGTTTTGAAACCATTGCTGAGTTATTTCAGCTCCAAGACCAGCAGTTTCACCTTTATGATCAAATACTGCACCTTTAATTGTATTTTTGTCTTCTTCTAAAGCGATATATCCCCATATTGCATCCCAAAGTCCTTTTCCACGCAAAGGGATGACATAGTATTTTTCTTCTTCAACCGAAGCTACATAAATAGGAAACCGTTGGTCCGAATAACTCTTTCTCAATTCATTATTTAATTTGATATCAAAAGCATTTATCTCTGGATCAATACTCCCATCTTGTTTCAGGGTAAGTTCTTCGGTTATGTATTTATTATATAATGCCTCAGCTTCCTCTCTCTCAGTTTCAATTCCAATTGTAGCGAGTATATTTTGCATTTTTTCTTTACGCACATTTGATATTTGACGCTCTTTAAGTGAACTTGCTGTAAAAGCTAATGAAGAGGCTACAATAAGAACCATTAGTGTTGCAAATAAAAAGGTGTAAACATTACTGTCTCTATTCATCTATATCGTTTTAAGTTGGTTTATAGAACTTTCCCAACGTTTTCTACGCTTTTTAATATTTCCATTTATTACATAATGATCAATAGTTGGTGCAAATATATTCATTAACAAAATTGCAAGCATTACTCCCTCTGGATAAGCGGGATTAAAAACGCGAATCATTATACAAAAAATTCCTACCAAAACACCATATATCCATTTTCCTTGGTTTGTTTGGGCAGCTGACACTGGATCTGTCGCCATAAATACAATACCAAAAGCAAAACCTCCAACTATAAGATGATTAATCCAAGAAAAGCTCATTAGTTCATTTGCTGCCCAAAGATTAAATAAAAAGCCCATGAATGACGCGCCTAAAATACCCCCAACGATAATTCGCCAACTTCCTATACCTGTTAGAATTAAAATTAATGCACCAACAGCCACCCATAAGGTCGAAGTTTCTGCTATCGAACCTGGTATTGAACCTTGAAACATTTCCATTGCAGAATAATTTACTTTTCCTCCAGCAGCTAAAGTTCCCAGAATAGTTTCACCTGAAATTGCATCTATATTTGTAGCTTCGGAAACCCATACCTTATTACCCGACATGTACGTTGGATAAGCAAAAAATGCAAATGCTCTAGCTGTAAGAGCCGGGTTAAGTATATTCATACCTGTTCCCCCGAAAGCCTCCTTAGCCACCAATACAGCAAAAGCAGTTGATAAACCAACCATCCATAGGGGTATGTCAACAGGCATTATCATTGGTATTAAGAGGCCTGTAACCAAATAGCCTTCATTTACTTCGTGTCCCCTATAAACTGCAAAGCCGAACTCTATTGATAATCCTACAACATAAGAAACAACTATCATTGGTACGATCTTCCAACTTCCATGGATAAAAGCTTCTAGAAATGTGAAAGGACTCCCAGTTTGAATTAAATATTGGTATCCTGTATTGTATATACCATATAATAATGCAGGTAAAAGTGCTATTATAACAGTAACCATTGTTCTTTTGAGATCAATGGCATCACGTATATGAGCACCTTTTTTTGTTGTATGGTTAGGAACAAATAAAAATGTGTCAAAAGCATTAATTGCAGGCGCAAACTTTTCTAACTTTTGTCCTTTTCCAAATGGTTTTTTTATACTATCTAAGCTTTTTCTTATTAAATTCATATATATTTTTTTAACCTACCTCATTAATCATTAACTCTATTCCTTCCCTAATAATCTCTTGAGCTTCGATTTTTGAAGTATTTGAATAATCTATTAGTCCAAAGTCCTCAGGAACAACCTCATAAATCCCCAGAGCTTCCATTTTTTCAATATCGCCCACCATGCATGCTTTTAAAAGTTGCATTGGATAAATTTCTAATGGAAACATTTTTTCCATTTCGCCTGTAACAACTAAAGCCCTTTCCTCTCCATTTAAATTTGTATTAACATCAAATCCTTTTCTATTAAAAACTCTTGAAAATGATGTGTTAGACAAACTTAAAATATTATTATCTATAAATGGTAGCCACCCAAACATTCTATATTCATCACCCTCAGGTATCACAGTCACTAGATTATTAAAATATCCTAGAAAACAGTTAAAAGTCGAATCTTCTCCTGTAAGTACGTCACCGTTAATAACTCTTATTTTTTTATCTATTGTACCAACTTTTCTTAAAAATGGTTGTAGCTCAGCACCTATTGTTGTTTGGAAATATCTGGGATTTTCAACTGCGTTACCAGATATTGCTATAGTTCGCCTAGGACAAAAAATTCCTGAACTTAAAAATCTACCTAAATTAGCAACATCTTCAGCATTTACTGTCCAAATACGTTCTCCTATATTTAGTGGAGTTAATTCTTGGATATGTAAACTTAAGTTGCCAGCAGGGTGTGGGCCCCTAACAGTATAATGCTGAACACCTTCAATTGATTTGAAATAATCTGAAAATTCTTTCTCAACACCTAAAAAAACTGGTTGGTCCACTAATTTATTTAATAAGTTGATACCTAACTGAAAATCATTTTTTTGATCTTTCAAAATAAATTGTAAATCACCATGCAACGGGTCTGTTTTTACAGTCGATACAAAAATAGCCTTCGGTGTATCTGTCGGATTGGCAATAATACCATAGGGTCTTTGATGAATAAATGACCAATTTCCACTACTAGTAAGTAAAGACTTTAAGTCATCACGATTTTTTTTATCCCAGCCTGAAACGGAATATTTGATAGAATCCTGTTTATTAGAAGCCTTTATAATGATATTCTCTATTTTTCTTTTGGGACCTCTTACAACACTCGTTATAGTTCCAGCTACAGGTGAAACAAATTTTATGTTTGGATTTTTTTTACTGAAGAAAATTGGGGATCCTAATTTTACAGAAGCACCTTCCTTTAAAATAAGTTTTGGTGCTATTCCAAAAAAATCATCAGGCCTTATTGCAAAATTCGAAGGTGAAACAGTTTTGTCTAAAATTTTTTCTGCTACGCCTTTTAAGTTGAGATTCGCACCTTTACGTGTTCGAATATCCTTTATCACTTCCATTAAATCTAATTCATAAAATCATATCAAATTTAATAACTAAACGCT
>CACMZR010000025.1 GCA_902618245.1 uncultured Bacteroidota bacterium | reverse complement strand
AATCCCTCTTAGCAATATTACAGATGCTAATGGCAATCCTGTTTATGCTACTTACGTGTCTGGCTCAGGAACCGCTAGTGCTACTTTTGTCTACACGGTAAAAGAAGGGGATCTTTCTACTGGTGTTCAGATCACGTCCTCTGGTAGTATCGATCTAAATGGAGGTAGTGTAGAGGACCTTTATGGCAATACGGGGGATGCTAGTTTTTCAACCAATAGTGTCTCACTTTCTACAGGCATCGAACTTAAAGCAACAGACCCAGGCCTTAGTGTAACCTTGAGCTCTAATAATGGCGGTTCTTCTGCCAGTGCTAAGGAAGGTGATGTGATTACTGTAACGGTGGTCTCAGATCAGCCTTGGGCCCTTAACGCATCCACTATATCGATGACTGTAACAGGACTGGCCGCTCAGCCTAACCTGAACTTTACTCAGACTAGCGCCAGCCCTTATACCTATACAGCGAACTTTACCCTTACCGCTTCTAATACCTACAGTGATGGGGATATTAATTTTGCTATCTCAGCCTCTGACACAATATCATCGACTAAGGTAACTACAGCCAATAGTGTCACTACCAATCAAAGTGTGCTTACCTCAGTCTTTAAATTAGACAATACGGCTCCAACGATAACCAGCACATCCTCACTGACCATTACAGAAGGGACAACTTCTGCAGGCCCTGTTGAGGCAGATGAGACGGCTACCTTTGCCATTACAGGAGGTGCTGATCAAACGAATGTTACTATCGATCCGCAGACCGGTATACTTACTATCGATCCTGCGCCGACCCTTGGAGGCAATACGGATGATGATGAGGACGGGATCTATGAGGTAATTGTTACTGCTACCGATAGTGTGGGTTACACTGTTACAGAGACTATACAAATAGAGGTAGTAGAGCAAAGCATAGAGCCCAGCCCAGAGGATCTTGATGGGGACGGTATACCAAATGGTTTAGACACAGATAAAGACAACGATGGGGTGAACGATAATTTTGACAGCTTCCCCGAGGATCCTAACGAGCAGTATGACAGTGATGGTGATGGTATTGGTAATAATGCGGACAGTGATGATGATAATGACGGCTTTACAGATAGTGATGAAGCCCTTGCAGGCACTGATCCCCTAGATCCTTTTAGCTTCCCTGAGGACAGGGATAACGACAAGCTTCCTGATAGCCTTGAGCCAGGACTTGGCACAGATCCTAGTAACCCTGATACAGATAACGATGGGGTTATTGATGGAGAAGATGACTTCCCAACCGATCCAAACTATACTACCGATACCGACGGCGACGGGCTTCCTAACAAGACTGATCCCGATGATGATAATGACGGGTTAAAAGATGAGGAAGATCCCTTCCCGCTAGATCCAAACAATCAGACCGATACAGATGGTGACGGACTTAATGATGGTATTGATCCGGATGATGATAATGACGGCTTTACCGATAACCAAGAGATTGTTGCCGGCACAGATCCTTTAGATCCAGACAGTGTGCCTGAGGATACGGATAAAGACGGTCTTACCGATAGTGAGGAAGGTCTTTTAGGAACAGATTCTAAAAATCCAGATACTGACGGAGACGGTATTAGCGACCGCGATGACTCCTTCCCACTAGATCCAAACCGAGGTCTTGACTCTGACGGGGACGGTATTGTAGACAGTATAGACCTTGACGATGACAATGATGGGGTAAGGGATAAAGACGATGCCTTTCCACTGGATCCTAATGAGACTTCTGATTACGACGGTGACGGTGTTGGTGATCGCGCAGATCCAGATGATGATAATGACGGTTATGACGATGTTGTAGAGATTGAGGACGGCACAGATCCTAAAGATGCCCTTGACTATCCTCGTGATCCTGATCAGGACGGCCTTACAACAAACCAAGAGATAGAACTAGGAACAGACCCTGCTAATCCAGATACCGACGGGGATGGTATCAGTGACCTTAACGATCCTGAGCCGCTTACCCCTGGAGGAACTACCGACACAGACAGGGACGGTATTATTGACAGCCTTGACCCGGACGATGACAATGACGGTTATAACGACCTATTGGAACTAGAGCTAGGTACAGATCCTAAAGATCCTGAGAGTACCCCTGCGGACAGAGATAAGGATTACCTGCCTGATTCTAAAGAAAAAGAAGCAGGAACAGATATCGATGATCCCGATACTGATGGGGATGGTATTATAGACGGAAGGGATGACTTCCCACTAGATCCTAATGCTTCTCAAGATACCGATAAAGACGGCATCCCAGATGATAAAGATGATGACGATGATAATGACGGGGTAGAAGACGATAAGGACGACTTCCCTAAAGATCCAAGAGAGAGTATAGATACTGATGGAGACGGTATTGGTGATAACGGAGACCGTGATGATGATGACGACGGGTACTCTGACTACACAGAGACCCTAGCGGGTTCTGATCCTAAAGACCCTGACAGCAAACCTGTTGATACTGACAACGACCTACTCTCTGACGCGCAAGAAAATATTATAGGAACCGATCCTAACGATCCTGATACTGACGATGACGGTCTGCCGGATGGCTCTGACCCATCACCACTAGATCCTGATAATAAGACGTCGACTGATGACTTTGATGGAGACGGCATCCCTGACGATGTTGATCCGGATGATGATAATGATGGGGTACCAGATAGTCGAGACCGCTTCCCAAGAGATCCTGATGAGAGTCGCGACTCTGATGGCGATGGTATTGGCGATAATAAAGATCCTGACAGAGACGGTGACGGGGTAGATAATATTGAAGACCTGTTCCCTGACGATCCTAGAGAGTCTTCTGATAGTGATGGCGATGGTATTGGAGACAATGCTGACCCGGATGATGATAATGACGGTTATCCTGACAACATAGAGATAGTAGAAGGTAGTGATCCGCTTGATCCAACCAGTATTCCTGAGGATGCTGACAAGGACGGGCTCTCTGACGCTGAAGAAGCCTTAAGAGGTACAGACCCTAATAATTACGATACCGATGGGGATGGAGTGAACGATAGAATCGATGCCTTCCCATTAGATCCTGACCACAATAGTGACCAAGATGGAGACGGTATCCCTGATCTACTGGATCCGGATGACGACAACGACGGGGTGCCTGATAGAACAGACATCTTCCCTTACGATCCAACAGAGAGTGAGGATACAGACTCTGATGGTATAGGAAACAATGCCGACAAGGATGATGATAATGACGGTTATCCTGATGTGATTGAAATTAAGGCTGGAACAGACCCTAAAGACAAAGAAGACTTCCCAGAAGATGTAGATGGAGATGGAGTCTCTGATTTAGAAGAACAGATTATAGGCACTGATCCTAGAGACCCTGACACTGACGGCGATGGGGTTAACGACCTAGAGGATCCCTTCCCTCTAGATCCTAAGTTCACTAAAGACAGCGATGAAGACGGTATCCCTGATCTTATCGATCCAGATGATGATAATGATGGTGCCCCTGATGGTGAAGATGCCTTCCCGCTAGATCCTAAAGAGCAGTTCGATACTGACGGGGACGGTATAGGAGACAACAAAGACAAGGATGACGACAATGACGGCTATAGTGACGTGGACGAGCTGTTGCAAGATACTGATCCTAAAGACCCTGAGAGTAATCCACTAGATACTGACCAAGATGGTGTCTCAGACTTTTTAGAAGAGCTTACAGGAACAGATCCTGAAAACCCTGATACTGACGGAGACGGTGTTATTGATGGGGAAGACGACTTCCCGCTAGATCCTAAATACAGCAGTGATAATGATGGAGACGGAATCCCAGATGAAGTAGATGTCTATGGTGATAACGACTCTGACGACCTGGGAGATGTGCCTGATATTGACGATGATAACGATGGGATTACCGATGTAGCTGAAAATGTATTTATAACCTATTACCAGAACTATAAAATCTCTATTGGTGGATCGGCAGGTAAAGCGACTCCAATTACCTTTATTAAAGAGGAGCCTAAAACAGATCGTAATGTAGGTAAGTGGAAGGTGCGTAAAAAAGTAGTTGGCGGAGCTGATGCTGACAAAGTAAAAATCGTAGGGGGAGAGCCTGCAGCAAAAGGATCGCAGAAGTATTACTCGCCTTATGCTAGAAGTAAGAAAAACCTAGGAGAAGGGTATCTGGCCTTTGTTAATGTGCCTGATCCTAATAACCCTGATGATGCAAACAAGGATGGTGTTTATGAAGTAGAGATTGCCTATGTTAATACAACTGCTGGGGATCCTAATGTGCCTATTCCTAAGTCTGAGCAGCGTATAGAAATCAATCCTAAAAGCGAGGAGATCTTTGAGCTGGATACCAACATCACTCCTGTGCAACAGGTCTCACCAGATCTGATTAGCTCTGATACGGATGCCGATGGAATTATCAACTCCCGCGATCCGGATGATGATGGAGATCACATCTATAGCGAGTTCGAAGGCTCGGTAATTGAAGGTATAAAGGAAATAATTAGTAGTGCTTCGATAAATTCACTAGACACAGACGGGGACGGTTTTGAGGACTTTTTAGATCCTGATGATGATAATGACGGGGTTTTCAGTCTGTATGAAGGTACGGATCCTAATGGTGACTTTAATCCTAATGATGCTATTGACAGTGACAGGGACGGTACGCCAGATTACCTGGATACTGATGATGACGGAGACGGCATTGCCTCTATTGATGAGTCGCCTGACTTAGATCAAGACGGTATCCCAACCGATGCTATGGACTTTGACGGGGACCGTACGCCAGATTATTTAGATACCGATGATGAGAACGATGGGGTGCCTTCTAAGTATGAGGTCCTACAAACAGGAAGAAGTGCAAGAGCAGTCATGCTAGATACCGACAGGGATGGTATTGCAGACCATCACGATTTAGATGACGACAATGATGGGGTGCCTTCAATCTTCGAGATCACAGAGCCTGGAGAAAACTTTGCCTTAGATACCGACGGGGACGGTATCTTAGATCATGTTGACCCTGATGACGACCAGGACGGACTGCTTACTATAGAGGAAGACCTTAATGGTAACGGTGACCCTCGGGATGATGATACAGACTTTGATGGTAAGGCCAACTATTTAGAGTCGCTGTACTTAGATGCAGATGGTGACGGGGTGGTGGATCAGTTAGACAGTGTTGACAGTGATCCTTATAATGATCAGGATGGGGACGGCTTCCCTAACTTAGATGAGACCCTAGCAGGTACAGATCCACTTTTAGCAAGTAGCTTCCCAGAAGGATTTGATAATGCGAGCTTAAGAGAGTCTATTGAGATTGTCAACTTCTTCTCTCCAAATGGAGACGGTAGGAACGATACTTGGCAGGTAAGAGAAATTGATCGATATTTAAACAATCAAGTATGGATTTATTCTAGAACAGGAACAGAGTTGTTTACTGCTAAACCATATAATAATGATTGGAATGGAACGTTAAATGGGGTAGAGCTGCCTGCAGGAAGTTACTACTATCGCATAGATTTAGACGGCAACGGTAGTGTTGATTTTGAAGGATGGTTCTATCTTACAAGATAATTATGATAAGAAAAATTACTTTACTCTTCTTACTTATACTCCCCTTGGTTGGCCTTAGCCAGCAGGAGTCTTATTACTCTTTGTATAGATATAATATGAATGTAATCAACCCGGCTTTTGCTGGAGCAGACGCTGCCAACATGCTTTCTTTTACCTCAAGAAGCCAGTGGGCTTCTGTACAAGATGCCCCCAGAACACTCGCCTTTGCCTACTCTTCAGCTAGAGAAAATAATGTAGGTCTTGGACTGTCTGTTGTCTCTGACAAAGTTTTTGTCGAACAACAAACCTTTGCCTATGTAGACTTTTCTTACAAACTACAGATGAGTGGGGAGTCAATCCTTTTTCTAGGGCTTAAAGCAGGAGGAAACTTTTATAGTTCTGATCCGACAGAGCTCACTACTTACTCCCCCGTGGGAGATCCTAGTAAGGTGAGTCTTAGTAAATTTAATCCCAATGTGGGGGCAGGTGCTTATTTTAAAGCAACTAATTATTGGATCTCTTTTTCTATACCAAGGCTTTTTAATGTCAACAGAGAAAATGACAACCTAGCCATTACTGCCAAAGATCGTGTACATACCTACCTAGGAGCTGGGGTCGATTTACCCGTCTCTAGTGGACTCTATCTAAAGCCTTCGCTGATGCTTAGAAAAGTAAAAGGTCTGCCAACAACTGCTGATATTACAGCAATGGTAAGCTGGCAAAATCAATTTGATGTCGGACTCTCTGTTAGAACCAACAGCTCTATGGCGCTTATGACAGTAGTTGCTCTGGGTATGTTTGATATCGGTTATGCCTATGAAACTCCAACAGATAACGGAC
>CACMZR010000024.1 GCA_902618245.1 uncultured Bacteroidota bacterium | reverse complement strand
TTTTATTAGAAAATCATATATACCATGTTCCTTTCCCAAATTTTCACGTGAAGCTCCACCCTGTACTCTTGGAGCAATCAGGTTAAGTGTTTCAAAAATTCCATAGCTATACTCGGTAATATAATTAAAGTCTAAACCCGTTGACTTTTCTTTTGGAGTTCCATCTGGGTTTATAGTTAATTCACTCTTACCACGAGTACTAAATTTAGCATATTCTGCTGTTGCTAATAAAGGAGTTGAATTAAAGCCTAAAGAAAGTATAACACTCGATAATAAAATTAATACTGAAGTTGCAAAAAACTTAACTTCTTTATTTTTCAAAAAGTAATAACCATAAACAATTAAAAAAATACCCATTAGAAATAATAGATAGTAAGTCATTTGATAATGATTCGATCTAATTTGCATTGATAAAGACAGGGATGTTAGAAAAAATCCCCAAAACCATTGTTTTCTAAATAGTAAAAGCATACCTGCGATCACAAAAGGGATAAAACTGATTGCCAATGCCTTAGTATTATGTCCAACCTGTAAAATTATAAGCAAGTATGTTGAAAAGCCAAATGCCATTGATCCAAAAAGCCTAATTTGCCATGGAAATTTTAGTACCGTCATCAATAAATAAAATCCAAGCAAATAAATAAATAGTATATGCGCAGGACGTGGAAGAATTCGGAAAAAGGAATATATTGGATTTAAAAAATCTGCTGGGTACTTTGCGCCTAGCTGATAAGTTGGCATACCGCCAAAAGCATTATCAATCCAATAGGTCTCTTTACCTGTTTGAGCTCTGTGATTTTTTAATTGTCTTGACATCCCTTCATATTGTCGTATATCGGACTGAAAAAGCACTTTACCAGATAACAATGGGTAGTAAAATAAAAGGGATATTATCGCAAAACTTATAATAATTACTAAATGAGGAATAAATGCAAAGTGCAAAATACTTTTATTCGACTTCCTCATAGTCAATGTATTCACCAAAGGATTGTGATGTTCTTTTTTTCGTTCTCTTTTTATATTCATTAGGTTTAGGCTCTTTAGCTTTTTTTAATAAACTAGATAATAGAATTTTAAATAAAAAGGGAGAAAGTAACCTTAGAATATAGATTCCACAAAGAAAAAATAATAAGAGTTTTAAAATTATAGCCAATGATTTTAATTTGAGTTAAAATTAAGTATTTCATAATTAATTTGCGAAATTTCAAAGTCTAATAAGAAGTTCTATATCCATTAAATGCTGGAATGTTCTTTTATATTTGTTTCATGGTTTTCAGGAATACTCTTTTTTTGTTTTTATTATCATCGAGTATTTTAATTGCTCAGTATACGGATCAAATAAATTCAAATAGACCAGGTGCATCAATCGGAGCTTTTTCAGTAGGTAAAAACGTTTATCAATCAGAATTGGGATTCGCATATAGAAACTATGCTCATAGCGGTTACAATAATTCAACATTTGATGCAGCAGTTGGATTTCTATCTTTTAGATGGGGATTTTTAAGTGAAAATTTAGAGTTAACTATTAATAGCAAATATGCTATCGGAGTTTTAAATTCTAAGCTGTCTTCTCTAAACCAAAAATCAAAAAAGCAAGGTTTTTTAGAAAATTTCGTTGGTTTTAAATATTTATTTTTTGATCCTTTTAAAAAAGAGAGGGAGATTAATGTTTATAGCTGGAAAGCAAATAACGGTTTCAAACTAAGAGATCTGATTCCTGCAATTTCATTCACTTTTGGAAGCAATGTTAATTTTGAAAATAATAATCCCTTCCCCTACAACAATTTTTTTGGAAATATTTATCGTCCTTTATTTTTTCAAAACTTAGGAATACCACCTGACAAAGAACCATTTTTTCATCTTAAAGGAATTTTAGCTACACAATCACACTTTTTAGGATCATGGGTATTTGTGACCAATTTTATATACGATCGTTTCCTGTCAGACTACCCTGAATTAAATTACATTTTGACCCTGACTCATACAATTAATAATTATTGGTCTGTTTACATTGAAAACCAGGGCATAAAAAGTGACTTGTACAGAAATTTTCTTTTCCGATCGGGTGTAGCTTATCTCTATTCTGATGATCTACAAATCGAAGCTACTATTGGTGCATCAACAAAAACTACACCAAGTAGTATTTTAGCAAATATTGGAGTATCTTATCGCTTAGATTTTCACAAGAATTTTATTTCTGGAGAAGAAAAAGAAGAAAAAGAGCTAAAAAAACAAGAGAAAAATCTTAAAAAGACTTTTAAGAAAAATACGAAAACTGAGAAAAAAAGAAATCGTAAGGCTAAAAGAAACTGAGGATAATGAATCAGAAAATCGATATCAAAAAAGTCAGTTCACAAAGGGATTATCAAACCTTTGTGGAGTTTCCATTTACCTTATATAGAGATAATCCTTTTTGGGTACCCCCGCTAGTTAAAGATGAAATTGAAACACTAGATCCGCAGCTTAATCCTGTTTATCAGAATGCAACTGCATCTTTATTTCTAGCATATAAAAATGGTGAGGTGGTTGGTAGAGTTGCAGCAATTATTAACTGGATAGAGGTTAAAGAAATAAAAAAAAATAAGGTCCGTTTTGGATGGTTTGACTTTATAGATGATACAAATGTCTCCAAAACTTTGCTTGAGGCTGTTATTTCATTTGGAAAAAAACACAAAATGGAAACTATTGAAGGGCCTGTTGGTTTTTCAAATTTAGATAAGGCAGGTCTACTAATTGAAGGTTTTAATGAGCCGAATACTATAATAACTCTTTACAACTTTCCTTACTATTCTAAACATTTAGAAAAGCTAGGTTTTAATGTAGCAGCTAAATGGGTAGAATATGAAATAAAAATTGATGATTTTGAATCATCGCCCGAAAGAGTTAAAAGATTTTCAAAATTAATAATGGACAAATATGAATTAACATTATTAAACTTTAAAAAAAGAAAAGATATTATACCCTACGTAGATCAAATGTTTGAATTGTTAGATAAAACCTACAATCAGCTTCAAACATATGTTCCTATCCAGGATTATCAAATAGAAAATTATAAGAAAAGATTTTTAAAGTTTGTAAATCCCGACTATATCAAATGTATTATTGATAAAGAAGGAAAGCTTATATGTTTTTCAATAACAATGCCCTCTTTCACCGAAGCTCTAAAAAAAATCAATGGTAAAATTACTATTCTCAATACCTACCACCTACTTAAGGCTATGAGAAAGAATAATCGTGCCTCATTTTATCTAATTGGAGTTCATCCTGATTATCAGAATAAAGGAATTACTGCTATCATTTTCAATGAGATGCAAAAACTATTTAATAAAAAACAAATTATAAGTGTGGAAACTAATCCAGAATTAGAGGAAAATACTGCTATTCAAAAGCTATGGAAAAATTATGAGCATAGGCTTCATAAAAGAAGAGCTACATTCAACAAAAGTATATAACGTGATTAATGAGGGAACAATTATTGCAATTGCCACCCCGGTAGGTAGGGGAGCAATTGGGTTGATTCGTTTATCAGGACCAGAATCTATTGCAAAAACAAATCTTTTTTTTAGACCCAAATCAAATAAATCCTTTAGAAGTCTACCTTTTAATAAAGTAATCTTAGGAGACTTTGTTGTCAATAATAATATTCTTGATGAAGTTCTTATAACAAAATTTGTATCACCAAATTCTTATACTGGTGAGGATGTAGTAGAAATTTCATGTCACGGTTCTAACTATATTCTACAAAAGATTGTTACAAGTTTTGTAGAAGAAGGCTTAATGCCTGCCAAGGAAGGGGAATTTACACTGCGTGCTTATTTAAATAAAAAAATGGACTTAAGTCAGGCAGAAGCTGTTTGTGATATTATATCCTCTGAAAGCTCAGCAGCACACGAAATTGCAATAAAACAATTGCGTGGTGGCTATTCTAATAGAATGAAAAAATTGAGACAGGAGCTTATAAAATTTAAGTCTTTAATTGAATTAGAGCTTGACTTTGGCGAAGAGGATGTTGAATTTGCAAATTTAAATCAACTAAAATTATTACTTGAAAATCTCCGTAAAGAAATTAATGATCTAAAACTCTCATTTAGTTATGGAAATGCAATAAAAAACGGAGTACCGGTAGCTATAGCAGGTAAACCAAATACAGGAAAATCGTCATTGTTAAATGCTCTCTTTAATGAAGATAAAGCAATCGTTTCAAAAATCCCTGGTACAACAAGAGATACAATTGAAGATACACTGACTATAGATGGTATTTTGTTCCGATTTATTGACACAGCTGGGCTTCGAGATACTGATGATGTAATTGAAGCTATTGGGGTAAAAAAAGCAAAAGAAAAGGTCAAAAAATCCTCAATTTTAATTTACATGTACGATAGTGATTCTAATTTAACTGATATAACTAATGAAATAATGGGATTATTAGTTAACTCCCCTACTCTTATTACAATTGAAAATAAAATTGATAAAAATAATAACAAGTTTAACTCATCTTTAGCTTCAAAAATTGAGAGTAAATTAAATTCAGTCAAAATTTATGGGCAATTAGGAATTTCAACCTTAAATCCTAAAAGTCTAACTCCCCTTAAAAAGATGCTTGTCAAACTTGTTGAGGGCCTAAAAACTAATTCTAACTATATTATTCAAAATACAAGGCACTACAATGCACTAAAGGAATCTCTCGTGTCAGTTGAAAAAATTCAAAAAGATCTTAATAATAAATTAAGTGGAGATTTGTTAAGCGTGGAGTTGAAAGAGGCAATTCATCATATTGGTTCAATTACGGGGGAAATTGATAATGATAGAGATGTTTTGGGTTCTATTTTCAGCCAATTCTGTATCGGTAAATGATATTATATGAAAAAATGGACTTTTTATTGGTGGATTCCTCTTTTTATAGGTTGCCTAATCTATGTTTTGTTTAGAACGGATACTTTGCTTTACAATAAATTATTGGGAATTTTTTTTACGCCAATAGCATCGCCTAATACTTTTTTACAAAGAATTATTGTATTTTCTCTCCCCGACGGTCTTTGGGCTATGTCTTACACAATGCTTATTTTTCATTTAAGAAAAGATAAAACTGTTAGAACCTTAATTTGGTCAATTATTATTCCTATTGTAGGAATTCTTTCTGAGATAGGTCAATTATACTATCTCATTCCAGGGACTTTTGATATAATTGACTTAATTATGTACATTGTGGCTCCAACATTAGCTATTAGATTAATTTTATGAAAAACACCAAATCGCTCATATCATTCTTTTTGTTTGTAATAATTGCATTTGGAAGTTTAGACGAATTTGAAAACCTAGAACAAAGTCCAAAAGTAACTCCTAATTCAAACCCGTCTGTGATAATCACAGCAAGCAAACTCTATAAAGAATACAATGCAAATGAAATAGCTGCTGATGAAAAGTACAAAGGAAAAATAATTGAGGTTACTGGTGTAATTCGAGATATAGGAAATGATATTATGGATAATGCCTATATAACACTTGTTGGGGACGAATACTTTGGAGATATTCAATGTTATTTTAATGAAAAATCAGTCGTTGCAAAATTGTCAAAGGGTAAAAGAATAACTGTTATCGGAAGCTGTTCTGGTTTGATGATGAATGTCCAAATAAATAATTGCATTGTTAGGTAATTTCACCTATTTCTTTATATTTTGTTTTTATACCACCAAACAAGTACTCTCCACTTGGGAGGTCCTAAAATTTTATAAGGTCATCTATTCTCACTGGATGATTAGAGTCAATACTTTTTCTAGCTGCTATACCAATTAATATAGACATTAAGCCATCTCGTAACCCGGCAGATCTATCAAATAGATCTGACTTGATTGAGTCATTAAAAATACTTTCATGAAGAAGTTCATCACCACCACCATGACCTCCCTTTTTAGTTGAAATTTCATATTTTTTAAAATTTCTCCATAACTTATGAACTATTATGTTTTCCTTAGTTGCTTCTTCGATTAGCTCCTGATTCATTTCCTTTTCATGCATTTCCTCTTGAGAAATTTTTGAATTTTTTTCATAAGGTATATCCAGAGAGGCCTCAATTCTCCCCTCAGAACCATTAAATGCAATTCTCCAACCTTCAAATGGAGAGTAAGTTGTTAACGAATAGTTTACTATAATATCATTTTTATATTTTATTTGTGCAGACATTTTATCGTAAATATCTATATCTTCTCTAAAAAGACAGTTGTCTCTAATATATCCGTCATGCTTTTCATTTTTCACATATAAATCCATAAGTCTTTTTTCTTTTGTTATATCGAAATAATAATCGCATTTTTTAGTGAATTTACAATCTCTGCAACTTTTACCTCTAAATTTACCATTCGGTCCATAGTGTTCGAGACTCCCGTATGCAAAAACCTCTTCTGGATCGGAACTTAGCCACCAATTAAGTAAATCAAAATGATGTGTTGCTTTATGTAACCAAAGTGAGCCTCCTTTTTCTTTATAGCCGTGCCACCTCCTAAAATATGATGCACCGTGATAAGTATTTAAATACCAATGAAAGTCTACCGAAGTAATATCACCTATTATATTTTTCATTAATAGTTTTTTAATCTCCGTTGTGTATGGACTCCATCTATAATTAAATCCTACAATTAACTTTTTCCCAGATTCTTTTTCTGCATTTAAAATGGACTGTGCTTTAAATTCATCAGTTGTCAGTGGTTTTTCTGTGAGGACATCGATTCCTGATTTAAGCCCTTTAATTATAAATTCGTGGTGAGTATTATCTACAGTGCAAACAATTAATAAATCAGGTTTTTGTTCGTTAAGCATTTTGTCAAAATTTAAATAGATTTTACAATTAGTACCTATAAAATTTTGAGCATATATAAGTCTTCCAATGTTAGTGTCACAAAGGCCTACAAATTCAAGAACTTCAGAATATTGTTCAACTAATCTTCTGCCCCAAAAACTAGTACCTCTAATCCCTGTTCCAACTAAAACTATTCTCAGTTTCTTTTTTTTATAAAATGAAAAGGCATCTATTGGAAATGAAAATGATGCCGCAAGCATACTAATTGACGATAAAAATTTTCTCCTTGTATTATTCATGATAAATATTTTAACTAAACTGAAAGATTTT
>CACMZR010000023.1 GCA_902618245.1 uncultured Bacteroidota bacterium | reverse complement strand
CGACATCTAATGTTCCTGCTGATGGGTTAGAGAAGTTTCCTGCAGGGTCTACCACCACAACTTTATAAAGGCCACCACCACTAGGAGTGGTGATAGTACCGCTGTTGCCTGTGGTTTGTTTTGTTATGTTCGTATTTAATGTAAGTGAGCTTACTGAAGATGGATCTGCTAGATAGGCCTTAAGATCATCATTAGATATAGTTGATGGAACAAGCCATACCTGATCCGTAGCTCCAATACCCGTGGTAGTATAGGTAGTTGTTGAAGAGGCTGCGATCTTCTTATCAGTAGCTACCGCATTAGCCGTAGGTGCAACAGTGTCAATGGTTAAATCAAGTAGCGTCGATGTGGCTGTATTACCAAAGGTATCTACAAGCTCAATATAGATCTCGTTTTTAATATTGCTTCCATTATCGTTTTGTAGGGCTACAGAGATAGTGGATTCGAATAGACCACTATTAGTGGAAGTCACTGTCTCGGCTAGAGAGCCGTCGACATAAATTTTTACTTGGGTGTTAGGGGATACTGTTCCTGTTATTGTAGGGGTGCTATCACTTGTAATGTTGTCTGAGTCAGAAATACCTAAATCGGTTTCTGTTTTTAGGGTAGGTAATACTGGAGCTTGTGGGGTGGTCTGCACTGTAACGTTGACAGGGGGTGAGTTCCCTGAAGTATCACCTGCAGCATTTTCTACTCTTACGTAGAAGACATAGCCTCCTGAGGTAAGAGCTGATGTAGGTGATATTGTATAGCTACCATCACTGGCTGTTGTTACTGAAGCCACAATAGAAGGCGAGCCGCCATCTTTCTGTGCGTATAGATAAACAATACCTGTAGAAGGAGTGACCGTACCGGTAAAGGTAGGGGTGGTTACATTAGTTAAGTTATCTGTATTGCTAGGTCCAGCATCTGAGCCTGCTGATAAGTCGGGTGCAACTGTTGGTGTTGAAGGTGGAGAAAGCAGAGTAAAGGTAATGCTATCTGTGCCTACGTAAGCTCTTCCGTCAACGCCAACCCCTGAGACTGTTGCTGAATATTCTGCATCCGGTAAGCTGCCTGCTGCATCTACATCCCAAACATATCTAAAGGTAGAGCTATTAACAACTGTCATCGCTACACTATTAATTACACTGCCAATACTTATCGTAGCGGTAGGGGACATGGCAGCGGAGAAGGTGGCTGTGATTGTGACCACAGAGCTGTTAAGGACATAGTTATCCGCATCGCTGTCCGTTAGAGTAACCTGTGGTGCAGGGCAGGTACCCCATTGAGGTTGTTTGTTAGAGTCTCCCCTCCAGGTTGCATTGGCGTCAGTTTTAAAACCGGAGGGTTCAGATCCAATATTAGGCACACACCATCCGGAGAGGTCTTGATTGAAATTATCACTGTACTGAAACATCTGTATCATAGAAGTAACATTAGACGTATTCCAATTACCGATATCATAGTTAAAAGCCTTTGCAGCCTGGAACATACTTCTCATAGTAGTCACTTTAGAGGTGTTCCAACTACTAATATCTTGGTTAAAAATGGTAGCGGAACTGAACATTGCGTTCATTGTAGTAACATTTGATGTATCCCAACTGCTAATATCTTGATTAAATAAGACCGCAGCGTTGAACATAGATCCCATAAGAGTAACATTAGATGTATCCCAATTATTTATAGAATTACTACCGCCATTATTAAACACCCTTGCCTCCCTAAACATTCGATCCATATCAGTAGCACTTGATGTATCCCAACTACCAAGGTTCTGGTTAAAAACAGTATTACTTTCAAACATACTATTGAAATTAGTAACACTTGATGTATCCCAACTCCCAATATTTTGATTGAACGAGCTAGCAGTATCAAACATTTCACTCATATCAGTTACACTTGATGTATTCCAAGTACCAATGTCTTGGTTGAAGGCACGAGCATTATCAAACATACCATGCATAGTAGTTACGTTAGAAGTATCCCAAGAGCTAATATTTTGATTAAAGGTTGTTGCATCTTTAAACTTATCACTCATATCTGTAACTAGCGTAGTGACCATCTGACCCCAATTATTATCTGAAGCGGCCTTGGCTGCAAACATGGTCTGATCTAGTGCTGTATAGATTACTCCATTAACCACTCCCTGGTCTCCAGCGCTACATCCTCTACATTTTACTGTGACCCCATTAGCATCTAGATAGAATGTAGGACTTATAGTAAAGGTGATACTATCAGTTCCAGCATAAGCATTTCCAATGGCATCAGTTCCACTTACTGTCACCGAATAAGCTCCAGCGGCAAGGGTTGGAGTCGATGTATTCCAGTTGTAGGTATAGCTGTTTGTACCACTAATTCTTGTCATTGCTACATTGGTTACTACTCCTGTAATGTAAATCGTTGGAGTAGCTGTCATAGGTTTTGAGAAACTGGCAGTGATGGTTACCGTATTAGTAGGTGATAAAGTAGTAGATATAATATTGTCTGCATCAGTATCGGTAAGGATTACTGTAGGTGGTGTAGAATCGATAGTAAAGGTAATGCTGTCTGTTCCTGAATAGGCATTACCTGCTAGGTCAGCTCCTGCAACTGTCGCCCTGTAAGTTCCATTAGAAGGGGTTCCTCCACTATCTACATCCCAGTTATACACATACCTTTTTCCTGGAGGTGGCAAATCATAAACTCTTGCATGACCGTAACGGTGCGTAGGGTTTGCACTTGGTCCTCTATTTGCTGGCGCTGTAGCAACTAGTTTTGTTCCATCTGGGGTTAAAGAAATCGATTCGCCAAGTCTATCATTTGGATATTCACTATAAACAATTCCAGTTTCTACCCAATCGGAACCATCCCAATCAAAAACTTTTACTGCACCTGTTTTATAATTATCTGAAGGCTGCCTGCGTAAATATACAGCACTAGTTGCTAATCTAAATCCATCTGCACTTATAGATGTAGAATACCCCATATAATCATCCTCTTGGGAACCATTAATATCCGATCCTATTTGGGACCAAGTGTTACCGCTTAACTCAAATACTCTAGTTTGACCAGCATAATTAACACCATTAATATTTACATCGGGATCCCCAACAGCTAATCTTGATCCATCGGAAGAAAATGAAATTTTATTACTACCAATACCTCTTATTGTCTCATCACCCCAAATACTATTGCCAACTTGAGTCCAAGTTGCAGTTCCAGATATAACCTGATAATCATAAACCCTTATTTCACCGTAATTTTGTTGTGCATTTGATAGGTCTGCACCTGGAGCTCCAATTGCAATTCTTAAACCGTCTGGTGTCATAACTACACTTCTTCCAAAATAATGTTGGCTATAGTCCCCTTTTATGTCTGCTCCAACCTGTACCCAGTTATTACCAACTAAATCATAGATTTTTACATATCCAGACCGGGTTGTGCCGTTATATCCATCAATAGCTCCAATTGCTATTCTTGATCCATTAGAAGATAAAGAAAGTCCCTGGTGACGTCCAAAAAAATCAGAACCTGCATTTCCATCTATGTCAGATCCTACCTGACTCCATGAACTTCCATCCCAATCAAAAACCCTTACATGTCCTTTTCCTCCATCGTGTTTAGACCCTGAAATAGCTATTCTAGACCCATCAGAAGAAATACTAACTGCTTCACCAAATCCGTCATTATTAGAAGCACCAAGAATATCAGGCCCTACTTGTGTCCAGGTAGCGGTTCCTGAGATAACCTGGTAATCATAAACACGTGCTAGACCTTTGTCAGTTCCATTTTGATCAGCTTTTGGAGCCCCAACCACGAACCTTGTACCGTCACTTGAAAGTGCAACAGATGATGAACCACCCTGCTCACCACTTCCTAGGTACTCAGATTGATGTTTACCATCAATATCTCCACCTATTTGAGTAATTGTTCCTGTATTACTAGGTCCTGATAATCCTATCATTACCTGATTTGATATGGATGTCCCCGATATCGAAATCGTTGGTGTAGAAGTCATCGCTTCATTAAATAATGCGGTAATAGTTACCGTATCCGATGCGGCTAATAAATTATCTTCGTCCGTATCAGAGAGTGTTACAGTAGGTGCTGTATTGTCTAATGTAATAGTAATTTTATCTGACCCTGCGTAGGTATTTCCGGCGAGATCTGTTCCTGTAACAGTCACTGTATAACTTCCAGCAGAGATTCCTGAAGTACTCCAAGAGTATGTAAATGTGGTGCTATTTGTTGCTGTAAGGGCTGCATTATTAACTGCAGAACCAATGGTTATTCTCGGACCTGATGCCATCGGTTCATTAAAGGTTACGGTTACTGTTATATTTTGGCCTGGCTGTATAGTATTATCTGGGTCACTGGTTGTAAGTGTCACTGTAGGAGTAGAAGAATCTACCCTAAAGGTTATACTTTGAGTTCCTGCTACGTAGGGGTTACCGATAAGGTCTGTTCCACTTACTGTAGCAAAGTAGGCCCCATCAGAAAGAGTACCTGAAGAAGTATCCCAAGTGTAAGTATAAGAATTCGTGCCTGATACAGGAGTCATAATTACACTAGTCACAATTCCCGTGATGGAGATTGTAGGAGTAGCAGTCATGGCTTCAGAGAAGCCAGCAGTAATAGTTACTACTTCAGAAATAGAAACTAAATTGTCACTATCGGTATCAGTTAAAGTAACCGTAGGTGCTGTAGTATCTAAAGTAAAGGTGATACTTTCTGTTCCTGCATAAGGATTACCTGCTAGGTCAGCTCCTGCAACGGTAGCGTAATAATTACCATCAGAAGGAATAGATGGGCTGTCAATATCCCAAGAATATTCATAACGGTCAACGCCAATAACTTTAACTCTTCCCGCTTGTCCATTTTGATAAGGAGCACCAATAATCCCAATGCCATTTCTTCCTAAATGGACATGGGTCCCCAAGAAGTCAGTTGCACTTTCTCCACTAACTTTTGATCCTATTTGTGTTGCTATATTACCATCCCAGCTAAATAACTTATAATATCCTCTAGCATTAGCACCACCAGTTGCATCAATAGCTCCAATGAGAATTTTACTTCCATTTCCACTAATTGCACTAGAATAACCGAAACCATCATTTGCAGCATCCCCAGCTATGGTTGCCTTATGAGTCCAAGTTGAAACACCAGAAATAATCTCATTCTCAAAAAGAAGAACATGACCTGTACTGTTTCCTAAAGTAGCTCCAACTAAGATAGTTTGTCCATCTTCTGTGATAGAAACGGATCTACCAATTGTGCTACCTGAACTATCTACTGGATCAAAAATATCTGCAGATTTGACCCATGCATTTGAGCCATTCCAGTCATAAATCTTTACAACACCATTGTTGCTGATATAAGTAGGAGCACCTGCAACTAAGCGCAATCCGTCTTTAGATAAATCAACTGCAGAACTTCCTTCACCTAATTTTCCATTTGTTCCTTCTCCATCTATGTCACTTCCCATTTGATTTAGATTATTTCCATCCCATCTAAATACCCTTATATGACCTCTGTTGGATGAAGCGCTTCCCCCCTTATTTTTACCCGCACCAAAAGCTACTATGGAGCCATCATGATTAAGAGCTATTGAAGATCCAATCGCCTGGAGATCATTTGCCGCTTCACCATAGATAAAACCATTTCTTATGGTCCAAGTATTTCCAACTAATGTGTAAACTCCATATTTTCCTCTGTAACTATTTGCTGTACCTCCAGTTCCACCCACAGCCACTACATTACCATCACCACTAATGGCTACCGTTCTACCATATCCATCTCCTGATGCACCATTTATATCGTTACCTAATTGCACCCACTGTTTGCCATTCCACTCATATATTCTTGCATATCCAGCAGTACCATTCCCTCTCATTCCACCTACAATAATTCGGTTACCACTATCACTTGTCTGTGAATAAAATCCTAGCCAATCACCTGCCGCATCCCCATCAAGCGACTGGCCAATTTGATTTACTGGTATACTTGAAAATTTACTCATCACCGTATTAGTAACTAATCCGGAAATGGATAGTGTAGGTGTTGGAGAAACTGTTTCTGAAAAATAAGCTGAAATAGAAACAACATTGCTAGTTCCAAGTGTAGGGCTTGTAATATCCGAAACTAATAAAACTTCAGGAGACGAAGTGTCATAGGTAAAGCTACAGGATACTGTAGAGGCAATACTGTTTCCTGCTAGGTCTTTTACTGGGGGGCTGCCAGGTGCATGGGTAAGTTTAACCAGTCCCTCTGCCTGTGGGGTTATCCTTACTGTATAGGTTCTCCCATCATTTGATGCATTGAGTAGTTGTAGACTCGCTATATTAATTGCTTCTGAGAACTGTGCTGTATTGGTTGTTAATCCTGTTACAGCTTCATCATAGGTTAAGGTAACTACAAGTGAGGAATTAGAAACCTTAGGTCCTGAAGGTGTAGTTATAGTAAGTGTAGGAGAGGTGGTATCTACTGTAAAGGTGATACTTTGAGTGCCTGCAACATAAGGGTTACCAATAAGGTCTGTTCCACTGACAGTGGCTGCATAATTTCCAGTGGTAAGAGTTCCTGAAGAAGTATCCCACCTGTAGAAGTAACCAATCCCTTTAGTAACATCTCCGCCCATCGAAGAATGATTGGCACAGTAATAATAGAGTTTACTGGGTCCATTACTTGGAATTGTAATTAGTGTATATGCACCAATTTGTCCAGGGGTACCTACTGCTGTAACATTTGTTGTGTAGGCACTTCCAGAATTGTGCGTTCCATCACTTGTGGTAGAAAACCTTATTGGGTGACCTGCATTTGATGAATCCGATTGATCAAACCTATAGGTCTGTCCAGGGACAAGAACTAATGATAACTGTCTTTGACCGTCAATAAAATATTTATTACCCCCTGAGTTAGCCACCGTAACAGAAAATACTACGGGACTTGAGACTGAGTAATCCACTAATCCCATAATTACATTGGTAACAATTCCTGTGATGGAGATTGTTGGAGTTGGGGTCATTGCTTTTGAGAAACCAGCAGTAATGGTGACTACCTGAGAAACATTAACCACATTATCACTATCTGTATCGGTAAGAGTAACTGTAGGTGCTGTTGTATCTAAAGTAAAGGTGAGGCTTTGTGTTCCTGAATAAGCACCTCCTGTAGCAGCGGCAGTACCTGAAACTGTTGCATAGTAGATCCCAGAAGGAGGAGTGCTACCACTATCTACATCCCAAGTGTACTTATAGACTTCTCCAGGAAGTGAGTAAACTCTTACATGACCAGCATCAGAAGCAGCATCATTATTACTGGGTGCTCCAACAGCTATTCTGGTGCCATCAGAAGATATCGAGACCGAAAATCCGCTCGCATCACCTGCGCCTTCTCCATCAATATCTGCTCCAACCTGCACCCATGCAGATCCATTGTAATCATAAA
>CACMZR010000022.1 GCA_902618245.1 uncultured Bacteroidota bacterium | reverse complement strand
TAGCTAATCATTTTAAAGTAAGTAAATCGACAGTATCGAATATGATCAAAAAGTTAATGTTAATGAAACTTGTTGATACTCAGCCATACAAGCCAATATTATTGACAAATAATGGGAAAAAGACAGCTGTTGAAGTTATATCAAAACATAGGTTAATTGAACTTTATTTATACGAAAAAATGCAATTTAAACTGGACGAAGTTCACGAAATAGCAGAAGAGATTGAACATATAAAAAACGCAAAGTTCTTTAAAAGAATGCAGAAAATATTAGGAGACAAGAATATAGACCCACATGGAACAATAATTCCAAGATGTAAATTTTAATTTATAATTTATCTTAATTCTCTGATCTTTATGTTCTTAAAATATGCTTTTCCTGGATGATCCTGAAAGCAAATAAAACCCTCTGAAAATTTTCCAAAGTCATACCACCTTTTATCACCTAAATATGGATATTCATTTGAATTATTGAATTTACTTTTGGATAGAGCAGAATTCCACTCTGGACCTTTTAGTGGAAATTCATTTATTATAATCCCATTTAATTTTACTGATCCCAAATTGTTTTCTTGATCAATTCTTATAAAATAGTTGTTCCATTCACCGACAGGATTATAACTAAAATTACTCACTGGTGAAAACAAGTCATATACAGATCCTAAAAAGTGCTTTTTTTCTTCTAGATCTGTTAAGACATTATTTAATTCAATATCTCCGCCTAAAACGTCTTGAGGTTTTTCATAAACAGAAGGATCAATAATTTGTATCTCAGGTCCTGTTTGATAAGGATATTTATACTCTTTTTTGTCTGAAACTCCCCACATAAATCCACTATTACCACCTTCTTCAATTTTCCAATCAAATGTAATTTCAAAACTAGTATAAGTTTTGTTTGATAGAAGACTAGAATCATCTTCACCAGACTCAAGACCAGATATTTTATCGAAAATTAGTATTTCATTTTCTACATACCATCCTGTTTTTGATCCATTGTCTTGAAAAATGTGCCAATCATCAAGAGAATTATTTTTTATTAATGATACCCACTCATTTTCTGGTGTTTTACATGAGACAAGTAAAAAAAAGACAATTAATTTTCTCATTTTCTTAATTAAATTTTATTTATATCAACTATATCTTTTTATTGAAAGAGATTAAAAAATTTTTCCATTTTACAATTAAAAGCTTTTTAAATTTATCTAAAATTTTAATATGTACGAATATCATACAGCAACAATAGAACTCTTTGATAAAATAATTAGAAAAAATAAAAATATTCTTCCAAAAGTAATCGGTTGTTTTACTGATGCTGTTATAAATGATGACCTAATTCATACTTTTGGAACAGGACACTCACATATGATAGGACTTGAGCTATTTGTTAGAGCTGGTGGTCTTGGAAATATTAATGCAATGTTAGATTCAATTGTTATGACTTCTGAAGGTGCAAGAAGAAGTGGTAGTATTGAAAGAATTAGTGGACTAGCAGAAATAATTTGGGATCAACACAAAATTTCAAAAAAGGATATGTTCATAGTAATATCTAATTCAGGACGTAATGCACTTCCAATTGAAATGGCTCAGCTAGCAGTGAAAAATGGAAATAAAGTGATTGCTATAACATCAATAGAACAATCAAAAAAATATCCAACTCGAATCAAAGGGCAAAAAAAACTTTATGAGATAGCAGATCTTGTAATTGATAACTGTGTACCGCCTGGTGATGGATTATTAAATATAGGAAATGATGTAACTGGCGCTGCTTCAACAATCGGAGGTTGTTTTATTGTTAATTTAATTGCTTCTGAATCAATTAAAAAAGCACACAATCAAGGGATAAAATTGCCAATATATTTTAGTCAGAATATTGATGGTTTTGATAACGAAAGTCTATACAAAAAATATAAAAAAAGGATAAAACATCTTTAATTCATATTCTTTTTTAAAAAAAACATTTATCAATAAATAAAAAAATCCGTAACACATTTAAAAATGGTTACGGATTTCAAATGTACTCGGAGCGGGACTTGAACCCGCACGACCGCAATGGTCATTGGATTTTAAGTCCAACGTGTCTACCAATTCCACCATCCGAGCGAACAAAAGAGCGAAAGACGGGATTTGAACCCGCGACCCTCACCTTGGCAAGGTGATGCTCTACCCCTGAGCTACTTTCGCATTTTGGTGTGTAAATGTAAAATAATTTTATTCTTTTCTAAATATTAAGATACTTTTTAAACCAAATAATCGAATTTAATTTTAAATTGTTTATCAAATAAATCAAAAGGATACATGTTAATTTTTAGATCAACTCTAATTTTTATTTTATTTTTTTTATCAAATAATCTATTTGCGCAAAATATTGATAAACCCTTAAACTTTATTGTAATATTTGCTGATGATCTAGGTTATGGTGATTTAAGTTCATTTGGGAATCCAACAATAAATACACCCAATCTTGATAAAATGGTATCTGAGGGTCAAAAGTGGACACAATTCTACGCTGGGTCAAGCGTGTGTACTCCTAGTAGAGCTGCACTTCTTACTGGGCGATTGGCTTTAAGAAGTGGAATGACAAGTAGTAAAGCAAGGGTTTTGTTTCCAGACTCAAAGAATGGTTTTCCAGATTATGAAATCACAATAGCAGAACAATTAAAAAAAGTTAAATACAGAACTGCCTGTATTGGAAAATGGCATTTGGGTCATAAAAAAGAACATTTACCCCTTAAGCACGGGTTTGATTATTATTATGGTATTCCATATTCAAATGATATGGATATACCGAAAGATATAATGAGAAAAAAGGGTGGCTACTACAATTTTATGAGTAACCCTGAAAATTATATTATTGAAAACTTTCAAGTGCCTTTAATTCAAAATGAAAAAGTGATTGAACGGCCTGCCAACCAAAATAATATTACTCGCCGCTATTCTAAAGAGACAATTAAATTTATAAAAGAAAACAGTGACAAATCTTTTTTTATATATCTAGCCCATAATTTACCACATATTCCACTTTTTGCATCAAAAGAAGCCTTAGGTAAAAGTTCCAGAGGGCTCTACGGGGATGTAATTGAAGAAATTGATTATGGAATTGGTGAAATATTAAAAACTTTAAAAAATGAAGGGCTTGATAAAAACACACTAGTTGTTTTTACATCCGATAATGGACCATGGACCGCATATAAGGATAATGGGGGTAGTGCTGGTCCTCTACGCGCTGGAAAAGGGACAACTTGGGAAGGTGGAATGAGAGTACCAACAATATTCTGGTTGCCCGGAATAATTTCACCTGGAATTATAAATCAAATTGGCTCAACAATGGACTTATTGACAACATTTAGTAAGATTGCCGGGGTTCCTATTCCTGAAGATCGCCAATTAGATAGTTATGATTTAGGACCAAGACTTTTTGAAAATAAACCGACTTCTAGGAACCACATTTTTTATTACAGAGGAAATGAATTATATGCTGTCAGACTTGGTGAATATAAAGCCCATTATATAACTCAAGGTGAATATGGTCTCTATGGAGGAAAAAAAATTCATAATCCACCTTTACTCTATAACTTAAACAAAGATGCTTCCGAGAAATATGATATTTCAAAAGAATATCCAGATGTAATTAAAAAAATTAATCGAATAGTTTCAGAACACAAACAAAAAATGATAATTGGAAAAGATCTTTTAATTGAAAGAGGTGATTGAGCCTACCTCTATTTTTTTGACAATTTTCTTTTAATTTGACTCAATTGCATTAATGCCTCTACAGGAGTCAAATTATCGATGTCTATTTTATAAATCTCTTCTCTAATCTCCTCAAGTAATGGGTCATCTAAATTGAAAAAAGTCAATTGTAAGTCTGTATTTTCTTTTGTTTTCACATTTTTATTTTCTAAAGAGTGTAATTTTTCGAGAACTTTGAGTTTTGCTTTAGCAACTGTTAGAACATGTTTTGGCATACCTGCCATTTTTGCTACATGAATTCCAAAACTGTGAGCGCTACCTCCTGGAATAAGCTTCCTTAAAAATAAAACATCTTCTTTCGTCTCTTTTATTGAAACATTAAAATTTTTAATCCTTTCATAAGATTGAGCCATGTCGTTTAATTCATGATAATGAGTAGCAAATAAAACTTTTGGTCTAAAAGGATGCTCATGAAGATATTCAGCAATAGCCCAAGCAATCGAAATTCCGTCATATGTGCTTGTACCCCTGCCTATCTCATCCAAAAGTACTAAGCTGTCTTTTGAAATGTTATTTAGAATAGATGATGTTTCATTCATTTCAACCATAAATGTAGATGCTCCCATAGAGATATTATCACTTGCCCCAACTCTAGTAAAAATTCTATCTACAATACCTAAAGTAGCCTTAGTTGCAGGAACAAAACTTCCAATTTGGGCAAGCAATGATATTAAAGCTGTTTGTCGAAGAAAAGCTGATTTACCAGACATGTTAGGGCCTGTTATCATCATTATTTGTTGATTTTCGCGATCTAGCTTTAGATCGTTTGATATATACGGTGTTCCTATTGGAAGTTGTTTTTCAATTACAGGATGACGCCCCCCTTTTACGTCTATGGCATTGTGATCAACCATATTCGGCTTAGAATAATTATTCTTTTTAGCTGTTTTTGCAAAATTGCTAAGAACATCGCAAAGTGCTATTGCTGACGCATTTTCTTTAATAATTTCTAATTCGCCTTGTAAAAGTTTTAATAAGTCTAAAAAAAGATTTTGTTCCAATAATAGAATACGCTCACCAGCATTCAAAATTTCTGATTCAAAAATTTTAAGTTCCTCTGTAATGTATCGCTCAGCATTAACCAAAGTTTGTTTTCTGACCCATTCATTCGGTACCTTGTCCTTATGAGTATTTCTAACTTCAATATAATATCCGAAAACATTGTTGAATGCTATTTTGAGAGATGGAATTTGAGTACGATCTGTTTCCCTTTCAAGCATGTTGTTTAAATGAGATTGAGACTTGTTTTTCAAACTCCTTAAAGAGTCTAATTGTTCAGAAAAACCATCTGCAATTACATTACCCTTTGAAACTAAAACTGGTGCATCAGGATGAAGTCTTGATTTAAGTGAAGCTATTAGATTATCCAAACTAGGTAAATTTTGAAACTTTTTTTTCAAAATTTTTGTTTTTCCTTCTTTTATTTTAATTTTTATTTTTTCAACTATTTCTAGCGAATTTGATAGTTGATTAAGTGCCCGTGGGGAAATCTTTTCAGTTGCTATCTTTGAAATTACTCTTTCAATATCAATTATTTGTTTAAGCGAATTTTGAACATATTCTAAATCAATTTCGTTATTTAAATACTCTTCAACAATATTTTGTCTTAGCTCAATCAGATTTAATTCTTTTAATGGAAATGTAATCCACTTTCTCAACAATCGAGCTCCCATTGCAGTTTGGGTATTGTCTATTACATCTATTAGGGAAGCTCCTTCAAGATGATTGGGAGAAAAAAGTTCTAAGTTTTGCTGGGTAAATTTATCTAGATGAACATAATCACCTTTATTAATTGGAGTGATTCGATTAATGTGTTGTAATTTATCATTCTGAGTTTCTGATAGATAGTGCATTACAGCACCAGCAGCACTTATTCCTTCGTTATCCTTTTCAATACCAAATCCTTCAAGGGATGTTGTTTGAAAATGTGATGTTAACTTTTGTCTTGCTGTACTTCTCTCAAAAGCCCAATCTTCCATATAAAAACATGGATATTGTAAACCGAATTGCTCATTAAAAAATTTTTTCATAGGCTTTGGAACTAATACTTCACTTGGAATATAATTCTGAAGTAATTGTTCAATTTCATTTTTATTTCCATCAGTTACCAAAAAATCTCCCGTTGAAATATCTAAAAATGATATACCAAATTTTTTATCAAAATAAACTGCGGCTAGATAGTTATTTTTCTTTTGGTCCAAAACATCTTCGTTAATCAATACCCCAGGAGTAACTAATTCAGTAACTCCTCTTTTAACAATTTTTTTAGTTAGTTTGGGATTTTCAAGTTGATCGCATATTGCCACACGACAGCCCTCTTTTACAAGTTTTGGTAAATAACTATTTATTGAATGATGAGGAAATCCAGCCAGTTCAGTTTCACTAGAACTACCTGCACCTCTCTTAGTTAAAATAATACCAAGTATTTTAGATGCCTTTATAGCGTCGTCACCAAAAGTCTCATAAAAATCTCCCACACGAAACAATAATAGTGCATCAGGATACTTCGATTTTATCCTGTTATACTGTTTCATAAGTGGAGTTTCTTTTACTTGCTTTGCCACAAAAATTTTGTTAAAATTTATACTTGAAATTTATAATTTTTTCCAAAAACGGAGGCTTAAAATAAGAACATAAAACTTAGACTGTGTATTTTTGCTAATAATACCATCTATGCGTAAACTAAAAAATGAAGAACTAGTTCGAAAATCTATAAAAGATTTTAAAACCTCAGAAAAAACCCCATTAATTTTAATTTTAGACAATGTCAGAAGTTTAAACAATGTTGGATCAATATTTCGTATTTCTGATGCATTTCTAATTGAAAAGATTATACTCTGCGGTATTACTGCTTGCCCTCCGCATAAAGACATTCATAAAACTGCTTTGGGTTCTACTGAAAGTGTTTCATGGGAATACTATAGTTCTACAATTCAGGCTGTTAAAAAACTTACTGGTGAAGGTAAATCAGTTTGGGCAGTTGAACAAACCGAAAATGCGACACAACTACAGAATTTCAAACCAATTCCTAAAAAATCGTATTGCTTTGTTTTGGGTAACGAAGTTAAAGGAGTTGATCAACAAGTTGTTGATTATTGCAATAAAGCTATAGAAATTCCTCAATTTGGAACCAAACATTCACTTAATATAAGTGTAGCTGCCGGGATTATTGTTTGGCATTTTTATATTAAAATGAGGCCCTAAAAATTGCTCTTAAAAATTTTTCAAACTCAAATTCATTTTTATTAAAATCTATATTATCTAATGAATATTCTAAAATTGGAAACTCAAAATTATTGATAATTAAGTGATATCCTTTCTCTAACTTCTTAAGATAAGTAAGCTTTATTTCCCTTTCGAAAGATCTGTCTCTTTTTTTGATTTGCTGCTCTAACTCCCTAAAATTTTTAGTAAGGAAAATTACCAAACTAGGAATTTTAATCTTATCCATCTTCTGGTCAAAATCTTTTTTAAAAGTATTATAATCATTTTTTTTAAGATTTTGTTTAGCAAAAACAAGACATTTAAAAAAGCAAAAATCTGCTACAACTTTGTCATTATTTTGTTGCCAAAAAATTTTATCATTTTCAAAACGATTATTCAAAAAATATGATTCTGTTCTTAATGCGTGCTTAAGTGGATCTTTGTAAAAATTTTCTAAATGTGGGTTAGAATTATAATCCTCTGAATAAAATTTAACTTTGTAATTTTTTGATATCATTTTAGCTAGAGTTGTCTTTCCAACACCAATATTTCCCTCAATTGATATAAA
>CACMZR010000021.1 GCA_902618245.1 uncultured Bacteroidota bacterium | reverse complement strand
AAAATCTGAATAATTAAGACGATAAAAAATAAAGTACCCGCATATATATACCAACTAAAAAGCTTTTTGAAAATATCATATTTATTGTATAGTATTTCTGATTTTATTTTATCCTTAGAGGGTAATATAGAACTACCAAATCTTTTTTGAAATCCTGATATACTTTCCAATAAATTATCAGCTTGATCGTAATCATTATCCTTTTGTGCTAACCGTAAAGATTGAAAATAAAGGGGTAAGATATTACGGACATATAATGAGTCTTTTCCACTAAAATTTGAATCTGATAATTCTGGGTAAGAGACCCATTTATTATTGACATCATCCGGTATTGGAAAAATTCTCATTACTTTGCCCTCGAGAGCTGAATATAATAGATTTACTCTGCGATCTAATTCGATAAAGTCTTTTTGAAACTGATTTGGAACAGAAGCTCTGTATGCCTGTTCTAAAGGTAACGCCAATTTGTAATTACCTTTTTTATCAAAAAATGAAAGTAAAGGAGCATATTTGATGTCTGTATTTAGACCTATGATCTTTCTTATGCTGTCATTTCCCCTTTTTAGGTAGATTAGGGGCACATTATACCATATTGTAGGGTTATTCATAATTGAAAGTAAGACCTGGTCAGAGTTTAAACCATTATAATTGTCTTTTTTACTCACTTTTCTCAATAATTCAGAAGAAAAGGTGTTTGCTGGTTTCATTCTTCCTCCTGTATCTTGAATTACTAATTGACCAAATTTATTTGAATGTTCTGTAGAAAATGCATCAGCTTTTATAATCGAATCAAAAAGAAAGGCATTCTTTTCAAAATTCTCTAAGTTTTGAGATTGAAGCTGAAAAGATTGCATTATTAACAAAACAGTCAAAGTAGTCAAAGCACTCTTTTTCTTTTTTATTTTGTCTAAAGCTTTTGAGAGGTCTTGAAAACGAGTTTTTCCAACAAAAAAAATACCTATCATACTTAAATAAAGAAAGATATAGCCAAAATAGGTAATGTATGTTCCCCACCAATCATGATTTACAGATAGAATAGTTCCCTTTTCATCAGGATTAAATGATGCTTGGAAAAACCGATAGCCTTTGTGATCTAGTACATGATTCATATAAATATCATAGTCGAAGGATTCTGTATCTTCAACTCTGACTTTACTCATAAATGAAGAGTAACTCTTTTCAGTCCCAGGATACTTTTCTGCGATAAAATCATATAGTTTTAATGCAAACGGGAGTTTAATCGGTAGAGAACCAAATTTTAAATAAAAATCAAGCCCTCCAACAGAAGCTTTCTTAGGGTTGTTTGTAATTCCTTTTCCACCTAACAATGTAATAGACTGGCTTTCCCCATTAGATTGTAATTCCAGACGAAGTGCGTTCTGAATTGATTCTCCCTGAGTGTCGGCTTTTACAATATCAAGTTTGCCACGAAGAGCAGGTTCAGGTATTACAAATTGAAAGTTTGGAATTGAGTAAAGAGAGCGAAATTGCAAAGGGGTCTCAATGTCAGATTTCAAATTTCCACGAAATTGATCTGACATTCTTATAAACTCTCCTGAAAAAGGTGAGTTAATTGAATATAATCCATCTTTAAGAGTAATGTTTATAGCCCCACTTTGATAGCTATTTAGTGTAAATAGAATGTTATGAATATTTGCTATTTCACCTTCTTTTATATAATGATCATGTCGTGTACCATCACCGGCCTCGACAATTTTAAGATATCTATTTCCTTTATCATCTAAAACTAGGCCCTCAGTAGCATTTTCGATATAGTCAACATATTTAATTTGAAATGGCTGACCATTAAAATCGTTTGACCACTCAAACTGATTATTAACATGTTCTGATAGTAGCAAATCATCTTCCATTTTTTTTCTGCGAAGTGTTCCATTGATTTCACCATCTATTAAAACAGTAAGGTAAGTTTTCTCAGAAAGAATTTCATTTTCTGTTGCACCCTCTCTAATTGGCATAACACCCTCATATCCAATATATCTAGTAATAAAGGCACCAGTTAGTATCATCAGAAATGAAATATGGAGCAATAGAACTGCCCATTTTTCCTTTCTAAGTAATCTGTATTTAAAAATATTACCAATAAAATTGATACCCATGAGGAGCATTAAAAACTCGAACCACCAAGCATTGTAAATCCAAATTTTGGCAGTATCTGTACTATACCAACTTTCAATAAAAGTACCAACAGCCATGGCTGAAGGGTATAGTATGAAAAGGAGAGCAGTAAGTCGATTAGAAAATAGAAAGTCTAAAATCCTGCCTTTAATCATTTACATCATCATCATTCAGATTGCAAATATACACTTGAATAGCAAATTATTACTTGCTTTTGTATTAAAAAATTTTATAAACACATCTTGCTCTTTTAAACAAAATGAAACTTGCGTTTTTGTATTTTTGCATACTATATGAAAGTAACTCTTGTTGGTGCAGGAAGATTAGGTACGCAACTATATGCTAAACTTACCTGTATTGAAGAAATTCAATTTGTAGAATGGTATATCCGCTCATCAAAAAAAAATAAGACTAATGAGGGTATCACAATAACCAATGATGCTAAAAAACTAAAACAAACTGATCTTTACATTATTGCAGTTTCAGATAATGCTATTGAGAAGGTGTCAAATATTCTTCCTAAAAATTCTTTTGTCGTTCATACCTCAGGTTGTATCTCAATAAATAAAATAAAACAAAGCCGCAGAGGAGTTTTTTATCCTATTCAAACTTTCAGTAAAGGAAGAAATATTGATTTTTCATCTATTTCCATAGGTCTTGAGTCTAGAACAAAAAATGATTATGTAATGTTAGAAAGGCTTGTAAATTTATTTGGTGCTAATTGTTTGCATATCAATTCTGATCAAAGAAGACAACTGCATTTGGCAGCTGTTTTAGTTAATAATTTTCCTAATTATTTATACGCTCAAGCAGAGTTGCTATGTATTGAAAAAGGACTCTCTTTTGAGCTTTTAAAACCCTTATTATTTGAAACAGTTAGTAAATTAGATCAGCTAAGCCCTATAGATGCTCAAACAGGACCAGCAGTAAGGGATGATAAAAAAACTATAAAGGAACATCTCAAATTATTAAAAAAGCCTCATCTTAGATCTATCTACAAATTGTTAACTAAAGAAATCCAAAGAAATAATGGAAAAAAATTATAAGTCAAAATTATTCAAAATCAAAACATTTATATTCGATGTAGATGGAGTTCTTACAGATGGTAAAGTTCTAGTTACTACTGAAGGTGAAATGTATAGGGCATTAGATACAAAAGATGGTTATGCTATAAAATATGCAATGATGAAAGGTTTTAAAATCGCTATTATTTCTGGTGGTACGAATGAAGGCATTCGTAATCGTTTTCAGGCTTTAGGAGTAAAAGATATTTATCTAGGCGCTCACGAAAAATCTGCAGCTTACGAAGAGCTAGTTAATAATCATAAAATTAAATCAGATGAAATATTATATATAGGTGATGACATTCCAGATATACCCTTAATAAAAAAAGTAGGAGTTAGCTGCTGCCCATCAGATGCTGTAACAGATGTAAAATCAGTTGTAGATTATGTTTCGCATAAAAAAGGAGGTGAGGGTTGTGTACGGGAAATTATAGAACAAGTTCTTAGAGTTCAAGAAAAATGGTAAGAACGTAAGATGTTTGAAACACGAAACATGATTAGTCTTAATGGATATGAAATTATTTTAGCCTCAGGATCTCCAAGGAGAAAAGCATTTTTTAATGAAATGGGTTTAGATTTTAAAAATAAAGTGATTCCCGTTAATGAAGATTTTCCGAACGGACTTAATGGTGTTGAAATTGCTAGTCATATCACTAGAAAAAAAACAGTTCCTTTTTTAGATATTGTAAATGAAAAGCAAATAATTATTACAGCTGATACTATTGTTTGGCACGAAAATAAGTTTATGGGTAAACCAAAGAATGTGTCTGAAGCAAAAGATATGCTAATAAGATTATCTAATAGTACACACGAGGTTATAACAGCTGTGGGCTTTTTGCAAAAACAGAAACTAGAAATAATTCATGAAGTTTCTAAAGTTACATTTAGAAAAATATCAAATTTGGAAATTGAAAAATACATTAAATCTGGATTACCATTTGATAAAGCAGGCGGCTATGGCATTCAAGATTCTTTTGGTACAATTAATATTATCCATATCGAAGGTAGTTTTACAAATGTTATAGGATTACCTGTCGCTCAGGTATTTGAAAAAATAAATGAAATTGTAAACCAGAATCAAATGATTTTATAAAATTCCCAATATCTTAATTAAATGAAAAAAATAATTCTTTTATGCTCTATTTTAGTTATCAATTGTAATCGATTAGGGTTGGAAAAATCAATTGATCAAAATATTTTCTTAGATCAAGAATTTAAAAATTATTGGTTTGATGGAACTGCAGAAATAACTAGTTATGAATTAAATCAATATCGATACGGCCAAAACAGAAAGGGAAGCTCAGTTTTGATCTATGTAACCGAAGACTTTTTACCCAATAAACAAGTCAAAGCAAACAAGGAATCTTCATCAACCCTAAATATTTTGAAATTAAATCGAACTAAAAACTTTTTGACGGGTATTTACCCCTACTCTATAATGACTAGTATTTTTTCTCGTCTTGAGAAAAAAAAGCCATTGGTTAAGATAACATCATCAATTCAGGAATGGTGTGGTCAATCATATACCCAGCTAAACCGTAGAGGAAATCTAAAAATTTCGAGTCACTCATACTTTGAAGATGAGGCAGACCAAAATATAAACTTAAAAGACAACTTAACTGAAGATGAAATTTGGACATTAATACGAACACAGCCAGAACTTCTTCCTAAAGGAAAGATTTTGATTCTACCTTCCATTGAATATTTACAGCTTAATCATAAAAAAATCAAGTTTTATGAAGCAGAAGCTTCAATTATTCAAAAAGAAGGAATTAACACATATTTAATTATTTATCCTGAACTTCAAAGAAAACATTCTATAAGTTTTAAAAATGTAAGGCCCTATGTGATAATTGAGTGGGCTGAGTATGATTTAAGATTTCCAGAGCAAGTGACAAAGGCAAAAGTTATAAAAACTGTTAAGCTTCCTTATTGGAAATTGAATAATCTCGGGGAGGAGAATTTTCGTGATTCATTGGGATTAAAATAAAAAATCACATGAAAAAAAGACTACTTTTCATCTTTCTGCTAAATTATTCCATTTTACTATGTCAAGACAGCGCGGAAATTTATAAAAAACTAAAAAAACTAAAAACTCTTTCATCAGTACTCTATATTGCTGCTCACCCTGACGATGAAAATACACGATTAATTTCTCTTTTTTCAAATCATTATTATTCTAGAACAGCATATTTATCTTTAACTCGTGGTGATGGAGGACAAAATTTAATTGGTACAGAACTTGGAGAAGCCCTAGGTCTTATTCGCACACAAGAACTTTTAGAGGCTAGAAGAATTGATGGAGGAATTCAGTATTTTACAACTGCAAATGATTTTGGATTCTCAAAACATCCAGATGAAACTCTCTCAATTTGGAACAAAGAAGAAATCTTAGCACAAATTGTTTATTTAATAAGATCATTTAAACCAGATATCATAATCAATCGTTTTGATCATCGAACACCGGGAACTACACATGGACACCATACAAGTTCAGCAATATTAAGTAAAAAAGCTTTTCAGCTTGCAAGTGATCCATCAGCTTTTCCAGGTCAATTATCTAAAGTCGACATTTGGAAACCAAAACGTCAATTTTATAATACATCTTGGTGGGCATATGGAGGAAAGGAACAATTTAGAAGAGTTGATAAAAGTAAATTTATTCCAATTGATAGCAATCCAATTGATTTTTTAGCAGGACAAACCAATGAAGAAGTTGCTGCTCTGAGTAGAAGTCAACATAAATCGCAGGGGTTCGGTAATTCACCAAGTGTAGGAAAACAAGTAGAGTACCTAGAGTTAATTAATGGAGATAATCTTTTAAATTCTAATCCTTTTGATCAAATAGATACAAAATGGAGTCGGATCAGAGATGGAAAAAAGATTGAAAAACTTATAAATCAAATTATTGCTGATTTTGATTTTGAAGAGCCTAGTAATTCTGTTTTATTACTTGCAAATTTGTATAAAGAAATTAGTAAAATTAAAAATAACCATTGGAAAAAAATTAAATTAAAAGAAGTTAGGGATATAATTAAAGGCTGCTTAGGACTAAGGTTACAATTTAATTCTAGCGTAGAATCAGGAGTCGATAAAACCAAAATATCAACTGAACTTATTGCTTCAAATTCCAGTAACTTCGAAATAGAACTTGTTGACGTTGATGGAGCCTTAAATATTGATGTGTCAAAAAAACTATCAAACAATAAGGTTTGGAATGTAAACAAAAACTTATTAATTACAGATGCTGTAACAACCCCGTATTGGTTGTTAGAGGAAAAAAATTTAGGAAATTATAAGGTGAAAAATAAAAATCTAATAGGTCTAGCTGAAACGCCTAATCCAATCAAAATATATTTTAATTTCAAAATCCAAGAAGTTCAAATTCCAATTGAAATACCTCTAACCTATCGGAAAACAGATAGAGTTATTGGTGAAGTCGTGCAAGATTTCCAAATTCTACCTAGAGTGACTTCAAAAATTGAAAACGATGTTATTTTGTTTTCAAATGAAAATCCGAAAAATATTACTGTGACAGTAAATTCAAACGTAAATAATTTCTCCGGTGATGTTTCATTAATAAGTTCCAAAAATTGGGAATTTTCTCCAAAAAGTCAAATAGTAAATATTGAAAAGTCTGGTACATCTAAAGAGTTTATCTTTACAGTCATACCACCCAAAGGAAATTCCAGAACGATTTTAAAGTCAATTGTTAAAAGTGAAAATAAAGAATATAAAATGTCACTTGAAGAGATCAACTATCCACATATTCAAAAACAATTTCTCTTAAGCCCAAACAAAACAATTGTCTCAAAAATAGATTTAAAAACTAAGATTAAAGAAATTGCATATATCAAAGGTGCAGGTGATAAAATATCAGAAAGTTTAAAAAATGTTGGAATTAAAGTAAAGGAGTTTGATGTCGATAAATTAAAATTAGAGTCACTTTTAGAATATTCAACAGTAGTTGTAGGTATACGGGCATTTAATGTTCATAATGACTTAGCATTTAAAAATCAAATATTATGGGATTTTGCAATGCAAGGAGGGACTGTTATTATTCAATATAACACGAGTCGAAATTTTGATTCCTCAATCCTAGCACCTTTTCGAATTAATATTTCCCGTGAAAGAGTAACTGATGAAAACGCACATGTAACTATTTTAAATAAAGAACATATTCTACTTAAAGAGCCAAATAAAATTACAGAAATAGATTTTAACGATTGGGTTCAAGAGCGTGGTCTATATTTTGCAAATTCTTGGGATAAAAGATATGAAGCATTATTTTCTATGAATGATAAAGGTGAGTCAGAAAAAAAAGGAAGCCTACTTGTCGCCGACTGCGGAAAAGGTAAATTTATTTTTACTGGATTAAGTTTCTTTCGTCAACTTCCATCGGGTGTGCCTGGTGCCTATCGCCTTTTTCTAAATCTTATTTCATACGGGCAATGAAAAAAAACATATACTTCGTATTAATTATTACAAATATTGTTTACATCATTATATTTTATCTTCTTACAGTTAATTTCAAATATTAATGCAAACTCTAGATTGGGCAGTTCTCATAGGTACACTAATTTTTATCGTTTTTTACGGTATTTGGAAAAATAAAAATCCAAAGAATATAAATGAATATTTAAAAGCTGGAAATCAAAGTCGATGGTGGACTGTTGGCCTATCGGTAATGGCAACTCAAGCAAGTGCTATTACATTTTTATCAACACCAGGTCAAGCATTTAATGATGGGATGGGTTTTATACAGTTCTACTTCGGTTTACCATTCGCAATGGTTATAATTTGCTTGTTTTTTATCCCAATATATCACAGATTAAAAATATATACTGCTTATGAATTTTTAGAAAATCGTTTTGATAAAAGGGTTAGAACTCTAACTGCTAGTTTATTTTTAATGCAAAGAGGTTTAGCAGCTGGAATTACAATTTATGCACCGGCCATCATTCTCAGTGTTGTGCTTTATTGGGATTTAAGAATTACTGCTTTAGTTGTGGGCTCATTAGTAATCTTGTATACCTTGGTTGGGGGTACAAGAGCTGTAAATATGACACAAAAACTTCAAATGTTTATCATTTTTTCTGGAATGTTTCTAGCATTCTATTTCATTATAACTAATTTCCCAAATCAAATTTCATTTCTTGACGCTATAAGTATTGCTGGAAAAGCTGAAAAACTAAATTTTTTAGATTTTAATATTAATCTAAAAAACCGATATACATTTTGGAGCGGGATAACAGGGGGCTTATTTTTATCTCTTTCCTATTTCGGAACGGACCAATCACAAGTTCAAAGATATTTATCTGGTAGGTCTATAAGAGAAAGTCAGATGGGGCTCATAATGAATGGTTTTCTAAAGGTTCCTATGCAGTTTTTCATTCTTTTTACAGGAGTGATGGTGTTTGTGTTTTATCAATTTGAGTCGGCTCCATTAAATTTTAATCCAAAAGCAATTTTGACAGTAAAAGAATCAGAACAAATTGAAGAGTTCTCAAAATTGGAAATTGAAAATTTAGAAACCCAAAAACAAATTAGAAACCTTTTGCTAAATAATGGTTCTAGCAAAGAAATTGATGCCTTAAGAAAAAAAGAATCAAAACAACGAGATATTGCAAGATATATTATAAGTAAGTCAGATCCGAAACAAGAGACTAACGATAAGGATTATATTTTTATATCATTTATTTTATCTCATCTACCTGTTGGTTTAATAGGTCTATTAATTGCTGTAATACTGTCAGCATCGATGAGTTCCACCGCATCAGAATTAAATGCTCTAGCAGCTACTAGTACAATTGATTTATATAAAAGAAATTACAAAAATAAAACCGAGAAAACTTATTTGAAAGCATCTAAAATATTTACTCTTCTTTGGGGGCTAATGGCAATACTTTTTGCATGCTTTGGAAATCTATTTGAGAATTTAATTCAATTAATTAATATTATCGGCTCAATTTTTTATGGAACTATTTTGGGCATATTTCTGGTTGGCATATTCAATACTAGTGTTAAAGGAAAAGCTATCTTTTGGGCTGCAATTATTTCAGAAATTTTTGTTATTTCATTATTTACTTGGGATAAGATTGGTTTTTTATGGCTTAATCTAATTGGTGCATTGGCAACTGTATTTTTGAGTTTGTTTATACAAAATATTTTGTTTTCAGAATCTGAAGACTAATAAATACTTAATTAATTTTAATTATCAGAATAGACAAAGTTTAGTTGTAGTTGGTGCATAAAAAGTAGCGAGAGGGAGACTTGAACTCCCGACCTCCGGGTTATGAATCCGACGCTCTAACCGCCTGAGCTATCTCGCCATTTTAGTTAACTAATATAAAAACATAATCTTCTCCCTACAACCTTTTGAAAATATTTTAAAATAAACGTACTTCTAATCGAATTTTCAATATATTGGGATTATAAATTTAATACATGACCACTAAAGAACTTTTTTCAATAGAATATGATTTTCATGCCTCAAGACAAATGCTATTTCAATATTTATCAACCCCATCTGGTCTTGGAGAATGGTTTGCTGATGATGTGAACTCTAGGGGTGAAAGCTTTACTTTTATTTGGGATGATAGTGAAGAAAATGCAAAACTAATTCAAAAAAAAAATAACGAGCGTGTTCGTTTTAAGTGGCAAGCTGATGAGGAAGAAAATAACGACTACTATTTTGAATTTAAAATTCAAGTAGATGACCTAACAAATGATGTTTCGCTCATAATTACTGATTTTGCTGAAGAAGACGAATTGGAGGAATCAAAAATGCTCTGGGAT
>CACMZR010000020.1 GCA_902618245.1 uncultured Bacteroidota bacterium | reverse complement strand
CATCTGCAAATTTTTTTGCTATATTCCCAAGGCCCAAAACACCCCATCTAACAGTCTTTGGCATATTTATTTAATTAGAGAATCCAACTCTTTAATGGCTAACAACTGTCTAGATGTAAAACCTTCACCTGCTTCAGTACCAATTAATCTACCAAGATTTTGCGCACGATACTTTACGCTATTTAGAAAGTTTTCAGTACTTATTGGTGTATTATTTTTGTTATTTTTCGAATCAAATAATTGACTTTTATAAGCTCTAACTGCTTCAATTTTTTTATCCAAGTATCCAGTAATATTAATCACTATATCTGGTTTAACTTCATTCCACTGTATATACTCTAAAATAAGTTGTGGACGCCATGATGTCTGATTTTTTCCATTTTGATCAATCGTTTCGATTTTATTTAAACCGCTCAAAAAGCATGAGTCGTTAACTAGCTGATTTGCTTTACCATGATCAATATGCCTATCTCTTCTTGAATTACATAAAACAATATTTGGTTGGTATTTTCTAATTATTTCAATTAAAACAAGCTGGTTTTCCAAATTATTTTCAAAAAATCCGTCTTTGAGTTTTAGATTTTCTCGATTATAAATTTTAAGGACATCTGAGGCTATTTTAGTTTCACTTTTCCTAGTTTGAACATCACCCCTGGTACCCAATTCACCTTGAGTTAAATCTACAATTGCAACTGTTTTACCTTGAGCAATAGATAATGCTATTGTCCCTCCGCATCCAAGCTCTACATCATCTGGATGTGCACCAAAAGCTAAAATATCAACTTTCATTAGATTTGTTTTTTAATAGATTGTATTATATCATCTTTTAAATCTTCATAATCTTCAATCCCAGCAGATAGTCTCACCATTTGATCATTTATTCCCTGTTCAATTCGTTCTTCGTCTGTTAGTAAAGAATGTGAGGTAAGTTTTGGACTTAATGCAGTAGTCTCAATTCCAGCTAAACTCATAGTCGGCTTAATAAGCTCAAGTCCTAAAAGGAATTTTTTGCAATTTATTTTTGGTGATAAGTCAAAAGACAACATGCCTCCAAAATCTTTCATCTGTTTTTTTGCTAGTTCATGGTTGGGATGTGAAGTTAAACCAGGATAATAAACTTTATCTATCCAGGCTTCATTTTCAAGGAACTTAGCAATCTGTAATGCGTTATTATTTTGTTCTTTGACTCGTAAATAAAGTGTTTTTAAGCTTCTTTCAAGTAGCCAAACAGTATAATCACTCAAGTTTCCACCAAAATTTTTTGCACTACCAGAAATATTCTTAATAATTTTCTCAGAGCTAACAATAGTACCAGCTGATATGTCACTATGTCCACCTAAATATTTTGTAGCGCTATGAATTACTATATCAAACCCAAACTCTATAGGATTTTGATTGACTGGGCTAGCAAAAGTGTTATCGATAATCGTTAAGATTTTATTGTTTTTGGCTAAATCACTTACAGATTTTAAATCAATTATTTTAAGTTTAGGATTACTAGGAGTTTCGATATATATAACCTTAGTATTTTTTCTTATTTCCTTTTCAAAGTCTTTTGAAGAAATGCCAGATGTAAAGGTAAATTCAATTCCAAATTTGGGAAATTCTGTTTTTATAAAATTCCTTGTTCCACCATACAGGTCATTTTGAAGAATGATATGGTCTCCTGATTTTAAATATGATAAAAGAGAAGTACTTATTGCTGCCATACCTGAACTAAATAAAATAGAGGATTCTGCTCCTTCAAGCGCAGCTATTTTATCAGCAAGGCCTTTTTGATTTGGTGTATTAAAATACCTGGGATATCTGTTTATCTTAACATCACTAAATTTATATGAAGTGGCCATATAAAGTGGTGAAATAGAGCCCCCATTGACTTTATCAACTAATTCACCAGCATGAACACATTGAGTTTTAAAATTTGCTTTTTTTTTAATTAATTTTCTATCCATGATAAAATTGTAGGATCATCAGGTTGAGTCCTAGGCGAGATTACTTTAGCCAATTTTCCGTCTTCATTAATTAAATATTTTTGAAAATTCCACGATACTCTAGAGCTAATTACTCCATTTTTTGTTTGTTCAGTCAAGAATTGGTAAATAGGATGCATACTTTTACCCTTAACTGATATTTTACTCATCATTGGAAATGTAACACCATAGTTTTTTTCACAAAAATCAGCTATATCATTGTTACTGCCTGGCTCTTGAAACAAAAAATTGTTTGCAGGAAAACCTACAATAACGAAATTTTTTCCCTTATACCTTTCAAAAAGTGATTGTAATTTTTTATACTGGGGAGTAAGACCGCATTTAGATGCGGTGTTTACGATCATAATCTTTTTACCTCGGAGAGAATCAAAATTAAATTCCTCTCCTTCAATATTTTCAACTTTAAACTGATAAATTGTGGTATCTATGTTTTTTTGGGCTGTTGTTTTAAGTGACGCAATCATAAATAGTGTGATAATTAAATTTCTATACTTCATTTTCATTTTTTTTTTTAATCATCAAAATGACTCAGAATATTACTCATGTAAAATTTCTTATACATAGCCAATTTGTTTTGCAAATTACGATTATTTTGTGCAAAGAAAAAAATCAAACCTTAAACAACTTCAGCACTCAGACCTTCCTCTAGAAGAGCTTTACATTTGGGAATTAATTCATCTAAACTACCTGTTTTAACAGAACACTTTCCAGAATGATGAACGATATATGCACATTGTTCAGCTTGAAGATAGTGGTGTTCACATATTTTAACTAAACAATCAATAACATGTTCAAATGTGTTTACATCATCATTATATAATATTATCTGGTGTTCTTTTTCCTCTAAGACATCAACCTGTTCGAGTTCTTTTGGATTAATTTTCGGTGAATCTTGATCCCTTAAATTATGAGAAACGTGGTATACCATTTTTTAATTCAATGTTTAAAGATTTTAAAATGAATTTGCAATTTTCATGAAATCTTCTGCATTTAAGGATGCGCCTCCTATTAATCCTCCATCAACATCAAGTTCACTGAAAATTTCTTTAGCATTTTCAGGTTTGACACTTCCGCCATATAAGATTGAAACATTATTGGCAATTTTGGAATTAAAATGCGAGGATATTAATTTTCTAATGTAAAAATGCATTTCCTGAGCTTGTGCTGCTGTTGCAGTTTTACCGGTACCTATTGCCCAAACAGGTTCATAAGCCAATTTTATATTCATCATGCTTTTATTCGAAAGATTGAAAATAGTTTTTTTAAGCTGCTGTGCTACAATTTCAAAATGATTATTTGATATTCTATCTTCTAATTTTTCACCAAGACAAAAAATAACCTCAATGTCTGATTCTACTGCAATTTTTATTTTTTTTGTCAAAAAGTTGTCGTTCTCTCGAAAAATATTTCGTCTTTCAGAGTGTCCTATAATAACTGTGTTTACACCTATTCCTTTAAGCATTTTAGGGGAAACTTCTCCTGTATAGGCTCCAGATTCTGCTATACCTACATTTTGTGCAGCTACATATATATTTGTTGATTTGAGAGATTGAACAGACTGGTATAGTTGGGTGAAAGATGGAGCTATCATGATTTTTACACTTGGAGACTCAGAATAAGATTTTAATTGTGTTAACATTTTTTCAGTTTCCTCAAAATCTTTATTCATTTTCCAGTTTCCTACAACGATTCTATCTCTCATATATTAATTAATTTTAATTCTAGGATCAATATAAGTATATATTAAATCGACAACAATATTAATTATTATAAACATAAACGCTATAACTAATACTGATCCCATAACCACCGGGATATCCAAGTGATTCAGAGCTTCTACAATTTCTTTTCCAAGGCCTTTCCAACCAAAAATATATTCTACAAAAATTGCACCAGCTAAAAGTGAGGCAAACCAACCAGAAACTGCTGTGATAACTGGATTTATTGAGTTTCTTAATCCATGCTTAAAAATTACTTCATACTTTGAGAGTCCTTTAGAAAAAGCAGTTTTAATGTAATCCTGTGATAAAACCTCAAGTAAATTGCTGCGAACTAATTGAATTATAATTGCTAAAGGGCGAATGCCTAGAACAAAAGATGGAAGTATTAAATTTTTTAAAACTATTCTGTAATTATCTCCAAAATCGTCAAGCTCGTATAAACTTCCAGTCATATTCAAATTTGTATAAGAATGAAGTAAATAACCAAAAAACCACGAGAACAAAATTGCACTAAAAAAAGAAGGAATACTCATTCCTAATGTGCTAATTAATAATAAAAACCGATCAATCCAATTATCTTTGAATATTGTAGCAGTAATTCCAAAAAAAAGACCCCCAAAAATTGCAATCATAATAGATGATATCGCTAATATAGCTGTATTTGGTAAGGTTTCAGATAAAATATCTGTAACAGGCTTACCTCTCCTTTGATAAGATGTTCTTAGATATGGATATTTAAACACAATAATGCTATTGTAAAGATTAAATAAAGTTATTCCACCGTAAATTTTTTTTTCATAATATGAAAAATCGCTTTTATTAACACTGTGAAATGATATTGGAGACAAATCATTCAAGTAATATAGATATTGGTCTAATAATGGTAGATCGAATCCAAATTTATTTTTTAAAACTTCAAGTTGTTCACTATTTTGGTTTTGGTCCAGCATCATTTCTGCAGGATCACCAGGAAGAATAGTAAACATAAAAAAAACTAAACTGGCTACGCCAAATAAAGAAAAAAAACCCTGTAAGATTTTGTTTAATATGTAGATCATTTATTTTCTAAGTGTATGAGAGCAAAAATTGCATAGTTTGCTATATCCCGATAATTTGAATCAATACCTTCGCTAACAACAGTTATACCATCGTTTTCTTCAATTTGTTTAATTCTTAAAAGTTTTTGTAAAATAAGATCCGTTAAAGAACTAATTCTCATATCTTTCCAGGCTTCGTCATAATCATGGTTCTTATTTTTCATCAATTCATAAATCCCTCTAGCTTCCATGTCGTAAAAATCTAATGCAGACTTTACATTTAAATCTGGTTTTTCAGTTAATCCTAATTTAATTTGTATTAACGCTATAAGTGAGTAGTTTACAATACCTATGAACTCTGGTTCTTGACCTTCATCCACTTTCCTTTCTGAAAGGACTTGTATATTTCTTATTCTTTGTGCTTTAATAAAGATTTGGTCAGTTAAAGAGCTTAATCTTAAAATTCTCCACGAAGGTCCATAATCACTCATTTTTTCTTCAAATAACTTACGGCATTTGGAGATAATCTTTTCATACTCTATATCAGTACCTTTCATTTAATTAAATTTGTTATAAATTTCTAACTTATTTCCTAAAAATCTTTAAAACACTCAAAATTTATTAAAAAGAAATACACATCCGATTTTCTAAATATTCGTGATAATAAAGTTGATTTGAAATCTCCCAAAATAATGGGGATTCTAAATCTAACCAAAGATTCGTTTTATGATGGCGGAAAGTATAATACTCTAAAAAAGTGTTTGTTGCAATGCGAAAAAATGATAAATGAAGGTGCCCATTTTATTGATATTGGAGTTCATTCAAGTAAACCAGGGAGTAAAATTATAAGATCTAATGAAGAAATTGAACTTTTGATACCCTACCTAGAAAAAATTTTAAAAGAATTTAATGACTTTTATTTTTCAATTGATACTTATAATAGTGAGGTAGCTAAAATATCAATTGAAATGGGAGTCAGTATTGTAAATGACATTTCAGCTGGAAGTCTTGATAATAAAATGCTTTCATTATTAGCAAAACATAAACTGCCTTATGTTGTTATGCACATGAAAGGGATACCAGCTACAATGCAGAACCAACCTGAATACAGAAATGTCACTCAAGAAATTATTGATTTTTTTGATAAAAAAATCAATCAGGTGAAAAATAAAGGAATAAAAAATATAATAATTGATCCAGGATTTGGATTTGGTAAAAGTGAGACACATAATTATGAACTATTAAAAAATCTCAGTGATTTCAAAATATTTGACTATCCTCTTTTAGTGGGCTTATCAAGAAAATCAATGATCTACAAAAAATTAGACATTTTACCTGAATTCGCCTTGAATGCAACAACAGCTGTTCATGCGTGGGCTTTGGAAAGGGGGGCGAAAATTTTAAGAGTACATGATGTAAAGGAAGCTAAAGAATGCATTACATTATGGGAAACACTCCAATAGTTTTTTTAATTTTATGAAAATTTAATTCATTGAATATTACTGATTTTGTTGATTTTTCATTTGTTGATATAATTGACATACTCTTAGTTGCTCTATTACTCTTTTACATGTACAAACTGGTTAAGGGTACCGTTGCAATTAATATTTTCATTGGTATTGTTATAGTTTATCTCATCTGGAAATTGACGGATCTTTTAAACATGGATGTATTAAGTAACTTACTAGGGAAATTTATCAGTGTTGGTTTTTTTGCACTTATTGTAGTTTTTCAACAAGAAATAAGAAAATTTCTATTACTTCTAGGTTCAACAAATTTTACGAATAGGAGAAATGTTGTTCGCTACTTTAAATTTTTAAATCAAAATAAAGATTCTTCAAATTTAGACATTAATGTTTTAATTAACTCATGCTCAGAGATGTCTAAAAGAAAAACTGGTGCAATTATCGTACTACAAAGAAGTAACACCTTAGATTTTACACTTAATGAAAGTAACATTACACAAATTAAATTAACACCTCAGGTTCTTGAAACAATCTTTTTTAAAAATAGTCCACTTCATGACGGCGCCATAATAATAGAAAATAACCAAATAACAGCTACTAGAGTGATTTTACCTGTAAGTGATAGTTCAGACGTTCCATCTAGATACGGCCTAAGACATAGAGCGGCATTAGGGATTTCTGAAAAAACAGATTCTTTAATTATAGTAATCTCTGAGCAAACTGGGAAATTAGTTTATGTCAAAAACGGTGAATTTATTAAAATAAATTCTACTAGTGAATTAAAGGAAAAATTAATTCAAGATCTAAATGAATAATAGTTTAAACTGATGAAAACTCTTTGGCGAGTTGAACTTCATAAAGATTTAAATAATGACCACTTGGAATTTTAATTAATTCTTCATGAGTTCCCTGTTCTACAATTTTACCGTCATCTAAAACTATTATTTTATCAGCACTTCTTATTGTCGTCAAGCGATGCGCAATAATTATGGATGTTTTGCCAATTGTTATTTTTTCAATTGCTCGTTGAATTGATTCTTCAGTGTAAGTGTCAACAGATGAAGTTGCCTCGTCAAGAACCAATATCGAAGGATCAGTTACATATGCCCTCAAAAAAGCAATTAATTGACGTTGTCCTGAGGAAAGCATTATTCCACGCTCTCTAACATTATAATCATAACCTCCAGGAAGTGATTTGATGAATTGATCTATTCCTAATTCTCTAGAAGCTTTTAAAACTTTTTCTTTGGTGATTTTATCATTATAAAGTGTAATGTTATTATACAAGCTGTCGGCAAATAAAAATACATCTTGCAGTACTAATGAAATATGTTTTCTTAAAGAAAAAATTTCATAATTTTTTATGGGTATATCATCAATTAAAATATCACCACTTTTGAAATCATATAATCTGCACAATAAGTTAATTATTGTTGATTTTCCTGAACCTGTTGCACCAACAATAGCAATTCTTTCTCCGGGTCTAATATCAAGTGAAAAATTATTTAAAACAGTCTGTCCAGAAACATAAGAAAATTTTAATTTTTTAAAATTAATTTTTCCTCTAACAGACTTTGCAATGATTCTGCCATTGTTTTTTATAGTACTATTGGTTTCTATAATTCTAAAAATTCTTTCAGCAGCCACCATTCCCATCTGCAAAGAATTAAATTTATCCGCTATTTGTCTCAATGGTCTAAATAACATTTGTGACATTTGAATAAATAGAAAAATAACACCTAACGAAATTTTCCCATTTGATATAATATTGAATCCACCATACCAGACAATTAAACCTATAGTAACTGATGATGCAATTTCAGCAACTGGAAAAAAAATTGAATTAAACCAGACAGTTTTTAACCATGCTTTTTTATGTTTTTCATTGATACTAAGAAAATTTTTATATTCGATTTTTTGTCTATTAAATAGTTGCACTATTTTTATACCACTTATCCTTTCCTGAACAAAAGAATTTAAGCTTGCAACTTGAGATCTTACTTCTTCAAAGGCTTTTTTCATAGATTTTTGAAAAAGGCGTGTTGCGTAAACAATTATTGGAAGGACTGAAAAAACTATAAGTGATAATTCCCAATTTACATAAAGCATTACAATTACAACAAGAGACATTTTTAATAAGTCTGCAATTATCATAAATAGTCCTTGAGAAAAAATACTTGCTATGGTTTCAATATCGCTAACCGATCTAGTTACTAGACGACCAATCGCTGTATTATCAAAATATGCCATTTTGAAATCAATAATTTTCCTGAACAATTTTACTCTCAAATCCCTTATTACGCTCTGTCCCAACCAATTGGCATAAAAAACAAAAAGAAATTGAAAAACAACTTCAAGAAACAACGTTACAAGCATAAGAATTACAAAAAATACCATACCCGAATAATCCTTGGGTCTTATGTAATCATCGACAATTACCTTTAGAAAATATGGAGTCAGCGTAGAAGATAATGAAAGTGAAATTGCTGAAAACATAACAAAGTAGTACGTTACTTTGTATGGAATTATGAAATAACTTAGTTTTTTAAAAAGTTTTATGTCAAAGATTTTGCCTGTTACATCTGCCATTTTATAAGTAAATATTTTTTGGATATTGAATTTCCGTCAAAAATAATCCCTTTGCTGGGACAGAAAAACCAGCAAGAGATCTATCCTTACTTTCAATTATTTTTGTCAAATCATCTAAAAATTTCTTTTTTAAACCAATATCTATTATAGTGCCTACGATTGCTCGAACCATATTACGTAGAAATCGATTTGCTGTTATAGTAAATTTATAACCATTATCTATGAGTGTCCAATCCGCAAAACTTATGTTGCATATAAAAGTTTTAACATCTGTTCTTGACTTTGAAAAACACTCAAAATCATCATATTGGATAAGTAACTTTGTAGCTTCTTTCATTGCTTTTATATCTAATGATTGATCAAAATTATAATGAAATTCGTTTCCAAAAGGAGTTTTTTTGGTATTAATGAAATACTCATATGTTCTGGACAATGCGTCAAATCTTGCGTGTGCATCATCTTTTACTCTTCTAATTGAATTAACCGAAATATCTTCCGGTAAAAATTGATTAAGCTTATAAACGAAATTACTCTTTGGGTTTGAGTCGAATTTAGCATCAAAATGTGCTATCATTTTATGTGCATGAACTCCAGAATCCGTTCTTCCTGAAGCAATAAGTTTAATTGGGAATTTAAGTAAAGTTGACATTGCCCTTTCCATTTCCTCTTGAATTGAGTTTGCGTTAGATTGTGATTGCCATCCATGATAATTTGTACCTTTATATGAAAAATTTATAAAAAAACGCACTTTTTTTGTTTGGTTCAAATATACTTTGATTTAGTCTTTGGAACAATTAAAATAATGTCTCTGACTTAATAAAATATTTCCAATTAATTTATTTTCATTAATGCTTAAGAACATATTACTGCTTTCTGACACACATGGATATATAGATAAAAAAATAATCTCATATATAAATAATGTTGATGAAGTTTGGCATGCTGGAGACATAGGAGATATTAGGGTGATTGATAAAATTAAATTATTAAAACCGATTAAAGCTGTATACGGTAATATTGACAGCACTGAAATTCGCATGATGACTGAAAAAAATTTAATTTTTGAAAGCGAAGGAATTAGAGTTGTAATGACTCACATTGGAGGTTATCCAGGAAAATATAATAGAAATGCTTTAGAATTAATCCAAAAATATAATCCTAATCTATTTATTTGCGGTCATTCTCATATATTAAAAGTTATACAAGACAAAAAGTATAATCACTTGCATTTTAATCCTGGTGCAGCAGGGTTTCACGGATTTCACAAAAAAAGAACAATGTTAAAATTTAGTTTACAAAAAGGTACTATAAAAAATTTATTTGTTATAGAATTAAAATAAAAGTTATCTCAATCTGTCTACAGAACGAATTAAATTTTCATCTTTTATTATTGATTTACGGGCTAAGAAAATTAGACTTTGCTGAATTAATATTAGCGTTGGCAAAACAATAACTAGATCTAAGTACAAACTATTTATAAACAGGTGTGATAAAAAAAGAAGAACAATTAGGTTTAAGATAAATAACGAAAGGCAAAGAAATGATTGAAGAGTTCTTTTTTTGTAAAGTAAAATTGTAAAAATTAAGATTGTAGCTGAAATCAGAAAAAAATGTGATTTGGATATTAAT
>CACMZR010000019.1 GCA_902618245.1 uncultured Bacteroidota bacterium | reverse complement strand
AATATTGGTTTGAAAAATACTGCCGGACAAAAAAAACTAGACTTAATTTACCAAATAGTTGATTTTATTGCCTCTAAACCAGATGAAGATAAAAAAGAATTACAACAAAATAGGGATAGACTAAAACCTGTTCGCAAAACAGATTTTGAAAAGAAAACGCTAAATAAAATTTTACCAGTTCAAAAAATAAAAAACAAAAGTAAACCTGAAAACGAACAAGATAATTCTCAAAAAGATAGCCAGGGTGGTAACCATTTTACAAAAAATAATATTCAAAAAAATAAACTAAATAATCGCACTGATCACAACCACAATAAAGATAACAAAAGTAGGTATAGACAACCTGATTTTGAATTTGATGGTATTGTAGAAACCGAAGGTGTTCTTGAGATGATGTCAGAAGGATATGGATTTTTAAGATCATCTGACTATAATTATTTATCATCTCCTGATGATGTTTATGTTTCCCAGTCTCAAATCAGATTATTTGGATTAAAAACAGGTGACACTGTCCTAGGCTCTGTAAGACCTCCAAAAGAAGGAGAAAAATTCTTTCCTTTAATAAAGGTTGATAAAATAAATGGTTTAGATCCAAAAGTTGTAAGGGACAGAGTATCTTTTGAGCACCTTACACCTCTATTTCCCGAAGACAAATTCAAAATCGCGGAAAAACAAAGCACAATTTCCTCGAGAATTATGGATTTATTTTGCCCTATTGGAAAAGGCCAGCGTGGGATGATAGTTTCACAACCTAAAACTGGTAAAACAATGCTTCTTAAGGATATAGCAAATTCAATAGCTGCAAACCATCCCGAAGTTTACCAACTAATTTTATTAATAGATGAAAGGCCTGAGGAAGTTACAGATATGCAACGAAATGTAGATGGTGAAGTAGTTGCATCGACATTTGATGAACCAGCCGAAAGACATGTAAAAGTTGCAAATATAGTTTTAGAAAAAGCAAAAAGATTAGTTGAATGTGGTCACGATGTAGTTATCCTATTAGATTCAATCACCCGATTGGCTAGAGCTTATAATACAGTTCAACCTGCATCAGGTAAAATTTTAAGTGGTGGTGTAGACGCTAATGCTCTACATAAGCCAAAAAGGTTTTTTGGTGCAGCTAGAAATATTGAAAAAGGTGGTTCCCTTTCTATAATTGCGACAGCATTGACCGAGACAGGTTCAAAAATGGATGAAGTTATTTTTGAGGAATTTAAAGGTACTGGAAATATGGAACTCCAGTTAGATAGGAGAATTGCTAATCGTAGAATTTTTCCCGCAATTGATCTGGTTTCATCTAGTACTCGCCGCGACGATTTATTGCTTGATGAAAATACAATAAAAAGGATGTGGATAATGAGGAAATATCTAGCTGATATGAATCCGGTTGAAGCAATGGAATTTATCAACGATAGGTTTACAAGAACTCAAAATAACGAGGAATTTTTAATTTCTATGAACTCCTAAATAAATTAGCTGTAAAAGACCTTGTTTAGCTATTTTAAAGCTGCTACATGGGTTGTAAGCTTTGATTTTAAATTCGCAGCTTTATTTTTATGGATTATATTTTTTTTAGATAACTTATCAATTAATGATGTGACCGATGGTAAGAGTTTTTTTGCCTCTTTTTTAGAAGTAAGGCCCTTAAGGTTTTTAATAGCGTTTCTGGTTGTTTTGTGCTGAAAGCGATTTAATAACCTTTTTTTATTGTTTGATCTAATTCGTTTAAGTGCAGATTTATGATTTGCCATATTTTAAAATTTAAATTGTAGCCCGTAGGGGAATCGAACCCCTCTTTCCAGGATGAAAACCTGGCGTCCTAACCAATAGACGAACGGGCCATAATTTTTTGTGCGCAAATGTACACGTAAAAATGTTATTATACAAGGGCATTAAAATTCATTAAAATAGGAAATCCTAATATTTAGTTTTAATCAGTAAGCCTTTGCAAATAGTACTCTTTTGTTTGACGGATTACCTGAATAAATACAAGAACCCTTCTCTTCTTTCGAATCCAAGGGTATACACCTAATGGTCGCTTTAGTTTCTTTTTTTATAGCTTCTTCCGATGAATTTGTGCCATCCCAATGAGCTGCGATAAATCCTCCTTTATTATTTAAAGTTTCTTTAAAATCCTCATAATTATCAACATATGTGGTGTTTTCTTCTTGGAATCTTTTTGCCTTTAAATAAAGAGTATTTTGTATTTCATTCAATCTAGCTCTTATCTCTTTAATAATTTCATTTTGTTTTACGGTTTCTTTTGAAAAATTATCTCGTCTAACAATTTCAACAGTACCATCATTTACATCTTTGGGTCCAATAGCTAGCCTAATTGGGACTCCTTTTAGCTCATACTCATTAAATTTAAAGCCTGGTTTGAACTTGTCGCGATTATCATATTTTACTCTTATATTTTGGCTTTGTAATTCAGACATTAAGTCTTCAGCAATTTTTTCTACGTATTTATGCTCTTTCGAATCCTTGTATATTGGTATTATCACAACTTGATAAGGTGCTAGATTAGGAGGTAAAACTAAACCTTTGTCATCACTATGTGTCATAATTAGTGCACCTATAAGTCTTGTTGATACTCCCCACGAGGTTGCCCAAACATAATCTAGTTTTCCGGAATCGGTCGTGAATTTTACATCAAATGCTTTTGCAAAATTTTGACCTAAAAAATGAGATGTTCCGGCTTGAAGCGCTTTACCGTCCTGCATTAAGGCCTCAATACAATAGGTTTCCTCGGCACCAGCAAATCTTTCGCTTACTGACTTTGTGCCTTGAATTACAGGGATTGCCATGAAATTTTCAACAAAATCGGCATACACTTGATTCATCAATTTTGCCTCTTTTAAAGCCTCTTCTTTAGTAGAATGAGCAGTGTGACCTTCTTGCCATAAAAATTCAGAAGTTCTTAAAAAAAGTCTAGTTCTCATTTCCCACCTCACTACATTGGCCCACTGATTAATTAATAAGGGTAAATCTCGATATGATTGAATCCATGATTTATATGTATTCCATATTACTGCCTCACTTGTAGGTCTTACTACTAGCTCTTCATCTAATTTCGCATTTGGGTCAACTATAAGTTTACCTTTGCTATTCTCATCATTTTTAAGTCTGTAGTGAGTAACAACAGCACATTCCTTAGCAAATCCTTCTGCATTTTTTTCTTCCGCCTCAAATAAACTTTTTGGAACAAAAAGAGGGAAATATGCATTTTGGTGACCAGTCTTTTTAAACATGTTATCTAACTCATGCTGCATTTTTTCCCAAATAGAATATCCATAGGGTTTGATTACCATACATCCTCTAACAGATGAGTTTTCAGCAAGATCAGCATTAATTACAATCTCGTTGTACCATTTTGAGTAATCTTTATCCCTAGGTGTTAATTTCTTTGGCATAAATTTTTTGGCATAGAATTTGAAATAACGAAATATATAGTAACATTGTAATACAAAACTAAGTCTTTTGTAGCACATATCTAAAATGAATTGTTATGAAAACATCTCACTTGATTTCAAAAATAAATAGTCAACGACTGTTGCTCGTTTTAAACCTATTTTTATACAGCTGTGGAAGCTTTCAGGGATCATCGTACTTCGATAATGACGGTATATATGCATCAAACAATAGTGCGAGATCAAGCGAGATGAAAAAAGACGGAAATAATGATTACTATAAAAAGTATTTTAATGATGCTGCTAAAAATGGGTACGTAAGTTCAACTTCAAATGAAACTTATTTTACTGACATTGATTCTTATAATTCTATTGATGAGATAGATGCAACAGATGTTGAACTAAACAAAAGTCAAATTCCATGGGGTGGAAATCCATCACAAACAGAGGTAATCTTATTTAACAATAATCCAAACTTTTTATGGGGGTTGTCTGGGTTTGCTTTTAATTATTCACCCTTTTGGAACAATTATTTTTACTCCCCTTTCCAATTCGGATTCGATGGATTTATGAGTCCGTGGTCAAATTTTCCAATGTGGAGTCCTTATAGTAGATATGCAGATTTCTGGAGATGGAGGGGATATGATACTTTTTACAATCCATATAATTTCTTTGGTGGTTTTTATAATCCCTATGGGTTAGGATTTGCTTCTGGATTCGGCTACAGAAATAGTTGGTTTAATAGATATTATAATTATAATCGATTTAATGATTATTATGGAAATAATATTAGAAGAAGTGGCTCTAGATCATACAGAACTACAATAGCTAGAATTAATTCAGGAAGAGGCGAGAGATCTAATAGAAATTCAAACTCACGCTTAATTAATATGTCTAATAATAATTCCAGATCACGTAATGTTGAAAAAACAATTACTAGATTCAATCTTGGGAGAGGAAGTGGTTCAATTGGAAGAATCTCATCTATTGGTTACGATAGAAACCGAATAAGAAGTAATCAAAGTTATAATTTGAACTCGATTAGAAATTCAAGTAATTTAAATTATTTGGCTAATAGAAACAGATCATCAAGCTTTTCGAAAGCGAATACAAATATTTTAAAAACACCAAACCAAAGATCAATTGGCTCAGGTAGACTACGAACTGAAAATCGAATGGTTGAAAGAAATTTTAACAGAGGGTCCTCTATCATTTTCAATAGTCCTCAAGCTAGACAAGTTCAGAGTAATATGAGCAGTGGAAACAGATCCTACACACGAGTTCAAGAAGGTAGTTACAGAGGTGCTAGAAGTAATGTGAAAGTTCAAAATAGTAATGTTAGAAGAAGTATTATGGTAAGACCTAAAAATTCACCTAATAATAACTCTTTCAGCAGATCATATAATTTGAGTAGAAGCAATTCCTCATTTAATTCTGGAGGTATAAATAGATCCTCTTCAGGAAGAAGTTCCTCGTCTGGAGGAAGAGGAAATACGCATTAAAGATTCAAAATAAATTATTTAATGCGAAATTTATTTTATATAGGCATTACAGCTTTGATTTCGAATTTTATTAATTCACAAACCCTAAACGATTTAAATTATATTACATTTTCATCTCTAAATGGTTCGGCTAGATATAAATCTATGGCAGGGGCTTTTGGTGCACTAGGAGGTGATTTGTCCTCCATAACAAATAATCCAGCTGGCTCATCAGTTTTTTTATATAATGAAATTGGAGCTTCAATAAATTATAATTCAAAAAACGTAAAAGGAATTTATTCAGGTCAGCCAAGAACTATTAAAGATGAAGATTTTTATTTCGATCAATTTGGTGCTGCATTTGTTTTTAATAATACTAAAGAGAAAAGTTCTTGGAAAAGAATAACTGCTTCTATAAGTGTTAACAGGATAACAAGTTTTGATCAAAGAAGCTCTATTAATGGAGCTGGAAAAAATAGCATTTCAGATTATTTCCTTTATTATGCTGATGGAGTCGCACTTGAAGATATTCAAATATATGATGATGAAACCATTTCAGATATATATGGCTATTTGGGTGAAGAGATAGGTTTTGATGCTCAACAAGCTTTCCTTGGATACCAATCATATATAATTGATCCATTAACAAATAATTTATCTGAGAGATCTTATGCGTCAAACATCAACTCGGACAGATTTAATCATATTTTAAATCAATTTAATGAGGGTTATCATAGGAAAACAAGTTTTAATTTCAGCGGACTGTACAAAGATTTTCTTCACCTAGGATTTAATATCAATCAACACAGAATTGAATTCAGTAATTTGCAAGATTTTTATGAAAAAGACCATGATTCGAATTCATTAGTAAGTAATGTAAATTTTGAAAATTCTTTATTAAGCCTCGGTCAAGGCTTCTCTTTGCAGTTTGGTGGAATCCTAAAGTTTGATAATTTGAGGCTAGGTCTTAGCTATGATAGCCCTCAATGGATAAGTATTGCTGACGAGACTCAACAAAAAATCAGCAGCTTTAGATCTGAAAGTGGTATACGTGTAAAAGAAATCCTTGAGCCTAATGTAATAAACTCATTTAGTCCATATGAATTAAGAATCCCAGCTAAATCAAGTGTAAGTTTTGCATATATTTTTAATAAAAAAGGTCTATTATCTATTGAATATAATTACCAGAATTTATCAAATATTACACTGAATTCCGAATCAATTAGCTCATATCTAGATGGCTTAACCTCTAGTTTTCAGCAGGCATTTACATCTGTTAATACAATTAAATTTGGAGGTGAATATAGGATTGAAGATCTTAGTCTTAGAGCAGGCTATTATCAAAGATCAAACAATAAACGGGATATTTTTAAAAATGATAATTCATTAACTTTTGGAATAGGATTTGATTTTGGATCAAGTAATTTTAGTATGTCATTTGTTCAGTCAACCCAAAATCAGAATCTACAATTATTTTCAGTGGGGCTGACAGATGAATATGATTTAGAAAATAAATTCACAGTACTTACATTAAGTTATAATATAAAATTCTAGTCTTACTAAAAATCTGATTTCCTATTAAATTCAGTATATTTGTGGCTATTTTAGGCTTATGAAAATTGAAAAAATAATACCTGATAATCAACAAGATTCTGCAGAAGACCATTTCTCTTCAAACGTAAATACACCATTGCGGGAAGATGCTTTTTTAAAAACAGACGAGGAGAAAATTTTAATCATCCAAAAACATGTTTACTCTATACTTGAAACACTGGGAATGGACTTAACTGACGATAGCATCAAAGGTACACCGAAAAGAGTAGCCAAGGCGTATGTTAAAGAAATTTTTGGTGGATTGCATCCAGATAGAAAGCCTAAATCCTCAACATTTAACAACTCATATAAATATGGTGAAATGTTGGTAGAGAAAAATATTATAGTCTACTCAACATGTGAGCACCATTTACTTCCGATTATTGGAAGAGCACATATTGCGTACATTTCTAAAGGAACTGTTGTTGGACTTTCAAAAATGAATCGAATTGTAGATTATTACGCAAGACGCCCACAAGTTCAGGAACGTTTAACACTACAAATTGTTAAGGAACTGCAAAATGTATTAAAGACTGAAGATGTAGCTTGTGTTGTAGATGCAAAACATTTATGTGTGAATTCAAGGGGAATTAGAGATGTTGTAAGTAGTACAGTGACAAGTGAGTTTGGCGGAGTTTTTAAAACTAAAGAAAAAAAACGTGAGTTTTTAGATTACATTAATCTTGAAACTGATTTTAATGAATAGTTTACTTCATGTTTACAATTCTTTGAGTGGAAAAAAAGAAGTCTTTAAATCTATTTTACCCGAAAAAGTTGGTATGTATGTTTGCGGACCAACAGTTTACAGTAATGTCCATCTAGGAAATTGTAGAACCTTTATATCATTTGATTTAATATATCGATACCTTACACATCTAGGTTATAAAGTTAGATATGTTAGAAATATTACTGATGTCGGTCACCTAGAAAATGATTCTGACGAAGGTGAAGATAGAATTTCAAAAAGAGCTCGTCTTGAATCAATTGAACCAATGGAAATAGTTCAACGCTATACTTTGGATTTCAGAAAAATAATGCATCTATTTAACACTTTACCACCAAGTATAGAACCTACAGCGAGTGGACATATCTTAGAGCAAATTGAATTAATCCAAGAGCTTATCAATAATAACTATGCATACGTAATAAATGGATCAGTATATTTTGATGTGAAAAGATTTAATAAAGATTTACCTTATGGTAAACTTAGTGGCCGAAATATTGATGAACTTATCCATAATTCACGCCTCTTAGATGGCCAAAGTGATAAAAAAAATCCCCAAGATTTTGCACTTTGGAAAAAAGCAGAACCAATACATATTATGAGGTGGCCTTCACCTTGGAGTGATGGATTTCCAGGATGGCATCTCGAGTGTACAGCTATGAGTAGAAAATATTTAGGTACGAAATTTGATATTCATGGGGGTGGAATGGACCTTAAATTTCCACATCACGAGTGCGAAATTGCACAAGCTGAAGGAATTAGTAAAGAGTCACCGGTAAATTATTGGTTACATGCAAATATGCTTACCCTAAATGGCAAAAAGATGTCTAAATCTACTGGTAACAATATTTTACCAGAAGAGATATTTAATGGTAAAAATACTTTTTTTAAAAAAGAATTTTCACCAATGGTAATTAAATTTTTTATGTTGCAAGCTCACTATAGAAGTGTAGTAAATTTAAGTGAAAAGGCATTAGAAGCATCTGAAAAGGGGTATAATCGACTTCTGAGTGCTGTAGAAGCTATTGAAAAAATAAGTACATCAGCATCAACTACAGATTTTGATGTAAAAGCATGGAGAGAAAAATGCTACACGTCAATGAATGACGATTTTAATAGTCCTCTATTAATAGGGCATCTTTTTGAAGCAGTAAAATTTATAAATTCTGTCGTAAATAAACAAAAAAGTATTACTAGTTCTGATTTAGTTATCCTTAAGAAATCTCTTCACGATTTTATTTACAACGTTTTAGGTTTTAGGCTCCCAAATCCTTCAAAAAATGATCCAAAGTTTGAGAAAAATAAAGAATTATTAAATTTACTTTTGGAGATAAGAAATAAGGCGAGAGTTAAAAAAGACTTTGAAATTTCGGATTTCATAAGAGAATCATTAAGTGAATTAAATATTGAATTAAATGATTCTGAAAATGGGACAAACTATGAAATAAAATAGCGTATAAAATGCTAAAAAAAATTCTTATTTTCCCTTTTGTATTTTTAATTAAAATCTACCAAAATATTATTTCTCCTTTATTTCCACCTACTTGTAGATATACCCCAACTTGCTCAGAGTACTCTATTCAATCTCTAAAAAAATATGGTCTTATTAAAGGAGTCTATTTGTCAATTAAAAGAATAGTAAATTGTCATCCGTGGGGAGGTTCAGGTTATGATCCAATTCCTTAATTATTTATTAAGTTTATTTATGAATTTATTTACATTTACTTAGTAAAACTTTTGTATGTATCTAATAAAAATTGAATGGGCACCAAGCGAAACCCTATTTAAAATCGGGGACTTTGGTATACATTACTATAGTTTAATGTTTATAATAGCATTTAGTCTTGGCTATTATATAATGAAAAAAATCTTCTTAAATGAAAATGTGTCTGAAAAATATTTAGAGTCTTTATTTGTATATATGGTTCTTTCAATTCTTTTAGGCGCAAGACTCGGTGATGTCTTTTTTTATAGTTGGGATTACTACAGCAACCACCTACTTGAAATTTTATTACCCATAAAAGAAACTTCAGATGGCTATAAATTCACTGGATTTAGAGGACTAGCTAGTCACGGAGCTGTCATTGGCAGCCTAATTGGTCTTTATCTTTATCAATTAAAATTTAAAAAGCGCTCTTTACTCTGGATATTAGACAGAATAACTATACCCGTTTCCCTTGGTGCATGTTTTGTTCGTTTAGGAAACTTTTTTAATTCAGAAATTGTAGGGAAATATAGTAATACAGATTTTGGAGTTGTATTTCTTAATAGAGGAGAGACTCTTCCAAGGCATCCTGCCCAAATTTATGAATCAATCTGTTATCTTTTTTTGTTTTTATTTTTAAGGAAAACATACAAATCTGATAAAAAAAATATGCAAGGATATCTTATTGGATCATTTTTTGTAGGAATGTTTAGTATAAGATTTATAATAGAATATCTTAAAGAAAGTCAAGGAGGCTTGGAAGATATACTGGGTTTATTGTCTACAGGTCAATGGCTTAGTATTCCATTGATTCTTTTCGGCTTTTACCTGATTTTTAGGGCAACAAAATTAATAAAAGGGTAAGGTTTTGTGGAGTTGTATCGGGCTAAATTAAAACTTAGTCTTTACAACTATCAATTTTTCTTTTTGATTACTCTTTTATTTTGAGTATCAAACATAACAGGAGTCGCAATAAAAACAGAGGAATAAGTACCAACAACAACACCTATAATTAGTGCAAACATAAATCCTCTTATCGACTCCCCTCCAAAAATAAAAATAGCAAATAGGACTAGCAAAGTAGTTAAAGATGTATTTAAAGTTCTGCTAAGTGTGCTATTTAAAGCACTATTCACAGTAAAATCAAAATTCACTTTACCCTTCTCCCGTAAAAATTCTCTTATTCGATCAAATACTACTACAGTATCATTCAGTGAATAACCAATTACAGTTAGCACGGCTGCAATAAATGCTTGATTAATTTCCATGTTAAAAGGCATGACGGTATATGTCATAGAAAAAATCCCTAAAACAATTAATACATCGTGAAAAACTGCTGTAACTGCTCCCAACGAAAATTGCCACTTTCGGAATCTGACCAAAATATAAAGGAATACGACGATTAATGAGCCCAAGATTGCTAAAAATGAATTATTTTTTATGTCGTCTGCAATCGTTGGTCCAACCTTTATTGAAGACATTATTCCAATATTTTTTTCAGAACTACCTTTTACAAAATCGTCATAAGAGATACTTTGAGGTAAAAATGCTATTAAAGCCTTATAAAGCATATTTTGAATTTCTTCGTCAACAGTTACACCTTCTGTATCTACTTTATATTTAGTTGTAATTTTTAGCTGATTTTCTTCTCCAAAAGTTTTTACCTCAGCGCTTCCAAAGATATTATTGAGTAAAGAATTTATTTCTGAAGGATTTACGGGTTTATCGAATCTTACTGTGTAAGATCTTCCACCAACAAAATCAACTCCCTGGTTTAGACCATTTTTAATAAGTGAAAATAAGCTCACAAAAATTAGTACTGAAGAGCAGATATAAGCTATTTTTCTCCTTTTTAAAAATGAGATATTGATTTTTGATAGGAATCCCTTAGTTAACTTTGTAGAAAAGGATAATCTCTTACCTTTCTCATTTTGTGAATCTACAAGTATTCTAGTAATGAAAATTGCTGTAAATAAAGATGTTCCAATTCCTATAAGGAGTGTTGTCGCGAAACCCTTTATGGGACCAGTGCCAAAAATAAATAAAATTAACGCTGTTAAGCCAGTTGTAATATTTGCATCTAATATAGATGAAAGAGCATTGTTAAAACCGTCTGAAATTGATTTACGAATTCCCTTCCCTTTATCTAGTTCTTCCCTTACTCTTTCAAAAATTAAAACATTAGCATCTACAGATATCCCTATAGTAAGAACTATACCTGCAATACCTGGTAAAGTTAGTACTGCTCCAAGACCAGCTAATATTCCAAAAATTAGAAGGATGTTAAGTAATAATGCAATGTCGGCAAAAATTCCAGAATTTCCATAATAAAAAATCATCCAGATCAAAACAATGATTAATGCAATTAGAAAGGAATAAATACCTGCTTGAACTGCCTCTTTTCCGAGCGAGGGCCCGACTATTTCAGACTGAATTATATTTGCTGAGGCTGGTAATTTTCCAGCCCTTAAGACATTTGCTAGGTCTGTGGCCTCATTTAATGTGAAATTTCCCGTTATTTCTGAACGTCCACCTGATATTGCTCCACTCGAAACTCCGGGGGCAGAATAAACAATCTCATCTAAAACTATTGCAATATTACTTCCTTGATTATACGCCTTTCCGGTCATATTTTCCCATATTCGGGCGCCTCTTGAATCCATTTGCATAGATACTGCAGGATTACCTATTTGATCAAATGTTTGAAGAGCGTCAATTACTACACCTCCACTTAGTGGTGCTGTATTAGTTCGGTTTGATTTAAGAGCAAATAGCTCTATTATATCACTGTCTTGGATAGGTTTTCCCCATACAAATCGAGTATATCGATATTCTGGTGGTAAGAGTCTTCTTACCTCGGGTTTTTCTAGATAAGTTGTTATAATATCTCTATCTTTTAAAGAAAATTGAGCTAAAACAGGTCCGCCCTGGAATCCTTGTCCAACAACTTTATCTAGAATAGGGTTAATAGAACTTACTATAGTATCTTGAGCGGCAACATCTGCAAGTAGCTCCTCGATTTCTGAAGTTTCGGAACTCTCAGTGCTGTCTTTTGTAGATTCCTTGTTTTTTATCTGTTCACTTAATAAATTATTTGCCTCAATTAAAAAATTCACTAATTGATCGTTTTTGTATGTTTCCCAAAATTCAAGTTGAGCTGTACTTTGAAGAAGATATTGGACTCTGTCAACATCCTTGACTCCAGGTAACTCGACCAAAATTCGTCCCGAACTACCAAGCCTTTGGATATTTGGCTGAGTTACTCCAAACTTATCGATCCTTTTTCTTAATACTTCAAAAGCAGAAACTATTGATTCATCTATCTTTTTTCTGATAATAGTCTGTGTATCCTGATCATTCATTTCAAAATTGATCTCATCACTGAGTGTACGATTAGCAAAAATATTTGGTGATGCTAATTTTTCATCACTTTTTACTAAATCGAAAGATTTAAAAAAAGATTCAACGTAGGGTTCATCTGATGATTTTTGTAAAAGGTCTGCTTCATCTAATGCCTTATTAAAAACTGGATTTTTCGAGTTTTCAGCCAAACCACTGAGGATGTCCCTTATAGAAATTTGTAATATAACATTAATACCTCCTTTGAGATCTAGACCCTTATTAAGTTCTTTTTCTTTGGCATCATTGTATGTTGTAAATCCATATATAGGATTATTTCCAATTGAATCTAAGTATGAATTAGTTTTTTGATCACGTAGTTCTAAGTAATTTGGTATACTATTCGGAACAAGTTCTCTTGAAAATGCTTCAGCTTTTTCCTCAACTCTACTTGTAATAAATGTGAAAGAGAGTTGATAAATACTCACAAGGGCAAATAAAATACCGAATAATCTTACCAACGAGTTGTTTTGCATACGTATTTACAAATATTTTAATAAAGAGGCGTGCAAATATAGTATTAAACCTATGAACTGACAACTCATATGAATAATATCAAATTAATTTATTTTTCTTTTCAAAGAAAATCTGAAAGAGCAGTATTCATTTCCCTAACTTTAGTTGCACTTTGGCTCAATAAATTTTTCTCAGATTCATTCAATTTAATGTCTATAATTGATTCAACACCATTAGCGCCAATAACGCACGGAACACCAATACATATATCTCTCAAATTATATTCTCCATCCAAAAATACTGAGCACGGGATAATTTTTTTGTAATCATTTAAAATACTATCAACAAGATAAGCGACAGAAGCACCCGGGGCATACCAAGCAGAAGTACCCAATAATTTTGTCAATGTAGCACCACCAACCATCGTATCCGCCACAACTTTTTGAATAACTTTTTCTTCTAAGAATTGTGATACAGGAATCCCATTATAAGTAGCTAGTCTATGAAGTGGTATCATTGTTGTATCACCGTGTCCACCAATTACCATTCCTTGTATATCATTAGCAGGTTTATTCAAAGCTAGGGACAGGTAGGTTTTAAAACGTGAACTATCTAAGGCCCCTCCCATTCCAATTATTCTATTTTTTGGTAAACCTGTAGCTTTTAGAGCTAAATAAGTCATCGTATCCATTGGATTAGATACAACTACAATGATTGCTTCAGGAGAGTACTTTAATATATTTTCAGAAACTTTTTGAACGATACCTGCATTTATTCCAATAAGTTCTTCACGAGTCATACCCGGCTTTCTTGGTACTCCAGAAGTAATTACTACAACATCACTCCCACTTGTCTCAGAATAATCATTAGTTACTCCTTTAATTGATGTATTGAAACCGAGTGTAGTAGCTGTTTGATATAGATCTAAAGCCTTGCCCTCAGCAAATCCATCTTTAATATCAAGGATTACTACTTTGCTAGCTATTTCATTCTGGGAAATATATTCTGCACAAGATGCACCTACATTACCTGCACCAATAACTGTAAGTTTCATTATTCTAAAATTTAAGTTTGTTTGATCAAAAAATTAAGCATCAATGTTTGCATAAATGGCATTTTTTTCGATAAAATCTCTTCGTGGCGGAACTTCATCACCCATAAGCATTGTAAAAACTTTATCAGCTTCATTACCCATGGGATCATAAGTAACCCTACGAAGAGTCCTGTGATCAGGATCCATAGTAGTGTTCCATAGTTGTTCTGCATTCATTTCTCCAAGCCCCTTGTATCTTTGAACTGATGTACCAGAACCAAATTCTTGAATTAGTTTATCTCGTTGATCGTCGTTCCAGGCGTAATCATTTTTTTGCCCTTTTTTAACTAAATATAAAGGTGGTGTTGCAATATAAATATATCCCAATTCAATAAGTTCTTTCATGTAGCGAAAGAAAAAAGTTAAAATTAAGGTTGAAATATGACTTCCGTCAACATCAGCATCACACATAATTACAATTTTATGATATCGTAGTTTTTCTATATTTAAAGCTTTACTATCCTCCTCTGTTCCAATCGTAACACCAAGTGCTGTGTAAATATTTCTTATTTCTTCATTTTCAAAAACCTTATGTTGCATTGCTTTTTCAACATTCAAAATTTTACCTCTTAAAGGTAATATGGCTTGAAAATTTCGGTCTCTACCTTGTTTCGCAGTTCCTCCAGCAGAATCTCCTTCTACAAGAAAAATTTCGCATAATGATGGATCTTGTTCAGAGCAGTCAGACAGTTTACCCGGTAGACCACCACCACTCATTACCGTTTTTCTTTGAATCATTTCACGGGCCTTACGTGCTGCATGTCTAGCTTGTGCGGCAAGAATTACTTTATCTACAATAGTTTTGGCATCACTTGGATTTTCTTCTAAATAATTTTCAAGCATTTCCGAGACTGCTTGAGAAACAGCAGAGGTTACTTCCCTATTTCCAAGTTTAGTTTTTGTTTGACCTTCAAATTGTGGTTCCGCGACTTTAACGGATATTATTGCAGTAAGGCCCTCCCTAAAATCATCTCCTGAGATCTCGAATTTGAGTTTGTCCAAAAGACCTGAGTTTTCAGCATATCGTTTTAATGTAGTAGTTAGTCCTCTCCGAAATCCTGAAAGATGAGTTCCGCCTTCATGTGTGTTAATATTATTAACATATGAATGTAAGTTTTCGGTAAAAGATGTATTGTAGATCATTGCAACTTCAACAGGGACCATGTTTTTTTCACCTTCCATCGATATCACATTTCCTATTATAGGTTCACGATTTTCATCTAAATAATGAATAAATTCCTTCAAGCCCTCTTCTGATTTGAAAGTTTCTGAAATAAATTCTCCAACATCATTTTTATTTCTCTTGTCCAATATGGTAATTTTAATTCCCTTATTGAGGTAGGAGAGTTCTCTCATCCTAAGCGAAAGTGTTTCAAAATTGAATTCTAATGTTTGCTGAAAAATTTCGTGATCAGGTTTGAAAGTTACCTCGGTACCCCTTTGATCCGTATTACCAATACTTGTAACAGGTGCGTTTGGTTTACCTCTTGTATATTCT
>CACMZR010000018.1 GCA_902618245.1 uncultured Bacteroidota bacterium | reverse complement strand
CCATACATAAACGACCTGCCTAAAAATGTAAAGTCTGCTCCAACTCCTAAAACTCTTGCAACATCAGCCCCTCCTCGAATTCCACTGTCCATCATTATTTTTAATTTGCCTTTATAGATTGGCGCTATGGCTTTTAATGAATCTACAGTTGCCTGTCCAACGTCAACTTGCCTTCCACCATGATTAGATATTATAACACCATCAACTCCCAATTTGTAAGCTTTTTCAATATCATGAATAGATTCAGTCCCTTTAATGACCAATTTCCCTTTCCAACTATCGCGGAGCTTTTTAATTTTTTCTTCATTTAGTCTTCCTGAAAAAGTACTATCCATAAATTTTGCCAATTGTTTTAAATTTAAGCTCTTTGGCATATAGGGTTTTAAAACCTCAAATGATGGTTGCCCATTTATCAAAGTTTTTAATGCCCACTCGGGTCTTTTTAATACTTGAATTACATTTTTGATAGATAATTTAGGTGGCATAGCTAATCCATTTCTAATATCCCTGGGGCGATAACCAAAAGAAGGAACATCTGCAAGAATAATTAAAACTTTACACCCTGATAATTGAGCTCTTTTTAATAAATCTTTAGTTACACTTTCTTCGGCTGGATGATATAATTGAAACCAGAATTTCCCTTCAGTTATTTCAGAAATAGTCTCTATACTTGACGTAGATACTGTGCTTAAAATAAAAGGAATATTGTGATTAAAAGCAGCTCTGGCAAGAATCTCTGGTGCCTTAGGCCACATTAAACCTTGAAGCCCTATAGGCGCAATTCCAAAAGGTGAATCATATGTTTCATCGAATAGATTTACCTTTAAATTAGGTTCTTTATATGAAATTAAATATTTAGGTTTTAACTCCACTTCTCTGATTCTTTGTGTATTTCGTTTCAAGTTTACATCATCATTACACCCACCATCTAAATATTCAAAAGCAAATCTGGGAATTTTAGATTTAGCTTTATTCCTTAAATCAGGTATTGAAGGATATTTGCTATTAATGTAATGGATGTCTGTTTTCATGATATTTAATTTTTGTGAACTTTTAATGTACGGTAACCATAGGCCGCAATAACACAAAAACAAATTAAAGGTAAAACAAATGATACATTTACTGCTTTGTAGCTCCCCACAGCTTCAAAATCAACAATCCATCCCTGTAAGGGTGGCATAAGCGCTCCTCCTACAATTGCCATGACAAGTCCTGCAGCCCCTAATGAAGTATCGCTTTGAAGACCGTGAAGTGCCAAACCATATATTGTTGGAAACATTAAAGACATAAATGCAGAGGTGGCAATTAGAAAATAAAGCCCTCTAATATCATGAATAAAAATCACTCCAAAAATTGAGATTATCCCTCCGACTGCAAATAGAGTTAGCAGTTTTTTTGAGCTTATAAACTTCATTAAATAAGTACATAGAAATCTACTTGTTAAAAAAATACTCATTGCCAAAATATTATAATTTTGAGCCTGAGCTTTTGGTATCCCCAATTTATCAGCGTATTGTATTATAAAAGTCCAACACATAATTTGTGCGCCTACATAAAACATTTGAGCAATTACACCTTCCCTATAATTGGCATTTCGAAATAATCTTTTAAAGGCCTCAAATTCATTTGATAAATGTGATTCACTAATTTTATTTGGCATTTTAGTAATGGTAATCAAGATTAACATCCCAGCTACAAAGAATCCTAAAATAATATAAGGCATACTAATTATGCTTAAATCATGTGTTCTAATTATTGCTTTTTCAGCATCCCCCAAAGAATTAAATAGTAATTCTCCTGAAAAATCTCTTTGATCTGATTTTAATTTTGAAAGAATAAAATTAGATGCAACAAACATACCCAAGAGAGATCCAAAAGGATTAAAGGCCTGTGCTAAATTGAGTCTTCGAGTTGCAGTATTGTCTTCACCCATTGACATTATGTAAGGACTAGCAGTTGTTTCCAAAAAAGCTAATCCAAATGTTAATATATATAGTGATATCAAAAAATATCCAAATGCTTCAAATTTTGCAGCTGGATAAAAAAGAAGTGCACCTAATGAATATAGTGCCAGACCAAGAATAATTCCTTTTTTATAATTAAATCTTCTTACAAAAATTGCAGCTGGTATAGCCATTGTTGCGTAGCCACCATAAAAAGCTAACTGTACCCAAGCTGCTTTAGCGTTTGATAGTTCCATAAGCGTTCCAAATGTAGCTACCATTGGATTTGTAATGTCATTAGCAAAACCCCAAAGAGCAAAAAGTGAGGTAACCAATATAAAAGGTACTAATACTTGCTTAGAAACTAAAGATGCTGATTTTTCATTCATGAATATTAATCCACTTTTAAATTACGGTGCGATTTATCTAAGTCATAAATTTTTTCCATCATAACCCATTTAGTTCCTTTTTTAGTATTGGGTAGTGATTTTTGGTACTCCCACATTAATTGTTCCCATTTTTGAACAAAAGGATTTACTGAATCCATTTTAGATTTATTTTGGAGAGAAAAATTTTTATCTGCTTCAATAATCATAAATAATCGATTGTGAGTGTGAAAAATCTCAAGATGATTAATCCCAGCATTTTTTATACTTTCTTTAATTTCAGGCCATACGTTTTTATGATGATCTATGTAAGCCTGAATTTTTTTTGGATCATTTTTTAAATCTAATGCTAGACAGTACCTTTTTTTATCATCGGTCTCCATATTTAATTGAATCTGTTATAAAATTGTTCGATCTAAATGAGTATAACCACCATCAACATAAATCAATTGGCCAGTTGTATGGCTCGATTTTTCTGAAATTAAAAAAGCTACTGTATTAGCAATTTCTTCAATGGTTGTCATTCGCTTTTCTAAGGGTATTTTATCAGTTATTGAAGCAAGCTTTTCTTTTGGATTTTCGAAACTTTCTACCCACTTTTTATACAAAGGTGTATAGCATTCAGCTACAATTACACTATTAACCCGTATCGAATAAGGTATTAATTCTACTGCCCATTCTCTAGTTAATGCATTTCTACCACCACATGCAGCAGCATATCCTGATGTCCCCCCTTGTCCTGTAGCCGAAACTTTTGAGCCAATATTTATAATTGCACCCTTATTTTTTTTTAGTTCGGGTAACACTAGTTGAGTCATTTTATAATAGTGAGCAACGTTTTTATTTATTGAATTTAAAAAGTCTTCATACGTCCCCTTTTCTAAACCTATTCCATCATTAACTCCAGCATTATTTACTAGACCATCAATTTTTCTAAAATCATTAATTATTTTTTTTACAGCTTGCTCGCATTGCTTCGGATCAGTCAACTCTGCAAATGCAAAACCAACTTCAAGATTTCTTTCTTTATATTTATTTACTGCACTTATAATAGTCTTTTTGTCTCTTCCTACTATAATGGGTATAGCGCCTTCCTCTAGTAAAACTGAAACAATACCAGAACCAATCCCCTTTGAGCCTCCAGTTACAATTATTATTTTACCCTTTAATCCTAAATCCATTTTAACTATAAGTTATAAAATATTTGGGCATTTGTTCCCATTATTTTTTTTCTAGTTTTAGAATCGTATTTTGATAAATAATTGGTAATTATTTCAAGTACTTTTTTGTAGTCTGCGGCTAGCAAACAAACTGGCCAATCGGAACCATACATTATCCTGTCAAAACCAAAATATTGAAATATTATATCTAGAAAAGGTAAAAAATCAACTTCCCGAAAATTATAGCCTTTTGTCTCGGTTACTAATCCAGAAATCTTACAAAAGACATTATCCTGTTTCGATAGATTAATTATGTCATTTACCCAAGTTTTACTTAATGGTTCAGATATACGAGGTTTTGCAATATGATCTAGAACAAACTTTTGATTAGGAAAAGTTTTTACCAACTTAATTGCAGATTGTAGCTGAATCGGAGTAACTAACAAGTCAAAAGTAAGGTTGAAATTGGATAATTTTGATATTCCAACTTGTACATCCTTTCGAAGTAAATATTCTTTAGATTCAGATTGAACAATGTGCCTCACGCCTTTTAATTTTTTATCTGTACTGTACCTTTTTAATTTTTTCTCTAAATCAGGTGAACATAAATCAACCCAACCTACAACACCTTTTATAAACTTGTTATTAGAGGCACATTCTAGTAAAAACTCTGTTTCTTCGTATGATTGACCTGCTTGAACTGAAATACAACCATCTATTGCATTATCTATTAAAATTGGTTTTAAATTTTCTGGAAGAAAATTTTTTTTAAGTGCTTGCATTGATTCATCTATCCAAGTATCTCTTTCAGGATTGTAATTCCAAAAATGTTGATGGCTATCAATTATCATTTTTATAAGCTACACATATTTGTTTTGAAATTCCCAAACCTTCAATACCCAATTCTACTTCATCACCTTCTTTTAAGTACTTTGGTGGATTTAGTCCTAAGCCAACTCCAAAGGGTGTTCCTGTAGAAATAATATCACCTGGAAGTAAAGTCATAAATTCACTAATATGACTTATTACTTCTTGAACATTAAAAATAAAATCAGATGTATTACTATCCTGCATAATTTCTCCATTAAGTTTAAGCCAAAGGTTAAGATTATTTGGATCTATAATTTCATCACTAGTCGCAATAAATGGGCCTATAGGAGCAAAACTGTCACTACTCTTCCCTTTTACCCACTGTCCCGAACGCTCTAATTGAAAAGAACGTTCGCTTACATCATTATGAAGAACATAGCCAGCTACATATTTTAAAGCCTCATCCTTTGAAACATATGAAGCTTCCTTACTAATAACTATTGCAAGTTCTACCTCCCAGTCTGTCTTAACACTTCCTTTGGGTATGACAATTGGGTCATATGGTCCTACAATTGCAGAAGTCGATTTAAAAAATAAAACAGGTTCATTTGGTATTTCCATACCACTTTCTTTTGCATGTTTAGCATAATTTAATCCCACGCAGACAATTTTTGAAGGCCTTGCTAAGGGACAGCCCCATCTTGTACTTTTATCAACTACGGGACAATAATTTTCATTCAGAGAAAGCCATTTTTTAAGACCTTTGTACCCTTCTTCTTTAAAAAAATTTTCATCGTAATCGGATACAAAAGCAGATACATCAAGTCGCTTTCCATCAGATTTTAATATGCCTGGCTTTTCTTTTTTGAATTGACCAAATCTAATTAGTTTCATATTATTGTGAATTAAGAGTTACAAATCCTCCGTCAATTGCAAAATTTGATCCGGTTATAAATTTTGCTTCCTCAGAACAAAGGTATAATGCAAGGTCCGCAATCTCTTGTGGCGTCCCCATGCGTCCTATGGGTTGAGTTTTTGATAAATTTTTAAACATTTTTTTTTCTTCATTAGGATAGTTCTTTTTTATAAATCCATCTACAAAGGGAGTATGAACTCGGGCAGGTGAAATACAATTACATCTAATGTTATCTTTCACATAATCTTTAGCAATTGAATAAGTCATGGTAAGAACAGCACCTTTTGTCATCGAATATGCAAATCGATCGCTAATACCAACACTAGAGGCTATAGATGCGAGATTGATAATCAAACCATTTTTGTTTTTTTTCATAATTGGAATAACCGCTTTTGAACAATTATAAACTCCTTTTATATTAACATTATACAATCTGTCTAAATCTTCTTCTTTACAGTTTTCTATATTCCCGACATGAGCAATTCCAGCATTATTAATTAGAATTTCAATATTTGATGTTTTACAAATTTCAAGAATGACTTGATTGACTTCTAAATTGTTTGAAACATCGCATTCGTGAGCCAACCCAATAAAGTTGTTTTTTTTGATATGTTTTACTGTTTCCAATGCAGATTCAAGTTGATTATCCAAGATATGAACAACTGCACCTTGGGATGCGAGGGTCCATGAAATAGCTTCACCAATTCCACTTCCACCTCCTGTTATAATGACAGTTTTATTTTTTAGAGAAAATTTATTATTCATCGAATTAAATTTATAGTGACATACCTCTTTTCCATGGAATAAAATCATTCTGGCCAAGTTCCCGAGCACAAACTTTTACTCTTCCGCTTGCCACTTCTAAAACAAAATTTAAAAGTTTTTCTCCACAATCCTTAATTGTACTTACTCCATCAATAATAGTACCTGTATTAAAATCAATAATATCAGCCATGCTATTATATAAACTTGTATTAGAGGAAACTTTAACAACAGGAACTGCAGGATTTCCAGTAGGAGTTCCCAAACCAGTGGTAAATAAGATAATATTAGCCCCAGACCCTGCGAGTGCTGTAGTTGATTCAACGTCATTTCCAGGAGTACACAATAGATTTAACCCTGGAATAATAGTTTGTTCTGTATAATCTAATACATCAACTATCGGGGAAGTTCCACCTTTTTTTGCAGCCCCAGCTGATTTAATAGCATCCGTTATTAGTCCATCTTTAATATTTCCTGGAGAAGGATTAGAATCAAAACCTGCTCCCAAAGCTGATGCTTTTCTATTATAATTTTGCATTAAGCTTTTAAATTTTTTTGCTTTTTCAAGAGAAGTACATCGATTAATTAACTCTTGTTCAACCCCATTTAATTCTGGAAATTCAGATAAAATTGCTGAGCCGCCTTGTCCAACAACTATGTCAGAAACAAATCCTAAAACTGGATTGGCTGAAATTCCAGAAAAACCATCTGAACCTCCACATTCTAATCCTAAGGTAAGTTTACTTATGGATGCAGGTTTACGTTTAATTTTATTCGCCTCAATAAGACCTACAAATGTTTTTTTAATACACTCTGCTAAATATTCTTCTTCCGAATTACTTTTTTGCTGCTCCATGAAGAAAATTGTTTTTTTAAGATCTGGAGCTATTCTTTTCAACGATTTTTCCAAAAGACTTATTTGAGCATGTTGGCAACCTAGACTTAAAATAGTTGCTCCCGCAACATTTGGATTATTAATATAGCCTGCAATTAAATTACAGAGGCTAACAGAATCATATTTTGATCCCCCACATCCTCCTTCATGAGTTAAAAAATATATCCCATCTATATTTGAAAATAATCGTTTTTGTGAACTGTCCTTTTCTGAGGTTAATACTTTTTCATTCAGTAATTGTGATTTTGTTGCACCAGCTTTAAAATTTGAAATTAATTTATCAAGATTAAAAACTCTTTCTCTTAGGCTACCATATCCTAAGCCACTTAATAAAGCTTTTTTTAATTCGTTTATGTTTCGATTTTGACAAAATACAAGTGGAATTACAAGCCAATTATTTTCCGTTCCTACTTTGCCATCCTCTCTATGATAACCATCAAAGGTTTTAGTGTTATATTGATTATTAGATAAATTGGATGTAGATGTTTTTTTTAGATTTTTAGGTAAGGAATATCTTTTTGTATGATGACGAATATTTTGCGTATTTACAGCCTCACCCTCAGATATAGATTTAATTGCTTTTCCGACAACAACTCCATATAAGTATAGTTGGCTTCCAAAATTCAAATTATCGATTGCAAATTTGTGTTTTGCTTTTACATCTGTTTTTAACTTTATCTTTTTATTACCGATATTAAAAATCTCCCCCTTATTCAGGTCAGAAAGAGCAACGATTAAGTTGTCCAAGGGGTGAATTTTTAATATTTTTTTATTTGGTTTCATTTAGTTGACCTTAAAAGATAATTATTCTTAAGTTAAACTAATAAAACAAGGTATTAAAATGTAAGTAAAATAATTATGCTAAGCTGCTTTTTTAATTACAACAATTGTAATATCATCAGGATTTAAAATTCCATTTGACCATTCTTCAGAAAGATTTACTAATGCATCTTTTATTTCCTCAGCTCCTTTCATTGAATTATTTTTTAAACACTGCTCAACTTTCTCATAATCGAGTATCTCTTCATTTGGATTAGGTAATTCAGGAAGGCCATCAGAAATCATAACAATTAGATCACCTTTTTTGAAGTTTAGTTTTATTCCGTCAAATTTTTCCCTTTGAATACCGCCAAGAGGTAAGTTTGGAACCAAAATTTCTTCAAGATTATTTTTTTTGGAATTAAAATAATAAGTGGGTGGCATTGCAGCAGAACTTAACTCAATTGTCTCCTCATTAATTTTTGCAACACTTAAACTCATTCTTAATCTTCCAAAATTTACTTTTTTAACAATTCCATTCAATTGCTCTAAAATTTTACTCGGTGAACTCATTGGAATTCCGCTTAATGCGGCTTTTGTAACTGAAACCATAATTCCAGAAATTACACCATGCCCAGTTGCATCGCCACAAATAGCATAAAAATATTTTCCTTTTTCATAGAAAAAGTCATAATAGTCACCTCCAATTTCTGTTGCTGATTTTAAAAATGTACTAATTTGATAACCGTCAACTTCTGGATTAATTTTTGGTAAAAGACTATTTTGAAGATTTCTTGCTTCCTCAAGTTCCTTAGATTTACGTTCTCCCTCAATTCTTTTTTTTGTTTGATTTTCTCTCAACTTGACAATCAAATAAATAGATATTATACCGAAAACAACATAAAAAATAATTGTCTCAGTTCTTAACCACCAGGGGGGGGTATTGTAGAAATTTAAAATGAGAGTGTTTGAGTTTTTATTTCCATTACCATCTTTTGCAAAAATTTGTATTTGAGAATCATAAAACGGCAAAGAGTTTAACTTAATTTTATTCTTGAAATTATCAACTTCAATTATTTTTTCTCCAAAAGAAGTTTTGTATGAATATTGGACTAGATTATTTTTATTTGAGGCGTTGGTGAAAAGATTTAATTCTAGTGAACTAACACCGTTATCTATACTTATTAAGGTGTCCGATTTTGTTATAATTCTCCCGGTATTTTCATCATCATATCCTGTAATGTTTAAAACTCCCACTTTGAGTTTATAAGATTGGAATTTCTTAATCTCGTTTGGATTAAAAGTTTGTAAATTTTTGTAACCAGTAAGAAATATTTTTTCTTCCAGCTTATGAATAGATTCTTTATGAAATGAATTAATTTTTATACCGTCATCAGGGTTTATATTTCTCAGAACCCCATTTTCAAAAAAGTTCAACCCATTGCCAGATTGTATCCAAATTTTACCATCAATTTTTGCAAAATCATTTATATTGTTAGAAAGTAGACCATCACTTGAATTGTAATTTGTAAATAAACTGTCACTTAAGTTAAAAGTAAATAATCCACTACCTCTTGTCGCCAATAATAACTGATTTTCCAAATCATCATTGAAAATTTTGACAATCGATTTAGACGAAAGCGTTCTAGGATTCCCCTTCTCATAGTCAAATTTTTTAATCAATTGGTTAAAGTCATTTTTATAAAGTGAAAGCCCATCATTCTCACTTCCAACAAAAAAATAATTCCCAACTTTTTCGATATCTGAGAAGGATTTAGGAACTTCATTATTAAGTAAATTATTGTATTCAAATTTTTCTATACTGCTTCTGAATGACTTTCTTGGGTTCTTAGATTTTTTTACATTAATACCAACAATTCCATTCCCAGTTGATAAGTACAAATGTTTGTCAATGAGCTTTATGGATGTAATTTCGCCTTTAAGATAATCATCAAAAGTTGTTAGGTTCGTCTCAAATGATCTAGAACTAAAATCAAATACATGAAGTTTATTGTCAAAGATGAATAAATAATCATCATTTATTTCAAATAGAGTGTTTCTATTTACCACTATTGATTTTGGAATACTAAATGATTTTTGCAAACCATTTGATTTAATATTAATAAGGGATTTATAGACTCGCGTTTCATTATTATATTTATTATCGTAAAAGAACAAATCTTCGATATTTTCCTTGGTGTTTATAATATTTTGAAACAATAGTTTTTCTGCTATACCAAGGTCTGTTCCAATAATTAGTCTTGAATTAATTTTTTCAACAGCATTAATATTATTAAAAACAAAATATTTGGAAATTGATTTAAATTTTGTGTCAAACTTTAAAATATAATCTAGGTCTTGATTGAAAATTAAAATACCTTCTTCTAACTTTTTAAAACGAGCTGATTTTTTAGATTTGAAACTGTGTATTAACTCTTTTTTTAAACTTAAATCATTTAATAGTTGAATTGAATAAACGCTAGATTCACTTGATAAAAAGAATTCATTTGTACTTATCTGAATTATTTCATCCAAGGTTTCTATTTCGAGATTAAGGGGTTTGAATTTTTCTGACAAAATATCAAAAAGGAATATTTTATTAGCTGTTGCAACTAAAAGAGAATCCTTGTCTAACTTAAAAATTCCTATTATTACATTTGAATCCAATCCATTTTTCCCAGAATAAAATCTCTTAAAAGTTTGTTGTTCCTTATTAAAAATATTAAATCCATTCCCAGTTCCAACAAAAGCATTTTGATTATCAAAAACAATTTTATTTTCGCCTGTAAATTTTGAAGACGATACAGAAAGTGGATTTAAGGGATCGAAAGAAAAATCATTTTTTATTTCAAATTTATCATCAAGAACTACAATGCCACTTTCCTCAGTTGTGATCCAATAAGAATTTGTGTTAATATCAAAATAGGTTGAAACAGGTTTAGATTTTAATGAAATCTGTTTAAAATTAAATTCATTTGGATTAAAAATGCTTAAGCCATTAATTGAGAAGGCCGCAAGATTACCATTTTTCAAATCATTGAGTTTGAAAATTTCCGAATCTAGTATGCCTTTTTCATCAGATATGTCTGCTAGGAATTGATATTGATCATGGCTAGTAATTAGGTTTAAACCCTCGTCTGTTCCAATCCACAATTTTCCATCCCTATCATAAAAAATACTTTCGATATAATTTGAGCTGAGATTATATTTAGCGTCAGAAGTCTGCCCAAATGAATAATGACAAAAACCAAAAAATAGAATACAGCGAAAAATATTTTTTAATATTCTCATAAGGTCAAAAGCACCCTAACCTTTAATTTGATTTTTGGCTAAAGGTCTAATTATTGAATTTTCCCAGCCTGCAAAATTGTAATTGGCTAAATAATCAAATAACTCATTACTCTTTTTTGTATTACCATTAGCCTTTTTAGCTAAAGCATAAAAATATAGTTGATAATTATCGCCTTCCAGCAACTCTGTTGGGATTTGCTCATAAAATGAGATAGATTGGTTTACATTTCCCTCCATTAAATTTAAATAACCTGAAAGCTTGTAAAAATTTATCATGGCCTTTGAATCAAAACTTAAAAATTCACTTGACAAAAGTGAAAAATTTCTTAAAGATTCTCTTGCAAATTGATATTCGCCAAATAAAATGTTGTACCAAATTTCAAAAAAAGCTTGATTTAATTCACTTTGCAATTCAATATTTCTTTTTTCTGATTCGGAACTAACATTTTCGAATCTAAGAGATTTTATTTTATCTTCAATTTGTTTAATCTCATTAACAATTTGTTTAGTTTCATCTTTCATTTGACTATGGCCATATGCAATAAATTTTTCTTGTGCACATCGAAACAACAAATTATATTTTGTTAACGAATCAATTTGATATTTAAAAACTTTTTTTTCCATATCATTTATTGCTCGGATGGCTTTATCATATTTTTTTTCATACAAATAACTATTCGTTGACCATGCATTAGTATTTATAGTATAAAAGGGCTGATCATAAATTTCTACTGATTTAGCGTAATACTCTCTTGCTTTATCATATTCTCCTTTAAAAAGATAAACATGGCCACTAATAAGAAATAGAGTACTGTATGATATTCCTTTTTTATCCTTAGTTAATTCCATCGCTTTTTTGTAAGATTCAAGAGATAAATCAAAATCCCCACTTACCCTATAAATATTTCCTAATAATCTGGGAGGTGTTGAATTATTTGGTTGAATTTTTTCAACTTCCTTAATTAAACTGATTGCATATTCAAGATCAATATCATCTGAATCAAGAAGAACAAAATCAGGAGTGGTAACAAAATGTAATTGAGAAATCAGTAATTTGGCTATGTTAGAATCCGGGTTAATTTCTAAAGCAGATTTCCAATTTGCCTCAGCATTTTTAGGATTCTGCATTACAAAGTTTTGAAAATTACCATTATAAATTCTTAAATAATAATATTCAGGATTATCATTCACAAGTTTTTCTAAAATTTGAGCAGCCTTTACTTTATTCCCATTTATTCTATTAAAATAAATTGATTCAATAAGCCCTTTTTCTATTTCAGAAACATTGCTCCTGTTTTTATAAGCAGATTCAATTAAACTTCTTCTTTCAGAATCATTAAGAATATCACCCGAATCTGCAAGAAGTGCTTTTACGATATTAAAATTTGGATCAATTTCTAAAGCTTCTTTTAATGCAGAGTTTATTTTAGAAGCCTGACCTCCATTTATTCTTCCAGGAGTATCATTTGTCTTAAAAAATAATTCCTCCGATAAAATTGAAATTGCTTCAGGAGAATCAGATGTGAGTGGTATCTCTAAAACATCTTTTTTCTCTGAACATGATGCAATTATTAAGGTTAGAATAAAAAAAATATTTTTTTTCATAGTTTAAGTTTTGAGTTATCAATATGTTATTTGCTATATAGATTTAGGGTTTATAATTGAATATCTAAATAAAACTATTGAAAATTTGTCGAATCTTTTCGTTTTTTGTTTTCTAAAAATTCAATAAACCTTTTCCCATGCTTAGATTTTCTCACCTGAGGAGATAATTTTTCTTCTATGGACTCCAAGATTGGAAGTTGTGCATCGGAAATTTTAGTTAACGCTAGGTAAGGAGCAATTTCAAAATCAGCATTATTAATTGCAAAATTAGCTGTAAACAAGTAACTTTTTAAGGTTAATGATTCTAATAAACCTTGTATTGAATCAACTCTTTCAGGTTCATTGAGTTGAATCAAAATTTTTCTCACATCATTCAATTCTTCTCTTCTAGACAAAAATTGTTTTTCAAAACTTTGGAACGTCTTCATTAACTTAATATTTTCTTTCCCTTTTACCTCAAAACTTCTTTTATAGCTTCCTGTGCTTTCTGAAAAACCACTTAACGTAAAAATTTCAATCACCCCTGCAGCTCCCCTTGAGCCAAACTTTGCTGTATCATATTTATAAACATTTACTTCACGTATTAAATATGCCAAAGATCTCACATTTACAGGTGCCTCGTTTAAATAAACACCATCGACAACCCACAGTGGCTGAGGTTGTCGACTTCCAAGAGTAACAGCTGCAAAAAGTACTGGGAAACCGTCACTCGTTACAAAGGTTTGCTTACCTTTAAGATGAGCCCTCAATGCTTGTGCCCAGGTGTTTGCGTTTACGTCTATACCCCATTCATTGAGACCCATCCTTTTATACCGTTCGCTTTGCTTTTTAATTCTTGTAAGCTTTGCATTTTTTGTAAAAGTAATTTGTCCATTAACTAATTTTGGGGTGTATACTACACCGTCATCTTCAATGTTCTGGGTTAAATCAACATTATCTAATTCTATTGATTTAACTTGATCAATAGCTACAGCACTTCCAGGTTGCAAAAAAGTCGCGCCTGGACCGTCAGTTGCAACAGGAATCTCTTGTCTTTCTGATATTACCTTAAAATCTGAAAGTTTTTTTAATTTTTTTCTTTCTTTTCTTGTTTTGTTGTAGACTACCTCACTCCCCAAAATGGAACTTATTTTAATAAACGTTACAGGGACTTCTTCTTTTTCTGCTCCTGAATAAATTGGTTGACCAGCTACATAGCTAAGGTTTAATTCATTTGATTCTTTTTTTACAAATTCAGAACTTGAAATGATAGAAATATCTTCTGAATTTTTTAGAAGCTGATTGATTGTTTTATATGTTTTAAAATTGTGCCTTGATGTTAATTCGATATTATTTATAAAAATTCTTAGTCTTCCTTTATTTTGATAAATATATTTTTTCCCAGTATCATAATCCTCTAGATTAATATTGAACTTGTAACCCTTTTCCCAGAAAGGTGATTTCAAAATGTTTGTCATTATTTGATCTCTGTCTCTGATCGAATAGATCAAACCGTCTATATTTATTCTTGGAATTATTCCAGCAGTATTGACAACTTCATCTAGGTCAATGTTCCTTCCTTGTTGGCAGAAAAGCGTTATTGGGCTTAACACTAAAAAAATCAGTATGTATCTCCTCAAGGGAATTAATTTATAGTTAATACAAAATAAATAAAAGAATTTTAAAAAAAGCTTAATCATTATAGTTTTTAAATATATCAAATATTGACTATTCTATATTTAACCTCATTGTAATTGTTTCAAATTCAAATCCAGCTTTTTTATAGGCTTTTATTGCACTTTGATTTGGAGCGTAAACATCAAGTTGGAATTCTGAATAACCCCTTTTTTTGCCCCAGTCCAATAGGTAGTCTAAAATTTTTTTGTTGACTCCCATACCCCTATAGTTTGGTACTACATACATAAATCCAAGAAATACTATATGTGAGGGATTTTTATAAGTTTTGTTTAAACGGATAAGTGCATAGCCTGAGGCAATTAAGAAATTTTCTTTTTCTGCAACTACAACTGAGATTTCAGGATTTTTAATATAAGATTCCAAATCGTAATAATTGAAATCACTTTTTTTTAGATTAGGAGTAAAAGCCCTTTCATATTCGATAAGGCTTTTTTCGAATTCCAATAGCGTAGATAAATCTTTTATTTTGGCTTCTCTTAATTTTATCAAGCTTAAATCTATTTATTAATTGCAACACTAAATTAAATCAATACAGCTGTTTTTTTATATTTGCAGAGTTAAAAAAAATTCTATGACTCCTAAAGGTGTAGCAGTTGTTGTTGTAATTACTATGATTATTGTGCTTATTGCTATTGCTAGAGACTTTGTGAAAAAAAATTGAATTATGAAAAAGATTTTACTTCTCTTTATATTGATTGTTCCCTTCTCCTGTAGCAAGGAAATCAAGCAAGAATTATTTCTAGAAAAAGTTAGCGATATTGTTTGGACAAGAGGATCTAATTACAAAATATTTAAAAACGATCCTTTTAGACTGATTCTTGTTGAGGATGGTATTTGTTTGGAATTTACAGAAAATCCAAAGGACATAAGAGGTAATGAATTTCAATATACCATATTGAAAAGTGGTACAGATACATTAAAATTAGGTTACAGGGTTACCGGTGAAAGATTAAATCACTGTGGAACTTTTACTTACTATCTCAATAATCAGGGAGAACTATTTAGAACCTATGATGAGTGTAGTTCAATTTACCCAACTAGCAACATTACAAGTTTTTATGAGGCTGAGCAAGGTTTTGATATACTTTGCCCAGAACTGCAGTAAAGAATTGATAATTCATTTTTTCCATGTACCCCCATATTTATATGAGGTGTCATTTTTTACCTCCAACACACACTGCTTACATAAAAATTGCCAACCAAGGTTTTTTTGATATGTTACTCTATACATAACATTCTCAATTTTTTTTACATCGCTGGCAGCTTTTACTTCTTATTTTTCTCAATTTAAATTTTTATATTTAAAAAAGTAACTAATAAACCATATACAAAATCTTATGAGCGGTAAACTCAAAAATATTGATATTGAAGATTATTGGAATGTCATCAATTACAATTATGGTCAGATTCAGTTTGCCGAAGTTAAAGCTACAGCTATAATATCAATTTATAGTCTAATTTTTGGTTTAGGTTACACACTAGACATATTGGATGAAGAAAATATTTATTCTTTTTCTTCAGGATTTTCCGGAGTAGTTCACATTTTACTTCTCGGTGTATCCTTTTTTTTTATCATCGCATCTTTAAGAAGATGTGTTATGTGTATTCTACCAAGATTTGATTTTACAGTTAAAAAATCTCCTTTGTTTTTCGGGGATGTCTCAAAATATAAAAATTTTGAAAACTTTTTTGACTCTCTAGAAGAGGTGCTAAATGATGAAAATACTTATAGAAAACATTTAACCCAATCTGTTTATGCTACAGCCAATATTGCATCAACTAAATTTCTAAATGTAAATAAGGGACTCAAACATTTGTTGAGATCACTCATATTCATAACACTATTCTTTATTAGTATTTATGCTATTTAACTTGTAAGTAAATTTCCAGTTTTTTACTGGTTGTTTTTTACCCTTTAGTAATAATTCTTCGTTGATTGAAAAACCTTTATTATCATTTAGATTTTTATACACACTATCAGAAATTATAATTTCACCAGGTCTAGCGGCCGAACATAATCTTGATGCTAAATTAACGGTGTCTCCAATTACTGTGTAGTTCATCTGTTGCTCAGAACCGATATTACCGCATATCACCTTACCATAATTAATTCCAATTCCAATATCTAATTTGGGATATCCTTCTTCAACCATTCTTGTGTTGAATTTATCAAGTGTTGTGAACATATCTTTTGCAGTTTTTACAGCATTTATAATATCATCTGATTTTTTTAATGGCGCTCCATAAAGTACCATTAATTCATCTCCAATAATTTTATCTAAAGTCCCATTATATTTGAAAACTACATCTATCATCTTATCAAAGAAACTGTTTAAAAGAGTAACAACTTTAGAAGGCTCCATGCGTTCAGACATTGAAGTAAATCCTCTTATATCTGAAAATAGCACGCACACTTCCTGTTCTACTCCACCGAGCTCTAAAGAATCCTCATTTAATAGTAATTCATCAACTATATTTTCAGAAACATATTTTTTAAAAGTTGATTTCACTTTATTTATATCAGATAAATCCTCAAATGAGATTACCGAACCTGAATTAACACCATCATCAAAAACAGGAGAAATGGTAAGATTAATGTTAGTTTCATTTTTATCTTGTTTTTTTACTTTCAAATTT
>CACMZR010000017.1 GCA_902618245.1 uncultured Bacteroidota bacterium | reverse complement strand
TAAGTTAACATTGCGTGTATTCTCGCATCCTGAAGGGGCTGTTTAGAATTTTCTATAATTCGTTTTTGCAGAAAAGTATTTGCAATTATCCAGTCATTTGCCTTCCAATCTGCAGCAACAGGAACTAAAAATTTGGTAATATCTTTAGAGATTGCAGCCATCTCCCATGCAATACCACCTCCAATAGATCCACCAATGAGAGCATAAAGTTTTTTAATCTTTAAATTGCTTAAGCCTAATAAAAAAAGTGAAGCAATATCACCTGTATGAAAATCCTCTGGTTTATTGAAGATTTGACCTTTAACACCATTACCGGGTATATTGAATCCTAATATAGTATATTTATCAGTATCAATAATTTTTCCCTTTCCAATAATCTCTGTCCACCAACCCTTATCACCAGTGAGATTAGCATCTCCAGTAAGTGAATGATTCACTAAAACAATGGGTGCTTTACCTATCTGCCTTCCAAATTGCTGATAATACAAATTAATTTTATTATAGATAGCACCCGAGTGTGTTTTAAAGTTTTTTATTGAAATCGTTCTGATCTCTGACATAGATTTATATCTGACTAAATGCAGACTCTAAATCAGCAATCAAATCATTGACATCTTCCAAACCTACTGATAAACGTATCAAATCTGCAGTTACTCCAGTTGTTTTTTGTGCATCCTCGTCTAACTGTTGATGAGTAGTACTAGCTGGATGAATAACTAAAGATTTTGTATCTCCAATATTTGCTAAAATTGAAAATAGTTTTGTGTTATCAGCAACCTTTTTGCCAGCTTCAAATCCTTTTTTTAAACCAAATGTGACGATACCACTTTGCCCTTTCGGTAAATATTTTTGAGCTAGCTTGTTATATTTTGATGATTTTAAGCCAGGATAATTTACCCAAGCTACTTCGTCTTTTGTAGAAAGCCATGCTGCAATTTTTATTGCATTTTCAGAATGTTTTTTCATACGTATATCTAAGGTTTCTATTCCCTGGATGGTTTGAAAGCTGTTAAAGGGACTTGGAGCACTTCCTAGATCCCTTAGCCCTTCAACGCGAACTTTTGCGATGAAAGCTATTTTTCCGAGTGCCTCATGGTAATTTAAGCCGTGATAACTTGGGTTAGGTTCAGTAAATTCAGGAAAATTTCCATTACCCCAATTAAATGTTCCAGCATCAATAATAACACCCCCCATACTTGTTCCGTTTCCAGTTAGATATTTAGTTAGTGAGTGTATCACAATATTTGCTCCATGCTCGATAGGATTCAATAAAGCTGGAGATGCGACCGTATTGTCAACAATAAAAGGAACCTTAGCCTTTTTGGCAGATTCAGAAATTGCTTTTAAATCTAAAACATCTAGCTTAGGATTTCCTAATGACTCCGCAAAAAAAGCACGTGTATTTGATTTTACAGCTTTTGTAAATTCAGTTGGATCATCTGGATCTACAAATGTTGTAGTTATTCCAAATCGTGGTAGCGTATTTGACAAAAGATTGTAGGTTCCTCCATACAAACTATTTGATGCCACAATATGATCTCCGGTTCTAAGTATTACCATTAGAGAAGTAGCTATTGCTGATGTCCCTGATGCTGTAGCTACAGCTGCAACACCACCCTCTAATGCAGCGAGTCTCTGCTCCAGTACATCATTAGTTGGATTGTTTAGACGCGTATAAATGTATCCAGGTTCTGCAAGAGAAAATAAACTCGCAGCATGATCAGAATCATTAAATACGTAAGAAGTTGTTTGATAAATTGGAACAGCTTGAGTTCCTTGTGATTTTATTACATCGTGTCCTGCATGTAATGCTTGTGTTGATAATTGTGTACTCATAATTGAAATTTATTTTTAATTAATTTTAAATAATCTAATTTTTCCCAAGTAAATAACTCTACTTCCTTGGTTATTTCACCATTATACGGTGATTTGAAAGTTTTTTTTACTTTTTGAGGCTGACGTCCCATATGACCATAAGAAGAGGTTTCAAAATAAATGGGGTTTCTTAATTTGAGACGCTGCTCTATAGCATAGGGTCTCAAATCAAAGAGTTTCGATGACTTAACTGCAATTTCATCATCCGAAAGATCTAGTTTTGAAGTACCATAGGTATTTATATTGATGGATATTGGTTCAATCATTCCTATTGCATAACTAATTTGAACTAGTATTTCATCAGCTATTCCAGCAGCCACCAAATTTTTTGCCATGTGCCTTGCAGCATAAGCTGCACTTCGGTCAACCTTACTTGGATCTTTACCACTGAACGCTCCCCCACCGTGAGCTCCTTTACCACCATAAGTGTCAACAATGATTTTTCTGCCAGTCAAACCAGTATCTCCGTGAGGGCCACCAATAACAAATTTTCCAGTTGGATTTATATGAAATTTTATATCATCCCCAAAAAGTTTCTTTGTATTAAGTTGGAGTTTACTTTTAACTCTAGGAATTAAAACTTTAATTAAATCGGATTTTATTTTTTCTAGCATCCTATCATCATTATTATCAAACTCATCGTGCTGTGTTGATATCACAATTGTATCAATACGTAAAGGTTTGTCATTGTTATCGTATTCGATTGTTACTTGTGATTTTGAATCTGGACGCAAATATTTAATTAAATTATTTTCTTTCCGTAAGGCTGAGAGCTCAATTAAAATTTGATGAGAAAGATGAAGAGCAAGGGGAATATATGTTTCTGTTTCATTTGTAGCATAGCCAAACATAATTCCTTGGTCTCCTGCCCCTTGTTTCTCCTTTAGTTCTGACTTTACTCCCCTATTTATGTCTTGTGATTGTTCATGAATTAATGAAATTACACCACATGAATTTCCACTAAATTGATATGAACTTTTGGTATATCCAATAGAGTTTATGGTATCACGTGCGATAGATTGAACATCAAGGTAAGTTTTACTTTTTACCTCACCAGCTAGTATTACTTGGCCAGTAGTGACTAGAGTCTCACATGCTACCCTACTCTCAGGATCAAATGCCAGAAAGTTATCCAACAAGGCGTCACTTATTTGGTCGGAAATTTTATCTGGATGACCTTCACTTACAGATTCTGATGTAAAAAAATATGACATTAAACTGCTTTTTCGGAAGGATTAAACTAAAGCGTTTTTGAAAAGCAATACTGCTTTAGCATTTTTTTTTCGAGGTTTGCAATCAGTCAAATCCTTCCTCGTTTAATTTCAAAATTACAATTTTTTTTTATTTGACAAACTTGCTTTGTTTTTTTTTTAAAAAAATGAAGTACAAAGCATTTTTTTAATACATCACATAAATTATTGTTTAAAAAAAACTACTTTGCAGAAATTTTATATACTATCCAAGTACAATGCATATTGCAATTTCTGGAAATATTGGAGCTGGAAAAACAAGTCTTACAGAACTTTTATCTAAACATTATGGATGGGAGGCTCATTATGAGGATGTCATAGACAATCCATATTTAGACGATTTCTATAACCATATGGAACGTTGGTCATTTAATCTTCAAATTTACTTTTTGAAGAGTCGTTTTGAGCAACTTTTAAAAATAAAAAATATTAATAATGTCATAGTTCAAGACAGAACGATCTATGAGGACGCACATATATTTGCTCCGAATCTGAAGTCAATGGGGCTGATGAATCAAAGGGATTTTAAAAACTATCAAGAGCTTTTCGAACTTATGGAATCACAAATTCAAGGTCCTGACTTATTAATTTACCTGAGGAGTAACATTCCAAACTTGGTTAATAAAATACATAAACGTGGGCGAGAATATGAAAACTCAATCAGCATTGACTATCTAAGTAGGTTGAATGAAAGGTATGAAGCATGGACATCTACTTACGATAAAGGTAACATAATTAAGATTGACGTGGATGAATTAGATTTTGTTGAAAACAAAGAAGATCTTAAACTTATAATTGCAAAGGTAGACGATGAGATAAAGAAAATTAGTGCTGCCTAAGTTCCTTGTAGTTAATTATCATTTAGACTTAATCATTTTTTATAATTGAAAACTTTCCTTTTATCAATATCAAATTTTGAAAAAATATCATCAAAAGAAATTTCTGATAAACTAGTTTTTGAATTTGTCTTTAGATAATCAGTCATATTTTTATCACTCACAGATATACTTGGTGCAATGACTAATGCAACAACAGACATTAATTTAAGTAAGATGTTTAATGATGGGCCTGAGGTATCTTTGAAGGGATCTCCAACTGTATCACCAACTACCGCAGCTTTATGAGCGTCAGTACCCTTTTTACCTTCCTCTTCAATCATTTTTTTTGCATTATCCCAGGCACCACCTGCATTTGACTGAAAAATTGCCATTAGGACTCCACAAGTTGTAACACCTGCCAATAAACCTCCTAACATTTCTGCTCCGCCAAAAAATCCAACTCCGACAGGTACAATGATAGCTAAAATTCCTGGGAGAACCATTTCCTTAATCGAAGCCGTCGTTGAAATCGCAACACATTTATCATACTCTGCGATACCATCTGCAGCATTAAATATTTTTTGTTCAGCTTTTGAAGCCTTAGTCATATCAGAATTATTTTTTTTCATTACTTCAAGTGCCGCTTTAAGTGCAGGAATGTCTCTAAATTGCCTTCTTACTTCTTCTATCATTGCCATCGCAGCTCTTCCAACCGCATTCATTGACAATGCAGAAAAAACAAAAGGCAACATTCCACCTACTAATAGCCCAGCCATAATTTTGGGCTGAGAGACATCAATTGTGGAAATTCCAGCAGTTTTCATGTATGCGGCAAATAAAGCTAAAGCCGTCAATGCGGCAGATGCTATAGCAAACCCCTTACCAATTGCAGCTGTTGTATTACCAACAGCATCAAGTTTATCGGTTCGTTCACGAACCTCAGGATTCAGTTCTGCCATTTCAGCAATACCCCCTGCATTGTCTGAGATAGGTCCATATGCATCGACTGCTAGCTGTATGCCTGTATTTGCAAGCATCCCAACTGCAGCAATAGCAATACCATAAAGACCCGCAAAGTAGTGTGAAACTAATATAGCTGATGCTATTAAGATAATTGGAATAGCGGTAGACATCATTCCAACGCCTAGCCCTGATATAATATTTGTTGCTGCACCAGTTTCAGACTGCTTAACAATGGATTTGACTGGCTTTGTCCCTGTACCGGTATAGTATTCTGTTACTTTACCAACAGCTAATCCTGAGACCAATCCAGCAATTGTAGCAAAGAAAACCCCATTCGCACCATGCGGGAGTCCCTCAACTGATTCTGGAATAAACGCTTTTATTAGAAAATAGGAAGCTATCAGCATCAGTCCCGCTGAACCAAACTCGCCTATATTTAGAGCTTTATGAGGAGAACCTCCTTCCTTAACTCTAACAAAAAATGTTCCGATAATAGACATAATAATTCCTACTGCAGCTAGTGCCATAGGAAGATAAACAGCCCCTAGCCCGTTAAAGTTTGGTGTCGAGATTAATGCCCCCAAAACCATTGTTCCAATAATTGAACCTACATATGATTCGAAAAGGTCGGCTCCCATACCTGCAACATCGCCAACATTATCTCCTACATTGTCAGCAATGGTTGCGGGGTTTAGAGGATGGTCCTCTGGTATTCCTGCTTCTACTTTTCCAACAAGGTCTGCTCCTACATCAGCGGCTTTAGTGTAAATTCCTCCACCTACTCTTGCAAAAAGAGCTATTGATGACGCCCCCAAAGAAAATCCAGAGAGTACGTTTAATATTTCTGTTATGTTCCAGCCTTGAGAACTGTAAAAAGCAAATAGTCCACTTAGGCCTAAAACTCCTAATCCAACAACACCTAATCCCATAACTGCACCTCCAGCAAATGCGACTTCTAAGGCTTTCCCTAATGATTTTTGGGCAGCATTTGTAGTTCTTACGTTCGCCTTAGTTGCAACTTTCATTCCTATAAATCCAGCAAGTGCAGAACAAACTGCACCAACTATAAATGAGACGGCAACCATCCCATTTGATCCAGTTTCAGACTGACCCTTAAAAAACAACAAAATTGCCACAGCAGCAACAAAAACTGATAAAATTTTATACTCTGCCTTCAGAAAAGACATAGCTCCCTCAGCAATATTTTGGGCAATGCGAGCCATTTTTTCGTTTCCTACATCTTGTTTTGTTACCCATCTATTTTTAATAAATACAAAAATAAGTGCTAGCATTCCGAAGGCGGGTAAAAATTGAATCATTAGTTCCATTTAAATTGTTTTTGAAAAGTGTGCGTAAAAATAGCAAAACATTCTAGAATATGAAATCTATTTCATTTTGCTCATCATACAATTTATTTGATCTTATTTGGTAATGTACATAACTTTTTTGACTGCCTTAATTACATCTTTGAAATTCGGCAACCATTCTGCCAAAAGAACGGGAGAATAAGGAGCTGGTGTGTCCGCGGTATTAATTTTTTCAATAGGTGCATCTAAATAATCAAAAACATGATTTTGAACTTGATATGTGATTTCGGTTGAAATATTTCCAAATGGCCACGATTCCTCCAAAATTACAAGCCTGTTAGTTTTTTTGACAGATTCAAAAATAGTTTTATAATCTAAAGGACGAATTGTTCTTAAATCAATAAGTTCAACTTTAATTCCTTCCTTCTCTAATTCAGTTGCAGCTTTGATCCCTTCTTTAAGAATTTTACCAAACGAAACTAAAGTGACATCGTCTCCCGAACGTTTTATATCAGCAACACCGATAGGTAATGTATATTCACCGTCTGGCACCTCACCCTTATCTCCATACATTTGCTCAGATTCCATGAAAATGACTGGATCATCATCTCTTATGGCAGACTTCAAAAGTCCTTTGGCATCATAGGGATTTGAAGGAACGATTACTTTTAGACCAGGGCAGTTAGCATACCAACTTTCAAATGCTTGTGAATGAGTGGCGGCAAGCTGACCAGCCGAAGCAGTGGGACCTCTAAAAACGATAGGACAATTGAATTGCCCTCCTGACATTTGTCTAATTTTAGCAGCATTATTAATAATTTGATCGATACCTACTAAAGCAAAATTAAAAGTCATATATTCAATAATAGGTCGATTACCAGTCATGGTTGATCCAACACCAATTCCAGAAAATCCTGCTTCAGAAATAGGCGTATCAATTACCCTTTTATCTCCAAATTCATCCAACATTCCTTTTGAAGCTTTGTAAGCACCATTATACTCTGCAACCTCCTCACCCATAAGATAAATGGTCTTGTCTCTTCTCATTTCTTCGCTCATGGCTTGCGATATGGCCTCTCTAAATTGAATAGTTTTCATTACTTAAATTACAATTAGCTACAAATTTAATCATTAATTATATATTATTTTGACTCAATAAACTACGAAATATTACGTTTTAAGGGTAATATAAGTTGATTATTAAATTATTAATTACTCAAACATAAACAAGGAAAATGAATTTAATTCAAATGAAAGTTAGGGGAATTTCTTACAGTGAAACGCAAACTGGAGCTTATGCACTTATATTAAATGAAGAAAAAGGAGAAAGAAAACTCCCAATTATAATAGGAGGTTTTGAAGCTCAGTCAATAGCCATTGCACTTGAACAAGAAGTTAAGCCTTCACGTCCACTAACTCATGATCTTTTTAAAAGTTTCGGTGAAAGATTTAATATCAATGTAAAACAAGTTATCATTCATAAGTTAGTTGATGGTATATTTTTTTCGAGCCTTATTTGTGAAAGAGATAAAATAGAAGAAATAATAGATGCACGAACATCTGATGCAATAGCTCTAGCCCTTCGCTTTGAAGCCCCAATTTATGCCTATGATTCTATCCTTAAAAAAGCAGGTTTCACCGCGGCAATATCTGAAAATTCAAAAAAGTTATCTGAGGATAAATGGATTCAAAATTTTGTTACTGAGCAAACTGGCAAAAATGAAGATATTGGAGATCTAAAAAAACTTTCTGTAAGTAAGTTGAAATCTCTACTTACAAAACTTGTAAGTCAAGAAAACTACGAAAAAGCTGCTAAGGTAAGAGATGAGCTTTCAAAACGAAAAAGCTAACTTATTTGTTAATTTTTTTTAAAAAAACTTTTTGAGTTTAAATTTTTTTATAAATCAAATAATATACATTTGGTTTAAATTTCATTTATGAAGCAATATTTAGATTTACTTAGATATGTAGAATCTAATGGTGTTAAAAAGGATGACCGAACTGGAACAGGAACTAAAAGTATATTTGGTTATCAAATGCGTTTTGACCTTTCAAAAGGATTTCCTCTAGTTACGACAAAAAAAATTCATGTGAAGTCTGTGATTCATGAGCTGCTTTGGTTTTTAAAAGGCTCAACTAATATTTCCTATCTGCAAGATAATGGTGTAAGAATTTGGAACGAGTGGGCAAACGAAAAAGGAGAATTAGGTCCAATTTACGGTCACCAGTGGCGAAATTGGAATAGTGATGGTGTTGATCAAATTAATGAAGTTATAGAAACCCTAAAAATAAATCCAGACTCAAGAAGAATGCTTGTTTCAGCATGGAACCCAAGTGTTTTACCAAATCCCAATTTATCTTTTGATGAAAATATTTCAAATCAAAAAGCAGCACTTCCTCCTTGTCACGCTTTTTTTCAATTTTATGTTTCCAACGACAAGCTTTCATGCCAATTATACCAAAGAAGTGCAGATGTTTTTTTAGGGGTGCCTTTTAACATCGCTTCTTACGCATTATTAACAATGATGGTAGCTCAAGTTTGTAATTATAAGCTTGGTGATTTTGTACATACCTTCGGTGATGTTCATATATATTCTAATCACGAAGAACAGGTAAAAGAACAATTATCTCGTTCTCCGAAGCCACTTCCTATTATGAGATTGAATAAAAATGTAACCTCTATTTTTGAATTTACCTACGCTGATTTTGATATCATTAACTATGATCCACATCCATTAATTCCTGGTGCAGTATCAATTTAATTATTTTCCTTAAGCACATTTTCTAAGTAAAGTAAATCCTCTTCAGTGTTGTAATAATGAAATGAAATTCTTATTCCTTTTCCTCTTAATACACAATGGATTTTTGACTTTTTTAGGTTTTTAAATAAGTCCTTATTCCCTTCTAAAATAAATATGCTACTGTGTTGTTTTCTTTTTGAAACCCAAGAGCCGATTTGATTAATTTCTGAAAGTGAATTTTTAACTTTTTCAGTTAGTACTGCTTTTTGATTCATTAAATTTTCAAACCCTTGTTTTTCCAATGATTTTATTGCAAAGTTTAAACTTGCTGTTGCTAAAATATTAAAATGTCCCTTAAAAATAATATCACGTATAACAGAAGCTTCTTTATTAATTAAGTCAAGGTACCTTTTGGATATCATTAATACTCCATTCCCAAATCCAGCTAACAACCATTTATACCCACTTCCTGCTACAATATCAAAAGGAGACGAATCAAAGCTAAATTTATGAGCACCTAAAAATTGGGTCCCATCACCTATCAAAATTAAATTTGGGTATTTTAATTTAAGACTTTCAAGAAAGTTAATATCAATAAGAAGACCAGTTGAATATTGTACAATACTTAATGCTAAAATATCAATCTGATTTTTTGAAATATAATCATCAATTTGGTCTTCTAAACCTATATCCAACATAGGAACTTTATGAATTAAAAAGTCCTCTTCTTCAAATGCTGAAATTAAAGAAGGATAATCATTATCAATTAAAAGTACCTTTAATTTTTTTGGTAAAAAACGAATTACGTGCCTGATACCTGAAGAGAAATTATTTACTACAAAAGCATTATTTAAATTAACACTAAAAAAACGTGAAACTGTTCCATGAGCTTCATCTAAGATCTTATATGAATTTTTCTTATAATCCTCTCCTTTTTGTAAATAATCTTTTTCATTATTAGCTCTGAATTCTACTAATCCCTTGGACATTAATCCAACATAAGCAGTGTTTAGATAAATACCTTTTGATAGTAAAGGGAATATTTTAGAATACATTTTAGAAGTAGAAAAGTGTATTTTTGTTGTTAAAATTAATCTTTTAATAATAATGATTAAAACAAATTATTCAAAAGAAATTATTTTAATAGCTGCAGTTTCAGAAAACCATGTTTTGGGAAGAGATAACAAACTAATTTGGCACATCTCGGAGGACCTAAAGCGATTTAAAAAATTAACCAGCGGCCATTCAATAATTATGGGTAGAAAGACCTTCGAGTCAATGCCAGCTGCTTTACCAGGAAGAAGAAACATAATTTTAACAAGGAATAAAAAGTATATTGCTGAAGACGCATTTGTTGCCCACTCAATTTATGAGGCACTAAAACTTGCTAATGACGATCCATGTCCATATGTTATTGGTGGTGGAGAAATTTATTCTTTATTTCTCCCTATTGCAGATAAGATTGAACTGACTCGGGTGCACAAAATTTTCGAGGGTGATGCTTTTTTTCCCGAAATTGATATGACAAAATGGATTTTAAAATCATCTGAAAGAAATAATTCAAGTATTAATCAACCTTATAATTATTCATTTTTAACATATACTAAAATTAAATGAAAGCTTTTATTTTTCCTGGTCAAGGATCACAGTTTCCAGGTATGGGAAAGAGTCTTTATGAAAATTCTAAAAAAGCCAAAAAACGCTTCGAACAGGCTAATGAAATCCTTGGATTTAACATTCAAGATATCATGTTTGGAGAAGACGCTGAAAAATTAAAAGCAACAAAAGTAACTCAACCTAGTATTTTTATTCACTCCTTTATTTTAAGTGAAGTAATGGATGACCATTCCAATGCTGAAATGGTTGCTGGTCATTCTTTAGGAGAGTTTTCAGCTTTGGTTGCCGCAGGAGTTCTGTCTTATGAGGATGGTCTAAACTTAGTGAAAGAAAGAGCTTTGGCAATGCAAGAGGCTTGTGATCAAACTGAAGGAACAATGGCAGCCATTTTGGGTTTAGATGATAAAATAGTAGAATCTATTTGTAATGACATACCTGGTGTTGTAGGTCCAGCAAATTATAATTGTCCCGGACAACTTGTAATTTCAGGTGCTAGAAATCAAATAAAAGAAGCATGTGAAAAATTAACAAATGCTGGTGCAAGAAGAGCAATTTTATTACCTGTAGGGGGGGCTTTTCATTCTTCATTGATGGATCCTGCCAAATTTCGACTATCGAAAGCAATAAAAAACATCCCTTTTTTAAAACCTTCTTGTCCTGTATATCAAAATGTTTGTGCTAGTGGTATTAATGACCCAGAAGAGTTAAAAGAAAATTTAATAGCTCAATTAACAGAACCTGTTAGGTGGACGCAAACTATACAAAAAATGGTAAAAGACGGTGCTTCAACTTTTACTGAAGTTGGACCTGGAAATGTACTTCAGGGTTTAGTTAGAAAAATTGATAGATCCGTTGAAACTTATTCTGGAAATCCTGCTTTTTAATTTTTTTAATTGTTAAAAATACTTTTTGAAATTTTAACCTCAAACTAAGTCTTTAAATCTTTTTGGAATTTTAATTAGATCTGGCATTTTTAAACTTGTGGGTTTATTCCAGGCAATCAATTTCCTGTTTTTTTTAAAATATTCTCTTGATTTCTCAAACAATTGGTCTGCTTCAACTGGAATTTGATTCTTAATTTTCTCATACATCTTATATCTTCTTTTAAAATGGTTGTTCCAACCCAAAGAAATTAGCTCACGATCCTTATGCTTATTTTTTAATATTTTGATATCGACAAGACCAAAATGGAATAAAAATAAATTTGGATCAATAGTAAAATCTTTACCCTTTACCCTATGAAAACCTGATCCCCAATTTAAAGGTTGAAAACTTATTATTGGTTTAGTGTAACGATCTGAAACAAAAGCATATTTACGCTGTGACAAAAAAGGCTTTTTTTTATCAATTGATTTTTCAAAAGTTGGATGCTGAGCAACATCTATTCCTAATGCAGAAAGAGAGGATGAAATAAAATTTTTGCTTAAATATTCTTTTAATTTTAGACCTGTATTAGGATCCAGTACTAAAAATTCGTCTATATCAGTAGCTAATACAACATCATATCTCTTATGTAATTCTTTAGCAAAATCTGAAATTCTCTTTGCCCTATAGCGGTCAGCTTTCAGCCTGTTCAACTTTATGTGACTAATTTGAAAACAATTAATTTGTTCAGCTCTTAAGGGTAGCTTTTGATCAATACCATCAATAAAAAGATATAAATTTTTATAGCCTAATATCTTGCCGTAGTACGAAATCCATCTCTCTAAAAAAAAAGAATCATTTCGACACATTGAAACAGCTGCTATTTTTTTTTTCATAAAATTTGAAGATTGACTTCCAGGATTTCATTCATTTTTTTTTGGACAAGATGTTGAATTGACTTTGATGCCAAATCCAAACTTTGAATACAAAGAAATAATATTTCTTTATCCTTTTGGTAATTCAAAAACTTTTTCAAAATATAGTTATCATTCCGTTTGTAAGGTTTTAAATATAAACCATTAGAAGTGACCACATTCAAATTTCCTTTATTATACTCAATATGATTTGCAAGTGAAACTGTATTAAACTGATTATAACTCCTAAAACGATAAACAATATTTTGTTTTAGAATTTCAGGATTATCAGTAAAAAATTCTTCTAATTTTTTTTTATTCAATGCTAGGGGAATATGCCCTGACATAAGAAATCTAAAATTAAAACCTAGCAATTTAGCGGCATTCCATTGATTAATTTGAAATGAAGGGGTTTTTTCTTTTTCTACACCCATAAAAAGTTTTTCAAAAAAATATTTTGATTTATCCCATAAAATTCTCTCATAGGGAGGTAATCTCCACTTTCCCCTTAAAACAGGTCTACTATTTTTAAAGAATGTAGATGGCCTTGTTGGACGAACTATAAAAACATCATCATTAAAATAAATAAACTGATCTGATAGACCTTTAATTTTCCATAACATATTTGAAATACAAATACTATTAAATGTTGGCAAAAAGGATTCAAAACCTTGGAAAATTTCTAAATGATCGACAATATGAATATCAGAAATCCGTTTTGGAAAATATTTTTGAACTAATGGATAAATATTTGGATCTTGCCGATCGGTGACAATAAATATTTTCCTAAGATATGGTGCGAACTTTAAAATAGATATTAGGCAATACTTTATTTCATTCAATGAATTAAAACGTGTTTTTTCTGCTCCAGGTGGGTTTTTATTAAGTTCAAATTTTAAATATTTTTGTTGCCTTTTGACTAATGCTGGGTCAGATCCATCTACCCATGCTATAACAGCATCAATTTTAGGAGATTTTTTATTTTCCATTTACGATCAAATATAAGAATTAGAATTATCGTTTGTAATGCAAAAAAATTGACAGGAATTTAATGAGTTAGATAAGGAATTGTATCTTTAAAAACAAATTTGAATAAATGCGAAGTCTTTTTATTTTACTTCTATTTACATCCCTCAGCACCTTATATTCTCAGGAGAAATTGCCAAATATCATAATAATGATTGGAGATGGTATGGGATTAACACAAATCAGTTCAGGGATGTATGCAAATAATAATAGTACTGCATTAGAAGGATTTGAATATGTCGGTCTTTCAAAAACACATGCTCTAGATAAACTGGTAACTGATTCTGCAGCAAGTGGAACAGCAATGGCCTGTGGAGTTAAAACTTATAATGGTGTCATTGGAATTGATGGGAAAAATAAAAGTCATCCCAGTATACTTGAAATCTGTCAGAAAAAAGGTTACAAAACTGGTCTTGTAGCTACTTCCAGTATTGTACATGCTACTCCTGCATCATTTTACGCCAAAGTTATATCAAGAAGATTATATGAAAAAATTGCATTTCAACTTAGTCAGCATAATGTTGATCTTTTTGTCGGTGGTGGAAAAGATTATTTTACAAAAAGGGATGACAATAGAAACTTAATTAATGAAATGAGTGAATATGAGTTTGTCAATGGTCTTAATGATTTTGAAAACTCTCAATCTGAAAAAATAGGATACTTGACCTACAATGGGGAACCTCCTAGTAAAATAGAAGGTAGAGATCCCGACTTAAATGATTTAGTATCAATTAGTTTAGAGAAATTAAGTTCAAAAAATAGTCCTTTTTTTATGCTTGTAGAAGGCTCACAAATCGATTGGGGTGGACATGCCAACGATTTAGATTATATCGTTTCTGAATTCAAAGAATTCGATAAAACTATCCAAAGTGTTTTAGATTTTGCGAAAAATAATGGTAATACACTTGTAATTGTAACCGCTGACCACGAAACAGGTGGACTAGCGCTAACTGGTGGAAATTTGAATCAATCAAAGGTGAAAGGAAAATTTAATACAGGCGGGCACAGTGCTACAATGGTTCCGGTATTTAGCTATGGACCAAACTCAAAATTGTTTTCAGGAATTTATGAAAACACAGCTATTTTTGACAAAATGTTTGAAGCAATTCAGTAAAAATATTACTTAGTTCTTGCTTGAGATACAATTCTCTTATCAAATTTTGAGTCGTCTTCTAATATTTCATAAAAGTCGTTCATGAATTCAAACATATTTTCGAATTCTTTTGGACTAGAAAACTCGGATTTAAAACTTGAAACCATATCTATTAATTCAATCTTCTTAGCTATAAAATCTTCTCTTACTTGATCAAAATATTGCTCTTCTCTTTTAAAACCTCTATAGACTCTTTCTCGGACAGATTTAATACCTAAAGATTGGTTTACAGTTGCATAACTTGGATTCACCCATCCTGTCATATCAAAGTCATATGGAAGTGGGATTATCTCTTTATTCACAAATAAAAGTTTTCCATTATGTTGATATGCAACTGAAAAGTCCGTATTTCCAAGAAGAAATTGAAAAAATGCATTATGTACAGAAGTTAAGTGCTGCATACCCATTGGGTGAACAAATCGCTCAAATACTTTTCCTTCATGACGTTTAGCTACACGTTTGTCATCTTCTATTAAAAATCCTTTCAATTTGAAATTTTTAGTTTTTTTACCCCTGATTTCATTAAAATCAACATTTACTCTTTTGGTCTTAAAATGAAATGGAGAAATCATTTCGTAAATTTTATATGCTATAAATTCTTGCAAGATATTATCGTTGTTTTCTGCTTCTAACTTACATGGCAATACTAATTTTAGTGTTTTATTACCCTCAAAAACAGTTCCTTCAGATTGGTCTTTTTTAATCTTCATTTTAATAGGTGGAAAATAGCATGTATTTCGTCTGAAATTTCCTCTCGCTCTGAGCTTAACTTCAATATTTGACCACTTATCCTCATGAAAAAATTCCATATTTGTTTTAATATATGTTGAATCGTCAGTCTTTTCATTCATCTCTTTATTGGAATAACTTAGCTTTATTTCTAAAGGTGTCTGATTAGCATAAAGTTGATCTGACTTTAAAGGTTTTTGTGCTGAAATTAATGTAGACAGCAAAATAATGAACAGGGATAATACTTGTTTCTTCATGATTTAAATAATAAATTTACTCAAATATAACAATTGTTTTTATGTCTAGATATCTCATAATAATCAATTTTAGAACGTTAGTTACCCTACTTATATCAGTCCTTGTACCTTACATAGCTTACAATTTTAAAGTTGTCTACAATATTGATTTAACTCTTATGAGTATTGCCATCATTTTTCCTTTGGTATTTACAATAAGAGGTGCTTTTAGAAGAAGAGAAAAGGCATTAGAACATTTAAGTAGATTTAGAGCTGGACTTAAAACAGTTGAGCACTTTTTCCAACATTCAAAACTTACCGATGAGCTTAAAACAGATAGTCAAAAGCTTTTAGAACAACTTAATGTAGCATTATTTTCACACCTTAACACAAAAAGTGAGAATACCTCAGACTATGATGTTAAACTTAAAGCCATTTCAGAGTTTATAAAAGCTAACGGGGAATTAATTGGTAGAGGTACAAAAGAAAAAATATTTCGCTTTTTAAGAGATGTGATTGATAGTGCTGATAACCTTATCGCCATCCACTCCCACAGAACACCAGTGAGTCTTAAGGCTTACTGTTTAATATTTATTTACATTTTCCCTGCAGTATATACCCCCACCATAATTAATAAAATAGGCTTTGAAAACCCTAGCTGGCTTACCTATTTTATAGTTGTATTAAGTGAATTCATTTTAATATCACTGTATAATATTCAAGATCAAATGGAGTATCCTTTTGATGACGAAGGATTAGACGATATTAAATTCAAGCTTTTTAAAATAGGTCGTAAATAAGTCTATATTCTGCTTAATCTACAAAGTTGGTATTGATAGATTATAAATGTTTTAATCCAAAAAAAATCTAGTTTTAATTTAATGAAAGTAAAAATTATTCTGATTTCATTTTTTTTTCTTTTTAGCTGTTCTAAATCAACAAGCGAGAGACAATTAAATACAATAATTGATTCTTATGAGAACTATAATGCTAAAGGAGATGATTCACCTCTTGGTCAATATACCGAGTCACGTTTTGAGGATTATGCGCACTTTTGCGATTCACTCAAAACACAACTAGAATCAGTTAATATTGAAAAATTATCAGAGGATTCTCAAATTTCATATAAGCTTTTAAATTTTGTCTTAAATGAAACGATAGTTAAATATAAATTCAAAACGCATTGGAATCCGATTCTATCTGATGGAGGTTTTCATCTCAGTTTGACTTTTCGTGTTAGGCCTCTAACAGATAAGAAAAGTGCCATTAAATATCTAAAACTTCTAAAAGCAATTCCTGATTACATCAATCAGCAAAAAGTTTTAATTAAAAAAGGTTTAAATGCTGGTATGGGACAGCCTTTAGTTATTTTTAAAGGATATGAATCCTCTTATAACCTACACATTACAGATAGTGCAGAAGAGAACTTTTACTACTCCCCTTTTTTAAAACTTCCGTCGCAGTTATCAAAAAAAGATAAAGATTCCCTTCAACTTGCTGCAAGAGATGTTGTAAGTAATGAAGTTATCCCTGCTTTTAAATCCGTTAAAGAATTTTTTGAAACTACCTATTATCCAAATACAAGAAAAACAATAGGTGTCTCTCAGACTCCAAATGGAAGTGATTACTATCAAAGTCGTATCGATTTTTATACTACTCAAACAAATGAATCTGCAGAAAGTATTCATGAAAAAGGATTACAAGAAGTTTCCAGGATAAAAAAAGAAATGAAATTGATAGTTAAAGAGTTAGGTTATAAAGGAAGTTTAAAATCATTTATAAAATTCCTAAGAACTGACCCCCAGTTTTATCCTAAATCAGCTGATGAACTTTTAAAACATGCTAGGAATATTGCCAAAAAATTGGATGAGCAATTACCTCGTTTCTTTAAAACCTTACCTAGAAAGCCCTATGGAGTGGCTCCAGTACCAGATGCAATTGCTCCCAAGTATACGGCTGGAAGGTATATAGGGACTTCTGCTGAGAGTACAGATCCAGGTTACTATTGGGTAAATACTTACAACCTTCCAAGTAGACCTCTTTATTTAATCCCTTCGCTCACAGCTCATGAGGCAGTTCCTGGACATCACCTTCAGGGAAGTCTAAATAATGAACTACCTGAAACTATTCCCAAATTCAGACGAAATCTTTATCTATCAGCGTATGGTGAGGGCTGGGGTCTGTACACAGAATTTTTAGCAGAAGAAATGGGAATATACACCACTGCATATGAAAAATTTGGAAAGTTTACCTATGAAATGTGGCGTGCTTGCAGATTAGTTGTCGATACAGGAATTCATGCTTTTGGATGGACAAGAGATGAGGCCGTATCTTTTATGGAAGAAAACACATCGTTATCGATCCATGAGATAAATACTGAAATTGATAGATATATATCTTGGCCTGGCCAAGCCTTAGCCTATAAAACAGGTGAAATGAAAATCAGAGAATTAAGAAGTAAGGCTGAGAGAGAGTTAGGTGATCTTTTTGATATTCGCCAATTCCATGAAGTAATTTTAGAAATAGGGACTGTAACCCTACCTATATTGGAGGAAAGGGTTAATAAGTATATAATTTCAAGTAAATAATTTTTTAATAACAAATAGGCTGGCTAACTTAGGGACGCTAGTTATTTTTATTTTTTGACCGATTCAAATGACTAATGTCTTAACTAGTAGCTATTAAAATATTTTAACTCATTATATTTTGACTACAGGATTATCATTTTTAGCCTACACACTTTTCGTAGCAGTTTATTCATGGTACCGCCTTAGAAAGGAAAATTTAAATTCTCAAGACGGATATTTTTTAGGAGGTAGAAGCTTAACTGGAGTAGTAATTGCAGGATCAATGCTGCTTACAAATATTTCTACCGAACATTTAATTGGGATGAATGGCTCCTCTTACAAAAACGGTTTTATAATCATTGCATGGGAGGTTACTTCAGCTCTAGCTCTTGTAGCCGCCGCTGTTTATTTTGTCCCAAAATATTTAAAAATGGGACTTACCACAATTCCAGAATATCTTGAAAAAAGATTTGATAAACAAACTCGTGCCCTTGTAGCCCTTTTTTTGATGATCTCATTTGTGGTTACTATTCTTCCAATTGTACTTTATACTGGTGCAATAAACCTAGAAAGTATTTTTGATATTTCTAATGCCTTTCAAATTTCAAAGCAACAGGGAATTACCCTTACAGTTATAGTTATTGGGCTAATTGGTTCCCTCTATGCTATAATGGGAGGACTTAAGGCTGTAGCTGTATCGGATACATTAAATGGATACGGTCTTTTGATAGGAGGGCTTGCTATCCCGTCTATAGCCTTATATAATATTGGGAATGGAAACTTATTTAATGGCCTAAAGTCAGTATATGAATTTGCCCCTGAAAAGTTTAATGTGGTAGGAAGTGCAGATTCCGTTTTACCATTTGAAGTACTTTTCACTGGACTTATTGTAAATCAGCTTTATTTCTGGAGTATGAACCAAACGATAATACAAAGAGCATTAGGTGCTAAAAACTTAATTGAGGCCCAAAAAGGACTACTTTTTACAGGGGTTTTGAAAATCTTAGTTCCATTAATTATTATCCTTCCAGGAGTAATTGGATACTATTACTATGGAAATTCATTATATAATCAGCAAGATATGATCTACCCTGAACTGGTAAAAAAAATCTTCCCAGTAAGTCTTATAGGTATTTTTGCCGCAATTATAATGGGAGCAGTATTAAGTACATTTAATAGTGTGCTTAACAGTGCTGCAACTATTTTTAGTATTGACCTTTACAAGGGCTATATAAATCGTAAAAGTTCAGACTTAAAACTAGTTAGAGTAGGAAAAATTACTTCAACTATTCTGGCATTATTTGCAATTCTTGTTGCACCACTAGTAGCTAATGCACCTGATGGTTTATATCAGCTTTTACAACAATTAAACGGAATTTTCTTTATTCCTATAGCTTCAATAATGATTGCCGGTTTTTTTACAAAAAACATTTCAGCTATTGCTGCTAAATTATCTTTGATAGTTGGTCTTTCATTTTATTTAATCTGCACATTTATTGTCCCTGTTGATTTGCATTTTGTTCATATATGGGGTATCGAATTTATCCTTAATATGATGGTAATGTTTGCAGTCTCTTACTTCTATCCAAGTAATAAATTTGTAGAAGAACAAGACACTTCCATTTTAGACTTGAGCACTTGGAAATATACCAAGTACTTATCGGCGATTCTTTGTCTTGTAACTTTACTTATTTATATAGGCCTTGGAACCTACTCGTAAAGGCTTTCCTTTTCAAAAATTTGCATTTGATCTATTTGAAGATCGTCAAGCCCTTTTTGATCAAATGGATTTTCTATATAGTCCTGTATATTATACAGAGCCATAAGAATAAAACTTATTGTGATTGAAAAAAGGATTGAAACTGGAAGGTCAATACCTAGTGACATTTCAAATTGCCCTTCTGTAATTAATTTTGTGTTGAACAAAAATGGTGACAGATATATAAAGATAAGGCAGTACCTCCTTAGTGAAACAGGGGTGCTGTGGAGCTTAAGCCCATTTAATTTTTCCATGCAAAGAAAAATTTCATTTTTAGTTGCAATTAGACTATCCTTCTCCCTTTCATTGTAAAGATCTTTGTAGGATATTATTTCCTTGAAAATATTTTTTCTTTTCTGTCTAATTCTCTGAAAATTATCAATGTCTTTATCATTTTTTAGATGATCTATAAAATCCTGTTGGATATCAATCAGGCCACTAAAAATTTTGTCATAATCCTTTTTGTGAATGCCATTAACAGCATATAAAATGTTCGAAGTATCAATTATTTTATTACGAAATTCTGAGAATATCATTATGGCTTCTTGGCGCCTTTGATAAGCACTAGTAATGGAAAATACTAAGGGGAATACGATAGCTATACTAAAAATGAAGAAGTCCACTTCGATGTATATTTCGTATTGCTTATATAATATGAAAACTAAGATTGTTTCCACGATTACAATTAGAAT
>CACMZR010000016.1 GCA_902618245.1 uncultured Bacteroidota bacterium | reverse complement strand
TTCGTGGTCTCGAATTCATCATATTATCACAATAGCTATCAAATTCAAAATATCAAACAATTAAAAAATTTAGAGGACTATAGTTTTAATGAACTGGAACAAAGACATATTAAAGACCACCAGTCATTTTTTAATAGAGTGTTTTTTGATATAACCACAGATAACAGTTTGCAAAAACTACCAACGGACAAGCGATTAGAGGCAGTTAAAAAAGGACAAATGGATTTAGAGCTTCAGGAAACATTATTTCACTTTGGTAGGTATTTGCTTATATCTTCTTCTAGAGAAGGTACTCTGCCTGCAAATCTTCAAGGTTTATGGAACCAGCACATTAATGCACCATGGAATGCAGATTATCACTTAAATATTAATCTTCAAATGAACTATTGGTTAGCGAACCTAACTCAACTAGATGAATTGAATATGCCTTTATTTGATTTTGTAGACCGCCTTATTCAAAATGGTAAAAAAACAGCACGAAAAAATTTTGGTACAAGAGGATCATTTTTACCTCATGCAACTGATATGTGGGGCCCTACGTGGCTCAGAGCTCCAACTGCCTATTGGGGAGTTTCCTTTGGTGCTGGAGGCTGGATGGCGCAACACTATTGGCAACACTATTTGTTTACAAAAGATTTTAATTTTTTAAAAGACCGAGCTTTCCCTGTTATAAGGTCAGTTGCACTTTTTTATAGCGATTGGTTAATTGAAGACAAAAGAGATGGAAAATTAATTTCAGCTCCGTCAACTTCACCTGAGAACAGATATATTAATAAAAAAGGGGTTCCTGTAGCAAGTTGCCTTGGAAGTGCTATGGATCAGCAGGTCATAAAAGAGGTTTTCACAAATTATCTAGCTGCAAGTAAAATTTTGGACACTAATGATCAATTAGCATTAACAATAACTAAGCAGATTAATCAGTTAAGACCAGGTTTTCAGTTAGGAACAGATGGTAGAATTTTAGAATGGGATAGAGAATACAAAGAATTTGAACCAGGTCACAGACATATGTCTCATCTTTACGGTTTTCATCCTGGAGATCAAGTGACATTTTCGCAAACGCCAGCTCTGTTCAAAGCAGTTCGAAAAACTCTGGAATACAGACTAGAAAACGGAGGTGCCGGTACTGGTTGGAGTCGGGCATGGTTAATTAATTGTACAGCACGTTTAATGGATAATATTATGACTCAAGAACATATAGAGCTTCTTTTAAAAAAATCTATCTATCCTAATCTTTTTGATGCCCATCCACCATTTCAGATAGATGGTAATTTTGGCTACACAGCTGGTGTTGTAGAATTACTAATACAATCACACGAATCAGACATAATTAGAGTCTTACCTGCACTTCCAAATAGTTGGGAAAAAGGAACTGTAAAGGGTTTAAAAGTAAGAGGTAACATATCAGTGAGTATTGAATGGGAAAATAATAATCTAAAAAAACTAGAATTGATGCCGAAATACGATACACAAAAAAAAGTAATCTATAATGGAAAACAGAAAATCGTAAATCTAAAAGCTGATGTTCCAACTGAAATTAAATTTTAATTCTCTTGATTTTTTAAACAATAAAATTATCTATTGAAATTTAAAATTATATGTAAGGGAAACAAGGGGACTTCTTAATACTGACAATTCGTAGGAGCCAAGTGGACTGCCAAGAAAAACATCTCCATCTACTGATCCATTTCTTTGTGTGTAATAAATATTGAAAGGGTTTTTTCTTCCATATAAATTATAGATTGTAAAAATCCAATCACCTTTGAATTTTCGATTTGGGCTTTTGCTGTAAGATATTTTCCACGAAAAATCGAGTCTATGGTAAGTTGGTAATCTTGAATTGTTTCTACTTAGATAGATAGGGATTTGTACATTCTGTCTTTCGAAGATTCCGTTAGCAATAGTGTAAGGTCTTCCTGACTGACCAACAAAATTCAAACTAATTGAATTGTATTTATCATTTTCGAAATTTATCGAAGCATTAATTGTGTGTGGTCTATCAAAATCTGAAATAAACCAATCATTATTATTTATTTTATACTCAGGTCTATCCTCATTTGTTTTTAATAGACTCCTCGCCCAGGAATAATTTATTACCCCATTAAATTTCCCCAAAGTCTTTTTAAAGCTAAGCTCAACTCCGTACGAATTACCATTTGCTGGGCTTATTTCTCTTTCTAAAAATTCAGAGAGAAAAAAATCAGCTCCCGGCCTATAAGTAAGATTATTTTCGGTTTTTCTGTAATAACTCTCAAAAGAAAGCTCTATAAAAGAATCTGGATAATTTTTATAAAAACCTAACCCATAGGTATCATTTTTTTGAGGAAGAATATAACGATCTGAAATTTTCCATCTTGATGTTGGGAGAGGAGTGTTTGTATTATATATGTTTTGAATATATTGGAAAAGACGCGCATAGCTAACCTTTAAAGAGCTATTCTCACCTAATTTATAATTCAGTCCAAACCTTGGCTCTGGATTAAAATAACTTACTACTAAATCGTTTTTATCAAAAAAATTAGTTGATAAAGGTATATTGTTGCTATCATATTGAGATTCTACATATGGACCAAACAAAGAAAATTGAGTAAATCTTATCCCAGTTGATAAACTAATCCTTTGACCCAAATTAAAATTTATATTAGAATAAAAAGATGTCTCATATCCATCCTCTTTACTTAGGTTCACAGGATTTATGCTATTGCCAAATCCTGGATTTAAATTTCCAGGAAAAACTTGATATCTATTAATTTCTATACCAGAATAGAAATTAAAATTTTTCTTTTTGTTATCTAGGTACTCAAATTTAATACTTGAGAAATCTATCTTTGATTCAAAACTAATTACATTGTCAGAATCAATCTCAGGGAACAGGTTTTTTGGTGAATACAAACTTCGGATTAAAGTAGCAGTAAGATTAGTTTCATTTTTAAAAGTATGAAGCCATTTTAAAGTATGGTTACTAGTTCCAAAATCATATTGATTTGAAGATGATAATATATTCTCTACAGAAGTTATTAAATCAAGCTGATAAAAATCATTACTCATAAAATTAGTGTAAGTAAATTGATTATTTGAATTTGGTACGTACAATAGTTTAACAGTAGTATCATTAAAGTTAGCTTTTGTGTTTTTTAATCTTGGAATAATAATAGGAAAAAACAAATCACTAAATCCTACTCTACCACCAGCGATAATCATCAACTTATTGCTAATTATTGGTGTTGTTATTGTAAGACGACTAGACACTAAACCAATTCCACCCTCTAATTTTAATTTATCAGAATAAGGGGTTTTTGCTTTTATACCCAAGATTGAAGCAATTCTTCCTCCATATTTAGCAGGTATATTAGCTCTGTAAATATTCACTGAAGAAATTAAGTCTGGTGTAAAAACAGAAAATAAACCGAATAAATGAGTTGGATTAAATACAGGTGCTGAATCAAATAATAATAAATTTTGATCTAAAGACCCTCCCCTTATTGAGACACCATTACTAACATCACCGGTGTTATTGACACCTGCCATTAGAGTTAAACTTTTAAGAACATCAAACTCTCCTAAAGCTGCTGGTATTTTTACTAATTCTCTGCTGTTTAATTCAATTACACCCATCTGAGGGGTCTCTGTACTTTGAAATCTCTTTTGAGCTAAAAGAACGACCTCTGAAAGTTCTTCTTCTTGAACTTCCATTGAAATCAATATTGTTTCATTTTTATTCAAATCCTTATTAATTGAGACTGATCTATAGCCCAAATAATCGATTTGAAGACTGTAGCTGTCCTTTTTTAATTTTTTTGAAAATATTCCATTTGTATTTGTGATGCCACCACACTTGCATGGATCCAAGAGAATTGTAACTCCATCCAAAGGGCTATTATCTGACTGATCGACAACTTTCACTGTTAATGTATAATCTTGCCCATAAATTAGCGTTGAAATAGATAAGAGTGAGATATACAATACAAATTTTAAAAATTTCACTTTTTTTAATTTAGTTTCTACTAGGATTTAAAGGACAACACTCGCGACCATCAATGTATCCGTCACCATCGGTATCAGGATTATTTGGATTAGTTCTTGTAATCTCTCTCTCAACAATATCTGGTAAATAGTCACTATCACTGTCTAAGGGTAAGCTATTTTGATCAAAGGGGTCAGAATCTGAAAAAATCTCGTATTCATCTATATAACCATCATTGTCATCATCCTCATCAATACAATCAGGTACTGAATCAATATCGTTATCATCTGGTACACTTTGAGGATCAAAATCACTTGTTCCACAAAAATTTTCATAATATAAAATATATCCGTCACCATCTGCATCATTATCACATGCATCACCAATTCCATCAAAATCTAAATCACTTTGGTCTGAGTTAGATATAGAGATGCAATTATCTGAATTATTTTCAATTTCATCTCCATCTATATCGTCATTAGCTAAACTGCTAATTTCGAAGTAATCTAAAAATTTTAAATCTAGATTTTTTGTTCTAAAGAGTGATTCTTCACAACTATACTCATATGTAAGTGGGTTTGGTATTGGATCTCCTAGCACCTCAGGTTGTAACTCCAAGAAATTGCCATAGACTCTTTCTGTTCTGTTATCACGTTTTATGAAAATTGATTTAGTTACAGCTGAAGCGGCAGTAAATCTACCCAAAACCGTTTCATCAGGATTTGAAATATTAGTAAAGTTTCCAATTAATGCGGTGGGTAGTGGGGAATTAAGGCTACCATTATTATCCACTAAATCCTTAATTGTTTTATAATATTTGTAAGAATCCTCTGATATATTAAGTTTTTGAATTTCGACTAGAATATTTTGTTTTGAAGTATATGGTATTTTACCTACAATTAGATTTGAAATTTTCTTTCCATTTGTGAATTTGTCACTGTAGACAATAATTTCGTCATTGTAACTAATTTTCCAACATCTAGAATCACATGTATATGTATAATAATCTTTAGTCAACCGTGGATTATCAAATTGGGACAAGCATTCACCATTTCTTAATACCCCATATTCACATACTTTACAGTAAGTCTCTTTTTCATATGCTTTATATTGGTAAAGAAAAAAGTTTTCATCTTCGGGAGGGTCTTTAAAATCAATAGATATTTCATTTCCTGGAAGATAGCCACCAATACCTTCATCGTATTTCATCTCCAAGTTAAACTTTTCTTTTATGCCCAATATTGGGACTTCAAAAGGTGTTACCTCAGTAGTTGATCTATATAAATTCCCGTTTGGTAAAATGACCTCTAATTCCCACTTCGATCCAGGATTTATTTTAAAAACATTCGAAACCCTATATAATTGATCTTCCTCTAAAAAATTCACTTCTTCTTTTGTTAAAGAGTTTATTAATCTTACTCTACATCCTGATATAAATTCACTTACATAATCACCAAACTCAATTTTTGTTTTTTCCACTTTAACAGAAGTTGAACCTGGGGTTGTTGACGCCAAACCGTTAATTATAACTATATCGCTTTGAAAGTCAAAAATTGGTTCAATTGGATCAATACAGGAATATGTAATGATGCTTATAAATAGACAAACAAATCTGTTAGAGATTATTTTTTTTGAGTGCAGAGAGAAATTCAAAACAATTTTGTTAAAACAAATTTACAAATATTACAAAGTGAAAATTAATTTTGATTATTAAATAAATATTAATTTGTAATTTTAGTTATGGATTTAAATAACCTAAACCCTCTTGAAAACATTGACCATTGGGAAGACGATTTAATAAAACGTTATCCTGAAAACAAAAATGAAAAATCTCAAAAAGAATTCAGAGATTATCAAAATTCAAAAAGAGCAGAAACTGTAAGAGAATTTTATAAACTCAATCATAAGTACCAATCTTATAATTTTGTTTGTGAAAAAGAAAATAGATTTCTTCAATTCAAACAAGGTGAAATGTCGCTTTGGGAGGCAGTTGAGTTTCTAAATACTTTAATTGATGACAGTGACCCAGATATTGAACTAGATCAATTACAACATCTGCTACAGACATCTGAGGCGATTAAATCTGACGGTCATCCTGATTGGTTTGTTTTAACTGGATTTCTTCATGATGTTGGTAAAGTTCTGTGTCTTTTTGGTGAACCGCAATGGGCAGTTGTTGGAGATACTTTTCCTGTTGGTTGTTCATTCTCAAAATCAATTGTTCATTCAGAATATTTTTCATTAAATCCTGATAGTACGAATCCGAAATATAATACAAAACTCGGTATCTATAAAGAAAACTGTGGATTAGATAATGTTAAAATGAGCTGGGGTCATGATGAATACTTATATCAAATAGTAAAAGACTATCTTCCCCAAGAAGCCCTATACATGATAAGATATCATTCATTTTATGCACAACACAAAGAGCAAGCATACGATTATCTTATGAATGATACTGATCTAAAAATGTTTGATTGGGTAAGAAAGTTCAATGCCTATGATTTGTATTCTAAAGCACCTGTACCACCTGATAGCCAATCACTAAAACCTTACTATGAGGATTTAGTATCCAAATATCTACCAAATACCCTTAATTTTTAATTTTTTTAAAGTTGTGAGTATTTAAGTGGTATTAAAAAAGTACGCTTTATATCCGAGACTGTATTTGAATATTTATCTAATTTGGAAATCCTTTTCCAATTAGGGTCTGCAGAAAATTTTTTCCAATTATCATTTCGTTCCTCCATAGATTCAAATGCTAACATATAGATAAGTGAAGGCATTAAAGGTCCTGAAATTTGCTCTCCAAAGAATACAGAATATAGTCCAGTATCATCAAAAATTTTCAATTCTTCTTTATTAAACATTTCTATTTTTCTTTTAACAGCATCTTCACTATAACCTTCATAAATCCTTAATTCAAATACATTAGATTTCCGTTTTGGCTTTATAAGTTTTGGAAGCCCATCTATGGCTGTCAAAAAAGATACATTATATCTATTGTAAACTTTATTACTTTGGGGAACAGAATCATAAAATTTACGTGAGTTTAAGTAAACTTTATCCCTACTTAATTCTTTTAAAATATTTCCATAATGGTACACATCATCGTAAGGAATAAATAGATAAACTAACTTAGGTATTGGATCACCTAGAGTTTCAAAAACACCAATATTTTTAACCCCATGACGGTTCAAAGCTGGTATTAAAACTTTTGAAAAATATTCATGAAGTATATTTTCAGGAGAGTTAAATGGAAGTTCATACTGTCGGATTTCATAATACTCTTTTTGACTAAAGCCAACAAGATTTATAAGAAAAATTGATATTAATAAAAATTTTTTCATGTTAAGAAATTTAACTTAAAATACAAAAATCCACTTTAATTTCTTCACTTACCAAATAATCTTGATTAAGATAATATTTTGTCAATCCCTAAAGCTAGTCCTCGAATTTCAGCCAATCCTCTTAACCTGCCTATCGCAGAATATCCAGGATTTGTTTTTTTATTTAAATCATCTAACATTTGATGCCCATGATCCGGTCTCATTGGAATTTTCCAATCTGATCGATTACCTTTTTTTCTTTTTTGTTCTTCAATTAAAATTGCTCTAACTACTTCAAACATGTCAAAATCACCCTCTAAATGATTAGCTTCATAAAAGTTACCTTTATAATCTCGTTTTGTGCTTCTAAGATGTAAAAAGTGAATTCGTTCAGCGAATTCTTGAAAAATTTCTAATAGATTATTGTCAGTGCGAACTCCTAATGAACCCGTACAAAATGTTAAGCCGTTTGAAAGTGAAGGAATAGCTTTAAAAATGAAATCTAAATCTTCATAAGTACTTACAACTCTTGGGATTCCAAACAAATCAAACGGAGGGTCGTCTGGATGAATACACATCCTTACACCAAATTTTTCTGCAACTGGGATAATCTGTTCTAAAAAATAAATTAAATTTTTCTGTAAATCAGACTTGTTAATTGATTCATAATATTCTAATTGATTTCTAAATTTTTCAAGAGAATATTCCTCTTCTGAACCAGGTAAGCCAGCTATAATGCTCATTGAAAGTGTTTCAATCTCTTCTTTGGTGAGACTGTCATAATAGTTTTTTGCCTCCAAAATTATATTCTCATTGTATTGCTTTTTTGCATTTTTTCTTTTTACAATAAATAAATCATATGCAGCTAGGGCAGTTTTATCAAAATATAATGCTTTTGAACCATCTTTCATTTGGTAGTGTAAATGTGTGCGTGTCCAATCTAAAACTGGCATAAAATTGTAGCAAATATTATAAATACCACATTTCGAGAGGTTTTCAATTGTTTTCTTATAATTTTCAATATATTTTTTAAATGAGCCTACACGGCGCTTAATATCCTCATGGATAGGTACTGACTCAACAACTTCCCAGTTAAGTCCTGCTCTTATTATGATTTCTTTATAAGCTTTGATAGAATCTTTTTCCCAAACGGATCCATTTGGAACTTGATGAAGTGCTGAAACAATATTAGTTGCACCAGATTGGAGTATGTCGTTCAATCCAACAGGATCATTAGGCCCATACCATCTAAAAGATTCTTTCATTTATTAAACAAAATTAAACACCACTATATGCGCTAAATCCTCCATCAACTGGTAAAACAATACCCGTAACAAATTTTGAGCTATCACTACATAAGAAATGAATAGCGCCGTTTAATTCTTCTGGTTTTCCAAATCTTTTCATTGGTGTATTCCTAATAATTTTTTCACCACGTTCAGTTAAACTTCCATCTTCTTTTAGTAATAGACTTTTATTTTGCTTTCCAATAAAAAAACCAGGGGCTATCGCATTAACTCTTATCCCGCCACCAAATTTTAATGCCATTTCAACTGCCATCCATTTTGTGAAATTTTCCATTGCTGCTTTTGCAGCAGAATAACCAACAACTCTTGTAATTACTCTATCAACCGTCATAGAAGAATAATTAATTATACTTCCACTACCCTGCTTGGATAAAACTTCTCCAAAAATAATTGAAGGTAAAACAGTACCTTTCAAGTTTAAGTCTACAACATCATCAAAATCTTTTTCAGATAAATCAAAAATAGATTTTTCATCAGGTATTACAGCTCCTGGAAGATTTCCTCCAACAGCATTGATCAAGACATCTATGCGTCCTGTTTTTTTAACAATAGAAGCACAAACTGCTTCTAATTCAGATCTTTCTAAAACATCCGCAACATAATATTCAACAACAGTATATCTCTCAATTGATTTTTTTAATTCAAGTAATAAATTCTTATTTCTACCTAAAATAAAAAGCTTTGCCTTTGCTTTGGCTAAACTAGTTGCTAAAGCAGAAGCTAATACACCTGTAGATCCTGTTAAAACAATCACTCTATCTTTCAAATCAAACATGCTAAATATTATTTTTTGTGTTCCATGAAATAACTTGCTCTTTATCCATAGCATCAATTCCCATTTGAACTGCAAAGGATACAGCAGCACCTGTATTGACATTAGATAAAGGTATTGTATTATTAATTATAGATGAACGAAAATCTTCCAGAGCTTGTATTGTAGGATCCTTATGATCATAATTAATTTTATTTCCCTTTCCTTCTTCCCAGCTTGCTGTAGCTCCAGATACTCCGTCAACATCACTAATTTTTTTATTGTATTTACCTTCTGGGTATTTCCAAGCATTCTTATGATCAATCAGGATCGTAGCATTTTCACCCATAACCTTTATTTGATAATCATCTTTCGCATTTGAAGTTAGGCACGTAAATGAAGCTTTTACTCCATTTGGATAAGAATAAACTAAGTGAATATTGTCATAGGTCTCTCTACCATCTTTCCAAAAATCAATTCCACCAAATCCTGCAACTTTGTTTGGATTACTTTTTAAGAGCCAATTACTAAAATCAATTTGATGAGAACTCAATTCAGCTGTAAGTCCATAGGAGTATTCTCTATACATACGCCAGTTTATTTGACGCTCATATTTAGAATTTGTAACTGGTCTACGCCAATTTCCATTTCTATTCCATTGAGCTTGAATTGAACTAACCTTGCCAATTTCGCCAGCCTGAATCATATCAACTATATGAGAATATAGCCTTGAGCTATGATATTGATGTCCTGTCTGAAATATTTTGTTATGTTTATTTTTGACTTTTTTGAGTAATTCAATAGTTTGATTATCACCTTTAACCATTGTCTTTTCACAATAAATGTTCATTGAAGCATCAACAGCATCTGAGGCAATGTTGTAATGTGTATTTAGTGGTGTGCTTATAATCACTGCATCTAAATTTTTATGTGACAATAATTTCAAATGATTGTTATATTTTTTTGCTTTTGGAGCTATTGCAGAAGCTTGTTCAATTCTAAATGGTAGTATATCACAAAATGCAACTAATTCGATACCATCTATATTTTTTATTAATCTCATCAAACCTTGCCCCCTGTCTCCTGTTCCAATGACAGCAACATTGAGTCTATTTGAAGGCAGTTTCTTAAAAATTGAAAACACCTCTGAATTAGAGCTTACTAAAGGAAAAGCAAAAGCAGTTGCGGTTTTTTTTATAAAGTCTCTTCGAGAGTCCATTATTTGAAATAGTTAGAACAAATTACAGTTTTTGGTATCTGCAATTTAACAAAAAACTTTTGCTATATTAGGTTGTTTAATTAGATAACCCACACTAAACAAATTGAACATAGGATCAAGTAAATATCATCTTTTTTTACTTTTATTTTTATTGAATTTTATTTCTACCCTTCATGCACAGGAATCTAAATGGGAGTATTTATTTAAAGACAATAGTTTAAAACAATTCGTTAAGCTTAATGGTAAAGCAGACTTTAAATTAGAAAATGGTATACTTACAGGAACATCAAAACTCAACACACCTAATAGTTTTTTGGCCACTAAGGCTGAGTATGATGACTTTATACTCGAATTTGATGTTCTTCTGGATTATGGACTAAATTCTGGGGTTCAATTCCGAAGTGAAAGTATCAAAAGTTACATGAACGGTAGAGTCCACGGATATCAATGTGAGATAGAGACTAGTCAAAGAAAGTGGGCTGGAGGAATATACGATGAAGCTCGAAGGGGCTGGCTTTACCCTTTATCTAGAAATCCAAATGGTAAAAATGCCTTTATAAACGGTACATGGAATTCATATCGTATTGAAGCTATTGGAAATCAAATAAAGTCTTTTATAAACGGTATAGAAGTTTCAAATTTAATTGATAGAACTACATTAAAAGGGTTTATCGCTTTTCAAGTGCATAGCATATCGAATTCTGATCAAGTAGGAAAAAAAGTGCGCTGGAAAAATGTTAGAATACTTACCGAAAATCTTGAAATAAATAGAATGTCAGCAGATAATAAAGCTCCTCAAATAAGTTATTTAGATGGAATGCTCACTAATGAAGAAAAAAATTTAGGATTTAAAATGTTATGGGATGGTAAAACAACAAACGGTTGGCGTGGAGCAAAATTAAGTTCATTTCCTGAAAATGGATGGATAATAAATAATGGAATAATTACTGTACAGGCCTCCAATGGAAAAGAAGCTAGAAATGGTGGAGATATTATTACAATTGAAAAATTCAGAAATTTTGAATTAAGTGTAGATTTTTTAATCTCAGAAGGTGCAAATAGTGGCATAAAATATCTAGTTAAGCCTGAACTTAATAAAGCAGACGGCTCTGCAATTGGACTAGAATTTCAAATACTTGATGATCAAAGGCATGAGGATGCCAAACTCGGTGTGAATGGCAACAGAACTCTTGGTTCTTTATATGACCTAATTAGAGCAGAAAATAGAGTTCTAGGGGAGAGTGGGAAAAATTTTAAAGGTGTAGGTAAATGGAATAATGCACGTATTGTGGTATGTAATGGTAATGTGGAACATTGGCTAAATCATGTAAAAATTGTTGAGTTTGACAGGTTTAGTCAATCCTTTCAGGCTTTGGTAGAAAAAAGTAAATACAAAATTTGGGACAGTTTTGGTCTGTGGTCAGAAGGTGTGATTCTCCTTCAAGATCATGGTGACCAAGTTTCATTTAAAAATATTAAAATTAGACATTTATAAATGGACAGTACAAGAAGGAATTTCATAAAAAAAACCTCTTTAGGAACAATAGGATTAACAAGCTCAAGTTCTAATTTCTTTGTTGGTAAAAATATTTTAGGGGCAAATGATAGAATAAATTGTGCAGTAGTTGGGGTTAGAAGCAGGGGAAAAGCTCATGCTGCTGCGATAAATAGTCAAAATAATTCAAAAATAATTTTTAATTGTGACGTTGACGATATAATCATTGAGGATCACAATAAGTGGTGTAAAAAGAATATTGGTTATGTTCCAAAAATTGAGAAAGACTTCAGAAAACTGATTGAAAATAAAAATTTAGATGCTGTTTTTATTGCAACACCTGAACATTGGCATGCTCACATGACAATAATGGCTTCGCAAGCAGGTAAACATGTTTATATTGAAAAACCATGTAGCCACAACCTATATGAAAACGAATTATTAGTAGTCGCCCAGAAAAAGTATGGCACTAAAATTCAAATGGGTAATCAACAAAGGTCAGCCATTACAAGTATTCTAGCTATTGATGAGATAAGAAATGGTATAATTGGTGATGTATATAAAGGTGAGGCATATTATTCAAATAATAGAGGATCTATTGGTATAGGTAAAATAGTTCCAGTTCCTAAATTTTTAGATTGGGATCTCTGGCAAGGACCTGCACCAAGAGTACCATATAAAGATAATATACACCCTTACAATTGGCATTGGTTTCGAAATTGGGGAACAGGAGAAGTACACAATAATGGAACTCACGAGATAGACATTTGCAGATGGGCATTAGGAGTTGATTATCCTGAAAGCGTTACTTCATTTGGAGGAAAATATTCTTATCAAGATGATTGGGAATTTGTTGATAATCAGCAAGTAACTTTTAAATATCAGGATGGGAAATTTATTACATGGACTGGACATAGTCGAGGATTAATTCAACCTAAACAGCCAGGTAGAGGAGTTACAATTTATGGTAGTAAAGGCAGTATTCAATTAGATCGCAATTTTTACAAATTGTATGATTTGGGTGGAAATTTAATAAAACATGAAAAAGAAGGTGCTGTTAGTAAAACTATTGATTCAAGAGGACAAGGCGGTTTAGATGAAAATCATGTTGGAAATTTATTCGATTCTATTCGTTACAATAAGTCATTAAATGCCGAGATAAAAGATGCTAGCATTTCAACTCACTTATGTCATTTGGCTAACTTAGCTCAAGATTTAGGAGAAACACTTCGTATAAATACAAAAACCGGAAAAATATTAAATAATATAGTGGACAATTACTGGAAGCGTGAATATGCTCCAGGGTGGGAACCAAAAGTCTAACTCAAAATTTGAAAATGAGCAAATCTCTAACCAATCAAATTTTTATACACGAAGATTTTCTCTTAGAATCAAAAAGTGCTAAAGTACTTTATCACGACTATGTAAAAGAATTGCCTATAATTGACTATCATAATCACTTATCCCCTAAGGCAATTTACGAGGATAAAATTTATGATTCGATTACTTCTCTTTGGTTAGAAGGAGACCATTATAAATGGAGAGCACTTCGTACTCTTGGAATTGATGAAAAGTACATTACTGGGAAAGCCACTCAAAAAGAAAAGTTTTTGAAGTATTGTTCTGCTATTCCACAAATGATAAGAAATCCCTTATATCATTGGAGCCATTTAGAACTTTACCGGTATTTTGGAATTTCAGATTTAATTTCTGAAAAAAATGCTGAGAGAATTTTTTATCAGACTAATAAAATGACAGTGTCATCTGAGTATAGCTGTCTTTCTTTACTGAAAAAATTGAAAGTTGAAAAAGTTTGCACTACTGATGAACCGGTAGATAATTTAAAATATCATATAGAATACAGAAAATCAGATAATTACACTAAAATGAGCCCAACATTTCGCCCTGATAAATTTATTCATATTCAAAATGTAAACTTTAATAAATATCTAGATGATCTTGAAACTTCTGCAATGATTAAAATAAAAAGTTTTGAACATTTATGCGAGGCCCTGGAAATAAGAATAAATTATTTTCATGCGCATGGATGTAGATTATCTGACCATGGATTAGAATTCATAACTTATAAAAAGTCAAGTCTTTCTGAAATTGAAAATATTTTTAAAAAAAGAAGGAATAAGAAAATATTAGAGTTGGAAGAAGTTGAAAAATTTCAAACTGCAATTCTTACGTTTTTATGTAAACAATATCACAAATTTGATTGGGTTCAACAATTTCACCTAGGAGCTATGCGAAATAATAATAGTCGAATGTATAACTTACTTGGAGCTGATAGTGGATGGGATTCAATTGGCCAATACCCAATAGCAAACACTTTATCAAGATTTTTAGATACCCTTGATCAAAAAAACCAACTTTCAAAAACTATTCTTTACAACTTAAATCCTGCAGATAATGAGGTAATGGCAACAATGTTGGGAAACTTTAATGATGGTAGCATTAAAGGTAAAATACAATGGGGTTCTGCTTGGTGGTTTTTAGATCAAATAGAAGGTATGACAAATCAAATTAATACCTTATCAAATATTGGAATGATAAGTTGTTTTATTGGAATGTTAACCGATTCAAGAAGCTTTTTATCTTTTCCAAGACATGAATATTTTCGAAGGTTAATATGTAATTTATTTGGTAATGATATTGAAAGAGGTCATTTACCTAGAGATTATTCTATGATAGGAAAAATTATTTCCGATATAAGTTACAATAATGCTAAAAATTATTTTGCTCTTTGAGGTATCGTAGAATCTTTATTACTAATATCTTTTATTTTGTTCTGTTTATATTCATTACATCCTTTATAAGCTGCGAAAAAAAATTAAACGTGAAAACAATTCGTTTAGCTCATGGACTAGATGTTAATCATTCAGTTCATCTTGCTATGTTGAATATAAATTCAAATCTTAAAAAACTTTCTAAGGGAAAATTACAAATTAAGATCTATCCAAATCAACAACTTGGGAGTGAACGTGAATGTTTAGAACTTCTTCAAATCGGAAGTTTAGATATGACCAAGGTCTCTGCAGCAGTACTAGAAAACTTTGCACCTAAATTGAAAATTTTTAGTTTACCTTTTTTATTTGATGATAAAAAACATCTTTTTAAAGTTCTTGATGGTCAAATAGGAACAGAACTATTAAAAGAAATGGAAAAATATTTTCTAAAGGGTTTATGTTATTATGATTCGGGTAGTAGAAGTTTTTATACTAAAAATTATCCAATAACAGAACCTAAAGACTTAAAGGGCTTAAAAATAAGGGTTCAAGAAAGTGTTACAGCAATTGATATGGTAAAAAATTTAGGTGGCTCACCAACTCCAATTTCGTGGGGCGAATTGTACACAGCATTACAGCAAGGCGTAGTAGATGGAGCAGAAAACAATTCCCCTAGTTTTTACTTATCAAAACACTACGAAATATGCAAATTTTATTCTATTGATGAGCATACCATGATACCAGATATTTTAATTATTAGTATCCATATGTGGAATCGTCTAGATAAAGAAGAAAAAAATTGGCTTAAAGAGGCAATCAATAAATCGGTATCTTATCAGAGGGAACTTTGGGAAAAGGCAGAAAAAAATGCATTAAAAGCAGTTATTGACGCAGGAGTAAAGGTTTCTTATCCTGAGAAAAAAGCTTTTCAAAAATTAACCAAAAAGATTTACAAAATTTTTGAAAAAGACTCTACAATGGCACAGTTAATAGAAAGAATTAGTAATGAGGCAGGTTAGACACAAAATAAATAAGGTTGTTGAAAAACTTTTGATTTTTATTTTCGGAATAATGGTCATAAATGTTATTTGGCAAATTTTTGCTCGCCATATTTTGATAAATCCAAGCTCATTTACAGATGAACTTGCAAGATATTCTATGATTTGGCTAGGAATCCTTGGAGCAGCCTATGTTTCAGGTAGAAATGAGCATGTTTCAATTGACTATTTTTCAAGGAAACTTAGTTCTGAGTATCAGAAAATTATACATAAGTGCATCAGTCTCTCAATAATAATTTTTTCTTTTTTTGTTATGGTTGTAGGAGGACTATTTTTAGTATACATCACTTTAAAATTAGAACAGTATTCACCATCACTTCAAATACCTTTAGGTTTAGTTTACACAATTATTCCCCTGAGTGGCATACTAATTATTTTTTATAAAATATCAAACATTGAATTTTAGGTTATGGAGTTTTTAGGAGTATTTGTTCTTACTATATCTTTTTTATTATTTATAGGTTTGGGAACACCCATAGCTTGGAGTATTGTAATCTCATCTTTTTTATCATTATTTGTAAGCTTACCTAGCATAATAACCGCTACAACAATTGCACAACGCATGGCAACAGCATTGGATAGTTTTGCGCTACTTGCAATTCCTTTCTTTATTCTTGCTGGTCAATTGATGTCAAATGGTGGAATTGCACACCGTCTAATACGCTTTGCAAAAACACTTGTAGGTAGTTTACCTGGTGGTTTGGCATTGATTAATATTATTTCAGCAATGCTAATGGGTGCTATTGCAGGATCTGCAATGGCCTCAGCTTCAGCAATGGGAAGTATACTTGGCCCTGAAATGAAAAAGGAAGGATACGATAAAGAGTATGGTGCTGCAGTAAATATTACATCATCAACAATTGGGTTAATTATTCCTCCAAGCAATGTATTGATAATTTATTCTTTGGCTAGTGGTGGTGTCTCAATTGCAGCACTATTTCTTGCAGGCTACATCCCAGGCATTTTGACTGGTCTTTTTTTAATGGTTGTAGCTTTCTTTTGGGCCAAAAAAAAAGGATATCCAACCTCTAATAAAAGTAATATTAAAGATGTTGTTTCAAGTTTTATTGATGCTTTACCAAGTTTGTTGTTGCTATTAATTGTAATAGGTGGAATTGTAATGGGTCTTTTTACTGCAACCGAAGCTTCGGCTATTGCAGTTTTGTATGCTCTAGTCCTAGGGATCATCTATAATGAAATTAAAATTAATGAACTATCAAGTATTATTTTAAGTTCAACAAAAACTAGCTCCATTGTTTTACTTTTGGTTACTTGTTCGATATGTATGTCATGGGTTATGTCTTTTGAGAATATTCCACAAGCTCTTAGTCTTTTTATATTAAACATTAGTGGAAATAAATTAATTGTATTATTGATGATTAATCTAATATTACTATTTGTTGGAATATTTATGGATATAACTCCTGCTGTATTAATTTTCACTCCCATATTTCTTCCAATTATCAAGTCTATTGGAATTGATCCTATACAATTTGGAATAATGATGGTGTTAAATTTGTGTATTGGATTGTGCACACCTCCTGTGGGATCAGTTTTGTTTGTCGGTATTGGTGTTGTCAAAACTAGTATCGAAAAGGTCATTAAGCCACTTTTACCACTTTTTATTGCAATGATTCTGTCCTTGATGCTAATTACTTTTTTTCCACAAATTACACTTTGGTTACCTCGGCAATTTGGATTCTAATAAAATCATTTTACCATCAAATATTTTTATTTAAAAATTGTTTTAGATTAATTTTGCTGTAGAAATGAGAAATACTTTAAATTTCAGTAAAGCAAAAGAAATTGTCGCAAATGCGTTAAAAAAATATATAAGCGAAAGTATTTCAACAGAAACCTCTGTTTTAAACCAAAATAAACCTGAACTGATTGCAAAGTCCTTAAAAGTAAAGCACCTGTTTGAAAAGGGTTTTAAGGATGAAAATGACCTAAAAAACTTCGTGTGCAATTATCTTAAAAACACTAATCATTTAAAAAGTTCAAGATACATGGGACATCAAGTTGCAGTTCCGCATGATTTAGCAGGAATTCCAGATTGGATTCATGGGACTATAAATAATCCTAGTTCACTCTATGAAATGGGGCCTGCAGGATCTACACTTGAAAGTTTTATGATAAATTGGATGCTTTCTAAAGTAGGTTGGTTTAAAGGAAATGATCTTTATGAATTTGGTAGATTAGCCAAAAACGGAAGCGGCATACTAACTCATGGTGGATCAATTGCTAATTTAACAGCCTTGTCTTCAGCCAGAGCAGCTATCGCACCAGAAGCTTGGGATAAAGGAAATCCAAATGATTTGGTTGTTATGGGACCAAGTTCTTCACATTATTCTATTTCACGAGCTCTTTCAATTATGGGTATGGGGAAAAAAGCATTTGTTCCTGTTCCAGTTGACGAGAATGAGAAAATTATTATCTCTGAATTAGAAAAAGTTTTTACTCGTACAAAAAATCAGGGTAACCGAGTTATGGCATTGATTGCGAATGCCTGTGCCACTTCTACTGGACTTTTTGACCCTATAGATGAAATGGCTAATTTCTGTAGAAAGCATAAAATTTGGTTTCATGTAGATGGTGCGCATGGAAGTGTCGCGTTACTTTCAAAAAAACATGATCATAAACTGAATGGCTTAAAAAAAGCAGACTCACTCATTTGGGATGCACATAAAATGTTAAGAGTTCCTTCTTTATGTACAGCAGTTCTTTTTAAAGATCAAAAAAAAATGTGGAAAAGCTTCCAGCAGAAAGGTAGTTATGTTTTTCATGAAAAAGACGTAGTTGGAATGGATTCCATGCCTTTTACAATAGAATGCACAAAATCTGCATTAGGGACTAAACTATTTTGGACATTTGCAATCGAAGGCCAGCAAGCTCTTATTAATTTTGTCGAGAATAGTTTTAAACAGGCCAAGGATCTGTATAGTTTTTTAAAAAATTATGACGGTTTCCACTGTCCATACGTGCCTGAGTCAAACATTCTTTGCTTTCAATACAAACCAGAAATTATTAATAATCAAGAACAACTTGCAATACGTTATGATTTAATTAACTCGGGGGAATTCTATATTACATCCTGTATATTTAGAGGAAAAAGATATCTAAGAACAGTTCTTATGAATCCTCTAACTGATGAAAGAGATTTTAAGGCTTTAGCTAGGGCAATAGAAAAAAAAGGTGAATTGATCTTAAAAAAAAAGACTAAAATTTTACAATAAAGGTTTTTAAAAATGGATTTCATAAAGATTGAAAGTTATTTAATAAAATTATTCCAAAGTCAAGGCCTTTCTGACTTATGGTCAAAAAATTTTACATTATTACTATTGTCTTTTTCAATCTTAGTTTTAGCAACAATTATCTTTCTGATAGCTAAAAAAGTCATAATTCTAATTTTTAATAAGCTAGCAAAAAAAACTAAGTCGTCTTTTGATGACTTTCTCATAAAGAATAAAGCGCCTAGATTATTATCCTATATACCTTTTCTTCTTTTCCTTTATTCAAACATGCCTGGCATTTTTGAGAATTCATATAATGGAGTTTTTGTAGCGACAAGAAATATTATAGAAGCGATTTCAATAATTGTATTAATTGCAATTGTGAGGGCTTTATTAAGGGCAATTAGCGATTATCTCAAAACAATTCCCGCACTAAAAGATAAACCACTGGAAAGTTATCTTCAGGTAGTCATGATTTTTCTATGGTTTATCGGAGGTATTTTGATTCTATCAATTTTAACTGGAAAAGATGTTTGGAGTTTTGTAACTGCTCTCGGAGCTCTTTCAGCAGTTTTATTATTTGTTTTTAAAGATACCATTTTGGGTTTTGTAGCTAGTGTCCAAATTGCTGTGAATGATACAGTAAGAATCGGTGATTGGATAAGTATGCCTGGTAATAATGCCGATGGCGATGTTATATCAATAAGCCTTTCTACCGTTCAAGTACAAAACTTTGATAAAACAATTACATCAATACCAACATACAAATTAATTTCAGACTCTTTTATAAATTGGAGAGGTATGAATGAGTCCTCAGGCAGAAGAATAAAACGCTCCATATTAATTAAGATTAGCAGTATTCGCTTTCTAAATAGCAAGGAAGTAGATTCACTCGCAAAAATTGAATTGTTAAAAGATTTAATTACAATTAAGAAAAATGAAATTGAATCCTTTAATAAACAGAAAAAGATTGATAAAAGTGTCTTTATAAATGGAAGAAATCTTACTAATTTGGGACTCTTTAGATTTTACGCAGAAAGTTATCTTCGCTCACATCCAAACATTAACACAGAAATGACAATAATGTGTAGGCAATTGGCTCCGACTACACAAGGTATACCAATTGAAATTTATGCCTTCAGTAATGACAAAGTCTGGGTTAATTATGAAAGAATAACCTCAGATATTTTTGACCATTTATTGGCATCTATCTCATATTTTGATTTAGAATGCTTTGAACTTACCTCCACTATTACTGAGAGGCCTAGATAATATTTTTAACATTAATTACCAAGTTGAAAGTTTTGTCGAAATAAATGGAGAGTTTGAGTTTTTTAATTCTTTTTCAATATCAGCCATTAATCCGTTATTAATTTCATCAACTTGGGCTCTAAGCTTTGCAAGAGAAGAGTTAGCCTTTTCTAAACTACTTTTATGTAACCCCGTTGGTCCATATGTACTTCGTAAGCCATTCATTGCATTATAGAAAAAAGTTCTAATGTTTGGTGGGTTCTTCTCACCCATTTCTGCCCTTGAAGGGCTCCCGTTAACCTTGACGTCTAAAGCAAAAATTTCTTTTTGAAGCTGTTTGAGGTTTTTTTCAATGTTTCCAGGTAAGGAAGCTGTATTCTTCAGAGCTACTGAGAATGCCTCTGTTTTGTTTTTAGCGCTTGAGAAAATATCCTGAAATTCATTTATTTCACGTGTAAGTTTTCCCATTGATTTTCTAAAAGAATTATATTCTTGGTAAGAAACACCTTTTAAAACGCCTTCTCTTATGGGTACTACGTCAAACTCTACTGGACCATCAAGATGAGTGATTTTGTTATCAACGTTTAAGTGTAAATCGGCGATGTATTTACCGGGTGTTGCCATAGCACCACCTCCATAAATTGAACCAGAAACACCATCAGGAGAAACTGAAAATGGGTTGAAATGTTGCATATTCCAAGATATTCTGTGGCTCCCTTTTGATGCTATTTTGGTTATTTTATTAATAATATTTCCCTCGGCATCTTTGATAGTCAATATTACATGTGGTTCAGTCTCAATTTGCTCAGAATCCAAATTTTCCCAGCCTACAAATGGTATGTTAACATTTTTTTTGTTTAATTCCATTTCTTTGGTTTCTCTAAGCTCTCTTCTTGATTTATAATCATTAGAAAGATGATAAGTAAAAACTGCACCATAGGTAGGATTTTTAGCGAAATAGTAGTCTGATCCCGTGTTTCCAATTATACTTTTTGGTATATACCATTTAGCTGGCCTAGGTTTAAATAATTTTCCTTTTTTATCGAGATTTGTTTCACTAAACTCCCGTAAAGCGCTGTAATCATCTAATACAAAAAACCCACGACCAAAAGATGCAGCTACAAGATCGTTTTCACGTTTTTGAATTGTAAGATCACGGAATGAAATTGTTGGTGAACCCTCTAAAATTTGCCAGGAGCTACCACCATTTAAAGAAGTGTAAATACCATACTCAGTTGCTGCGAAGAGGAGGTTTTCTTTAACCGGATCTTGGACCATTCTCCAAACTAAGGTTCTGTATGGAATATTCCCAGAAATAGATTTCCATGTTAAACCTCTATCAGTACTTTTAAATAGATATGGACTGTAATCTCCCTCCTTATGGTTATCTAATGCAACATAAACGGTATTAGCATCAAATAAATCAGCTTTTATATCATTTACAAAAGTTCTTGGGGCAAGACCTAAATTAGTAACAGGTATTTTTCTCCAACTTTTACCACCATTTTCCGAAACTTGTATGAATCCATCATCAGTTCCAGCATAAAGAAGACCTTCCTCCACCGGAGATTCTGCCAAAGATGTTATAGTGTTATAATTTGACATCGCACCAACATCCCACGCGTTATTCCATCCCTGTTTTCTTCCCATTATTGGAAGTTCAATTCTATTTTCATTCCGAGTCAAATCTCCCGAAATTGGAATCCAATCGTCTCCCCTATTTTCTGACTTCCAGACTCGGTAGGAAGCAAAATACAACCTTGAAGGCTTATGCGGACTTACAAGTATTGGAGCATCCCAGTTAAATCTTTCATGCGGTTCACCATCACTTGCTTGTGGTTGGATTGAGACTTTTTCACCACTAGTCAAATCAATCCGATACAAACCTCCCTGTTGTGTTTCAGCATAGACAATATTATTATAAACCGGATCTGTTGCTGATTGGTGACCATCAGCAAATAGTGTTTTGTACCAATGTTTATTGGCTATACCTTCTATTTCGTCAGTAGCAGAGGGCCCTCCAGCAGATCCATTATCTTGAGTACCTCCAAAAATATGATAGAAAGGTTTAGCGTTGTTTACGGCAACTTTATAAAATTGGGTAAGAGGTAAATTTTTGTGATATTTCCATGTTTCAGCCAAATCAAAGGTTTCATATATACCTGCGTCTGTTCCAATCATTATATAATTTGGGTCATCATCTCTAAAAACTATCGCATGATTGTCAGAATGCTTATCTCGCTCCTTCAATTGCTCAAAGGTTTCACCACCATCTTCAGAGGTTAATACTCTTACATTCATTAGGTAGAGTCTGTCAAATTTATGCGGACTTGCATATAATTCTTGATAGTAATGCGGTCCTGTAGCACCTGATACAGTATTCGACATTTTTTTCCACGATTCACCTCTATTCTCGGACCGGTAAACACCACCTGTAGACCTATCTAATTCAATCGCAGCATACACTACATCAGGATTTTGAGGAGAAATTGCGAGACCAATTTTACCCATATTTTTTGTTGGTGAGTCATCATCGTCTACGACTCCGTCATCGTTTGAATCAGGATTATTGGGTAAACCACTCTTTAAAACTGACCAATTTTCTCCTCCATCATCAGATCTATAAATTGCTGTTCCTGGACCCCCATCAATTAATGCTGCAACTGTTCTGTGTCTATCCCAAGTTGCTGCATATACTACGTCAGGATCTCTTGGATCCAACATAATATCAGTAACACCTGTCCATTTATTGTTTCCAAGTGTTTTTTTCCATGTTTTACCCCCATCTATTGTTTTGTAGAGACCTCTGTCACCACCTTTAGTCCAAAGTGGTCCTTGCGCTGCGACCCACACTATATTGGAATTATCAGGATGAACAATTATTTCTGAAATATGTTCAGACTTAAAAAGACCCATGTTATCCCAAGTTTTTCCTCCATTTAGACTTTTATAAATTCCATCACCATACCCCACGTGTCTGCCCCCTACGTTCTCACCAGTACCAACCCAAATAATATCTGGGTTTATTGGGTCTATAGTTACACAGCCTGTACTATATGAAGTTTCATCATCAAAAATAGGTTCCCATGTTGTTCCTGCATTTTCTGTTTTCCAAACGCCACCAGATCCTACAGCTACATACCATATATTTTTATTTACAGGATGTATTTTAATATCAGCAATTCTTCCTGATAAAAAAGCAGGCCCTACATTTCTTAATTTAAAAGCATCTAAAGACACTTCTTTGATAGATTTTGATTTTTTTGTCTTACTTTTCTGTCCGAATGTTGTAGATAAAAACAGAAAAAAAATGCAAATGATAAT
>CACMZR010000015.1 GCA_902618245.1 uncultured Bacteroidota bacterium | reverse complement strand
ATGAATATTTTTTGTCAGGAAGAAGTATGCCATGGTGGCTCCTAGGCTTATCAATGGTTGCAACAACATTTTCAACTGATACGCCAAATTTAGTAACTGATATCGTAAGATCGAACGGTGTATCAGGTAATTAGTTTGGATGTGGATAACAGCTATAATAGGAATGATAATTAAGTTTTATTCATCATCGCTATCTGTCATATTAAGAGAAAAACAAAAAAATGGAGATCCTCTAGGCGGTCCTATGTATTATATGAGTTTGGGTATCAAAAGATGGGGTAAGCCTCTTGCTATTTGGTTTTCAATAGCTGGGCTTTTTGGAGTTCTTCCTGCTTTTACTGCTAATCAATTATCACAAACTTTTATGGATGTTTTAAAACCTAACAATTATGTGATTATAGGTGATCTACAGTGGAAATTTATAATTGGTATTCTGCTTTCCATAGCAAGTGGTTTTGTGATATTCGGTGGTTTAAAGTCAATTGTAAAAGTTACTTCAAATTTGGTTCCTGTGATGGTGGCTTTATATTTTTTTATGGGGCTCTTCATGATTTTCGCAAATTTTGAAGAGGTAATTCCTACATTTAGACTAATTATTTTTGAAGCATTTAATTTAAAAACTGCGGTTACGGGAGGCTTTTGGGGTCTTGTTATACTTGGTGTCCGTAGGGCTGTTTTTTCTAATGAAAGTGGAGTAGGAAATGCACCCATGTATCATGGACAATCTCAAAGTAAAAACGGAACAGATGAAGGGTTAGTAGCGATGCTTGGTCCACTTCTGGATACAATCCTGGTGTGTACAATTACTGGTCTAGTAGTAATTATCAGTGGAGCTTATAAGGTTGAAAATTTAAATGGTATTGTTCTAACTCTAGAAGCATTTAGGCGTTTATTTTTTGGCCTAGGTGATATTTTACTACTTTTTATGGTTTTTGTATTTGGAATATCAACTCTATTTACTTATTCCTATTATGGAGTAAAATGTTTTGGCTATTTAACAAAGATCAGCTGGGGCAAATACTACAATTATTTTTATGTAGTAAGCATCGTTTTTTCTGCATTAGCTACTGTAGATATTGTAGTGGGAATTATTGATCTTTCTTTTGCCCTTATGTGTATACCAAATATGATCGCAATAATTTACCTATCTGCTTATGTAAACATGGAAATGCAGAAAAGAAAATGGTTAAAATAATTTTAATTTGACTTCTTTATTCTAGAGTCGGAGGTCCAGGTTCAATACGGGGTACATATTTATTTGGACTTTTATTTTTCCTGTAATCTTCTTTTACAGCTTCAACAAGTTTTGGCTCCTTAAATAAATCTGCCATAGTCATAGATAGTGCTTTGGCTGCATAAATCATCCCTTTGTGGCCAATAGACATCCCTGTGCACGCAACAACAGCCCAAGAGTGCCAAGGCCCGTCTTTAGCTGCAACAGTTGCTGACATACGTATCACTGGAACAACTTGGCTCACATCACCAACATCAGTTGATCCTCCTGTTGCTGGAAGTGTTGGCATTAGTGGCTTTAATTTACCATCAAGACCTATTTGTGGTTTCCCACTTTCTTTTAAAATCGTATTAGCGTAAGATACTTCATCGTTTGAAAATGAAATATCCCCTAAAGTTTCCATATTATTTTGCATTATTGCAGCCCCTGTTCTGTTAACTAGAATTTCATAGATACCTGAAATCAGTTTTGTTTCATAAGTAGTCCCAGTCATCATAGCTGCAGCTTTTGCAATATCTAAAGCTCTATCATATAACACGTTTACATGCTCCACGCTATTACCGCGTAATCGAGTCCATATTTTAGCATAATCTGGAACTACATTTACCACATCACCGGCAGCTTCAAACTGATAATGAATTCTAGAGGTAGGTAATATATGTTCGCGATAATAATTTAATCCTGTTGTGTAAAGTTCCATTGCATCAACTGCACTCCTTCCATTCCAAGGATCCGATGAAGCGTGAGAAGAACTACCATTAAATGAAACTCTAAAGTCAACAAGAGCCTTACTAGATTGAGTCCCTGATTCGGTTGTGTCTCCTGGATGCCAATCCATACAAACATCAAGTTTATCAAAGACACCTTCTCTAACCATCCAAACCTTTGCAAAAATTGTTTCTTCAGCAGGAGTTCCGTAAAATATAACAGTCCCTTTAAGATTCCCTTTTTCTATTTGTTCTTTGATTGCCACTGCTGCTCCTAAACTAGCTGTTCCAAATAAGTTGTGGCCACATCCATGCCCAGCACCTCCTTTAACTCTTGCTTCTTTAGTTGGTTGTCGCTTTTGAGATATCCCTGCATTTGCGTCAAACTCTCCTAAAATTCCAATTACAGGTTTTCCTGAACCATATGTTGCCATAAAAGCTGTTGATATGTCAGCAACATTTTCCGTAACCTCAAAACCATTTGCTCTTGCATAATCTATAAGAAGCTTTGATGACTTGAATTCTTCTAAAGAGGTCTCTGCAGCTTCCCAAATGCCATCGCTAATTGTGATCAAATTATTCTTCTGACCTTCAATAGAATTAATTATTTGATCTTTAATTGGTTTTAAATTTTTCTTTCTAAGGGATATGATTTTTGATATTTCTTGGTTTTGGCCAAACGCAAAAAACGAAACAAAAAATATCAAAAAGGCACAAGCAAAATTTTTCATAATAATTTTTTAAAGAATTTATTTTAAAGTGAATATATAACAAAGATTGGGATATCAATTATAAAGTTATTTATTTTTGAACATGCTACGCCATTACTTTATTGGAATTGTAATTTTAATTGGTGCCATTTTAGCTAACTTATTAGCTTCCAAAATCCAATGCAAAAGCTGGTATGATTTACTACAAGGTTTATATCAAAACAAGTCGTATTGGAATCAAATAACATTTAAAGACGCCTTTTGGCTAATATTTTTTTATCCTTTAATACTTGGCATGATAGCGTACGCTGGAAATTATATTTATCAAAAATTATTTTAATTATGACAAGCTTTGTAACATATGAAGGTGATCTAAGAACTAAAAGCATTCATCTAGCCTCGAAAGACTCATTTATAACGGACGCCCCTATTGATAATAATGGAAAAGGAGAAGCCTTTTCACCTACAGATACAGTAGCTAGTGCTCTAGCCTCGTGTATCTTAACAATAATGGGGATTAAGGCAAAAAATCTAGATCTTGATCTTAGAGGTACTAAAGCACAGGTTACAAAAGTTATGACCTCAGAGCCTAGGAGGATTGAAGAAATTAAAATTGAAATTAACGTTAATAAGTCCTTTGACATCAAAATTCAAAGACTTTTAGAGCGTGCTGCACTGAATTGCCCTGTAGCAAAATCACTTCATCCTGATTTGAAACAAAACATTACTTTTAATTGGCCGGCTTAAAATATTTAAAGCCAAAATAGATAATGCTATAAAACAAAATTCCTACTGGTCCTAACATGAAAGTAGCGAGAAGAGGTAGAATAACCAGATAGTGTTTAATTTTATGTTTCTTGCTATGTCTTATAATCCAGGAACCAACCCAAAAATCAAAAGCTAGATAATGTAGCCATCCTGCTGCTGCTGACTCTGGTGAAGCATTTCTAAATAAAGTAACTATCCCCTCCAAAGAGGAAAAATCAGCATCTGAAATACCTCCTGAAATAAAAATGAAATAAGTATAAAAAAAGCTAATTACAAGTGGAACCCAAGGGTACGTAATAAGATGATTAGATATTTTACTATTTGGAAAAATAATAATTGATCCCCAAACTAAAAGAATACAAGTGTTACAGAAGTTAAAAAGTAGAACCGTCATAAATTTAAAATTAATACCATTTACCAAAATAGTATTTTTAAATTAGTCTGATTTATTATGCTTTTATTCAAAAACATCAAAGGGGATAGATTGGATCCCGTTCAGCACACCATTGAAGTTCTTAAAAATTATCCTTATGCAGAGATTCATATAGGTACAGATTCACAAAATATTAACAAACAGACTCATTACACAACCGTTATTGCATATCGTTTAGGAACAAGAGGTGTACACTACATTTTTAATAAATCCAATAGAAAATTAATCACTGATATGTGGACTCGCCTTTGGAAAGAAGCAGAGTTGAGTATTGATGTCGCCGAGTGGCTAACTCAAAAAATTACCCTTAAAGTAGAGATTGATATGGACTACAATAGTGATGAAAGTTTCAAATCTCATAAGTTAATTTCAGCAGCCCAAGGTTGGGCAAACTCTCTAGGTTATAAAGTAAATATTAAGCCCAACAATCAAATTGCAACTCGTGCTGCAGACTACCATTGCAAATAAATTAAGGTACACGAAAAACTTGAGTAAAATAGGCTATACTATCATTTGTAAAAGCAACTCCAACTCCTAACTGATCAAATTCTCCAATCATATTTGCATAGTGGCCAGGAGAATTTCTCCACCCTTCAACTACGCACTCTGAAATTGATTCCGCAGACCTAGTATTACCACACTTTAAAACATTTTCATGCCAAGGAACTTGTGCAATATTTTCAGCTATTCTTCTCCACTCAAAATTTAAATCATCAGCACGTTGAGAAGGCGATTTCCCTTGATGATCAACATGAGAATAAAAATTGTGTTCTACCATGTTGTCGCTATGAAGCTGGGCTAATTGATCCATATCATCATTTTGAGCCAATTCAGAAAGTCCCCGACTAGTTCGAATAGCATTAGTTTTCTCAAAAATCTTTTGGGTAATTATTTGCTGAAGGCTTGAATCAATTTCTGAATTAAGGTCTACATTATCAGCTGCAGTTGAAATAGAATCGTTTTCACAACCAATATGTAAACTTAGTAATAGAAAAAAAGATATTTGCTGAATTATTCTTAGACAAAGCATTTGTATTTGTTTTGTTTAAAAATACAAATTCTAACTATATTTAAATGGCCACTTAAATCTCAATTTATGCATTTTGCTATCATTGCGCCTCCTACACCTACGAAAAATTGGAAAGAGAATTTTCAAAAAATTGCTCCCCACATAAATCTTGAAATAGGATTAGAACCAAACCATCCTGAGAAGGTAGTTTGCGCAATGGTATGGAATCAACCTAAAGGAGCTTTAACACCTTTTAAAAATTTAAAACTGATCTTTGCCATGGGAGCTGGTGTAGACCATATTTTAAAAGATGAAACTATTCCAAAGCATATTCCTATTTGCAGAGTTATCGATTATCAAATGGCTTTTTCGATGAGTAATTATATTTTGATGGCGGTTTTAAATTATCACCGTTCATTTTATGAATTTCAAGATGCACAATCCAAAAAGCATTGGTCTCAATTTGAGTTTATTGAGCGCCCTGTAAAAGTTGGTGTTTTAGGAATTGGGCATTTAGGCATGGATGCAGCAAAAAAAATTCATCACATGGGCTTCCCTGTTTTTGGATATTCAAATAGTCAAAAAAAAGCTGATTTTAAAACCTACTATGGAGATCAATTTGATGAATTTTTAGAACAAATTAATGTTCTAATATGCACTGTACCATACACTCCCAAGACACATGCTCTTTTGAACTATAAACTTTTTAAAAAATTTAAATCTCCTACATATCTCATTAATGTATCAAGAGGAAATGTTCAGGTTGAAAAAGATATAATTAAAGCTATAGACGAAGGCCTATTGACAGGTGCATTCCTTGATGTTTTTGAACAAGAGCCTCTGCCTGAATCAAGTCCTCTTTGGACTCACAAAAAAGTAAAAATCACCCCCCATGTAGCAAGCTTGACCTATCCCGAAGAAAGCGTTAAACAAGTCTTAAATTGTTATGACCGACTCACAAAAGGACAGCCGCTTCTACAAGAGGTTAGTCGAGAAAAAATGTATTAATCTTTTAAAAGAACTTTCAAAATTTCATGAACGCCAAATCTAACTGGATCAGTAACATGAATACCTGTTTCTTTCGATAAATTCCTTATGTAAGATTCTGCTTCCCCTTGGCTAAGCATTGATGTATTAGCACAAATGCCAATAACTTTTGCATTAGGATAAACTCCAAAGACCGAGACAAGAGATTCATTTAAAGCTATGAACTTTTTCAAATCTGGAATTTTAATATTTTCTGGACTGCGCAATACTTTTTTGTCCGCTCTTAAACAAAGAACTAAATGAGTAGGACAACTACCTCGCATAAGAGGTAATGTCGCAGAACTTCCAGGATGTAATATAGACCCTTGACCTTCAATAATTACTACATCCTTATCTGCCTGTTCAACAACTACTTTTTCAACAGCACCACATGCATGATCAATCTTGAAGGCATCAAGAGGTATTCCATTACCTGTCAAAGTAATTCCAATTTGCCCTGTAGCAACAAAACCTACATTAATATCCCTTTTTTTTAGGTCTTCATAAAATTCAAGGGCAGAGGTCATTTTCCCAACCGCCATATCGGTTCCTATAAAAAGAACCCTTTTATTAGAAAGTGAAGCTGCTTTTCCTGTTGCTATTGCAGGAGTAAATTGAGGTAGCCTTACATCCCATATCCATTGATCTTTACTCTTGATTTTTTTTTGCCATTTAGGACTTAACAAATCATGAAGACCGTTAACTATACTTAACCCCGCCTCAAGTGCCTTTTCAATAATAGGGTTCCAAGACTCTGGAATTCTTCCTCCAGAAGGTGCTATACCAAGTATTAAAACCTCTGCACCTTGGTCGATAACATCTTGAAGATTTCCGTAAATTTTAATATCCCTAGAAATATTAATAAACTCTTTCATAGCTCTACCTTCAAAGGCTTTGTCAACAACACCCACTATTGGATTTTTTAAATAACGAACAACACCCATACCCATTTTACCATAGTCACTATCAATGTGACCTTCCATATAGACAGCAACTTTTGAATTGGAATTAAGCATAAAACTCTTTTTTCAATTCCCCCCCATGTCCAGGAATATCTGGAGGCAAAGTAACCCCATCAACCATTGGAGCTCCAGTGGAAGGATCAGGTGCCAAATTATAATGAGAATCAAGATCGATATGGTCAATGCCTCCACTTAGTGCAGCTGCAGCTGCAATTGATACTGAAGATTCACTCATACAACCAATCATTGTTTTTAATTTATATTTTCTTGCAGTTTTAATAATTTTAAGTGCCTCTGTTATGCCCCCACACTTCATTAATTTCATATTTACCCCATCAACACAGTGAGCAAAACTAGAAATGTTTTCTGAAAAACGACAAGTCTCATCAAGATAAATAGGAACAGGTCTATTTTCATAAAGTTCCTCTAAATTAAATTCTTCTCCTTCTTTAAGTGGTTGCTCTACATAATCCACTCCTCGGTCTGCTAGCCACTGCATCATATGTTTAGCATCAACAATATTCCAACCTCCATTCGCGTCTACACGAATCTTTACATTGTAATTTTTTGTGCTTTTAACTACCTGCTCAAACATTAATTTATCGGCTTGGATTCCATCAACAGATCCCAATTTAATTTTTAAAGATTTCACTGTTGTACCCTCAAGTAGAATTGGAATTCGCTCTTTAACTACCTCAGGGGGATTAATTCCAATGGTAACAGATGTAGGTGTTTTGGGCCTTGGAAAACCTAAAAGTTTATATAATGGTAAACCTTCTTTTTTTGCTTGCCAATCCCAAAGTGCAGTGTCTAAACCAACGTAGGCGCATGGAGGTGTTTTCAACTCTCTTGAACGATCATAAAGCTCTTGGATAGAGAAATTATTAATCCCTGTTGAAATAAACTTTTCAAGTGCCTGTTTCACTTTTATTACACTTTCAGCTCCTTCTGACTTCCCAGGTGCAGCTTCTCCCCACCCTGTAATACCCTCTTTATCATATCTCACAAAAAGGTTTTCTGAATCCGAACGAACCCCCCTGCTTATTGCTAAAGGAAATCTTTTTTTTAATCGTACTTTATAAAAAGTAATTTTCATAAGTTAACAAGGGTATTCAATCAGCTTAAAATTATTTATTCAGTTTTTATTTCTTGGAGTTTGAAATTTCTCAAACTTGATCCTGAGCCTAAACAGTTTAAAGATAATGTTTCAAAAGGCGAATTAGAAAAGAAAATTTCAGTCATTACTGAAATTCCGTCATCATAAAACAATTCTATCGAAGACTTATCTAAAATAAGTTTCATTTTTAGGTTTGCGTCTTTTATTATACGCGGTGCAATTGAAGGTTTTATCGCAAAGTTTTTTGAAAAATTAATATTCCCTACCCTACTTCTGTCAACAAAAAATAATTTTTCTTTATGGTCATAACCAAAGCTTAAAGAATCTCCGTTCCTATTAGAAAGAATGAAGTTATACTTTGTTTCATTCATATTTTGAATCTCAAGTTCAACCTTTGCAGATGAAAAATCTATCTCATCTTCAGATATTAGAATATTATTTTTATTTAAATCAATTTTCTCTTTTTCGATAGTTTGGGTTGTATATTTTTCAAAAGAGTTAATGTTTTTTGATCGCAAACGATAAAGCCCTTTTTTTGATTTGAATAATTCGAGCTCTCGTGGAAGCGTCATTGCACTTCTCCAAGTTGTTGTAGGAACGATACCTGCATATTGCCAGTTAGACATCCAGCCTTGAAATAGTACCCCTTTTTTTTCACTTTCCCAATTAGAATATGTAACTCCAGCATAATTATCTTTCCCAAAATCAGTCCAAAAATTGTGATTGATTTTCATTTGTTTTTCAAAATAAGGATCAACAAAAAAGTTTGTCCCATCAAAGTCACCAATAAAATATTGTGTTGCACTACCCCCATTTGGTCCCCCAGGATTAATGCTGACTAAGTGAACCCACTTAGTCTCCTTTGAACCTTCAACTGGAAGCTCAAAAAAATCTGGACACTCCCAAACTCCTTTATGGTTTCCAATCCCTTTTCCAAAAGATGACAAATAGCTCCAATTTTTTAAATCTTTAGATTCATAAAATTGTGTTTGTTGTCCAGCTGCCAGAGTAAGTACCCACTTATTTTGTCTCTCATACCAAAAGACTTTAGGGTCGCGAAAATCGATTATTCCTGGGTTTTTAATCACGGGATTTTGATTGTATTTAGTCCAGGTCTGCCCTTCATCTAAAGAATATGCAATACTTTGATTTTGAAATTTTTTTGAGCCATTTTTTTCTTCTTTCGAATTATGATTCGTATAAATAGCAACTATTGGTGGGTTTTGTTTTGTGCCAAAACCAGAAGTATTTTTAAGATCTACAACTGCACTGCCTGAAAAAATTGTTCCAAGATCATCTGGGAAAAGTGCTATAGGTTGCTGTTCCCATGAAACTAAATCTTCACTTATAGCGTGCCCCCAATGCATAGGCCCCCAGACGTTTGCATTGGGATTATGTTGGAAATAAAGGTGGTATTTCCCTTTGTAATAAAACATTCCATTAGGGTCATTCATCCAGTTTTCCTCTGGTGAAAAGTGAATTTGAGGGCGGTATTTTATTTCATCTTGGTTTTTTTGATTCATGGAAATTTTATCTGATGATTTTTTAAAATTATGGCAAGCTGAAAAAATAAAAAAAGTTAAAACTACTATTAAGCTTGCCCTGTTAATCATTTTTCAGGATACTAACTTCTTACTTAGTTCTTCCAAAGAAATTCCCTTGGTTTCAGGCATCATAAAATGGACGAACAAAAGTTGTAATACCATAAATCCAGCAAAAATGGAAAATACAACACCTGGTCCAATACTGGCAAATAAAAGAGGTACCAAAGAAGGAATAATAGCAGCTAACACCCAGTGAACACTTACCCCAAATGATTGTCCAGAGTTACGCAGGTGATTTGGAAAAATTTCTGAAATATATACCCAGATGATTGCACCCTGACCAATAGCATGTGATGCAATAAAAACAAATAGAAAAATAGGAATTAATATTCCCTCCCATCTAAAAAAGAATGCACAAGCCACTAGGGATAGAGAAATTATATAACCAAAAGAGCCATAATACATTAATTTTCTTCTACCTAGCTTATCTATAAGTGAGACTCCAATTAAAGTAAATATTAAGTTTGTAAGCCCGATACCTATACTACTTAGTAGTGAGGTACTTTCTCCCAATCCTCCTTCTTCAAAAATACGAGGAGCATAATACAAAAAGGCATTAATTCCTGAAAGCTGATTAAAAAAAGCAACCAAAAAAGCCAGCTTTAGGGGTAAGCTGTATTTTTTATCAAAGATAGATTCAGAGGTGTTTTTAGCATCAGTATTTTCATTTATCTCATTCAACAAATTATCGAAAGAGCCATTAGGATCAATTTGTTGAAATATTAATTTAGCCTCATCAAAATAGCCTTTCGTGATTAACCATCTCGGGCTTTTTGGAATTACAAAACATAAAAAAGTATACAGAAAAGCTGGAAATGCCTCAACTCCCATCATCCATCTCCAAGCATTTTCCCCTATATCACTTAAAAGATAGTTAGAAATAAATGCAAGTAAAATCCCTAAAACCAAACTAGATTGATAAAGTCCTACTAGTCGCCCTCGGCTATTAGCAGGAGCAATTTCAGAAATGTAGGCTGGAACTGCAATTCCTGACGCTCCAACTCCTAATCCTCCGATGAATCGAAAAACAGCAAAGCTAATCGGATCATTTGCAAGAGCAGATCCAACTGCTGAGACTGTGTAGAGTACTCCAACCCAGATTAATGTTTTTTTCCGCCCTAATTTTTGTGAGGGATATCCTCCAAAAAGAGCCCCTACAACTGTCCCCCAGAGGGCCATTGCCATGACTACACTCCCATGAAAGGCATCTGAAGATTGCCATAAATTTTGAAGTTTTTTATCTGCCCCTGAAATGACCACAGTATCAAAACCAAATAGCAGTCCAGCTAGTGCGGCCACAAGTGACCAAAAGAAAATTTGTCTCATTTTTACCTTATCCTTGTTTTAAATTCAATTGCTTTGTGTCTCCAAGATAGCTATTTAAATAAAAAAGGAAAGCTTGAAGAGTTATTAAAATTTATTCCTTCTTACTTTAACTACAGCTTTTTATTGAATTGCATTTGAAAGTTTTATCTTTAGATTAAATCATTATAGACTATGCGTTTTTTAATTAGAAATTCTCCATTATTTTTTGTTCTTATTTTAATATTCTCGTGCCAGTCAACGCCATTAAAACCTAAAATTGCTATAGCGGGTTTGGCAATTGAGTCCAGTACTTTTTCTCCTGCAAAGACTGAAGCTTCAGCATTTTTAGCAAGACAAGGCGAAAAAGTTTTTGATTATTATCCCTTTTTGAGTGAAGAAAGTCCACAAAGAAAAGCTGCAGATTGGGCTCCTACGCTAAGAGGCCATGCTCTACCTGGAGGTATTGTTACAAAAAAAGCTTATGATTCACTTGTTGGAAAAACACTATCACTTTTAGAAAAAGAATTGCCTTTAGATGGGCTTTTCTTTGATATTCATGGAGCTATGAGCGTAGAAGGAGTTGATGACCCTGAGGGAGATTTCATTAAAAAAGTACGTGATTTAATTGGCACTAAAACCCTTATTTCAACTTCTATGGATCTTCACGGTAATGTCTCAAAGCGCCTAGCAGAGCACAGTGACCTTATTACATGCTATCGCCTAGCACCTCATGAAGATGCCCTTGAATCAAAGCAACGTGCTGTTGATAATCTATTGGAGCGATTAATAAGCGGAAAAGGGAAACCAAAATATAAGGCATGGATTCCAATTCCTATTTTATTGCCAGGTGAAAAAACCAGTACAAGAATAGAACCTGGAAAGAGTCTATATGCAAAAGTTCAACCTGTGACAGAAAAAGAAGGTATTATTGATGCTGCAATATGGGTAGGATATGCTTGGGCGGACGAGCCAAGAAATCATGCTGTTGTGATGGTTACTGGTGATAATAAGGAAGCTGTGAGTAGTAATGCAGAAAGTTTAGCAAAAGCCTTTTGGGATGTTCGACATGAATTTGCATTTGTAGCACCAACAGCTGATCTTGAAACGAGTCTTTCTTATGCTTTAAAATCAGATAAAAAACCCTACATCATAAGTGACATGGGTGACAATCCAACAGCTGGAGGTGCCGGAGACGTTACATGGACACTGCGTGAGCTTTTAAAAAAGAAGGTATTTAAAAAATCTTCAGGTCCAGAACTCATTTATGCGTCAATCCCGGGCCCTGATATGGTTAAAAAAGCAATGGCGGTTGGTTTAGGAAACAAAGTTTCTGCCTATGTTGGTGCCGAAGTAGACGATAGGTATTCTCCTCCAATATTGTTAAGTGGAGTTGTAGAGGCAATTCATCAAGGTGATATTCACGCGGAAACTGAAGTAGTTATAAAAGCGGGCAGCTTAAAAGTGATCGTTACCAAAAAAAGAAAGCCTTACCACAGAGAAAAGGATTTTACACAGTTGGGATTAAACCCAAGAGAAACTGACATTCTTGTAGTAAAAATCGGTTATCTAGTGCCTGAACTTTATAACATCCGAGGAGACTGGATAATGGCTCTTACCCCAGGTGGTGTTGATCAAGATTTAGAACGTCTAGATTACAAAAGAATTAAAAGACCAATGTTTCCCTTAGACAAGGATATGGAAAATGTTGATTTAACTACGAGATTTATAAAAGCTTCTGATGCGCTTTAATATGCGAAGTATTTTTTTATTAAGCCTTTTTTATTTCTGCATTAGTTGCTTAAAAACTGAGCCCTATCCCAAAGAAAAGATAAAAGTTGACGGCCTTAAACAGTCTGTTGAAGTGTATCGTGATAAATGGGGTATTAATCATATTTATGCCCAAAATCAACACGACCTTTTTTTTTCACAGGGGTATACCGCCGCTAGAGACAGGTTATTTCAATTTGAGATTTGGCGTCGACAAGCTACAGGATCCGTTGCTGAAATATTAGGGCCTGACGAAATAAAAAGAGATATAGGTACAAGGCTTTTTATGTACAGAGGAGATATAAATAAGGAGCTTAACCATTATCATCCTCAGGGAAAAGAAATTATTGAAGCCTATGTAGAAGGAGTAAATAAGTATATTTCAGATATTTTAAAGACCCCAGAAAAACTTCCACTTCCATTTAAGATGTTGGATATTATTCCTGAAAAATGGACACCAGAAGTCGTTATTTCTCGTCATCAAGGACTTCTCGGAAATATTGAAGACGAATTAGAAATTGGCAGAACAGTGGCTCTAATCGGTGAAAAAAAAGTAAAAGACTTAATGTGGTTTCATCCCAAAGATCCAAAGATCAAATTAGATCCAAAAATTGATCGTTCTCTTCTATTTAAAGACCTCTTAGGGCTTTATAATGCCTATAGAAACCCTGTTGAATTTAAACAAGAACATCTGATAGAAGAATATAGAAATAAAAAGGCTGTTTCATTTATTAATAGATTTAATGATTTGTCTTCAAAGTCTTTGGATATTGGAAGCAATAATTGGGTTTTAAGCGGTAAAAAAACTATCGATGGAAATACCTATATGGCTAATGATCCTCATCGTACCATAGCAGTTCCTTCCCTTAGATACATGGCTCATTTGGTAGCCCCGGGATGGAATGTTATTGGAGGTGGTGAGCCTGAAATCCCAGGAATTTCTATTGGTCATAATGAATACGGTGCTTGGGGATTAACTGTTTTTAGAACTGATGGTGAAGATTTATACCAGTATGACTTAAATCCAAAAAACCCTCTTCAGTATATGCATAATGGCAAGTGGAAAGACATAAAAATTATTAAAGAAAATCTAAGTGTTAAAGGTGAGTCTGATAGAGAAATTGAACTCCATTATACCCATCATGGCCCTATTACATATCTTAATAAAAAGGCTCTTAAAGCTTATGCTATTAAGTGTGCATGGTTGGAACCTGGAGGTTCTCCCTATCTTGCTTCACTGAGGATGGACCAGGCAAAAAACTGGCAAGAGTTCAGAGAAGCTTGTTCATATAGCAATATCCCAGGGGAAAATATGATTTGGGCTGATGTCAAAGGTGACATTGGATGGCAAGCTGTGGGTATCGCTCCAATAAGAAAAAACTTTAGTGGCCTAGTACCTGTTCTTGGAAATGGAAAATATGAATGGAGTGGATATTTACCTATTGTTGAAAAGCCAAATTCTTTTAATCCCAAAAAAGGGTTCATTGCAACAGCAAATCAAAACCTTACTCCTTCTGATTATAAAAATTGGGATGCCATAGGATTCACTTGGTCCGATCCTTATAGAGGTGACAGGGTGAATGAATTTTTAGGCTCAAGTGATAGTCTAACTATGGGAGATATGAAAAAGCTTCAAGTTGATGTGACTTCATTACCAGCAAAAAGTTTAGTGCCTTATCTAGAAAAAGTTTCATTCAAAGATTTTGAAAATAAACAAAAACTAAAGCTATTAGATTGGGATTTTAGATTGACACCCAATTCTGTTGAAGCTGCAATTTATGTTGCATGGGAAAATGAAATAATGAGTCATGCTTTTGATAGGTTTGTTCCCGATAAAGTAAAATCAATTTTTACTTCACTTCAATTAAAAACAGTTATCGATTGGATTGAGTCACCTGGAAATATGTTTTTAAATACAAAACAAAGAGATCTGTTTGTTAAAAAAACTTTTACCTCTGCAATAGCTGACTTGAAAAAACGTCTAGGTGAGGATACCAAAAATTGGATGTACGGTCAAAAAAATAACAAACATAGCTACATGGTTCATGCCTTAGGAGAAGTATCAAGAAAAGAATTCTCTGAAAAACTAAACTTAGGGCCACTCCCAAGAGGAGGGAATAGTTACACTCCTGGATCAACTGGATCAGATTACAGACAAAGTAGTGGTGGAAGTTTTCGAATGATCGTCAACACCGGAGACTGGGATAGTAGTATAGGAACAAATGCACCTGGTCAATCGGGAAATCCTGATAGTCCATTCTATGGAAACTTGTTTAAAGATTGGTCCGAGGACAAATATTTCCCAGTTTATTTTTCTAAAGAAAAAATTGAATCTGCTACTTACAATAAGACCATTTTGTCTCCAAACTAGTCTTTGCAATTAAGCTGCATTTTGTTTTTTTATCAGATTTAGTGCAGAACCTTCTTTAAACCATTCGATTTGTTGGGCGTTGTAGGAATGGTTTGCTTTAATTAGATCTATAGAGCCATCGGTATGAACTACCTCAATTGTAATCTGTCTACCAGGAGCAAAATCTTTTAAATCGATAAAATTGAAAGTGTCGTCCTCCTTAATTAAATCATAATCAGATTCGTTGTCAAAAGTAATTCCAAGCATTCCTTGTTTTTTCAGATTGGTTTCATGGATCCTAGCGAAAGATTTCACAATTACCACTTTCACTCCTAAAAATCTCGGTTCCATTGCAGCGTGTTCTCTAGACGATCCTTCTCCATAATTATGATCGCCTACAACAACTGTTTCTATACCTGCCTGTTTATATTGACGTTGTACTTCAGGAACACCACCGTACTGGCCTGTTAGTTGGTTCTTTACAAAATTTGTTTTTTGGTTAAATGCATTCACTGCTCCTATAAGACAATTGTTTGAAATATTATCTAAGTGGCCACGGAATCTGAGCCAAGGACCTGCCATTGATATGTGGTCAGTTGTGCATTTACCATGCGCCTTAATAAGTAGTTTAGCACCACTTAGGTTTTGTCCATCCCAAGGCTTAAAGGGAGTCAGCAGCTGAAGCCTTTCTGAATTGTCTTTAACAACAACTTGCACAGAAGATCCGTCCTCAACTGGTTCCAGGTAACCGTTGTCTTTAACATCAAAGCCTGAAGGAGGTAATTCCAATCCTGTTGGAGGATCTAATTTCACCTCTTCCCCATCTTGATTTATCAATGTGTCGTTTATAGGATTAAAATCTAAGCGCCCAGAAATAGCAACAGCAGCTACCATTTCCGGAGAAGCAACAAAAGCATGGGTATTTGGATTTCCATCAGCCCGCTTTGAAAAATTTCTGTTGAAGGAATGAATTATAGAGTTTTTCTCCTGCTTGTCAGCACCCTCTCTTGCCCATTGGCCTATACACGGTCCACAGGCGTTAGTAAATATTTTAGCATCTAGTTCTTCAAAAGTTTTTAAAAGCCCATCTCTTTCAGCTGTATAACGAACTTGTTCAGAACCTGGATTTATTCCAAATTCAGCTTTTGTCACAAGATTTTTTTCCACTGCTTGCTTGGCTATAGAGGCGGCCCTAGATAGGTCTTCATATGAAGAGTTTGTGCAAGAACCTATAAGACCCCATTCTACTTTTATAGGCCATTCATTTTTTTTAGCAACTTCTGACATCTCTGATACTGGAGTTGCTAAATCTGGGGTAAATGGGCCATTTAAATGTGGGGTTAATTCGTCTAAATTAATTTCTATTAGTTCATCAAAATATTTTTCTGGATTTTCATAAACCTCAGGATCAGCGGTAAGATAGTCTTTAATCTGATTTGCCGAATCGGCCACATCATCTCTCCCTGTCGCACGAAGATAGCGTTCCATTGATTTATCGTATCCAAATGTTGAGGTTGTCGCACCTACTTCGGCGCCCATATTACATATTGTTCCTTTTCCTGTACAAGACATAGATTCAGCACCCTCGCCAAAATACTCTATTATTGCACCTGTACCTCCTTTTACTGTAAGTATGCCTGCGACTTTAAGAATAACGTCTTTAGGTGCAGTCCATCCATTTAATTTCCCAGTGAGTTTTACACCAATTATTTTTGGGAATTTTAGCTCCCACGGCATGTCGGCCATAACATCAACAGCATCAGCACCACCAACTCCAATAGCTAGCATACCAAGCCCTCCTGCATTAACTGTATGTGAGTCAGTACCTATCATCATTCCACCAGGGAACGCATAATTTTCTAAAACTACTTGGTGTATGATCCCCGCTCCTGGCTTCCAAAATCCGATACCGTATTTGTTTGAGACAGACTCTAAAAAGTTGAAGACCTCAGCAGATATGCTGTTTGCCGATTTTAAATCTTGTGCAGCTCCAGACTTAGCCTGAATTAAGTGATCGCAATGCACAGTTGTAGGTACGGCAACTTTTGCCTTTCCTGCTTGCATAAATTGTAAAAGAGCCATTTGAGCTGTTGCGTCTTGACAAGCGATTCTGTCTGGTGCAAAATCAACATAGTCTTTGCCTCTTGAAAAGACCTTTTCTGGATTTCCATCCCAAAGATGGGAGTAAAGAATCTTTTCAGAAGCAGTTAGGGGGTTGCCTGTTAATTCTCGTGCCTTATTTACTCTATCTTTAATCTTAGAGTAAACGGACTTTATCATTTCTATATCAAAAGCCATTATTCAGTTTAGTTTTGACAAAAATACAAAATAAAAAATGCTACTATAACAGAATGCTGTGCTATTAAAACTGTTCTATAAATACAATTTAAATTAACTAAAAAATACTATTTTAATACTTTAAGAATCTTTTTATGCTACTTTTTTAATAAAAATTTACTGCATTTATACTGCAAGTATTATATTTTTGAAAAAAATTAGGATTAATTATCAATAAAGAATCGATTTTTGAAAGTAATTATTCGAAAATAAACAAATTGGATTTAAAGATTAACGAACATTTTGAAGTGCGCTTTGCGCAAACCTATCCAGAGTTCACAAAAAGATTAGTTGGTACATACGATAGTTTATCCTTCCAAGAGGTAAAGGTTTGCATGTTTATCAAGATGAGCTTTTCAAATCGTCAAATTCAAGATGAGCTCAATCTTTCTAAAAGTAGCCTTGCGAATTTAAGATCAAGTATTCGAAAAAAGATGGCCCTTAACAGAGGTCAAAGTTTAACTAATTCCATATTATGTTTTTAGTTACTAAACTTTTCAGATCTGGTCTAAAAAGCGTGCGCTTTAATTATAAAAGTTTGCTGACAATTCTATTATTTATTTTCAGTTATTCTCTGTATGGACAAAACTTTCAACTCGCCTCAAATAATAAAACAATTACATGTGACGGTGCATCATTTGGCCAAACAGGTGTTGTAGGAGGTAAAACCTATACCAAGGTTAATAGGAGCACTTTACAAACAATGATTAGTAATGGAAGTGATGTTACCTGTGTTTGTACATCTGGGATTACTAATATGCAAGGTTTATTTCAAAACAATCAGACTTTTAATCAGGATATTAGTAGTTGGGATACCTCGAATGTGAGTAATATGCAAGGACTTTTCCAAAATGCAAGAGCTTTTAACCAAGACATAGGCTATTGGGACGTCTCGAGTATGAATGATCAAAATGGTGTGAATCAATTATTTGATAATGCCACTAATTTAAATCAAGACCTTTCTTATTGGTGTTTCCCAAACAATTATAATATCTATCAGAATAGGCAAAATATTTGGGGGAACAACAATCCTATAAAAAACAATTCATCTTTAAGGCCAAGGTTTAGTGGCAGGAGTCCTGCTTGTAGAACTGCGAAAGTAGCACCCCCGCCATCAGGTTCAAATTCCCCTGCAACGCTAACCATCACCTCCAATGATTCAGATAATGTAATTACTACCGGTCAGGTAACCCTCACTGCTACTTTCTCTATAAATATGAATGCCTCACCGAAGATTTCGATAACAGGTGTGGTTACCAATGTTTCAATGACACAAGGTGCTTCTGCGGCAGTATGGACTTACTACTGGCAAGTACCTTCAAATATTTCTTCCGGCACTACACTAAATGTTACTGCTACTGCAACCGATACCAATAATCTACCCTACTCCGGAAATGCCTCACTTACCCTTACTGTAAGCCGTGTAAGCCCGAAAGCATCACTATCACTTTCAGATAATAACATTGGTGTTAGCTCTGTGGTTACCATAACAGCTTTTTTTAACAAGTCCATGACACCTACCCCCACCTTGTCAATTTCTGGGGGGCTGCTTTCTAATGTCGCCTTTACCTCATATACTACTGAGAACTCCCAAATAGGGGTTGATATTGACGGAGAAGCACAAGGTGATGGATTCGGTGGCGCAGTATCAGCAAGTAAAAATGGAAAAAGAATTGCTGCCGGAGGTTACGTCCATGGAGGAAGTTTGAGGGGACATGTACGTGTTTATGATAAAAATGGATCTTCTTGGCAGCAAGTAGGCTCTGATATTGACGGAAATGCATCTGACGCGATGGGTTATTCCGTATCATTAAGTGCTGATGGTAAAAGGCTGGCTGCTGGAGGCTATAACACTGGATCAATGACTGGGGTAGTCCGTATTTATGACTTTAATGGAACTAATTGGGTGCAGACGGGTTCCGATATTAATGGAGAAGCTACCGGCGATAGAAGTGGTTGGGATGTTTCATTAAGTGATGATGGAACAAGAGTGGCTGTTGGAGCTCCCTATAATGATGCTGGAAATAGCTCTTCTGACAATAGAGGCCACGTAAGAGTATATGAATTACAATCTGGAAACTGGGTAAAATTAGGAAGCGATATTGATGGACAAGCGGCTGGTGATTATTTTGGAACTTCTGTTTCATTATCCTCAGATGGATTGAGACTGGCTGTAGGTGGTCCCTACCATGATGGTGGAAATGCTTCTAGCGATAATCGAGGTTTCGTAAGAGTTTTTGATTATAATGGATCTGCATGGGTACAAGTTGGTGTCGATTTTGATGGTATCGCTGGAGATAAATATGGACAAGATGTGGACTTAAGTAGCGATGGGACCATATTAGCTTTTAGTGCATCAGAGAAAAGTGACCTATCTGGTTATGGAGGATTCAATAGGGGCGGAGTATTAATTTATGAATATACACCCACAGGGGTAGCATCATGGACCCAGCTTGGTTCAACAATTTACGGATCGGCCCAAAATACTCAGTGTTGTGGTGAAAAACAAATATCAATAAGTGATGACGGATCAAGAATAGCAATTGGTGATAAAACATTTAATTATGGCGGCTCTCAGAATGACGCTCGTGGCGAAACACGTGTTTTTGATTATGATGGCTCTGTTTGGGTTCAGACTGGATCGGATATCTATGGAGAGGCACGAGGGGATAATTCAGGTATTGTAGCTTTAAGTGGAGATGGATCTTTGTTAGCTGTTGGTGCTCCATCAAATGATGGCAACGGAGGAAATAGTGGCCATGTGCGAGTTCACAGTTTAGGGGGATACAAATACCTGTGGGATGTTGATAGCGGCGGCACACCCTCTAGCGGGACTTATTATATTACTGTTGCTGGAACACAGACCAATGGAATTGCCTATGTGGCAGGCACTCAAAGTATAACCTTTAATTTAGACACTACCTCTCCTACACTTACAATAACAACCCCACCAGGGCCTAAGTTTTCTAATTCCTCACTTGTAGTCACCTTAACCTATGATGAAGCTGTAACAGGATTAACAACCAATACAGCACAGTTCTCAGAAGCAATTAATATAGCGAGTCTAACACTGCTCAGTGCATCAAATGATGGGAGAACCTACACAGTAAGGATAACCCCACAAGCAGAGGGACTAGTTAAACTTACCCATGCACCAGGTAGTCCCCCGGTAAAAGACCTAGCAGGTAATAGTATTGCCTCTACCGTATCCTGTAGCTTTACCTATGATACAACAGGGCCTTCAGTAATCCTTACCGATACCGATGCAGACAATATTATATCTACTACTTTATCACCTACTAATACGGTAACTATCACTGCCAGTTTCTCTAAATCAATGGCAGCTACTCCAACAATTTTCATTACAGGAGTAGTAACCAATGTTGTGATGACAAGAATTAGTGGTACAAACAGCTATACCTATAACTGGAATACATCGACTCCAACCCTTGCTGCTGGAGCTTATTCAGTGACAGTAAGTGGAACCGACGCCATTGGAAATGCTTATGCTGGAACCGACAGTATCACCTTTACTATAAGTCCTACTTTCTATCTAGATGCTAATGGGGTGACTGTAAAATGTAGAGGATGTAACCCAGGAGATCAGGGCGTTGTTAATGGAGTAATCTATACGGCACATGACAATACTTCTATTGCAGCTAAAAATAAAAACGATAATGATTGGAATAGGGTAGTAACGACTCTTGTAACTGATATGGGAAGTCTATTTGCTAACGCCTCTTCATTTAATCAAGATATTGGCTCATGGGATACTTCAAATGTGACCAATATGCAAGGCTTATTTACTGGTGCAACAGCATTTAATAGAGACATAGGTAATTGGGATACCTCCAGCGTGTCCAGTATGAACCGCATGTTTTGGTTAGCGAGTAATTTTGATCAAGATATTGGTAGTTGGGATGTGTCGAGTGTAACAGATATGGAGCAAATGTTCAACCAAACAATTTTTAATCAAGATATTGGTAGTTGGGATGTTTCAAATGTAACTAATATGTCGGCTCTGTTTCGGAATAATAGTCAGTTTAATCAAAATATATCATCTTGGAACACGTCCAGCGTGACAAATATGGTTGGAACATTTGAAGCCGCTACTTCGTTCAACCAAAATATAAGCACTTGGAATACTGCCTCTGTAACAGATATGAGATATATGTTTGTTGGCGCGACAGCATTTAACCAACCTCTTGGAGTTTGGGATGTTTCTAATGTAACCCAAATGGAAGGAATGTTTAAAAATGCTAGAGCCTTTAACCAAGACATTGGGAATTGGGATGTTTCTAAAGTGACTACGATGAAAAGTATGTTTGAACAAGCCGCTGTTTTTAATCAAAACATTAGTAGTTGGGATGTATCTAGAGTTACTAATTTCCAAAGAATGTTTGGAAATGCTTATGAATTTAACCAAGATATTGGTAATTGGGATATTTCAAGTGCAATTACCATAAGAAATATGTTCAATAGTGCTAGGGATTTTAATAATGGCGGGAGTCCCTCTATTGGTAATTGGAATACTTCTAATGTTAATAGAGGTTCTTTAAATGGTGGACAGTTGTATGGTATGCTTGGCGTCTTTTATCAAGCTGCAGCATTTGTTCAAGACATTTCTGGCTGGTGTGTTTCCAATATACCAACTAAGCCGACATCTTGGACGGGACAGCAAAATAATGTAGCATGGCGACAAGATGCTTCCAAATCACCTCAATGGGGTACCTGCCCTGCACCACAGGTTACTCTAACAGACACTGATGCGGACAACTATATTCAAAACAACTCTGTAGTTACTATTACAGCGGCCTTCTCCACTGCAATGTCACCTACAGCTACTATAAGTATTGGTAGTGTAGCGACTAATATAGGTATGACAGTGGTAAACAGCTCTACCTTTAGATACGTATGGGATGTTGATGCTGCAGGCAACTTAACTGATGGAGCATACACAGCGACTGTCTCTGGTGTAGATACAAACGGAAGAGCTTACGTAGGTACTGAAAGCACAACTTTTTCATTAGACTCGTCAGCACCAACAGTTTCGTTAACAAGTTCTGATAATGATAATTTAGTTTCTCCTTCACAGGTGGTTACTGTAACTGCTGCTTTCTCAGAGGCTATGGCCGCTACACCTACCGTTTTAATACCAGGTATTTTTTCAAATGCAGCAATGACAAAAATATCAGGTACAAATTCCTACACCTTTACTTGGAATACATCCTCAGGAACACTCTCTGATGGAACGTATTCCCTTACTGTAAGTGGAACAGATCTTGCCGGAAATTCCTATGTAGCCGGTTCACAAAATATTTCATTTACAGTTGATACAGCATCTCCAACGCTAAGCATTTCGACAAATGATGCTGATAATTTAATTAAGCCGGGGGACAATATTACCATTACAGCAACCTTTAATGAACCCATGCTTACTGCGCCAAAGTTAACCATAGGCTCAGCAGTAAATAATGCTAATTTAACAGCAACCAATAGTACAACGTGGACATACTCCTGGAACACAAGTGGAGTATCAGCGGGGAGCTATACAGTAACATTTACAGGCCAAGATATCGTTGGTAACAGTTACTCTGGAAATCAGAGTATAACAATTAGCTTAGATAATACTTCTCCCTCGGTCACTATTACAGACAACGATGCTGACGACATCGTTTCTTCTAGTTCAAATGTTGTTATTACAGCAACCTTTAGTGAACCTATGGCAGGGATTCCAACGATAACTATAGGAGATGGTGTGACTAACGCCAATATGACTTCTACAAGTTCTTCGGTTTGGACCTACACCCTTGACATGAGTAATTGGTCTGGAACCGTGAGTAGCGCGACAGTAAGTATCACAGGATTAGATTTAGCAGGCAACAGTCTTACAGGTAAAGGAATTGTAACTGACAATTTAGTTTTAAACATAAATGCAGACACCCCAGATGTTCTCTCGGGGGCAACAGTAAATGACGCTTCTTCACAGAACAATAATTTTACTAATTACGGAGCAGCTCTTGTGACAAATAACTCAGGAAACTACTTTGATTTTTCAGCAGGAGACTTTTTCCGATCAGTAGCTAATGCGAAACTCAACGGTATGTCAGCAAGATTCCCAATTACTGTGACTACTAGAGTCAAAACTACTTCATCTAATAATCAGTATTTACTTTCCCTTGGGAGAGCAGGTACTTTTGATGGAGAATCTATTTTCAGATTAAACTCAGGCTATGCTAGTCAGTGGTCATATAAAGGTGGTATGGGTTACAATCAAACCAACTCTGCCGCAAACAGAAGTACTGTTCAAGTAAATGACGGACAGTGGCATGAAATTACTTGGGTTAACACAGGGGCCAATGAATCTTCAGGTATGAAAATTTACATTGATGGTGTTTTAAATAAAACTGTAACTGGTGTAACTCGTAGTAATACTTATAATAATGTTTGGAGCTATATTGGTAAAGACGGTAGAGATAATAATGATTTTTTCGTTGGTCAGATTTCTAAAATATTAGTCTATAACACAGGCCTAACTGATGCCCAGGTTAATCAGAATTACTCTGGCGGAGATAATTTAACCTTCACAATTG
>CACMZR010000014.1 GCA_902618245.1 uncultured Bacteroidota bacterium | reverse complement strand
TCTCTCTGCTAAAAATATTAAGGTAATCCTCTTCGAAGTCAAAAATATCGACAACCTTACCATTATATTTGAAAAATTTATAAAAGTCTTTCATTCTTGGATCTAACTTAAGGTTTGTACTATTTATTATATTACCATTTTTATCTTTCATGGGATATAAGTAAACTTTTAAGTTATTATAAAACATCTTACCAAAAGCTTCTAAAATACCACCTCCTAAATCCTGGTAATACTGCTCATTAAAGATTTCTACAAAATTATTGACACCCATACTTAATGCAAGTTGATTTTTGGTATACTGTGATAAATAATCAACAAGTTTGTAATACTCTTTAAAATTTGAAATCATAACAACATGTCCTAAAGAACAAAGCAGTTTTGCCCTATCCATGAAATCTTTTTCATCGATTTCTCCTTGCGCACGAAGGTTGGAAAGAGTAATTTCAAAAATAACAACAGTTTTATCTTCATCTACTCCAGGTTCACGGATAAACGCATCTAAAGCCTTTTCAAACATATCAATATTTACTAAAGTAACAGGACGAAAACTTCCACGTAAGGCTAAGATATTTTTTTTGTAAAGTTCACGCGCTGGTAAAATATTATTTCCTTTGGGATTGAACATTACAGCATCAGTCATGCCATTTCGCACTAATTGTAAACTCATTAATCTATTATCTACATTTTCGAATAATGGACCATTAAAGTTGATTGTATCGATTTCAATAGCGTCATTGTCAATATGATCATATAAATAACGCAAAAGTTTCTTTGGCTCGTCATTTTTGTAAAATGCACCATAAATTAAGTTTACCCCGATTAAACCTAATACCTCTTGCTGCAGACGTGCCTCAGACTGGTGAAATCTTACGTGGAGAGTAATTTCACTATAATTTTCTTTTGGATTAGTTTGAAATCGTATACCCATCCAACCATGTCCTTTAAATTTTTTTGCAAAATCAATAGTTGCAACTGTGTTAGCATACGTAAAAAACATTTTGTCTGGATATTGATCTCTTGGTAATCTGTTTTCAAGAAGCTCCATCTCATGATCAAGCATTTTATTTAGCCTGGCTTCTGTCACATATCTTTTATCGTTTTCCCCTCCATATATGTTATCGCTAAAATTTTTATCATAGGCACTCATAGTTTTTGCAATGGTTCCAGAAGAACTTCCTGCTCGAAAAAAATGTCTTACGACTTCTTGACCTGCTCCAATTTCTGCGAAGGTTCCATATATATACTCATTTAAGTTAATTCTGAGTGCTTTTGCTTCTATTGAAGGACGGTTTTCAAGTTTCTTTTCTCCGGGTAAATTAACTGTCATTTAAAGGCTAAGTATTTTTCAAATTTACGAAGATTGTAGAATTAATTGACAAAGATTACCTTTGAAAAGATGCTTAAAATTACTTTTTTGGGGACAGGGACATCTCAGGGAATACCAGTCATTGGAAGTAAACACCCTGTTTGTCTAAGTACTGACAGTAAAGATAAGAGATTACGCGTTTCGGTTCTTATACAATGGGATAATATAAATCTAGTCATTGATTGCGGCCCTGACTTCAGACAACAAATGTTAAGAGAAAAAGTAACACATCTTGATGGAATTTTTTTTACTCACGAGCATGCCGACCATAGTGCAGGCATGGATGACGTTAGACCATTTTTTTTTAGACAAGGTGATATCCCTGTCTTTGGAAGTCAGAGAGTAATTGATAATTTCAAAAAACGCTTTGATTATATATTTTCTAATGAAAACAAATATCCTGGTGCACCTTCAGTGACAGTAAAAGTAATATCCCCAAAATCAGATTTTAAATTTGGCGGTAAAAAGATTGTTCCAATTGAAGTAATGCACAATAAGTTACCTGTCATTGGCTACAGAATTGACGACTTCTGCTATTTGACTGATATAAAAACAATAAATGATACAGAGATAAAAAAACTTAAAGGCCTAGATATACTAGTCCTTAGTTGTTTGCGAATTGATGAACATCCAAATCATTTAAATCTTCAAGAGGCAATTGATCTAATTGCTAAAATTTCTCCTAAAACCTCTTATTTAACACACATAAGTCATTTAATGGGTTTTCATAATGAAGTTAACACTTCTTTACCGAATAATATTTTTTTAGCATATGATACTCTTAGTATAAATTCTAAATAATTTTTACAAATCGGTTCTTTTTAACCACTTCAAAAAAAGATTCATATTTTCTTGAGAAACAGTATGACCTTCAGGAAATTCATAAAATTCAATTTGGCTATATTTTTTACTTAATTGTAAAATTGAGTTTCTCGCTTTAGAAATTGGTATAATCATATCTGTAATTCCATGTGCAGCATAAGCTAAAAAAGTTGGCTTAGACGATGTGTCAACACTTTCATGTATAAAGCCACTTAAAGCAACAATTCGTCTTACCTTATTAGCTCTGCTGTAAGCAAGTGCCCAGCTGAGTATTGATCCTTGGCTAAATCCCAATAAACAGAGATCTTTTTTGTTCAATTTATATTTTTCAACTAAATAATCTAAATTTTTTTCTAATAAATTGACTGCACTCCATGCTTCTTCAATTTTAGAATCAAATGTTCCATCGTTTTTTGGATAAAGGGGATACCAAGCATAACTATTATAAGATAATGTAAGTGGTGCCTGAATAGCAATTATATTGTAGTTTTCAGGTAAGTAAGGTTTAAATGAGAATAAATCTTCTGCATTACTACCGTACCCATGAATTAAAACTATAGTTGGACACTTTTCAATACTTTTTGCTTTTCGGATAATGTAATTCAACATTTTTCAGGTATTAAGAAGAACCTTATTTTCTCTTATGCATCCATAAACTTTACCTTTTATTGGCATGCCTAAAAACATGCAATTTTTGTTTTTAGAATAAAGATCTTTACTTGAAAATATTCCATTTCCTGTTGGGGTAAAAAGAGTAAGGTCAGCGGGTGTGTTTAATTTAAAATTATGATCTTCTATTCCAAAACGTTTTTTTCCTCTTGTCAAATACGAAATTATTTTTTCAATAGGAAATTTATCTTGGAGAACAACAAAACAAGCCTCAAGGCCAATACTTCCAGGTTCAGACTGAACAAAATCTAAATCTTTTAGTTCTGGATTAACGGGTTTATGCATACTAGTTATCATGTCAATAGTACCATCCAAAAGGCCTTCGCGAAGTGCATTTTGGTCTTTATGAGTTCGTATAGGGGGGATAATTTTGAAGTTTGGATCAAAATCTATTAGTTCTTTATCAGTAAATATGAGATGTGGTAATCCAACCGCACAACTAATATTTAAACCTCTTTTTTTCGCTTGACGAATTAAGTCTACACTTTTTTCAGTTGACACGTAAGGTATGTGTATTTTTCCCTCAGTATATTCGAGTATTTGAATATCACGTGCAAGTGGTATTGATTCTGAAATTGAAGGGATTCCTTTTAATCCCAATTTCACACTAATTTCACCCTCATGGATTTGTCCATTTTCACATAGTTTTTTATCTATAGGATAGCTTTGTACAATTCCATCAAAAGTTTGCACATAATCTAGGGCAATTTTTAATTCATTTGGGTTAATTATAGTCTCATTAAAATTACCAAATGCTTTTGCACCGGCTATGTGCATATCATAAAGTGAAGCCATTTTGTTTGCATATTTTTTTTCTGAAAGCACTGCACTAACATGCAATTTGGTAGTCTGTGAAAGAGTTGATTGAATCAAATGATTTACATCTGCAAGTGTTGATGTTTTTGGGTTAGTGTTTGGATTTAAAAGCACATGAGTGAAACCACTTTTAGCAGCTGTAAGTAATCCATTTTCCAGTGTCTCCCTTTCTTCAAAACCAGGTTCACCAAAAGAGATGTTAGGGTCAAACCATCCCGAAGATACATGGAGTTCTTCAAGATTAATTAGTTGGTTAGCATCAACGTCAATGTTATTGTCAATTTTGCTTAGCAAACCATTTTCTATGAGAATATCTACTTTTTTATTGTGAAAAACACTTTTGTCATTGATTAAGGTTGCTTTTTTTAAGAGTATTTTCATTTATTATAAATACAAGACAAAAATAAGAAACAATTTATTTAAAGACTTTCAATGTCTATTTATTTATAAATTATAGAGATAAATTTTATTTTAAATTATTAATCAGATAATTTTTGGCAGTATTTTAAAGCGTATTTTATTGTTTGTTGTTTTTTGAGAAATCAATTGAATTGAACTTTCTGTAAGTTGAAGTAGTCTTGGATAACCTCCCGTGACTTGAGAATCTCTCATTAAAATTATCATACTTCCGTCTGGTGTGCATTGAACTGTTCCAGGAATTACTGGCGATGTCCAAATTTGTGGTAGATTGTGCGCAAATTTTTCTTTTAATTGATAAGCCATTCGATTGTTTAATGAAGAAATATGAAATATTTTTTTTTGAATTAATTTTCGTTGTTCTTTTTCTAAAAATTTAAATTCAGGACCCTCGTAAACCTCAATATTTATTTTTGTATAATTAATTTTTTGCTCTTTCACCCTTGTTCCGACAACGGGTTTAAAATTCGACTTACCAATTGGTATTATGGTATTTTTTATAATCTTATCTGAAGAAGTAATGTTTTGGTACTGACTTCTACTTCCAAGAACTTTTTCAGTTTCAATACCTCCGCTAATTCCTAAATATGTTCGACATCCTAATTTAGCGATACCAAAAGATAATACGTCTTCTTTTTTTACAAAATATGGCTTGTAATTTTTTAAAATCTCATCATTTAATCTCGCATTCATTTCTGCCCCTGTTATGCATATATAATAATTATCATGAAATTTAAGTTTTGGACCTTTTATACAGCATTCTAATACTGCAGCTTTTGGTGAATTATTTAATAAACTATTAGCAATTAGACAAGCTGACTGATCTAAAGCTCCTGAAACAGGAACTCCAAAATTTTTGAAGTGATGCCGTCCAATATCTTGTATTGATGTGTGAATACCAGTTTGTAGAATTTCAATCATATTTATTCAATTGATAATTTCCATTTTGTTGTTCAGATTCTATTTTAGAGTAGGTATGGGAGTCTATTTGTTCAAATGAAATCCAATCACCAGGTTTCGCAAAACAGGGAGGGTTTTTTTTAGGATTAAATAAATTTACAGGTGTATTTCCAATTAAATGCCATCCACCTGGACTTATGTTGGGATAAATTCCTGTTTGCTTACCTCCAATAGCAACAGCACCCTTTGGAATATTCAGTAATGGTTTTTTTTTTCTTTTTAGATATAATCTGCTATCTAAACCGCTCAAATATAGAAATCCTGGTAGGAATCCCAGAAAATTAACTCTGTAACGAGCATCTGAGTGCAATTTGATAACTTTACCTGTATCAAGATTTTTTTCTTTTGATACGTTTAAAAGATCTGGAGCGTATTTTAAATCATAACATACTGGAATTTTCCAATGATTTCTTTCAATAATAGTATTCTTAATTTTTTTTTGTTTTTTTTTAAAATGTTCCTCCCAATAAAAAAGGCTATGAATTGTATTTTTTAGTTCAATTAATATAGATTTATATCCTACAATACATTGTTGAATTTCAGTATCTTTTTCTATTAAACTTTTAAATTTTATTATATGCTCTAGGAGTAAATCCGTAGGTTCAATGCTCCATTCAAGAAGAATTGTTTTAGTGTTTAACGCTGAAACTTTAAACTTAAATAAATCACTCACCCTTTTTAAGATAATTTTTATATAATCTGTGCAAGAGCTCTAAATTTTCTAATACATTTTTATGGTCTCCATGAATACAAAACGTATCAGCGTTAATATTAATCCATTTACGATTAACTGTTCTTACTTTTTTTTTCTCAAGAATATTATATAGTTGATTAAACATAGATCTTCCATCTTCTAAAATTGCTCCTTTTTTAGCTCTATCTTCTAGTTGTCCGTTATCCTTGTACCCACGGTCAAGGAACGCTTCACTGTAAACATTTAATCCTCTTGAGAGTGCTTGTTTATATAATTCACCATTGTGAATAGTATAAATTAAAATTTCAGGATAATATTTCTCAATAATTTCGACTAAAATTTGAGCTATATTCTCGTTTTTGACACAATCATTGTATAATGCACCATGAGGTTTAATATGATTTAAATCTTTAGGATGGTCAAGCTGTTGAACAAATCCTAATAATTGATTTTTTACACTTTTTTTTAATTCACTCCTAGTAATTTTCATTGAAATTCTTCCAAAATTTTTCCTGTCAGGGTAGGAGGGGTGTGCCCCAATCTTTACACCATTAATTTTAGCTAAACCTACTACTCTTTTAATTTCTGAAGTGTCTCCAGCGTGTGCTCCACAAGATATGTTGCAAGAACTGATTAATGGCATTAATTTTTCTTCAACATTAAAACCTTCTCCCATATCAACGTTAATATTTATTTTATTCATTTAATTAACTAGAATTAAAAGTGTCCTAAAGCTCAGAAAAAATGAGATAATTACTATGGCACTCCCGACTAAATTTTGATAAATATTGTACTTAAAATTACCTAATATTGAAGATTTATTCATCATCCAAAGAAGAATAACTACTATAATTGGAAGTAATATTCCATTTGCAATTTGAGCTAATTCAATTACTCTTATCAGTTTAAGTCCTAATGCTGATATTAAAACCCCACACAAAATAATAAAAACCCATATTATCCTGAAGTGAGTTGATTTTAAATTTGGAACCCATCCAAAACATGCACAAACAACATAAGAAGCTGCCATAGGAGCTGTTATTGTGCTTGTTATTCCAGCAGAAAAAAGCCCTACTGCTAAAAAATATTTTGCAAATTTTCCAAATAGAGGTTCTAATCCTAACGCTAAATCGCTCGCACCTGAAATGCTTGCGTTCTCAATACCTGAAGCAGAAATTATTATACTTAAAGAAATAATACCTCCAAGACCTATGGATATGTATAAATCTTTAAGTGCATATTCAAGTTCATTTGATTTGGACCATTTATTTTTTGCTAATTCAGAATGAAGAAAAAGATTGTATGGCACAATCGTAGTACCAATTAAACCTATGATAGTTAATAAACTACCTTTTGGTGTTTCAAAAGAGAATAAGCCTGAAATTATATCTCTTATTGAGGGTTTTGTAAGCAAAACAGTTGCTAAAAAAGATATACTCATAATTATTACCAAACCAATTAAAAAACCTTGAATAATTTTATATTTACCAGTCCAAAGAAGAGATGCTGCGATAATACCGATTGCTAAAGAATAAAAGTTAAATGAGATATATCCTATATCAAATTTAAATTTTCCAAGTAAAGTTTCAACACCTAATATTGTCCCACTTATATTTCCTGCCTCATAAGCTGTATTTCCAAATAGAATTGCTATAAGAATTAATCCTAACACCAAATTTTTAACAATTGGATGTTTTATCTCTTCCTTTATAGCCTGAGTTAAATTTTTTTTTGCCAGTATACTCACTTTTATAGCCATTGATTGCAAAATTATAGCAACTAAAATGGATATGACAATTGTCCACAAAAGGGACATACCAAATTTTACACCAGCTAAAGAACAAAGAGTAACTGTCCCAGGCCCTATAAAAGCTGCGGCTATTAAGGGTCCTGGACCAAAATATTTTGAAATTTTTTTAAGCATATTTTATTACTACTTAATGAATCAAGTTACCTAATTTTAATATTTAACTTCATGTTCTTATTGTTAAAGCCTTCGTAAACACCAAGGCCAAAAAGTGCAAAATCATATTTTACTGGATCTGATGCATCAAAACTCCTTAAAATTTCATCTAACTCTTTTAGGGCTTTTAGATCATTAATTTTACGGTTTATTAAACCAAGTTTACGCGCAATGTTACCAGTATGAATATCTAACGGACAAGAAAGTTGATTGGAATTTAACTTATTCCAAATCCCAAAATCAACTTTATTTTTAGAGGATCTCACCATCCATCTTAAATACATATTTATCCTTTTAGCTGCAGACCCATTCAAAGGATTCGAAACATGTTTCTTTACTCTTTTATCATGCGATAGTTCAAAAAAACACTTCCTAAAGTGATAAATATTCTCATCCATTCTAGAAGACTTAGGGAATTTTGAAAAAGCTTTTTCAAGACCGCCATAATTATTATATATATGACGAAGGGCTTTTATGAAATATATAAAGTCATAACCATTAAATGTCCTGTGAATAAAAGAGGAAAGGGGTGTCAGATCTCTTTTCTTATGGTGAATCACAAAGTTGTAAGGGTCATTTCCCATCAATTCCATCATGCGAATACCATTTTTTATTATAGTTAAACGATTTCCCCAAGAAATAGAAGCAACTAAAAATCCAGAAATTTCGATATCTTCTTTTTTTTTAAATAAATGAGGGATTTTGATTGGGTCCTTCTCTAAAAAATTTGGGTTTTCGTAAGCTGAAGATTTTTCATCCAAAAAATCTTTTAAATCCTTATTAAACATTAGTTAATCTGCCCATCTTTTAGATTTATTATTCTATCCGCTCGCTTTGCTAAGTGATTATTATGAGTGACAATGACGAAACTGCAGTTGAGTTTATCACGTAGGTCAAAAAATATGTTGTGAAGTTGATTTGCATTGTCTGAATCCAAGTTTCCACTAGGTTCATCTGCAAAAATTATCTTTGGCCCATTAATTAACGCTCTAGCCACAGCAACTCTCTGTCTTTCTCCCCCTGAGAGTTCATTTGGTTTGTGATTAATTTTGTCAATTATACCCATACTTGATAAAAGTTTTTTTGCATTAGCTTTTGCATCAACATTCTTTTTGTTCAACCAACTTGGGATACAAACATTTTCAAGAGCTGAGAATTCAGGGAGTAATTCATGAAATTGAAAAATAAACCCAATATTTTCATTTCTAAATTTAGCTATTGACTTTTCAGTCATTTTTGTAACATTTTTACCCTCAATAATTAATGAAGTTTCAAGGTCAGGATTTGGATCGTCGAGAGTCCCCAAAATATTTAAAAGAGTTGTTTTACCTGCACCAGAGGGACCAACAATAGCAACAATTTCTTTTTCTTCGACTTTAAGACTAATCTTATCTAAGACTTTTAAATCTCCGTAGTTTTTTGAGATATTATTTGCTTTCAAAAGTGTATTCATACTATCTCAAAATTAAAATATTATTGCTTATGTCAAAGAACAAAAATAATTGACATTAGTAATAAATTATTCAAGTTTAATAAATAATATATCAATCAAAAACTCAATATCACTTATTAATATTTCATTATTTTGTTTAACTTTAAAAAAAAAAAAAATTAAAATTATCTATTTGGCAGGAGGTTGTTTTTGGTGTACAGAAGCAATTTTTCAAAATATTAAAGGTGTAATTGAGGTTAAGCCAGGTTACATCGATGGAACTGTAAAAAATCCTTCCTATGCACAGGTTTGTACAGGAAAAACAGGTCATACAGAGGCTATTGAATTAAAATATAATCCAAAAAATATCGGTATAAACGATATATTTTTTATATTTTTTAACACTCATGACCCTACTACTTTAAATCGACAGGGCAATGATCTTGGCACTCAATATAGGTCTGGTATTTATTACACAGAAGTTAAACAAAAACAAGTCGCATTTGAAATTATTAAACAGATAAATTCAGAAAAAATATATGATAACCCCATCGTGACCGAGGTAAAAAAAGCAACTCCTTTTTATATTGCTGAGGAGCATATAAATTATTACACTCAAAATTCTAATCAAGCCTATTGTAGTTATACAATAACACCTAAGATTAACAAATTAAAAACATATTTTAAAAACTATATTGATATAAAAAAATGAATGAAAATTTTAATATTGAAACCTTACCAATAACGGATCAAATTAAATCTTATTTTGAAGAGATTATTGATCTTTTGGGCGAAAATAAAAATCGTGAGGGTTTATTAAAAACCCCAGAACGTGCATCAAAAGCACTAAAATTTCTTACAGAAGGATATGAAAAAGATCCGGAACAGGTATTGCAAAGTGCAATGTTTCAAGAAAACTATAATGAAATGGTTATCGTAAAAGATATTGAATTATATTCACTTTGTGAACATCATTTGCTACCTTTTTTTGGGAAAGCACATTTAGCTTATATTCCTAACGGACATATTGTTGGTTTAAGCAAACTCCCAAGGATTGTTGATATATTTTCTAGAAGATTACAAGTTCAAGAACGTTTAACTGAACAGATTTTGGACTGTATCAACTCAACACTTAATCCAAAAGGTGTTGCTGTAGTAATTGAAGCTTCTCACATGTGCATGATGATGCGTGGTGTACAAAAGCAAAATTCAACCACAACAACTTCCGGTTTTAGAGGTGCATTCAAAGATACTGATACACGTAACGAATTTTTGAATCTTGTTAAATCAAAATTATCCTAGGAGTCTTTAAAAAAGCGTTTAAAGCCAATTTTTTTCAAGATTTTTTTTTCAAAATTCCAAAAAAAACGAAATTGAAAAAAGACAGCACCCACTATTATTAGTAAAACTTGATATAGTGGAAAAATTACTATGATTCTTATGGTCCAATAAATAATCTTTCCAAATGGTATAGCTTCAAACTTTTCAGGTACTAGTTTTATTAAATTCAACAATGGTTCTCCTAGGCGAACACTTAATGAACCCGTAATTCCAAAAACAATAAAAATAATAATCAGTTGGAAGTTAGATCTAACTCCCCATTTCTTCTTTAATTGACTGAAATACAATTTTTTAGATTTATTTAAGCAATTTTGATATTTGAGTAGCCAACTCTTCACCTATACGATTTTGAGCCTCAAGTGTAGCCGCTCCAATATGAGGTGTTAATGAAATTTTTTCATGCATTAGTAATTTTACCTCAGGTTTTGGTTCATTTTCAAAAGTGTCTAATCCAGCAAACGATAAATGACCCCCATCTAAAGCTTTTAGGAGAGCTACCTCATCAATTACTCCACCCCTTGCAGCATTAATTATTCCAGCACCTTTTTTCATTTTAGATATCACACTCGAATCTATAACATACTCTTCTTGAGCGGGAACATGGAGGGAAATAAAATCTGAGTTTGTTATTAATTTTTCAAAGGGCTGGATTATAATTTCAGCTTTAATACTCTGACCAGTTGAAATGCTTATTTCGATAGTTACCTTATCCAAGAATTTATCAGTTGCAATCACTTTCATTCCTATTCCTAAAGCGATTTTAGCAACTTCTTGTCCAATTCTTCCAAAGCCAATAATTCCAAGGGTTTTTCCTCTTAGTTCTATTCCCTTAGCATATGCCTTTTTAAGACCTTTAAAATTAGCTTCACCCTCTAAGGGCATATTTCGGTTTGAATCAAATAAAAAACGCACACCTCCATATAAGTGAGCAAATACAAGCTCAGCAACAGAGGCAGACGAAGCAGCCGGAGTATTTATTACATGAATACCTTTAGATTTGGCATATTCAACATCAATATTATCCATTCCTACACCACCCCGACCAATTAACTTTAAACTTGGACAGCTATCAATAAGATCTTTTCTAGCAGTTGTAGCACTTCTTACAAGTAGCCCAACAATTTTATTTTCATTTATATAATTAACTAGTTGCTCTTGAGCCACATTGGTTGTTATAATTTCAAATCCATTTTCAGTTAGGCTATCTATGCCTGATTTTGATATTCCGTCATTTGCTAGAATTTTCATATAAATTATTTACTTTTTTGTTCTAAAATTTGCATGCATTCAACTAAGGTTTTGACGCTACTTATTGAAAGGGCATTATACATTGAAGCACGATAACCTCCAACAGAACGGTGACCTTTTATACCACTTATTCCAGCGTTTTGACATAATGTATCAAATGAATCTGAAAGTGACGGTTCAGATAAGTTAAAGGTTGCGTTCATTGTACTTCTGCTGTCCTTATCAGCAAATCCTACGAATTTTGAGTTCTTATCAATTTCTTCATATATTAAATCAGCTTTAATTTTATTCTTTTTTCCTATCTCATCTAGTCCTCCATTATCTTCAATCCATCTAAGGGTTAAAAGGCAAGTGTATACAGAAAATACAGGAGGTGTATTAAACATACTTCCTGATTTGATTTGTATGGAATAATCCAGGATTGATGGAATTTGTCTAGAAACCTTCCCCAATATATCTTCTTTTACAATTACAAGAGTTGTTCCTGCGGGGCCTAGGTTTTTTTGTGCGCCCGCATAGAACAAACTAAATTTAGAATAATCAAAATTTGTTGAAAAGATATCCGAACTCATGTCTGCTACAAGAGGTACTGAAGTTTCCGGAATTTCTTTAAACTGAGTTCCAAAAATTGTATTGTTAGTAGTTAAATGAAGGTAATCAAGATCGGCTGGAATACTATTGGTTTTTGGTATGTAGTTAAAATTTTTATCTTTTGAGCTAGCAATCTCAATCACTTCTCCTAATAATTTTGCTTCTTTGATTGCTTTTGTTGACCAAGTGCCAGAATTTATAAATCCAGCTTTTCTTTCCAAAAGATTGTAAGCAGACATTAAAAATTGTTGACTAGCACCACCTTGTAAAAACAATGCTTTGTAGCCTTTTCCATTGAGTTTAGTAATATTAAGCGCTTTTTCACACGCCTCATCCATTATATCAACAAAGTTTTTACTCCTGTGTGAAATTTCGATAAGTGACAATCCAGAGTCATCAAGTTCCATGACCGCTTGAGAAGCTTTTTGCATTACCTCTTTAGGAAGTATAGAAGGGCCAGCACTAAAGTTATGGATTTTCATAATTCTTAAATGATTTAATAGTTAGACGAAGGAATGTACAAAACAAAATTTTTGACAAAAATATTATTACTCAGACAATTTAAGTTAATTACACTGTTTTTTTTTTCAGACTTGTTAACATTCAATTTCCTTTTTATGCCTTGGGTTTTCAGAATACTTTACAAACTAATAAGAAATTCTAATGTGTCAATTTCGTCAGCATATTGGAATAAACTTGGCTTTTGTGATTCTCCAAATGGGATAGCATTTTTAAAATTTAAATCTGAAACAATGCACTGGACAGAATCTATATTTTTTGATAATTCCATTCTTAATCCTTCTATCTCTTTATAATATTCATAATGTAAACATGCTATAGGGGCAGCAATTTTCTTATCCTCTTTTAAGATAAAAAATCCATTGTCTTTAAAAGGTTCATGATTTAATAAAAGAATTGTTTTGTGGTAATTATAATTGTTTAGATACTTAAAATTATTGACTACGCTCTCATGAGAGCGAAGACTTTTTAAAATTTTGTCTAAATCAAAACCAATTGGGATATAGATTTTAGAGATATTTCGACACCCTAAGCCAAAATATTGAAGTATGTCAAGACAAAGTTTATTTAAATCTTCAGCACTTTCTTTACCGCTTAAAACTGCAATCCCATTTCTGTTTTTTCTTATGATGTTGGGATATTTTTTAAAATAATAATCAAAATATCGGGCAGAGTTATTTGATCCTGTAGCAATTACCGCATCAAATTTTCTAATTATTTTTTCCTGAAAAGTGAAGTATTTCTTTCCAATTTGACTTTCTAAAAAATCAGTCATGTATGGAAGAAGTAAATCATCTTTTGAGGAGCATTTTACAATCGATTTTAAACCGCAAACCCAAACGCAAATAAGATCATGTAAACCAACCATAGGGATGTTTCCTGCCAATATAATTGCAACTGTTTTGTCTTTTTTTGACTCAAATTTGTATCTGCTTATCCAATCCAAAATTTTATCTTTTTCCAATGTTTCAGACCAAATACGAAATACATTTTCAATATTTTCTTGGTTAAACCAAGCGTTTTTATTGACAGATTGCTCAATAATAGTCTGTAATTTTGTGTATTTGGGATTTAATCTGTCAAATTCTTTAAGATGAAGGCCTAATTTAATTAAAGCCTCTATTTGTTTTGAGTTTGTGTCCATTTGTCTTGTGGGAAAGTGATTTAGGCCTTATTTTTGCACAAATGTACACAACAGATGGCTATTATCATTACTGAAGATTGCATAAACTGCGGGGCATGTGAGCCTGAATGCCCAAATACTGCTATTTATGAAGGTGCTGAGGACTGGCGATATAAAGATGGAACTTCACTAAACGGTGATGTTATCTTACCAAGTGGTGAAAATGTGAATGCAGATGTTTTTCAAAAGCCTGTTTCTGACGAGTTTTATTTTATTGTTCCTAATAAATGTACAGAGTGCAAAGGTTTTCATGAAGAGCCTCAATGTGCAGCTGTTTGCCCAGTTGATTGCTGCATACCAGATGAAAATAATGTTGAGTCTGAAGAAAAGCTTTTGGGGAAGCAAAAATTTATGCACCCAAATAATTAATAACTTCTTGACTTTTCCAGTTTACAAGTTTAATATTATTGTCATCTAATTTTTTTTTGCAGCTCTCGCTTTTGAAGTAGTTGATATCATCGTGTCTCCATTTTGCCCCAAAATTAGGGTGATCAACCGTGATTTGTCTCATCTCCTCACTATCATATGCAGGATGTATCAAGATAATTGATAATCCGTATGGTAAATTATCTAAAATATTGTCATAGAATTTATGCAGCCCATTACCAATGAATTCATCATATGAACCCATAAATACATTTTCAATAAATTTACCGCTCGGTAGATTTAATGAATTAGGATCAACTCCAGCATATGAAATCAATTTTTTACTCAATAGTATAGGTAGCTTGTATTCTTGTCCTAATTCGTAGTAAATTTCTAAAAGGTCTTCTCTTAAACCTAAAGTATACATATGTGAATCTAAATGACTAGGATTCAGACCCATAGACATTGCAATATCAATTTGATTTTTTAACTCAATATAAACTTCATCTCTATTAGCGTTTAGTAATATATGATTTCGTTTTGGGTGAAAATATCCATCTTTATTGATAAGAGAATAAACTTCTTCTTTTTTTGAACACGGTTTAAAAGGATAATTTTTCCATTCACCAGTTAATGTTAAGTGGATACCGTAGTCTAAATTTTTATTTTTTAAACAAAATTTAGCCATTTCATAAAACCATGGGCATGGAACCATTAGACTAGTTGAACTGATACTACCATTTATCATGCCATCTTGTGTTGCCAAATTTTCCGACCAAGCAAGACCAGCGTCGTCTGCATGAATCATCAGATATTTTTTGTTTTCCATTTGTTAGGATTTGATTTCTGTCTTTTAAAATTAAAAGTTAATAAAAAAGAAAGCTATTTTTGATAAAAACTTTTAATGAAAGCAGGGATAGTGGGTTTACCAAATGTTGGAAAATCAACTTTATTTAATTGTTTATCTAATGCTAAAGCACAAAGCGCAAACTTTCCATTTTGCACTATAGAGCCAAACGTAGGTGTTGTTAATGTACCTGATCTTAGACTTCAAAAGCTTGCAAAGCTTGTTAATCCTCAGAAAGTAATTCCAGCAACTGTAGAAATTGTAGATATTGCAGGATTGGTGAAGGGTGCTAGTAAAGGGGAAGGATTGGGGAATCAGTTTTTAGCTAACATTCGAGAAACTGACGCGATAATTCATGTATTGAGATGCTTTGATGATGAAAATATTTCTCATGTTGATGGATCCGTAGACCCTAAAAGAGACAAAGAAACCATAGATATTGAATTACAGCTTAAAGACTTAGAGACTATTGAAAATAGACTAAACAAAGTAGGTCGTTCAGCTAGATCAGGAAACAAGGATTCAATCAAAGAGGATAATATACTGAAGCAAATCCGAGAAACACTTCAACAATCAAAAAATGTCCGAATTATGGATATAAATGAAAGAGACAGGATTGAATATGTGCAACCCTTACAATTAATAACTGATAAACCTGTATTATATGTTTGCAATGTGGATGAGGCTTCAGCAAGTCAAGGAAACAATTATGTTGAAATAGTTAAAGAATTTGCAAATTCAGAAAAAACTAATTTTTTATTTTTAGCAGTTAATATTGAAGCTGATATTAATGAATTAGAGAGTTTTGAGGAAAGATTACTTTTTTTGGAGGACTTGGGTCTTAAAGAGGCAGGAGCATCAAAATTGATAAGATCTGCATATGACCTTTTAAACAGACAAACATATTTTACTGCCGGTGAAAAAGAAGTTCGGGCTTGGACTATACCAATCGGTGCTTCAGCACCAGAGGCTGCTGGTGTAATACATACTGATTTTAAAAGTGGTTTCATAAAAGCTGAGGTAATAAGTTTTAGTGACTACATTCAATATGGATCAGAAATTAAAGTAAAAGAGGCGGGTAAAGTTAAAGTAGAGGGAAAAGAATATTTAGTAAAGGATGGGGATATTATTCATTTTCGATTCAATGTATAATTCTAGCAGGGTTGTTTTTTAAAATATAATTTTTAAATGGATAAAGAATCGTAGACTTTTACTTTCTCCCATAAGTGTTTAGCTTCTTCAATAAATAAAAGATGGTGAGGATCAATTTGATATTTATTTTGATCCTCCAAAGAAGGAAAATTCACAATATAACAATAAGTATAGGAGCTATCAACCACATCGCGTTGTTCAGAATCTGCAGGGGTTCCCAAGTGACATGATATTGACAGATGGTTATTTCGAATTAATTTTTTTATGGCATTTTCAAATTCGAATCTATCTTTTTTATTGTTAGGATTTTTCAACCAAAAAAAAACTGTGTGATATAATGTAGCAGTGAAGTTTAATGACATTATTATTTTTTCGATAAATGTAAACTATTTAATGTTAAAATAAATAATAATAAATGTGGCTTGCTAATATCAGTTTCCAACTATTAACTTTTTAACAATATTGTGAAGTCGATTGTTGATTTCTTGGGGGATAAACAGGTTTTCTTTAATAAAGCAATAATTATATTAGCAATGAATTCCATGAAAAATACAAGCACTTACACAGAAGATAATATTCGATCTCTTGACTGGAAAGAGCACATTAGGTTACGTCCTGGAATGTATATTGGAAAGCTTGGTGACGGTTCCTCCCCTGACGACGGAATTTATATACTATTGAAAGAAATTTTGGATAACTGTATCGACGAGTTTGTTATGGGTGCAGGCAAAACTATAGAAATAATTATCAATGAAAACAATGTAAGTGTCCGTGATTATGGGAGAGGAATCCCTTTAGGCAAAGTAATTGACGTTGTTTCAAAGATGAATACTGGAGGTAAATATGATTCTCGAGCATTTAAAAAGTCAGTAGGTCTTAATGGTGTTGGGACTAAGGCAGTTAATGCCTTATCTGAAACTTTTGTTGTTGAGTCAATAAGGGAGAATCAGACAAAGAAAGTAAAATTTGAGTTTGGAATAGTTACAGAAGATTCTCCATTGGAAAAATCTAACAAGCGAAGAGGCACCAAAGTAATTTTTTCGCCAGATAGGAAAATATTTAAAAATTTTAAATATAGACCAGAATATGTTGAGCGCATGATTAAAAATTATGTTTTTCTTAACCCTGGTCTGACAGTTGACTTTAATGGCGAAAAGTTTTTCTCTGAAAACGGTTTAAAGGACCTCTTAAAAGATCAGTCAAACGAAAAAGACCTATTATACTCAATCATTCACCTTAAAGGTGAAGATATAGAAATTGCGATTACGCACAGTAAAACTCAATACAGTGAAGAATACCATTCTTTTGTAAATGGCCAGCATACCACCCAAGGAGGAACACACCAAGCAGCATTTAGAGAAGGTTTGGTAAAAACAATCAGAGAACATTTTGGTAAAAACTTTGAGGCAGCTGATATTAGGAAATCCATAATTGCTGCGTTAAGTATTAAAGTCATGGAGCCTGTTTTTGAATCGCAGACTAAGACAAAGTTAGGATCAACTGAAATGGGTAGTGGATTACCATCGGTTAGAAGTTATATAATTGATTTTTTAAACAATGAATTAGATAATTTTTTACACAAAAATCAGGATGTAGCAGGGTTAATTTTGAAAAAAATTCTACAGGCAGAAAAAGAACGAAAAGAACTTTCAGGAATAAGAAAACTCGCAAGAGAAAGGGCTAAAAAAGCAAACCTGCATAACAAAAAATTAAGAGACTGTCGTGTTCATCTTTCAGATTTAAAAAAAGATCATAGGCTTGACTCTACTTTATTTATAACAGAAGGAGACTCAGCGAGCGGCTCAATTACTAAGTCAAGAGATGTAAATACACAAGCTGTTTTTAGTTTAAGGGGTAAGCCTTTGAATAGTTTTGGTATGAGTAAAAAAATTGTTTATGAAAATGAGGAATTTAATCTGCTGCAAGCAGCTCTTAATATTGAGGAAAGTTTAGAAAGCTTGCGTTATAATAATATTGTTATTGCTACAGATGCTGATGTAGATGGAATGCATATTCGATTACTTTTAATTACATTTTTTTTACAATTTTTTCCTGAGCTTATAAAAGAAGGGCACCTGTATATTTTACAAACACCATTATTTCGTGTTCGTAATAAAAAAGAGACAATATATTGTTATAATGAGGATGAAAGAAAAGAAGCATTAGTAAAGCTCAAAGGCAAACCAGAAATCACAAGATTTAAGGGCCTTGGTGAGATATCTCCTGATGAGTTTAAATATTTTATTGGTGATGACATAAGATTAGATCCTGTGATGCTAGACAAACAGACAACTATAGAAGAATTACTTCTTTTTTATATGGGGAAAAACACTCCTGATCGTCAAAAATTTATAATTAATAATCTTAAGGTAGAAATTGATTACTCTGAAGAAACAATTGAATTAGCTCAGTGAAGATATGAATGAAGATGGAAATTTTATAAACTCAGAAGAATCGGTTGCCCTGAAAAGAGTGACTGGAATGTATAAGGATTGGTTTTTGGATTATGCCTCATATGTAATTTTAGAGAGGGCTGTTCCTGCAATTGAAGATGGTCTTAAGCCTGTCCAAAGAAGAATCTTACATTCAATGAAAGACCTTGATGATGGCCGATACAATAAAGTTGCAAATATTGTTGGTCACTCAATGCAATACCATCCACACGGTGATGCAAGTATTGGAGATGCAATGGTCCAAATTGCTCAAAAAGAGTTATTAATTGATATGCAGGGAAATTGGGGGAATATTTTGACTGGAGATGGAGCTGCAGCATCCAGATATATTGAGGCTAGATTGTCTAAATTTGCTTTAGAAGTAGTTTTTAGTCCAAAAGTTACTCAATGGCAGCTTTCTTATGACGGGAGGAAAAAAGAACCAATTCATTTACCAGTAAAGTTCCCATTATTACTTGCACAGGGAGCTGAAGGGATAGCAGTTGGGCTTTCAACAAAAATTTTGCCTCATAATTTTAACGAACTTTTAAATGCAAGTGTTAATTATCTAAAAGGAAAAAAAATTAATTTATATCCTGATTTCCAAACAGGTGGTATTATAGATGTTCAAAATTATAACGATGGAAATCGTGGTGGTAAAGTTAGAGTTCGTGCACGTATCAGTAAAATGGATAAAAATACCTTAGTTATTAATGAGATTCCTTATGGTACAAATACTTCATCATTAATAGATAGTATACTAAAGGCAAATGATAATGGGAAAATTAAAATTAAGAGGATTGAAGATAATACATCGTCCAAAGTTGAAATTTTAGTACATCTACCTAATGATATTTCCCCAGACAAAACAATAGATGCACTTTATGCCTTTACTTCTTGTGAAAATTCAGTTTCACCATTGGGCTGCTTAATTATTGATAATAAACCCAATTTTATGGGTATTTCGGATATGCTTAAAATATCTACCGATCACACCGTCCAGCTTCTAAAGATGGAATTAGAAGTTCAATTATCAGATTTAGAAGATCAATGGCACAATGCCTCTTTAGAGAGAATTTTTATTGAAAATAAAATCTATCGAGATATTGAAGCTGCTGAAACATGGGAAGAGGTAATTTCCAAGATACAAATTGGTTTAAAGCCTTACACGACTAATCTAAAACGAAATGTTGTTGAGGATGACATAATTAGGCTTACTGAAATTAAAATTAAGAGAATTTCAAAATTTGATTTAGATAAGGCGCAACAAAAAATCGAAATACTTGAAACAGATATAGAAGAGGTTAAAAATAATCTTAACCATATAATTGATTATACAGTAAGATATTTCAATCATTTAAAAAAATCTTATGGAACAAATAGAGAAAGAAAATCTGAAATAAGAATTTTTGATGATGTCGATGCGAGAAAGGTAGTTACTAGGAACCAAAAACTCTATATGAATAAGGAAGAGGGTTTTATAGGAACCTCCCTAAGAAAAGATCTACTAGTATGCGAATGTTCAGATATTGACGATATTATAGTATTTACTAAAGATGGAAAAATGCAAGTTTTTAAGGTAGATACGAAGGTTTTTGTTGGTAAAAATATCGAATATGCTGCCGTTTTTAAAAAGAAAGACCAACGCACTATATACAATATGATTTATAGAGATGGGAAGAACGGGACTTCATTTATAAAACGTTTTGCTGTTACTGGAGTTACTCGCGATAAAATATATGATTTAACTCAAGGGAAGCCTCAGTCTGAAGTACTTTATTTTTCAGCAAATCCTAATGGAGAAGCTGAAATAGTTTCAATCTTACTAAAAAATACAGGAAGTATAAAGAAATTAAAATGGGATTTAGATTTCGCTGATCTACAAATAAAAAATCGTGCAGTTAGAGGTAATACAGTTACTAAATATTTTATTAAAAAGGTAGAATTAAAAGAGAAAGGCATATCAACACTCAAACCTAGAAAAATTTGGTTTGACAGAACAGTTTTTAGATTAAATTTAGAAGAAAGAGGTGATCTTTTAGGGGAATTCAAAGGTGATGACAAATTAATCGTCTCAACCACGAAAGGAACAATTAAAGTATTTACCCCTGATATGTCTTTACATTTTGAGGAATCAGTCGATAAAATTGAAAAGTGGTATCCTAAAAAACCTCTCACTGCAATTTATTTTGATCCTGAAAAGCAAAGATATTTTATGAAGAGATTTGTTGTTGAAAACACTAATCGTGAGGATAGTTTTATCGTTAATAAAGGCGCACTTATATACTTTTGCTCTGATTGGAAACCATTTCTTAGAATTATTTTTGAAAAACCTAGAGGAAAAGATCCAATTCCAAATTTAGAAGTTGATGTTGAAAATTTTATTTCTGTTAAGGGGTTCAAGGCTCAAGGAAATCTGTTAACCAAGAAAAAAATCAAAAGAGTAGAGCTTATTAGCTCCTCAAAATATGAGGAAATAGAACAAACAAATCTCCTTGAAATTGTGGTGTCAAATGATGAAACAGTCAATGCAAGCGACGACACTAGTCAAATCACTTTAGATATATAGAATTATTGGTGTTAACTAGATTGATATTTTATAGTCGGTAGTTAAATCAATTTATTTTTACAACTTTTCCCTTTTTTTTATTTTTTCTGTCACCGACAAGTGAATATTCAAAATTATAGCTGTTTTGGTTAGTGCTTAAGATTCTAATTTGAATAGGTCTTTTTTCATTATAGTTCTTTGCATTTAATTTGGTCAAAATACACTCACAATCATTAACCCATCGAATTTTTGCAGTATCGATTATACCGTCAAAAAATTCTATTTCATATAATGAATCTCTCACGAAATAAGATGTTTTTATTTCATTGTTAATTACATGACTAAATTTAAATTTTCCTTCATGAAAAGGCATGCAATTTCTTTCTAAAGAGTAGCAAGAAAAAAATATAATTATGAGATAATAATATACCTTGTAATTCATCAAAACAAAAATATCAAGATTTTGGTGAAAATGTTAAAAAGCTACCGTCTTTGTAGATTTGTATAATTTGAACTACATCTGAATTAGTTTTAATCTCCACTGGACTCTGTTTATTGGTTAAAACATTTAATGATTTTTTTAAATCTGAGTCTATTTTACTTTTAATAAATTTACTATCAGATTTTAAAGAAGGGGAGGGCTTGAGGCTATTATCAAATAACAACCATTCTAGAGTCACTTCCTCAAAGCTATTGACGATTTTTAAAATAAAATCTAAGCTAGGTTTATTCCTTTTTGACATAACATGTGAAACAGATGAACGCTGAACTCCAATTTGTTCAGCAAATGAGGCAGAATTTAAATTGTTATTTACCATTATCTCATTTAGACGTGAAATGAAAAAATCTATGTTTAACATTGTAAATTATTATGAATTAATTGATCAATTTATTAAAATAATTTTTAAAAAACAAGACATATTTATTTCAATATATACTTTATATATCTTTCGTAAAATATTGATTAACAATATTATATAATGTAAAATTATATATTGTATACATTTGTAAATTTAGTAAATGTATAAAATCAAAACAAAACTCGTTTAAATGAATTTATGTTTACATATGTTTACAAATCGTTGTTTACATTTGTATGTATAATATGCAGATGAATTATAAAAGATATTTCCCTCCATCTTATTTAGAAGAACGATTAAAAAATTTTAATTCTAGTGTTAAAAGAACTGTTCTTGGTAGATCTGTTAATGGTCTTCCGGTCTATCAATTACAAATTGGAAATGGTGTTCAAAATATTTTGATGTGGTCTCAGATGCATGGAAACGAAACTACTACTACAATAGCCTTGTTAGACTTTATTTCTTGGTTATTAAAGACTGAACAGTCTAAATATTTAAAGTTTTTTAGTTTTTTTATTATTCCTCAGTTAAATCCTGATGGATCTAAATTATATACCCGTCAAAATTTTAACGGTGTTGATTTAAATCGTGATGCAATCGATTTAAGTCAACCTGAAAGTATAATACTTCGTAATGCATATGAGAAAATTTTGCCACAATATGCTATTAATCTTCATGGTCAAAGAACCATTTATGGATCTGGAGCTGAGGGCCCTCCAGCTACAATTTCTTTTCTCTCTCCAAGCGCTGACTCGAAAAAGTCAATTACCACGTCAAGAACGAAAGCCATGATCGCTATTTCTTCAATTAGAAATGAATTAGAAAAACAGCTTCCTGGAGGGATAAGTCGTTATGATGACCAATTTAACCCTAACTGTGTTGGAGATTATTTCACAAAATGTGGGACTCCAACTATTTTATTTGAAGCGGGTCATTATATAAACGATTATTTCAGGATCAAAGTAAGGTTTTTTATCCTTGAAGCATATAAAATTTTATTTAAGAATCTTATGCTTGAATCTAACATAGGTTCAGTTAAATCTTACTTTTCCATTCCCCAAAACACAAAAAATTATGTTGATTTAATTGTAAGTAATACTACAATAAAAGATGATAAACATCTATATAAAAATCAACAGTTAGCTATTCAGTACATTGAGAAATTGAAAAATCAAGAGATAATTTTTTTACCATCACTTGTGACTTATGGAAAAAATTTAAAACTAAAAGGGCATAATTTTCTTGATTACACTGATATTAAAAAAGACAATTATATTATTTTCAAAAAGGATGCAGTTGTAAATACAGAGCCATTTAATAAATTATTTTCATTAAACTCGTTTATTTAAAGAATTATTCTCAATAAATAACAAATATTATCATTAAGTTTGCATCCATTTCAAATACATAAAAATGAGTAAAGTAAACTTAGACGAAATAGATCACCAAATTCTTGATATACTAATTGATAATACTCGTATTCCTTTTACTGACATTTCAAAGCGTCTTTTAATCTCCGCAGGAACTGTACATGTTCGCGTAAAAAAAATGGAAGAAGCAGGAATAATTAAAGGGTCATCTCTAAATCTTGATTACGTTAAATTAGGTTATTCTTTTATAGCATATGTTGGTATATTTTTGGAAAAAACTGCTGCAACTGAAAGCGTACTTAATTCTTTAAAGCAAATTCCCTTTATAACAGTGGCACATATAACAACAGGAAAATTCAATGTTTTTTGTAAGGTGCGTGCTCGTGACACTCACCATGCAAAAGACATAATATTTATGATTGATGATGTTGAGGGAGTTTCAAGAACAGAAACAATGATTTCCTTAGAAGAAAGTATAAATGATAAAAAAAGATTAATGCATCATATCTTTAATGAATTAAATTGATGGCACGTAAAACTAAAATTGAAAGATTTAACGAAAAAGTTCTCTCTCGATTTCAAATTTACAATAGCTTATTCTTAACTCTTCCATTTAAAACTATTAAGCAAACTTCATTATTAATGCCGCTTTTTGCTGAGCATTGCCGTGTAGAATACAAAAAAAATTCGAATCCAACAGAGATTCTTAAATCCTTTTTTAGTCTGTATGCACCAGATTTAAAACCTCAAGAAGAAAAAGACTTACTATTTAATTTTATTCAATACATTGAGCGTCAGGTTGTGCTTTTTGATGCCATTGAAGATGCAGGATTTTCGTATGTAAATAATATGCATGGTAGGGGAACAATTCGAAGCATAAAGGAAGAGGCTTCCAATAAACAGTTAGAAACAGAGTTAATAGATTACATTAAGCGTTTTAAAGTTCGTATTGTTTTAACAGCCCATCCTACACAGTTTTACCCAGATAATGTTTTAGTTATCATTAATGAGTTATCAAAATCGATTGCTCAGGATGACCTGGATAATATAAAAAAGCTTCTTGTTCAACTTGGGAAAACACCTTTTTATAAGAAGGAAAAGCCCAGTCCATATGAGGAGGCTGTTAGCTTAATATGGTTTCTTGAAAATATCTTTTACCATTCTGCTAGTACAATCTATAATTATATTGATGAGCATATAATTAATTCATTAGACTTAGACAATTCAATTTTTGACTTCGGTTTCTGGCCAGGTGGAGATAGAGATGGAAATCCTTTTGTTACCCCAGAAATAACTCTTAAAACTGCCGAACGCCTTCAATTTTCAATTTTAAGGAACTATTACCGTGATTTAAGAAAGCTAAAACGAAAAATAACATTTCCAGGCTTAGAAAATCGTATTGAATATCTTGAAAGTTTAGTGTTTAATCAACTTTTTTACCCAGAGCGGAATAAAACTTTTTCCATTGAATTTATTAATGCTGAGTTAAAAATAGTTTTTGATTCTTTGGTAAATGATCATGATGGCCTTTACAAAAATGAAGTTTTAGATTTAATTCACAAAGTGCGCCTTTTTGGTCTTCACTTTGCTAGTTTAGATATTCGACAAGACTCACGAATTCATCACAAAGTTTTTAATAAAATTGTTTCGCACCCCGATATTTCAAAATATACTAAAAACTTACCTAAAAATTATTTGAGTTTAAGTACAGAGGAGCGTTGCAAATCTCTTATCGAAATGACTGGTGATATTCCACCAAAAATATTTAAAGATGAATTAACACACCAAACCTTGGAGAGCATCCGTATCATGCAGAAAATACAAAGTAAAAATGGTGAAAGAGGATGTAATAGATACATAATTAGTAATTGTCAGACTTTAGAAAATATACTTGAATTATTTGCTATGTGCCGTTTAAGTAATTGGAGTATTCCGAAAGTTGATTTTATTCCATTATTTGAAACTATTCCAGATTTAGAAAATGCAAGCAAAGTCATGAGATCTTTATTTAATAATCCAATTTATTCAAATCATTTGAAAAATAGAGGTATGAAACAAACTATTATGTTGGGTTTTTCTGATGGGACCAAAGATGGGGGGTATTTTATGGCGAATTGGAGTATCTATCTCGCAAAAGAATCTCTTAGTAAACTTTCTAACGATTTTGGTATTAGAGTTGCTTTTTTCGATGGTAGGGGTGGGCCACCTGCCAGAGGAGGTGGAAACACTCACGAGTTCTACGCTTCAATGGGAGATACTATCCAAAGTGATGATATTCAGATAACAATACAAGGGCAAACAATAAGTTCCAATTTTGGCACTTTGGATTCTTCACAATTTAATTTAGAGCAACTTTTGAGCTCTGGTATAGAGAATCAAATTTTAAATCCAGGAAGAAATAATTTGTCAGACGATGATCGTAAATTAATGGATAGTATTGCTAAAATAAGCTATAGAGCTTATAAAGATTTTAAGGCTCATCCTTTATTTGTGCCTTATCTTCAGCACATGTCCACATTACCATATTATGCTAAAGCAAATATTGGTAGCAGACCTTCGAAACGAGGTAAGTCAAATACATTTAAATTTGAAGACTTAAGAGCAATACCATTTGTAGGAAGTTGGAGCCAATTAAAACAAAATGTTCCCGGGTTTTTTGGACTTGGAATTTCACTAAAAACTATCATTGATGAAGGGAAATTAGATGAATTAAAAAAACTATATAAAAGTTCTAAGTTTTTTCGAACTCTAATTTTCAATAGTATGATGAGCCTCTCAAAGTCATTTTTTAAATTGACTACATACATGAAAGATGATAAAGTGTTCGGCGAGTTTTGGAGTCTAATTTTTAATGAATATAAACTTACAAAAGAAGTTCTTTTAAAAATAAGTGGATTCGAGTCTTTAATGGAAAATGAGGCTGCTGGTAGAGCATCTATCAAAGCCAGGGAGGAAATTGTTCAACCTCTTTTAACAATTCAGCAATATGCATTAATGGAGCTACAAATTTTAAGAAAACAAAATAGTCTTAATGCAAAAAAAATAAAAGATCTAGAAGCAATGGTTACTAGATCACTTTTTGGTAATATAAATGCAAGCAGAAACTCAGCTTAAGTTTAGCTTTCATAGAATTCAAAAGCCTTATTCAATAACTTTGCTTCTACATTTACATCTATAACAGGTTTACTTATATCATCCAATAATACAAAATTTATTTTACCGCGATAATTTTTTTTATCATGACTCAAAAGCGATATAATAAATTTTTTTTCTTCAGATTTAAACATCACTTTTGGGAAGTATTTGTTAAACGTCTTTTTAATATCCAATGCCTTGTCGAAATTTAATCCACAGACTTGAGTTGAAATATAAGCTTCCAATATCATACCTATGGATATTGCTTCACCGTGAAGTAAACGTTTTTTATCCTTATGCTCAAGGAAATAGGATTCGATTGCATGTCCAAAGGTATGTCCGAAATTTAATATTTTTCGTAAATTTTTTTCTTTATAATCATTTAAAACAATTCTCTTTTTGATACTAATAGAAGGCATTATATGTTTAGAAAGATTAGATATACTTAACAAATTAATTTTTTTTAATTTATCCCAATAAGAGGCGTTAGCGATTAAACCATGCTTTAACATTTCTGCAAAACCACTTCTAATTTCTTCTTTTGGTAAAGTTTTTAACCAATTGGAATCAATAATTACTTCTTTTGGTTCTTTAAAAATTCCTATTTGATTTTTTAATGATCCCAGATCAATCCCGGTCTTACCTCCCACTGAGGCATCTACCATTGATAGAAGGGTAGTGGGAATATTATAAAAATCTATACCACGCTTAAATGTACATGCCACAAAGCCTCCTAAATCACAAACAACACCTCCACCAAGGTTTATTAAGATAGAGTTACGATCAGCACCTTTTTCAGTTAGTTTATGCCAAATCATTTCACAAGTTTTTATATTTTTAAACTCTTCACCTGCATGCATTTCGATCAATTCATAATTTGTTATTTTGGTTTGTGAAATGAAATTTGATAAACAGAACTTTTTGGTATTACTATCAACTAAAATAAAAATACTAGAGCTTTTATTTTTTAAAAGGTTTTTGGAAAGGTCAAACATACCAGTTGCCCCTAATGAGATTTTTACTTTACTCTCCATGACATTGTATTTTTAAAAAATTATCATTTATTGTTTTGAACAATTAATTAGTGCCCAGTTATAAATTTTTATTTTTTTTAAAAGTTTTTTTTATGCGTTCAAGATTTCTCTTATTTTCTCTATCTTTTATGCTCTCTCTTTTATCATAAAGTTTTTTTCCTTTAGCTAAAGCAATTTTTATTTTAGCAAAACCATTTTCATTAATGAAAACTCTCAAAGGTACAATTGTTAATCCACTGTTTTTAACATCTTTGTAAAGCTTCTTTAGTTCTTTTTTTTTTAATAGAAGTTTTCGTTGAGCTTTTGGTTTATGGTTAAATTTATTTGCAAATCCATATTCCTCAATGTTCATATTTACTGTGAATAATTCACCTTTCTCATTGAATTCACAAAAGCTTTCTGAAATTGATACTCTACCATTTCGTATTGACTTTATTTCAGTTCCTGCAAGTACAATTCCAGCAGTATATTCGTCAATAAGATCATATTCAAACCGCGCACGTTTATTTTGTATGTCAATCTTTTTAATCACACCACAAAGATAATATTAATCCTTGCTTGAGATAAGTTCACCGTTTCTAAAAATAAATGTTGAATCTACGTAATCAAAAATAATTTGCTTTTTACGCTGTATACTATTTGATAGTAATTTCTTACTTAATGGATTAAGCAATTTTTGTTGTATTATTCTTTTAACAGGACGTCCACCGTATTGAGGATCGAATCCTTTTTTTGATAAATTTGAAATCGCTTCATCAGTTACAAACAAATTTATTGATTTTTCTTTTAGCTTATTTTGGGTAATTGTTATTTGCAGCTTTACAATTTTTTCAATTTCATTCCTAGTAAGCGGAGTAAAAAGTATGATTTCATCTAATCTATTTAAAAATTCAGGACGAATGTTTTTTTTCAAAAGTTCCATTACATTCAAAATTGCCAGTTCTTCTGCTTTTTCAAAAGATTGATTATTTTCAAATGCTTTTTGAATTTCATCACTCCCTAGGTTACTTGTCATAATTATTATACAATTTTTAAAATCTGCAACGCGCCCTTTGTTATCGGTCAACCTGCCTTCATCAAGAACTTGTAGAAGAATATTAAAGGTGTCGGGATGAGCCTTTTCTATCTCGTCTAAGAGTACAACCGAATATGGTTTTCTTCTAATAGCTTCAGTTAGTTGTCCACTTTCATCATAACCTACATATCCAGGAGGAGAACCTATAAGCCTGCTAATTGAGTGTCTTTCTTGATATTCGCTCATATCAATTCTTGTAATATTATTTTCATTATCAAAAAGAATCTCAGCTAAAGCTTTTGCAAGTTCAGTTTTCCCAACTCCTGTTGTCCCTAAAAACATAAAGCTCCCTATAGGCCTGTTTTCATCTTGAAGATCTGCCCTGCTTCTTCTGATAGCATCACTTACAGCTATTACAGCTTTCTCCTGTCCTACAAGCCTTTTGTGTAAATTCTTTTCGAGGCTTAAAAGTTTTTCACGTTCAGATTGAATCATTTTTGCAACTGGGACACCAGTCCATTTTGAAACAATTTCAGCAATATCGTCATAAGTAATCTCTTCTCTAATTAATGAATTTTCTGACTTAAATTTTGCGAGTTTATTTTTAAGTTCCGACATCTTTAATTCTTCATCTTGAAGTTTTCCGTATCTAATTTCTGCGACCACACCATAATCGCCCTCTCTTTCAGAACGGACTGCTTGAACCTTCAAGTCTTCAATATTTGATTTTGTTTGCTGAAGGTCGTCAACTATTTGTTTCTCTTTTTGCCATTTAGCATAAAGAGTTTTTCTGTTTTCTTTTAACTCAAAAACCTCTTTATTTAATACTACAACCTTCTTTTCGTCTTTTTCTCGATTTAAAGCAACTATTTCAATTTCGATTTGTCGAATTCTACGATCTAGTGTATCTAGCTCTTCAGGTTTTGAATTCATTTCCATTTTTAATTTTGATGCTGCTTCATCAATTAAATCAATTGCTTTGTCTGGTAAAAATCGATTTCTGATATAACGATTAGAAAGTGAAACAGCACCAATTATAGCATCGTCTTTTATCCTAACTTTATGATGCATTTCATACTTTTCTTTTATGCCTCTTAGAATTGAAATAGTACTTTCCATATCGGGTTCATTGACATTAACTTTTTGAAATCTCCTTTCTAATGCCTTATCCTTTTCAATGTATTTTTGATATTCATCCAAAGTAGTAGCCCCAATTGCACGCAAATCACCTCTTGCAAGTGCTGGTTTAAGTATGTTAGCGGCATCAATAGAACCTTCACTTCCCCCTGCACCAACTAGTGTGTGGATTTCATCAATGAAAAGGACTAAATCACCATCACTTTTTATTACTTCTTTTATTACACTTTTAAGTCTTTCTTCGAATTCACCTTTATATTTTGCACCTGCAATAAGTGCCCCCATGTCTAAAGAATAAATCAACTTATTTTTTAAATTTTCAGGAACATCACTTTCAATTATTCTGTGAGCGAGTCCTTCTGCTATTGCAGTTTTACCAGTTCCAGGTTCACCAACTAATACTGGATTATTTTTTGTACGCCTACTTAGTATTTGTAAAAGTCTTCTTATCTCTTCGTCTCTTCCAATTACAGGATCAAGTTTACCCTCAATAGCCATTTGATTTAGATTGATGGCATATTTATTTAAAGAGTTATAGTTACTTTCAGCAGAAACCGAAGTTACTTTTTCCCCTTTACGAAGTTCTTCTATTGCGGATTCTAATTTTACTTTGGTTATCCCTTCGTCTTTTAAAATATTTGAGATTTTACTTTTTGATTCAAAAATCGAAATTAAAAGATGTTCAACTGTAACATATTCGTCTCCAGTGTTTTTTGCAATATTTATTGAATTCATTAATGTTTGGGATGCACTTTTAGATAAATTTTGTGTACTTCCTTCAACTTTCGAAAAAGTATTTAAAATATTTTCATTTAAACTCTTGACTCTAGATAAATTGACTTTTAGTCTATTAAATACAAATGGCAAAACATTCTGCTCTACCTCTAGTATTCCTGAAAATAAATGCTCGTTTTCAACTTGTGGATGTTTATTTTCAAAAGCATTTTGTTGAGCAGCCTGTAAAGCCTCCTGAGTTTTTAAAGTAAGTTTATTCAGATTCATAACAATTT
>CACMZR010000013.1 GCA_902618245.1 uncultured Bacteroidota bacterium | reverse complement strand
TGTGGTGGATTAGATCAGTTCAATGTTCCTTTTGCGGATAGTGTTACTATTTCAACAACATTAATTCCGGGTGCTTCTTATCAGTATTTTATTGATGGAGCACCAATTTCAGGAATTTTAGCAGGTGTTAATTCATTTACCACAGATGATTTTTCAATTTACGACACAGATTTACATTTTGAAGTTGGAGTCAATGTTATTACGGCAGGAGGATGTACTGGAATTGCAACAACAACAATAAATCTAAATTATGTAACTGCAGATCCGATACAATTAAGCAATGGAACTATATCTCATAATATATGTGCTGGCACTAATCCAAACCTAGATTTAGAATCAGTGGGAGGTGAACAGGCACCTGATGGAGTTAATGATTTTAATGATGGAGCAGATTATCCAGATGGAGCTGCTATAACTTATCAATGGCAAAAACGAGTTAATGGTGGAACATGGGAAGACATTATAGGTGCCACAACAAGAAATATTTCATCAACAATTTTACTTGAAACAACTTTCTTTAGAAGAAAATCAACAAGTACACTTAATGGAAAACTTTGTGAGGCTGTATCCTCTAACATAATTACAATTAATGTTGCTCCTGATGCTACAGGTGGAAATGTAGAAAGAAATACAGATCCTATTTTAGATACTTGGGTTGACCTTGATGAAATAATATGTGTGGGAGACTCACCTCAAGAATTAAGGGTAGCAAATAGTGTTACGGGTCCAGGGACTATCTATCAATGGCAATATTCGAGAGACAACTTGGACTGGGAAGATATAACTATTGTTAACGGATTCATTATTGACGCTACTTCAACACAATATCAACCAGAAGTAATAACAGCTGCAAATATCTCATCAGTATCTTCATTTACAATTATAGCAGGTGGGGCACTAGGGGCAGGAAACTTCTACAGAATTTCAGTTGGCGCAGATGTATTTACGGTCCTTATAGGAGAAGACAATAGTGTCTTAGGAGGAGACGGTAACGTAAATACAGTAGATGAAGTATTAGCCCTTTTAGAATATAAAATCAATAACTCGGGCTCAGGTATAACTGCAGTTGATAATGCAGCAACCGATAATATTTTAGTAACCGTTGCACCAGGCTCATTATTGACTCCAACTTATCTCATTACCAATGGAGCCACTACGTCAGCAAATTCGACATCTACTCTTACTTACAATGCCCAAGGATCAAAAAGGTATTATAGGAGATTAATGACACAAAACTTTGGAGGTGCTATTCTTCCCGTTTGTCAAACTTTTAGTGACACTCACACTGTTGAAGTAAGCTCTGTGATTGCAGGAAAAGTAACAAATACAGATTTGGTTATTTGTCATAATACGAGCCCAGCCCAATTTACATCTGAGCGAAATGCGTTCTCGACAAACGCAGGCGCAGCAATTGTTTATCAATGGTACCGAACTACAGATGCAGCCAGAACAGTTTGGCAGGCGATAGCAGGTGCTAACTTATCAACACTAAATTTTGGAACGGCTCTTACGCAATCAACCTCATTTAAAAGAAGAGCAACAAGCACTTATAATGGACAAGTTTGTTTCTCTGAAACTGATCCAGTTGTGATTACTGTTCTTGATCAAGTAAATACAGGTTTTATCTTAGCTAACCAATCTATTTGCAGAGAACCAGGGGCACCACTTACAGTAGATGTAAACGATCTTGTAGATGTTGTCGCTAATGCTGCAGAAACTGATGATGGTGTGGGAGATGGCATTAATTACCAATGGCAGTTTTCAGCTGATAATAATAATTGGGATGACATTATTGCTGGAAATAGAGCTGACCTTCTGAATGGAGGATTTGCTGCTACTATTTCTCAAACAACAACAATTTCAGCTCTTCAGTTAGATACTGATATTGAAAGAAGGTTACAAACGCTAATTGACCCTGATATACCAACAACGGTATATTATAGATTAAAAACTACAAGGTTTAATGACATCAATGATAATAACATATTAGATGCTGGCGAGGTATCCTGCGAAGTTCTTTCCGCAGCAACAGAGATTGCAATAAGTGAGCAGCCGACTTTAGTTCAAACAACTGCGCCATTAGGTGGTCAAACTGTTTGTATAGGTACAGCAATAGATCCAATAACATTCCAATTTGGTGGATCAGCAACAGGGATTAGACTTGTAAATATTCCTGGAGGTCTAACTACAGCTACAGATGCTGCAGCTAAAACGGTTACTATCAGTGGAATTCCAACAGGTACTGGTTTTGTAAGAGTAACAACTGAAGGAACCACTTGTCAAATTCAAACACTCCAACACTTTGTTAGAGTAACTACTGCTCCACAAATCCCAGACTACATATTAATTGATGATGCAGCTGGTGGAACTGATCCGATTCCAATTATTAATAGAACCCAAGATGGAAACATATATAATGGTCAAATATATTTATGTGAGCAGGCCTTAGCCACCTCCCCAGGCTCTGCATTCTTTACAGCTTGCTATAATGACGGTAGAATTGCACCACTTACAGAATCTTACAATTGGTTTATCTCACCACCTGATGCTGGGACAATATCAAGAACTACAGGTTTTGCTACATGGAATGATGGATTTATTGGTGATGTAACTGTTCAAGTTGTTGCTGTTGGTTGTGACGGAAGTGCTACTGCAACATTAACAACAGTTGTCACAGTTAATCAGTTTAATTCTTCTGCTTCGAACCCCACTCAACCTATACCACTTCTAGAACAGGAAAGCGAAATTATTTATATTAGAGAAAATGCAGGCAATATTAGATCAGAGGAGAGATTTAATATTACAATTAATGGTGTTAGGTATACTTATGAAACAACTGATCGTGCTCCAGCTAATGGATTGGCTAATGAAGATAGTGAGCAGATAGCTATTGCATTAGCTGCCTTAATTAACAACGATACTACTTCACCTATTGCAGGTTTATTCACTGCTACCCCAGGTAGATTTGATCCTGGCGATGCAAATGCTAATGGGTTAAATGATGACAGAGGTGGTTTTGTTAGAATTACAGCACAATACGAGGGTAATTCTGCTCCACCAAATCCACCCGGAAATCCACGGGGAGCGGGAGGTGACATGAGAATTTCATTTAGTGTCACTAAGTCCCCTGCTGCACCTAGAGCCTTTGGAACTATGAATGGAGTCCAATTAAATCCTACTTCAGCATTAATTTGTGGAGTTTCTACTGGTGCAGAACCAATATGTGAAACTACAGCCGCTACTCCAGACACTCAGTATTTTTCTACAGCTTCAAATTATGCCTCAATTAGATATGCGATTTCAAATATTGTTGCAGGACCTGGTAGTGTTGCATCTCCAGGTAGTTTGGTTGGTTCAAATACGATAGATTGGAATGCAGGTTTCCACGGGACATTTAATATTGAATCTTACGCAACAGGTTGTAATGGAATAGAAAATCCAGTACCAGGAGTGCGAACTGTTAGAATATACGAAAATACAGATGCACCACTGGACATCAGTTACGATCCATTAACACTTCCAAACTGTCCTCCTCAAGCTGGAGATACAACACAATTTAATTCTAGTGATTTGGTCACTTGGTCATGGAATAATGAGACTGCAGGAAACTTAGATAGTGTAACTGGGCTAGTCACCTGGGAACCAGGCTTCTCAGGAACAGTAATTGTTACTGCTACTTCATTTGGATGCGGAGCAGCCTCATTATCTAGAACTATTGTAATTCCAAGTTCTCCCACCGTAATAAGAACTTCAGCTCTATTCACTACTAATCAAAGTGTCTGTGTTGGATCTACAATTACACCTATTAGATATGAACTTACAGGTGCAGCTACTGGGGCTGATATTACAGGCATTGATGACTTAAATTTGTTTGAACAACTTACATCTGAAAATCAAGTCGACAGGTTTACAATTAGTGATGACTTTTCTGATGACGGTGACTCTTATACTTTAACAATTGATCAAATCCCATACACAGTTACTATTGGTGAAAACAATCAGACACTAATTCCAGCCTCAGATGGAGATGTTGATACTTTTACAGAGGTTGCACAATTATTCGTTGCAAAAATAAATAATGCATCCATTGGAATTACTGCGGCTCATGGCGGTGGAGGTGTATTTACGTTAACTTCAAATGGATTTGATTTTTCAGTAAATACCTCACTAAATGATGTAGCTGGTAATGAGCCTTTAGTAACATTTACTAGAACAGTTGTTGCAGATGGAGGAACCTTTATAGAAATTTCTGGAACAGTTTCCTCTAATCTAGCCATTACGGCCCCAACAACATATCAGTATACAATAAGAACAACAGGTGGAAATTGTCAACCATTTGAGGCACAAGGATTTATTTCGGTGAGTCCAAATTCAACTATGCAGCTACAAGCAGGAATGGATGTAGGTCAAGTCATTTGTAATAATTCAACTGGTGCTTTTAGCCCAATTATCTACGATGTTTCTGGGGCTTCAACTATAAATGTTAATTGGACACCTACAAGACCTACCGGTATAAATCACTCTCATGTTATTCAGAACCAAATTTCTACTATAAATATTGGTGGTGTTGATGCAGACGTGGCTGCAAATAATGGACAAGATTACATTATTACTATAAATTCAACTTCAGTTTCGTACACTGTAAATACAGCAGCTCCTCAAAATGATAATGAGGTGGTTGATATCTTAAATGGTTTAAGGACTCAAATCATAAATGCAAATCTTCAAGTTGATCCAGTTGTAGTAGGTGGAAATTCATTAAGAATTACTTCGAGAAACGGGTTACCATTTAATTTGTCTTCAACTAGCCCTGGTATTAATGCACTAGTTTTTGCAGCTCCAAGTCAAATACAAACTGCAACAAATTCAGTTACAATCTTTGGTGATCCTACTGTAGCTGGGCTTGCAGCCGATACAGTATTTGGATTCACAATTTCAACTGTGAATAATGCATTCGGATGTAATGATCCTGCAAGTCAGGTATCATTAACTGGGTCAGTAACTGTCGCGGTTGAACCTTCAATAAATTTGACCTCAGGAAGCAGTAATTTAACAGTATGTGTAGGTGAAACAGTATCTAGTACTCAAGGTGGAGTTGATATTGAATGGGACATAACCGGTTTTGCCTTAGGAGCATCGGTTAGCCCAACTCAGCTTCCAAATGGAATAGATGCATCCTACACAGAGATTCCCCAAATAACTGAAATAACGTTTGCTGGCAATGCAGCAAATTTTGATGATAATGACATTTATAGGATTACAGTTAATGGCATAGTCAACAATGTTTCTGTTGATGTAGGTGGGGGTGTAAACACTTTTGAAACAATCTTGCAGAGATTCGAATCTTTAATTGATAGCAACGTACCTCAAGTAGATGCTTCATATGCTGCAAATACGTTAACAATTCAATCAAACTCTGGTGATGCAGTTGCAATTTCAGTAAATTTTGTTGGACCTGTTGATGCTGGTGACCCAACCTTAAATGCTCCAAATGTGGTACAGGTTAATAGAAAGTTGTTGAGAATTTTTGGTACTGCAAATGATGCTACAGGAATTTACAACTATACTGTTTCAACTTTTGGCGGAAATTGTAATCCTGCTAATGCAAATGGTGTTATTAGAGTAGTTGATACACCTACTATATCAGTTTCCGCAGGGAGTAATGCTTTCCCTAACACAGTTTGTAATCTGTCACCTATGACTCCAATTATTTTTGATGTCTCAGATTTTGCAACCTACACTGTAACTTGGACTGGTGCTTCAGGTCAACCAAGTGGTATATCACTTGTTAGGACAACAAGTTCAACAATTTCATTAATATCAGATCCCGTTGTAAATATTCCTGGTGCACTTCCTGCTGGTGGGGTAAGTTACACCTATAGAATTATTTCTACAGTTAATAATAATGGATGTTCTACAGAGGCAAGTTTTGATGGGGTTGTGAATATTGTAAATGGTACAGCTACCCTGGCTCTTAATACCGCAAGCTCTGCAACAGACGATCAAATAGACGCTAACGGTGATGGTTTTGATCCTAGTACAGCTCCTGACTATGTTTTAATTGAAGCTTGTGAGGGATCACTCCTTGATGATGTTTTATTTGATGCTTCTGTTGATATTACAAATGTTACTATCGCTGCTGGGGGTAACTTACCAAGTGGACTTTTTATTGACTTTAATGCAGGTGCAGGTCCTGGTGGGATTGGTCAACTCCAAATTTATGGTACTCCTAATGCACCAACCACAGAAGATTTTGTATTACAGGCAGTTACCGATGCATGCGTTCCTGCAGCAGATATCCGTGTCAGAATAGTTGTTTATGGAACTTCTTCAATAACTCTTGATGCTGGTTCAAATGATGATCAAACAATATGTAATAATACTGCATTAACAAACATATCATATACAATAGATAATGCATTAGATGCTAATATAGTTGGTTTACCAACTGGTCTATTTGGTAATTTTCAAGCACCGAATAAATTTGTAATATCAGGTAATGCAAATGTTGTAGGATTAACCGATACAACTTCTTATACATATACAATAACAACTACTAATAACCCTGGTGGACCATTGGTAGGTCCTTGTACTGAGACATCAATAACTGGAGTAATTACAGTAAGACCCGAAGAGTCTTTGACTGTAAGTCCGGCTAATGGTGCTGTGATCCAAGAAGTTTGCTATGGTGAAGATATAACACCTATTGTTGTTAGAGTTGTAGGAGACAACACTTTTGCAAGTTTAGTAAACCCCGCTAACTTCCCAGCAGGTATGAATTTCAATTTTATAGAAGATTCTGATAACATGGGTGGCACACTAACTATATCTGGAAGTCCTAGCGCGGCTATTGCTGGTAACGATCCAGTAGATTACTCGTTTACAATTACTACAGATGGAGCAAATACTAGTCCTTGTGCAGGTTCAACTCAACAAGTAGACATAACTGTTGTCCCTCCTTCTACTTTAGTGTATGCAGGAGCAGATCCAGCAATACTGAATCAAACGGTTTGTGAAGGTACGCTCATTTCAGATATAGAGTTTAGGATTGGTGGTGGTGCAAGTAATGTTTCAGTAACATTTGATGCAGGTCTTGGCTTTACTAGGGTTGGAAATGTTAGAGTTAATGACCCATCTGATGCAAATAATTCAGTTATTTATGGTACTGCACCAAATGTTGTAAATAAGACTACTTACAATTTTGAAATAACTACTGTAAATCAATGTAACCCTGGAACCAACGAGATATCATTAGCAGGAACTATTACTGTGATACCAGAAGAAACAATAGTTCACAGAGCTGCCTCTGGAGCAACTACACAGATAGCATGTGTCAATCAAGATATAACCCCTATCATTTTTGATGTAACAGGGCAAGATACCTATGCGAAATTTGTTAACCCTAATTTGGTTCCTTCGGGAATTTCACTAGATTTTGCACCTGACCAAACAAATGGTAATGGAGGAGTAGCATCGATAATTGGAAGTCCAGACAGTTCCAATGCTGCCGGGGATTATACTTTTGAAATTACAACTGGAGGTGGAGTTAACACAAGCCAATGTACTGATAAGACTCAATCTATTACAATAACTGTAAATTCTCTTCCAACTATGGTTTTCTCGGGAGCAGATCCAACGGTAATGAATCAATCAGTTTGTGAGCAAACATCAATTACGCCTATAGAATTTACACTGGGTGGTGGTGCTAATGATGTAACTTTCAGTTCCTCACCAGCAGGATTAGGATTCACCAGAGCTGCAAATGTGTCTGTAAATGCTACCTCAGTTCAAATTTTTGGGACTGCACCCACAGTATTAGCAGAAACAACTTACACATATAGCATAAGTACAGTGAATCCAAACTCTTGTACACCTAGTGTGACACTTGGAGGCTCAATTACTGTATATCCACCGGTACAATATAATAACTGGGCTGGAAATCATACCGTTAATGATCCACTTTGTAGTGATGATGGTGGTTCAATCGTCGTAAATGCTGCAGCGGTTTCAGGTGGCTTTGTTGCTGTTAAACAACAATCAAGAGTAGAACTAAATAATCAATTTGGAGTTGGAAATATTATCACTATAAATGTTGGCCCGCAATCATTTAATTATACTGTACAGGGAGTTGATAATGCAACAGGAAACCTATCAAATAATCCAGCTATTTATGACCGAGCTCAAAGTAAATCTGAAATAATAACGGAAATTGCAGGCCTTATCAACGATACTTCCTCTGGGTCAACTCTTGTAACTGCTGTAGGAAATTCTCCATCAGTTGGAATAGTTACTCTAATCGCGAAAACTTCGGGTATTGGATTCACAGTCACCTCAAGTAAACAGCCTGCAGCCTCTCCCGGCACGATCACAATAACAACACCAGTTGCAAATCAGTCATTAACCTATGGTTATTATTGGAGACAAACAAATGCGATTGGAACTCCTGTATCAACACTCGATACATCAGATCCAAACACATATGTTGATACGGGATTAACATTAAACCTGACTAGTGTCACGGGCTCAGAATACTATATGTTAACTACTGTCTCAAATAATTGCCAAGCAGATTCTCCCTTTGTTACAATTACTGCTCCTGATCCGCTAGCACTATCAATTACAACTATTTGTGACACTGAAATCACAGCAAATGGAAGCGGAGGCACTGGTCAACTTACATATATTTTATACAATTCAGGTGGTACTGAAATTGGAAGATCACCAGCAACTTTTGGATCACATACGTTTAGTGATGGAGATGCAAATAATCTTCCAGGTGGTGGATCTATAAGTATTGACCCAGGATTTAGATATAACATTGGAATAAATGATGCTAATGGATGTTCCTTAAATGGAAATGATTCTACTGTTCAAGTAAATACTCCTGTAGCTCTTGCAATTGATGAAACTACAATCGTTGTTACAAACCCAGGTTGTAATGCTAACGATGGCAGTATAAGACTAGATAGTGGTGGATTTACAATTACTGGTGGTTCAGCAGGGAATATTGGAGATTACTCAAATCTTACATTTTTATGGACAAGAAGTGGAGGCGGAACATTCAATACACCGAATATTTCAGGGCTTTCACCAGCTGATTACACTTTAACAGTAACTGATAACTTGTGCAATACTTTATTTATTACCTCTAATCCAATATCGGTTCAAGATTCTACTGATTTTACTGTGACAAATGCAGTAGATAATTCTACCATTTCAAATTGTTCAGATGGACATCTGCAAGTTTCAGTTGCAGGAGGTTCTGGTAATTTTAGTTTTACATGGACTGATCAAAATGGTGTAGTAAGAGGCGCTACTAATAGAATTGAAAATTTAGAAGCAGGAACATATACTCTCCTTGTTGAAGATACCACTACAGGATGTAGTCAGCAATTTACTTATACAATTACAGGTTCTACCGGACCATTGAGAATGATAAACCCAATTGCTGTAAACCAAGCTGATTTTGAAACTACAGATATAATATGTAGTGGAGAATCAAACGGTAAATTTACGGTAGAGTTTACAGGTGGAAATCCTCCATATCAATATTCATTGAATGGTGGTGCCTATCAAGGAGCAGGGACTGGGTTCTCAACAAAAACTGTAACAGTAACAACAGGTGGTGCAAGTGCAACAATTGTTTCATACACGACTCAGGTTTTAACGGTTGATACATTAGAAGGGGGAACGTATTCAGTAAAAATAAAAGATAGTGGATTGTGCACGGACAATGCAGGAAATACAATTGAATTAAATCTTGGATCTGTAACAATAGCTGAACCAGACCCACTAATAATTGGAATAAATTCAGCTAGCACCGATGAAATTAATTGTTCTGATGGAATTCAAGGTTCTCTATCAGTCATTATTGGTGGTGGAACCATTACTGCTGATACTCCTTATAGTGTTTTATGGGAACTGTATGGTCCTAGTGGACAAGTGCTTTATAAAAGAACTACTTCAGGTTCACCATCAGATCCTGACGATTTAACTATAACAGGTCTAGATTATGCAGGTGACTACACGGTAACAGTTACAGATGCGAATGGATGTACAACTAGCGATATAATTACATTAGAAGATGGTTCTGATGAAGATCCATTTACTGTGGGTGAGACTCCTACAGTTACTCAACCAGGCTGTAATTCAGAAGAGACAGGTTCTATTGAACTTGAAATGAGTGGTGGTGTAAAGCCGTATAATATTAAATGGTATAAACTTTCAGTAGCTCAAGATAGTGCTACATCTTCTTCAACTACATCTACCGCATCGACAATTGAATTTGCTGACGGGGGTTATGTTAGTATGAATAAAGATGGATTCTATTTGATAGACAATCTCGAAGCTGGAAAGTATAGGGCGATAATTACTGATGCTTCAGGATGTCAGATTTTCTCTAGGTCTGGTCTTATAAAATCAAACACATTTAATATGATAAGTCAAAGAGTCTACAATAAGGAAATTATAGATTGTGACTCTGGAACTGTCGAAGCTGACTTTTCATTCAAATTATCAGGAACATCACTGGCATACAATATTTACTTGGATGGCGAGGCAATCTATGGAGGAGATTCAGGACAAATAAGTGGTACAACTATAGTAAGCCCAACATTTGCAAGTAGTATTGTTAAGCAAGGAAATACTTTTGTAATCAGAGGATTAAGTGAAGGTAGACACGTTGTTGAGGCCCAGGATGCATCTAATCCTGCCTGTTCTATTGATTATGCATTTGATATAGAGACATATGTTCCAATAACTTTTGAGGGTGAAACAGATTTTGAATTTGATATTTGTGAAAGCACCTATCCATTTGAATTAGATACTTCCTTAATCTTAGGAGGTAATCCAATCATAGATGATAATGATAATGTAATTTATAATCTAAGATGGACATTTACTCCATTAGATCCTACCGAGCCAGGGGCAAGTTTTGTAGGTCGAACTTCATTTGATGCTGGACGAGGAACCTACCAACTTGTAATATCCGATGGTACTTGTGAATCAGAACCAATTGATTTTGTTTTTAGTGGAGATGTGGATATTTTGTCAATCAGTGGTTTATTAACTGATGATGAATTGTCTCAACCGGTTAGCTGCGAATTAGGTGCAGAAGATGGTAGAATTTCAATTCAAATATCAGGTGGTCAAGAGCCTTTCAACATCACATGGCAATTACTTGATCCTACTCAAATATCACTAACTCCTCCAACCGGTGGTACTTCACCTACCAACCCCTGGATTGATCTACCTGATTATCAAGGATTCACTACTTTAAATGATTTAGCTCCAGGATTGTATAGATATAGAATAACAGGTGGCGGTGGTTGTCCTGATGATAATCTCTTCAACGAGTTAGAGGGTGAAATAAGCGTAGATGATGATAATACTCTAGTTATTACTGATGGACCTTATATAGATCCTAAACTTTGTGAAGGGTTACCTGGACTTCTAATTTTGGATGCTGTTGATAATTCGTCTACTACTACATCATCTTTAAATTTCTTCTACATAGACACTAATGGAACTGAAGATACATTCGATGATGGAGCCCCAGTCGCTTTAAATGGTAATACCACAAAATTGGATGAAGATACATATCAAATTTTGATTGAAACTCCTTTTGATTATGGTAAAATAGTTGTAACTACAAATGATGGGTGTGGTAGAGAAGTTGAATTTAACTTAGCACTTGGAGATCCATTTTTCTCATATACGTCTCCTTCTTACGAAGAGGCAGGTGAAATACCATCTAGAGAAACTGTCACATTTACAGATGAATCTCAAGGTGAATTTTCGAGACTAGAATGGGATTTTGGTGATAATTCAGATCCACAAGTTATAAATGTATCAGCTACTTCTTCTGGTGTTACTCAAGTTACTCACGTATATGGTAACTCAGGGACCTATTATCCCACGTTAACTATTTATAATGAAATAGGTTGCTACAAGTCAGTTACTAATCCAATAATTGTTGGTAGAGGGTATAGCGTATATTTGCCAAATGTATTTACTCCAAATAATGATTGTTTAAATGATTTCTTTAGACCTTTATTCACAGGATTTGAAAGCTTAACATTTAACGTGTACGACAATAAAGGAAATTTAATTTATACAGAACAAGCTCAGGACGGTTCAATTGATAGGAACGCATGTCCTAATGTAATTAATCCACTAGGTAATGGAAAGGCTATTCTTGGTTGGGATGGGAAAAGGACAGATGGAACACCACTGGATTCTTTTAGTCCTTATTATATCTATTCTATTGAGGCTGTCCCATTAAATAGAGCAAATGATGAGCAAGTTGTGGAGAGAAGTGGTATTTTCACGGTATTAAAATGATTCTAAGAGATAAAATTTTAGCAATAATTTTTTTGTTTTTGATTACAACATCAATAGCACAAGAAATGGTATTTAATTCTCAACCTAAACTTATGCATGTCAGCAATCCAAGTTTTTTTGGATTAAACAGTTGGAATAGATCAGGATTACTTTATAACTCAACAGAAATAAACCCTAACGAAACCCAGAATAATAAGTTTTTTTATGGATCGTATTCTTTTGATTTATTGGACTTTAGTCTTGGAATACAATTTAATAATTTTAGTGCACCAAATATAGGCTATAGGAAAAATGATTTAAACCTAAGTTATATTTATAAAATTGAATTAGGTAATGAGATGTATTTCCTTCCATCTGTTAATGTTGGATTTGTTTCAAAAAATTTAAATCCATCAAATCTTATTTTTGAAGACCAAATTAACTCTATAACTGGATATATAAATCAGGAATCTATAGATCCTCTATCTGACTTTTTCTTAGCAAAAAATTATTCAGACTTGGGAGCTTCGTTTATAGTTCATAATACTGACTTTTTAGTTGGAATTAATTTTGATTATTTAAATCAACCAAATACTGCATATGACACTGATGTAGAATTTTTAGTACCAATCTCATATGGTATTCAGGCTGCATACGAATTTAATTTAAACCCTTATGATAGAAGATTTTTACCAAGATACTCTTATTTATACGCCTATTCTTCTATTAGAAGAGATTCTGAATCAATAAATATTTTTTCATCACAAGAATTTCAATTGGGAGAATTTAGTGTAGGAATTAATCAACAATTTGGTCTTTTTGATAATTTTTCCTTTTTGAATTTAGGATTAAGTGCAGGACTAACTTATGAAAATTTCGATTTTGGAGTCTCATATGCATTTTCAATCCAGGATTTGACGACGACATACCGCTACCCACCAAGAATTTTTGATTTGTATTTAAGTTTTGATTTTAGTCCTTTTTTAAGAAACAGAAGAGGTCAATATAAGAGACTTCAAGTGGATAATTATTATTAATATTGAATAGTATACATACTATCTTTAAGATAGTACTTCCAAATTCCTATCCTTTTATTTACTAAAAAACGTCCCTCGCAATTTAATTTACCATCAGGATTAAATATTATTTGATAGCCTGTATTGCAAGAATCAAAAGATTTTTCAGTCAAAAGTCTTTCATTTTTAAAGATTTTTTCTTTTTTTAAAATCCCTTTTTTTACTATACTTAAAATGTATTTATTTGATTGAAACATTTCAAATTCTCCAGAGAATAAATCACCCTCAATAAAAACCTTGCAATTACTAAAAGTTAACTCTTTTTTATTTGCAATTTCTTTGCATCCAAAATAAAGTGTTATAAAAAAGAAATTAATAATTGTAAATCGCAATACCCCCACTTTTAAAATATTCGTAAAATTCTCCAATTCTCATCCCCATGTAGTAATTTCCGCAAATTTTTAATTTACCATTTTCATGAAATTCTTCATAACTGCCGTGACGATGATTATTATTATAAAATGTTAGGATCTGTTCATTTCCACTAAGATGATATGAAGCAAATTTTCCATGAATTTTACCCTCTACAAAGTGAGATTGAGTTTGTAAATTACCATTTATATGGAATTGTTTAAAAATCCCATCTTTAAATCCGTTTAAAACAACCATTTCCATTTTAACTTTACCATCATCATAGTGCTCGTTAATAATACCAGAGTAGGCTTTAGAGTTTTTTTTAAAAAAAGCTTTTTTGTCATTAAAGACAACTTCAACTTTGCTAATATCTATGGAATTGTTGCAATGATAATAAATTAAAGTAAACGATACTAAAAGGATTATTTTTAATCTAGACAGCATTATTGTTTACTTATATTCAAAAGTTACTTAGTATAAATCTTTAAAAATTAAAATCATTTATATAAAATAAGAGTTCTGTTCAATAAATGAATCTGCAATTTGATTTTTTAAATTTATGACATCTGGATATTCAGAATATGAACAGTTTTTTTTCATAACAGCTAAAAGCTTTCTCTTTTCTTGTCCTGATGCAATCCTAGCAATAATTTCGGTACTTTTTTTGTACATTATATTTTGAGCTTCAAAAACATAAAGCTTTACAATATTTATTTGTGTTTTTTGAGAATCGTAATTAGTGCGGTTAATGTTTTTTAAAGTTCTTAATAATCCAGATTCAGAAAAATAAATTTCTATAAGAATGTCAGACAAGCAAAGAAGTATTTGTTGATGATTTTCAAGTTTTACTCCATATTTTTGAACACAATTTCCAAGTAAAACCAAAAATAGTTGTTTGAACTTGTAAATTAATTTTTGTTCTTCAATAAGCTCATCACCTGTAAAATTTTCCTCACTAGTATTTATTGATGAAGCTGCTTGCATTACAGCTTTCATAAGATCTATCTGACCTTTCATTCCTTTTTTTAACAACATTCCCACAGAAAGCATTCTATTAATTTCGTTTGTGCCTTCATAAATTCTGCCAATACGAGCATCACGCCAAGCTGATTCCATTGGCGTATCAGCTGAAAAGCCCATACCTCCAAAAATTTGTATTCCTTCATCCGCACAGTTTTGTATATCTTCGGAAGCACCAACTTTAATTAATGAACATTCAACTGCGAAGTCTTCAACTCCCTTTAATTCAGCTTCTTGATCTGACATACCTTTTGAAATAAAATATTCTATTCGGTCTTCAATATCCTTAGCTACTCTATAACATGCTGATTCCCCAATATAGCAAGAGGCAGCCATATTGGCTATTTTCTCTTTTATTGCTCCAAATTTTGAAATTGGGACTTTGAATTGAACTCTTTCATTGGCATATTTTATTGATTCAGTAGTAATTCTTCTTTGGGCATCTAAACAAGCAACTCCTAGTTTAACTCTTCCTACGTTTAAGGCATTCATTGCGATTTTAAATCCTCCATTTCTTTCACCTAAAATGTTTTCTAAGGGAACAACGGTTTCATTAAAAAATACCTGTCGTGTAGATGAAGAATGTATACCTAATTTATTCTCTTCTTCACCAAGCCTTATGCCATTTGATGGATCATAATCTACTAAAAATGCAGTTATATTTTTATCATTCTCTATTCTTGCAAATACTATCATTAAGGACGCAAAACCTGCATTTGATATCCACATTTTTTGGCCTGATATTTTGTAATATTTTCCATCGTCAGATATAACAGCTTTACTTTTTCCTGAGTTAGCATCAGAACCTGCACCCGGTTCAGTCAGACAATAACAACCAAAACACTCACCAGAGCTTAATCTAGGTAAGTACTTTTTCTTTTGATCCTCTGTTCCATATAATAAGACTGGAAGTGTTCCAATACCAGTGTGAGCACCAAAAGCAGTTGATAATGATCCGGTTGACCCCGATATATAATCACATACCAACATAGAAGATATAAAACCCATACCCATTCCTCCATATTCTTCAGGAATTGAAACGCCTAGAAAACCGAGTTCCCCAGCTTTTTCCATTAAAGATTTTGTAAAACCGTAGTCTTTTTTTTCAAATCTATCTTTGTATGGCCACACCTCTCTATCAATAAACTCTTTAACAGAGTCTTTCATCATTATTTGTTCTTCACTAAAGTCTTCAGGAGTAAAAATTGATATTAGTTTATTATTATGAATAATAAAATCCCCTCCACTTATTTCTTTGCTTTGCTTTACTTCCATAATTAAATTGTTTTTATAGTTTTACCTGAAAAATATTCGAATTCTTTTGCAATCTCCCTTATAGACTCCATAACTTCGAAAAAATGTTGAATTTTAGTTTCACTAAGTTTTTTTTCAATCTCAGAATTAAAATTCAAAACAACAGATTTTGAATCTTCTCTCTTTTCAACACCAAATGGCGTTAGGTGTATTAAAATACTTCTACCATCACGTGGGTTTTGTGTTCTAAAAATTAGCTTTCTGTTTTCCATTGTGTTAAGAAGCCTCGAAAGACTCGTTGGTTCCATTCCCATTTTTGGTCCAAGAGTTGTAGATGGAGTACCCTCTGGATCAATACTTAATAAAGCAAATCCAGTAGCCATTGTTGACTCAAATTTTCCTGCCTCTTTATTATACATTTTACTCACAACTTGCCAAGTTGATCTTAATACACTGTCAAAAGTTTCTTTTTTCATCAACATAAATATAATAATTTTTATTATGCATGCATAATAAAATAATAACCGTTTGTGTTGACTATAATTAATTTATTTAATTGTACATATTATCGATTAGATTACTATACTTCTCTGATATAACCTTTCTTTTAAGTTTCATCGTAGGTGTTAAGTGGCCTCCATCAATACTCCATTCATCTGGAGTAAGTTCAATTTTTTTGACTTGTTCCCATGAACCGAAATTTTGATTATGATGTTCAACTTCGGCTTCAATAACTTTCTTCAGAGTTGGTTCTTGAACAGCTTTTGAAAGAGAATTACACTTAATACCATTTTCATTGAGCCAGTTCTTAACATGATCTGTATTGGGTTGAATTATTGCTGTAGCCATTCTTCTTCCTGCACCAACTACCATAATTTGCTCAATAAAAAGAGATTGTTTCATTTGGCTTTCTATAACCTGAGGTGCTATGTATTTACCGCCTGAAGTTTTAAACATTTCTTTTTTTCTATCAGTAATTTTTAAGAAACCCTCATCATCAACTTCACCTATATCACCAGTATGAAAATAATCACCGGACATAACTTCTTGAGTCATTTTTTCTTCCTTATAATACCCCATCATTACATTAGGTCCTTTACAAAGAATTTCACCATCTTCAGCTATTTTTACTTCAACCCCTTCAATAACCTTACCAACAGTTCCCATTTTTAGATTATTATTTCTCATATCTCCAACTGAAATTATTGGAGACGTTTCTGTTAGACCATATCCTTCAACTAAAATCATATCAGCGGCAGTAAAAACTTTAGCAAGTCTTGATTGGAGAGGAGCACTTCCCGAAACAATTATTTCTAAATTACCTCCCAAGGCTTCTTTCCATTTTGATAGAATCAATTTTCTTGCAATTTTTAATTTAAACTCATACCATATTCCGTTTTGTCCATATGGTTGGTACTGTAGACCTAAGTTTACTGCCCAATAAAAGAGAGATTTCTTTATACCAGAAAGTTCACCACCTCTAGCATAAATTTTATCGTAGACTTTTTCTAATAGACGAGGTACTGCTGTCATTGTATTTGGTTTAATCTCCTTTAAATTATCAGCAATTGTCTCAAGTGACTCTGCAAAATAGACTGAAATCCCATTAAATGTATATATGTAAAGAATTACCCTTTCAAAGATGTGACAAAGGGGTAAGAAACTTAGCGCTTTGGCTTTCCCCTTGATCAAAGGCAACCTTTTTGATCCAGAAATAACGTTTGTTACTATATTTTCATGGCTTAGCATCACTCCCTTAGGGGTACCAGTTGTACCAGAAGTATATATAATAGTAGCAAGATCTTTTGGATTTACTTTCTTACGCATCTCAGCTAATTTTTTGTCATGATCTTTATTTGATCCTTCATCTAAGAGCTCAGACCAATGAGCACATCCTTTAATTTTGTTAAAGCTGTATATTTTTTTTAGTGATTTGATATCCTTAGATACTGCTTTTAACTTATCATAAACCTCTTTATCAGAAACAAAACAATAAACACTTTCTGAATGATTTAATATGTACTTGTAATCTTTTGATGAAATTGTTGGATATATAGGAACAGTAACAGCACCTAATGAAAGAATACCAACATCCATTAAACACCATTCAGTTCTATTGTTTGTAGAGATGATGGCAATTTTATCACCAGCTTTTATGCCTTTACCAATCAGCGCTCTGCTAATAGCACTTGACTTGTCAATGAAATCAGAGGTAGAAAGGCTCTCCCAAGTACCCTCATTTTTTGTAGAAAAAGCTTTTTCAAGTGGAAGATTGTCCTTTTGGAATTCTATAAATTCAAATAATCTTGTCGGTTTCATTTATTCATTTTAATGCAAAATATGAAATATTTTGAAGTAAATGAAGAAGTTTTTAGCTCCTATTTACAAAGCCAATTGAACGCGTTTTCAAAAGCTAAAATCCAGGGGCTCACATCATCTTTTCGATCATGAGGGTAATGACCCCAATTCCAAGGAAATGTGGAACGCTCAAGATGAGGCATCATTACGAGATGGCGCCCATTATCACTTACTAACATTGCAGCATTAAAATCTGAGCCATTTGGGTTTGATGGATACCCTTCATAAAGGTATTTCGCTGGTATTTGGTAATTGATTTCGGCTTTGGGAAAGGAAAATCTTCCCTCACCGTGAGCAGCCCAAATTCCTAATATACTTCCTTCTAGTCCCTTTAACATTATTGATGAACTTGGCATAATATTAACTGCTGTAAAGATACATTCAAATTTCCCTGATTTATTGTGCATCATTTTTGGCCTTTGAGTTTGATTTGTGTTAAGTAAGCCTAGTTCAATAAATAATTGACATCCATTACATACTCCAAGAGAAAGAGTGTTTTTCCTGCTAAAAAAGTTTTCTAAGGCAGCTCTTGCTTTTGCATTATATCTAAATGCACCAGCCCAGCCTTTAGCAGAACCAAGCACATCTGAATTTGAAAAACCTCCAACAGCTACTAATAGCTGAATATCTTCTAGAGTTTCTCTGCCCTCAATCAAATCAGTCATATGGACATCACGAACTTTAAAGCCACAAAGATCCATCATATAAGCCATTTCTCTTTCCGAATTACTCCCTTTTTCTCTTATTACTGCTGCATTTAATCTCTTTATTTTTTGAAGGGGTCTTTTTCCAGAGAATTTACTTGGAAACCTATACTTTAGAGGCTGTTTGATTACATTATCTAGACGAAGTAAAGCCAATTCACTATTAGTTTGTTTCAATTCAAATTGTGTAGATGTTTTCATCCATTCCTTTCGCATTTCATTAATTGAAATATTATTATCCCCAATTTTTAATGAGCTGCTTTGATTAACAAATCCTATTTTAAATGCTTTTATTCCACTTTTTGAAAATGAGCTATTTAGATCAAAATTTGATTGTAGAATAAGACCAACTTTTTCAGAAAATAAAATTTTCACCAAATCAGTCTCTTCAAGGCAGGAAAAGTCAAGGTCCATTCCAATATTTAAAGACGGAAAGCAAAGCTCAAGTAAAGAAGTTATTAAACCTCCTGATCCAATATCGTGGCCTGCTGAAATTTTGCCAGCTTTTATGTGATCTTGTACAGTATTAAATGCCCTTTTAAAATAAACAGGATCTGTAACACCAGGGGTATCATTTCCAATACACTCTTGACTCTGCGCGAAAGATGAACCACCTAAATAAAATTCATCTTGAGAAAAATCAACATAAAAAATTTCTCCTCCCTTGGCAGTGGCTACTGGTTTAATTATATTTTTCACATCTGAACATTGACCAGCTGCTGATATTATAACAGTTCCTGGAGATAAGACATCATAATTTGAATATTTTTGTTTCATTGACAGTGAATCCTTGCCGGTAGGAATATTTATACCTAAATCAATTGCAAACTTTGAACACTCCTCAACAGCTTCATATAAACGCGAGTCTTCACCTGGGTTATTGCAAGGCCACATCCAATTAGCAGATAACGATATACTATGAATTCCCTTTTCAAGTGGTGCAAAAACAATGTTTGTAAGTGCTTCTGCAATTGAATTTTTGCTTCCTTTTCTGGAATCAATCAATCCACTAATCGGTGCATGCCCAATAGATGTAGCAATCCCTTTATTACCTGTATAATCTAATGATACAACTCCGCAGTTACTTAATGGTAGCTGTAACTCACCTACACATTGTTGCTGAGCTACTCTTCCAGTAACACATCGATCAACTTTATTAGTAAGCCAATCTTTACATGCTACAGCCTCTAGTTGGAGTACTTGTTTTATATAGCTTAAAAGTTTGTTCTGTGAATAAGGGATTGTTTTAAATTCTCGAAAAACTGAAAAGTCGTGCATTATTGTTTTTGGTGAACTACCAAATAAAGCAGAAAGATCCAAATCAATTGGAATTTCTTTTTTAGTTTCATTTTTAAATATAAGTCTTTCATCACATGTAACTTCACCTACTATGTATAATGGGGCTCTTTCTCTCTCAGCTATTTTCTTTAATTTTTTAGTGTCTTTGGGAGATATTATTAATCCCATCCTTTCCTGTGATTCGTTACCAATTATTTCTTTGGCTGATAGTGTAGGATCCCCCAATGGAAGAGAATCAATTTCAATTATACCTCCAGTGTTTTCGACTAATTCAGATAGACAATTCAAATGTCCTCCTGCTCCATGATCATGAATAGAAACTATTGGATTTATGTCACTCTCAACTAGAGCTCTAATAACGTTAGATACACGTTTTTGCATTTCTGGATTTGAACGTTGAACAGCATTAAGTTCAAGTATATTGCCGTATTTACCTGTGTCTGCAGAAGAAACAGCAGCACCACCCATTCCAATGCGATAATTATCTCCACCCAAAATAATAATCTTGTCACCTTTTTTTGGAACACCTTTTTCTGCTTCATGCTTTTTACCATAACCAACTCCGCCAGCAAGCATTATAACTTTGTCATACCCTAATAGTTGGTTATTTTCTTTATGCTCAAAAGTTAAGATAGAACCTGCTATAAGTGGTTGTCCAAATTTATTTCCAAAGTCAGAAGCCCCATTAGAAGCTTTAATTAGTATATCTGTTGGATTTTGATATAGCCAATCACGTTCAGCAAATGATTCTTTTTTAGAATTTTTTTGGATACGAGAATATGAAGTCATGTATACGGCAGTTCCTGCTAAAGGTAAAGAGCCTTTACCACCAGCTAATCTATCTCTTATTTCACCCCCTGATCCTGTCGCTGCACCATTAAAGGGTTCTACAGTAGTAGGGAAATTGTGTGTTTCTGCCTTTAGTGATATAACACTTTTAATTTTTTCTTTAGAAAAGTTACTAGGTGTAGTGGCGTCTTTTGGTACAAATTGTTCAATCTCTGGTCCTTCAATAAAAGCGACATTATCTTTGTATGCTGATACAATATTGTTTGGATTTTTTTTCGATGTTTTTTTAATTAATTCAAAAAGACTATTTTCCTTTGGTTTCCCATTAATTACGAACTTACCATTAAAGATTTTATGCCGGCAGTGTTCTGAATTAACTTGTGAAAATCCAAAAACTTCAGAGTCCGTAAGAAATCTACCTAGAGTTTTAGAAAGATCATTAAGATATTTGACTTCATCATCACTTAAAGCTAATCCTTCTGTTAAATTATATTCAGCAATATCTTTTATATTGATAATATTATCAGGTTTGATGTCAACATCAAAAATGTTTTGATCTAAACCCTTATATTCTGAATACAGCATTGGATCAACACTTTTTATTGTTGATTTTGAATGAAATTTTTCAATCCGAAGGATATCTTTTATTCCCATATTTTGAGTAATCTCTACAGCATTTGTACTCCAAGGGGAGACCATCGAAGCTCGAGGTCCAATAAAGGCACCTTTAATTTCTTGGGAATTTATAAATGGTGCTTCCTGAAAAAGCCACTCAAGTTTTTTGATGTTTACGACTGAAAGGTCAGAATTAGTTTGGACTACAAAAATCTTGGTTTTTTTCTCGCCAAAAAACAATAGCATAAGTATAATCCTTTGAAAAATAAAAATAACTTATTTATCGAAAATTTTTTCTTCAATAAGTTCATATATTTCCTAAGTTGTTGTAGAGTTATTCACAATTGAATGAAATGTTAAGACTTTAATAATTTTGCCATATAAAATCCATCCCCATTAGTATTTTGGGATAGTAAAATTTCTTGCTTTTCTAAATTGAATTCAAGTCCAATCTTAGATTTTAAAAAATTTTTAATCTGGTTTTGATTCTCATTTGGAAAAATTGTACATGTGGCATATATAAGATTACCTCCACTTTTAACAAGAGTGGCGTAATCCTGAAGAATTTGTTTTTGAATACCAACTAGCTGTCTGATGCGGTTAGGGTTTATGTGCCATTTTGCGGCAGGATTTCTCTTCAAAACACCAAGTCCACTGCAAGGAGCATCTATAATTACAATATTTGCAGAATTATAGTATTTTTTTAACAGGCCTTTATTTTCAATATTTAGGTATTCAACTATAGAAATACCATTTTTTTTTAACCGGTTTTCTAGTTGTTTTCTTTTTCTATCTGAAGAATCAGTAGCTATAATTCTACCCTTATTTCTCATAATTGTAGCAAGATGAAGGGTTTTTCCACCACTACCTGCACAAGTATCAATTATTAGCATATTTGGTTTTGGATTTGTAAAAATTGATATTTTTTGTGAATTCAAATCCTGAATTTCAAACCACCCCTTTTTATATATATCTAAATGAGTTAATATCTTATTTTCTTCTACAACTAAAGCATTTGGAATATTTGAAACTTTATTTGTGTTAATTTTATGGTTTTCTTTTAAATAGGCTTGAAGTTTTTTTACATTAGTTTTTAAGGTATTTGTTCTTAAGAATAATTTTGCGGGTCTGTTTAAAGCTTGAATTTCTTTCTCCCAAATTACTTTTCCATAAGTTTTCATTCCCAAACTGTCTAGCCAATCCGGAATGGAATTTTTAAATGCTCTTTTGGAATTTGTTATTGAAATGTTTTTGCAGATATTATCTTTTTTCAATTCAGAAAAAGTTAAACTCTCTTCGAATTCAATATCATTATAGATGCTCCAAACAACTAATAGATTCTTATAGTAATTTTTTGATTTGACATTTAATTTTCCAATTACATCAAATTTTCTTTTCCACCTTATTATCTCTATTATTCCTTTACCGACTAATTTTCTGTCATTAGATCCCCATTTACGATTTTTTATTAAAATATTTTTAAGCGTGGGTCTTAAGGCCCCTCTATTTCCGAGAATTTCTTGCACTCCTTCTACTATTCCGTCGGCAAGATTTCTGTATAATTTCATTTTTAATTAAATATATTATGAAAACTTATAGTTTAGTTTATTTGCTGTTTTTTAACCCAACTTTTGTAATAACTACTTTTTACTAATAGTTCTTCATGTTTTCCCGAATTAATAATTTTGCCTTTATCTAAAATCAAAATAGTATCAGCCTTTTTAATTGTCGAAATTTTATGAGCAATAATCAATGAAGTTCTGTTTTTCATTAATTTATCAAGAGCCTGTTGTACTTTCATTTCTGCTTCTGAATCCAGAGCAGAAGTCGCTTCATCGAGTATTAGTAGGTCAGGATCTTTAAGCAATGCTCTTGCAATTGTTATACGTTGCTTTTCACCTCCCGAAAGTTTATTGCCCAATTCTCCAATATTTGTTTGATAACCTTTGGGAAGTTTCTTTATAAATTCATGAGCATTTGCAACTTTGGAAGCATTCAAAATTTCAGTCTGCTTAGCGTTTTTTTTTCCAAGCAATATATTATTGTATATGCTATCATTAAAAAGGATTGGGTCTTGAGTAACAGTCCCTATCATTTCGTAAAGACTTTTTAGTAGAATTTTTTTATAAGGGATACCATCTATTTTTAAGTTCCCTTTATCAACATCATAAAAGCGATTTAATAAATGTGTTAAAGTTGTTTTTCCGCTTCCAGATGGACCAATTAAGGCTACTACTTCACCTTTCTTAATTTCAAAACTAAGATCATTTATTACAGTTCGATTTTCATAGTTAAACCATACTTTGTCAAAGACAATATTTTTTTCTAATTTATTTTTTGGGATTGCATTTTTGTCATCTTTCAGCACATAATTTAAATCAAGAATTTCTTGTATACGATCAGCAGCAGCAATTCCTTTTTGTATCGAATAGCTTGACTTACTCATGCCTTTTGCTGGCGTTAATATATTGTAAGCTAATCCAATGTAAACTAAAAATGTAGTATTTGAGAGATTACCCTCAACAAGTACCATATTTCCGCCAAACCACAATAAAATTCCAATGGCAACTACACCTAGAAATTCACTTACTGGTCCAGCAAGGCTTGACCTCTGATATAGTTTATTTGAAAAGAGGTAAAAACTTTTTGAAGCCCTGTAAAACTTTTCTTTAAATAAAGGAATTGCATTTGATGATTTAATGATTCTTTGCCCGTTTATTGTTTCATTCAGGATGGAAATAAAATCACCCTGTTTTTGTTGAATTTTTGATGAATCAATTTTTAAACGTTTTCCAATACTTGAGATAATTAGTCCTGATAAGGGAACAAAAACTAAAACAAAAAGAGTAAGCTTAATGCTAAAAAAAAACATAACCAATAAAGAAAATAGTATAGTGAATGGTTCCCTAAAGATCAATTCTAAAATTGACAAATATGAATTTTGAATTTCGTTGACATCACTTGTAACTCTCGTAATTAGATCTCCTTTACTTTTTTTATTAAAATAGGATATTGGGAAATGAATAATTTTATTGTAAGTAGCGTTTCTTAAATCCTTAAGAATACCATTTTTTAAAAATGTTATAAAAAATAATGCTAAATAATTGCAAATATTTTTCAGTAGAAAAAGCACAATGACTAAGCTTATACTAAATACTAATGTTGATTCAACATCTTCTTCAAGTCTTTTTGATAAATAGTTCTTAATGCTTTCCTTTACATAAATGTGAATATTCATTATACCTTTATATTCCGCCTCAACAAAATTATTTTTATTTGTATTGAAAAGTACTTTAAGCATTGGTATTAGTGAAACGAAGGACAGTGCGCTAAAAAACGCATAAAGTAGATTAAAAAAAATATTTAAAAATGCAAAAGCTTTATAAGGGTAACCAAAACGAAGTATTTTAATTAAAGATGTAAACATTAAGGGATTATGTCATTTAATAGTAAATCAATCTTTTTGTTAAGTATTTGTTGTTGTTTTTCCCATGTAACGTTTGGTTTATAGTTGTCGCAAACTGAAAAATAAAACTTTATCTTTGGTTCTGTACCACTTGGTCTCAGTCCAATTCTACTTTTATCTTCTAAAATAAATATTAAAACATCTGACTTTGGAAGAGAAATACTCTCTTTTTTACCACTTTTCAAATCTAAGATGGTTCTTTGAGAATAATCTTCAACTATAATTGTGTTAATTCCAGCTATTTGCAGAGGTGGATTTTTTCTGAATTTAGCCATTATATTTTTTATTTCTTCTAAACCCTCCTTACCTTCCTTTGTTATGGATTTTAATCTTTCATTATAAATTCCATATTTTTTATAACAGTTGATTAAAAATTTATAGATACTATTATTTTGCGATTTCAATTCTGATGCTAATTCACATGCAAGTAATGAGGCTGAAATAGCATCCTTATCTCGAACTTTATTTCCAACCAAAAATCCAAAACTTTCTTCTCCACCGCAAACGTATTCTAATTCAGGATGATCTTTAATAAGTTTAGCGATCCATTTAAATCCTGTTAAACAGTACATGTGTTTTATATCATATGCATTCGCTATAATTTTGATTATAGGAGAAGAAACTATAGTTGATGCAATAAAATTCTTAGAATTTAATTGTTTTATTGCCTTTTTTTTAGAAAGTAAATATTCGGTTAAAACAGTCATTATCTGGTTACCATTTAGATAATACCAATCATCTTTTGAATCACGAATAGCTATTCCCAAGCGGTCTGCATCTGGGTCTGTTCCAATAACAATGTCAGCATTTTTCTTATCTGCTAGGTCTACAGCCATCTTAAGTGCTTCTTTTTCTTCCGGATTTGGAGAACTAACTGTAGAGAAATTGCCATCAGGCTTTTCTTGTTCTTTAACTATATAAATTTTTTTATAGCCTGCTTTTTTTAAAACTTGAGGAATAGCAGTTATGGATGTGCCATGAATTGGAGTGAAAACAACCCTTAGCTCTTCCTGTTTTTTTTGATTCATTTGAGCCTCTTGAAGAACAATTTTGTGATATTCGTTATCAATTTCATTATCAATGTAGTTTAATAGTTTTTTATTTCTATTAAATAAAATTGCATTGTATTTTATATCATTGATTTCTTTTGTGACTAAAATGTCATCCGGAGGGACTAATTGACCCCCATCTTCGCCGTACACCTTATATCCATTGTATTCAGGGGGGTTGTGTGATGCTGTTAATACAATACCGCAATTGGCTTTTAAATATCTAATGCAAAAGGATAATTCAGGTGTTGGTCTAAGGTCACTAAACAAATAGCAGTAAATTCCATTTGCAGTTAATACATCTGCGACATCATGTGCAAAATTTCTACTTTGATTACGACAATCATATGCAACTACAGTTTTAATTTTTTCGCCTGAATATTTTTTTTTCAAGAAATTAGATAATCCTTGAGTACACTTTCCAAGGGTATACTTATTAATCCTGTTAGTTCCAACACCCATTATTCCACGAATACCACCTGTTCCAAAGTTTAAAGAGGTGTAGAAAGCATCTTCTAATTTTTTTGGTTCTTTTTTTAATAAGAGTATCGCGTCTCTAACATTTCTATCAAATGGAGGTGAAAACCATTCTAAAATCGTTTCTTCTAAACTCATTTAAAATGTCTGTTCTTTAATTTTATATTCACTAGTAGTCTTTCTGTTTTTTAGGATAATTTCACCTAAAAAACCTGCTATAAAAAATTGGCTACCTAACAACATTAAAGTAAGAGAAATATAAAATTCTGGGCGACTAGTGATTAATCTCGCCTCTTTGAATAAAAAGAGTTTTTCAAATCCAAGATAAGCAGTAAATGCAAAACCAATAAGAAGCATAAAGCTGCCCCATAAACCAAAAAAGTGCATTGGTCTTTTACCAAACTTATTTATAAACCAAATAGTTAGAAGGTCAAAAAAACCTCTAAAAAAACGGTCTGAACCAAATTTAGTTTTTCCAAACTGACGTGCTTGGTGTTTTACAATTTGCTCTCCAATTTTATTAAATCCCTCTTGTGCAGCAAGAACTGGAATAAACCTATGCATTTCACCATAAATATTAATAGTTTTTGCTACCTCTTTTTTGTAGGCTTTTATGCCACAGTTAAAATCGTGTAATTTTATTCCTGAAACACGTCTTGCTGCCCAATTAAAAAGTTTAGAGGGTAAATTTTTAAATAAAATGGAATCGTATCGTTTTTTTTTCCAACCCGATATTAGATCATAACCATCATTTAGAAGATCAATCATTTTAGTTATCTCTTCAGGTGAATCCTGAAGATCAGCGTCGAGTGTTACAATAAAATCACCTCTCGCACTTTCAAAACCAGCGTGTAAAGCCTGTGACTTTCCATAATTTTTTGTGAATCTAATACCACTTATGTTTTTGAACTTTTTAGATAGCTCAATAATTATATCCCATGAAGAGTCTTCGCTACCATCATCTACAAAAATAATTTCAAAACTAAATTCACATCCTTTAAGCGATTCAAAAATCCAATTACTAAGTTTCACTAAAGATTCCTCCTCATCTAAAAGAGGAACTACAATAGAAACTAAAGCAGAATTTTGCATAACAGCAAAATTACAAAATTTGGCTTACTCAGGTTTTGATTTTTTCACAACTAGGCCTCCAATTAGTGATATTACAAACCCAAAAAATAATGCAAAAATTATCTGTATAGCTGAAAAAATTAAAGGAGAAGACATTTTTTTTTGAATGGATCGAACACTTTCAAGCGCTTCCTTTGGCATTTCAGGGTTTTGAATCCGCATATTCTCTATAGTCAAATTTAAAGACTTATTCATGGTTTCTGGATCTAAAAAATTTACTAAAATTTGGGTATATATAATACTTATAAATCCAGATAAAAGGGAAACTCCTAATCCAATTTTCAAAGCTTCACTCAGGGAAATAAAACCTTCATTAGCTTTTTTAAATTGAATAAAGCTGTAAATAAGAATTCCAATCATTATAATGAGGGATATCATACCAGCAGTAGTATCATTTTTATAATGCATATCAAAAAAATATAGCATAAGTTGAAATACAACCGACGTTAAACCTAAAATTATACCGAAGTTGATTATAATTGTTTTAATTGAAGTAGATGATTCTCCCATAATTTATTGATTTAAATTCATTTCGAAATTAAAAAAAAAAAAATGGGTTTGATGTTTTTAAAAAAATAAAATTAAATTTGCAAACTAATTATTAAAATGAAATCAAATATACATCCTGACAATTACAGGCTAGTAGCTTTTAAAGACATGTCCAACGACGACGTTTTTATCACAAAATCAACTGTTAACTCTAAAGAAACAATTGAAGTTGATGGGGTTAAGTATCCTTTAGTAAAACTCGAAATATCAAGAACATCTCATCCCTATTACACCGGCAAATCAAAATTAGTGGATACGGCTGGGCGTATCGATAAATTTAAAAACAAATATTCTAAGTTTAAGAAGTAATATCTAATTTCTAGCGCTTATTTTTTTTACGTTTTTTAATACTAGTAAGTTGATAGGGTTAATTTCCATCCCCTCAATATCTTTTTGAACAAAACGAACAACTTGGTCATAGTAAAGTGGTATGATCGGGAAATCACTGAAAGCAAGAGAGTCCATCTGCTTATATTTTTCAAAACGTAATGTATCTGACATAATTACTAATGAATTTTTATACATTTTATCAAAATTTAGGTTTTTATAATGCGTATAATTTGGACCACTAGGTGAAAAGTTAATACTGTTAAAAAGCGAAAGGTAGTTTTCGGCATCTGGATAATCTGCTATCCAACTAGCTCTAAAAAGTTCAAGTTTTCCTGAAGATTTAGCTTGACGTAATGATGCTGTTGGCATTACATCAATTTTTATTTCGATACCGATTTTTTGAAATTCTCTCTGTAGATATTCACATAAGTCTATATAATTAGAATCAGTAGCTAATTTTATAGAAGGCCTTTCTCCTGTTTCTTCTATATAATTTTCCACTAATTTTTTTGCTAATTTAGGATCATATTTAATTTCTTCATCACTAGTCCCAGGAAGTCCCTTAGGGATAAATCCTTTTTTAGCTGGATAACCTATATTGTTCCTTAAGAATGCCACCATCAATTTTCTATCAAATCCTATGTTAAGTGCTTTTCTTATGTTTTTAGATTTGATTGCTGGGTTTTTACTATCAAGAAAGATACCTATATATTCGGAATTTAAATAAGGTCCTTTAAGCATATTTATTTTTTTAAAGTATTTACTTCGCAAAGTTCCATCATAATCAAGTAGTTCATCTTTGTATGATGCATCTAGGGAATTTATAAAATCAAACTTTCCCTGTAAAAAAAGCATAAATTCACTCTGAATATCTGGAATAAACCTTACTGAGATTGCATCAAGGAAAGGCAATTTATTGCCATTTACATCTTTTTCGAAATATTTTTTATTTTTTAGTAAAACTAATTTTACATTTTCATCCCATCTTTTAAAATAAAAAGGACCAGTACCTATTGGGTTGGATCTGAAATTCACTCCATAATAAGTGGTTACTTCCTTTGGAACAACAGAACAATAGCGCATTGTAAGAAGTCCCAAAAAAGCTGGGAATGGATTTTTTAGGGTAATAGTTAAAATATCTTCTGATGTTGCTTTGTAATTTTCTACATTCAGAAGAACCCAACTCCCAGGCGATGCAACAACAGGATCTTTTAAACGATCAAAACTGTAAACAAAATCCTTAGCCTCTACTCTTCTTGTTTTTTTCTCTCCAAAAATTGGTGATTCATGAAAGTAAACATCATTACGAAGATAAAACGTATAAGTTAGTCCATCAGAACTTATTGACCAGGAGCTAGCAATCTCTGGCTCTATATTTAAATTTTTATTTAATTGAACTAAACCATTAAATAATTGATTAATTGGCCATATATTTTGTGGGTTTCTTGAAAATGCTGGATCAAGGGATGTAACATTTCTGTACTCATTGTAACGAAATACCGTTCTATTTTCTATATTATTTGTGTTGTTACAACTTAATAGAAAAAAAAATATTGCCAAATAGAGATAAACTGGACATTGATTACAAAGTAGCTTAGGCATGTAAATTTTGTTAATATATTTGCCTTGAATTTAAGGCTTTAAAACGATTATGGAAAAAATTGTTCCTTTTCAAGATGAAAAAAATATAAACTTAATAAAAGTTGCTTTTCACACTCTTGGTTGTAAAGTCAATTTTTCTGAAACATCAACTATTTCAAGAGAATTTACTTCTTCACACTATCAGGTTGTTTCATTTACTTCTTTTGCAGATTTATATGTTATTAATACTTGTTCAGTTACTGAAAATGCTGATAAAGAGCTTAGAGTTTTGGTTAAAAAAGCCCTTAAAAAAAATCCAAATGCATTTATCGCTGCTATCGGATGTTACGCTCAATTAAAGCCAGATGAAATTGCCTCTTTAGATGGTGTAGATTTAGTCCTTGGAGCAACCGAAAAATTTAAAATAATTGAATACGTCCAGAACCTTAAAAAAAGTGAACCAACACAAATATATTCTTGTGAAATAGAGGAAGCCAATTTTTATGAGACTAGTTATTCTATAAATGAAAGATCAAGAGCTTTCTTAAAAATTCAAGATGGATGTGATTACAAATGTTCATATTGTACTATACCTAAAGCAAGAGGAATTTCTAGAAGTGATTCTTTATTAAATGTTATTAATAATGCCCAAAAAATTGCTGATTCAGGGTTAAAAGAAATAGTTCTTACAGGAGTCAATATAGGTGACTATGGGAAAGGTGAGTTTGGTAATAAAAAACATGAGCATACATTTTTAGATCTTGTTAAAGCCTTAGAAAATTTAAAATCTGTTTATCGTTTTCGTATCTCATCAATTGAACCTAACCTGTTAAGTGATGACATCATCAAGTTTATTGGAAGCAGTAAGCGTTTTGTTCCACATTTCCATATCCCATTGCAAAGCGGTAGTGACAAAATTTTAAAAAGTATGAAACGAAGATATTTATCTTCCCTATACTCTGAAAAAATAAAGCGAATTAGATCTTTAATTCCAGATGCATGCATAGGTGCTGATGTTATAGTAGGTTATCCAAGTGAAACAGATGAAGATTTTCTAGAGACTTATAATTACATTTCTGGGTTAGAAATTTCTTATCTCCATGTATTCACTTATTCAGAAAGGGCTAACACAGAAGCAATTAAAATAAAAGACAAAGTAGATAAATTAACTCGAAGTAAACGAAGCAAAATGTTGAGATCATTATCCGTAGAAAAACGCCGTTGTTTTTATCAATCCCAGCTCGGGAAAAATCATGAGGTTTTATTTGAAAGTGAGAACAAAAAAGGTTACATAACTGGTTTCACAGAAAATTATATTAAGGTTCGTATGCCGTGGGACCCAATACTTGCAGATACTTTATTAAAAGTGAAACTAGATAGAATTGATGAGGAAGGATTCGTTAGAATTAAAAATTAGACTTAGAGTTTTATTCCCACTGGAAGAAGTCTCTTATATCTCCGATTAATTCTTAAAAATCTTGCTATTTTGGGTGAGGTTGGAACTACCCTTAAATTTTTTTCAGAAATAAACTCAAGAACCTTAATAATAAAGGCTTCTTCTAATTCTTTGTTTTCAATTTTTTTAGGGATGTGCAATTTGGTAAGGAAAATTTTTCTCTCTTGCTCAGAATACTCTATTCTTGCTAGGCTGTCTTCAATTTTAACTTCAAACTGTCTTAAGAACTCGTTATTTACTAAAGTTAAATTTTCCATAATCACAATACTTGATTATTTATTTGATGTAGTTGTTTAAATTTGTTTTAAGGGATTGCTAAAATACAAAAAATAACAAACAATTAAATGATTTGAATTGACAAAATGAGACCAATTCATATATATTGTATGCCTGGAATGGCTGCAAGTCCAAAAATTTTTGAATATCTAAAATTTCCCATGAATTTTCAAATTCATCTTTTGAGTTGGATATCTCCTGTAAAGAACGAGCCTCTTAGTGATTATGCTAAAAGGATGTGTAAGCGCGTTGTCCATAAAAATCCAATTCTTTTGGGTGTTTCCTTCGGGGGAATATTAGTCCAGGAAATGGCCAAATATGTTTCTGTTAAAAAAATAGTAATTGTATCAAGCATAAAATCTAAAGGAGAACTCCCATTACCTATGAAAATGGCAAAAAGAACTAATGCGCATAAACTTCTTCCAACACAATTGATTGAAAATATTGATAATTTAGCAATTTTTGCTTTTGGTAAAGGGATTAAAAAGCGTGTTGCACTTTATCAAAGATATCTTTCAGAGCGTAATTCAGAATATTTAGATTGGGCAATTAATGCATTGGTTCATTGGGATCAAAATAAATTTTCAAATAAACTTATACATATTCATGGGGACTCTGACTCTGTTTTTCCAATAAAAAACCTCATTAGTCCTTTTTTCAAAATCAAAGGGGGACATGCAATTATAATTACAGAATCAATTTGGTTCAATAAAGAGCTACCATCAATACTTCAAAAATGATTATTTTTAATTAAATGAATTCTTTGATGGTTTGTATTGATAGGACTTATATTTTTCTGATTTTATTATCTTTTGTCTCAATCTTTCGTGCAAGAACCCAAGAATATGAAGTTACTCCTACACAGAATTATAAGAATACTTTAAATGTTTTTGCACTTAAAATGCCTAATAATTTAAATTTTTGTGAAGAATATGTACCAATTGATTCTTCCGATATAAGAGAACGCTTAGATAGAGAATTGTTAGTTAATACGTATTGGCAATCAAATATGATGCTCTTGATAAAAAGAGCTAATAAGTGGTTTCCTATGATTGAAAAAATTTTAAATGAAGAGGGTATACCACATGATTTTAAATATTTAGCAGTTATTGAAAGTGGTTTACAAAATTTACGTTCACCTAGAGGAGCAAAGGGTTTTTGGCAACTAATGCCTTCTACCGCAAAAGAGTATGGTTTGGAGGTAAACAGTAATGTTGATGAGCGATATCACGTTGAAAAATCTACTCGGGTAGCTTGTCAATATTTAAAGAAGGCTAAAAATAAATTTGGAAATTGGACACTAGCAGCAGCCGCTTTTAATAGAGGAATTTATGGTATTGAAAAGGAATTGCTCAAACAAAAAGTTAAAAGTTATTATGATCTTTTACTAAATGATGAAACTAAACGATATGTTTTCCGAATACTTGCGGTTAAAATTATCATGTCTAATCCTAAAAAGTATGGATATATTTTTGAAAAATCTGATTTGTATGAACTTTCACCCACTAAGATAATTAATTGGGATCTTCCAATTCAAAATATCGCTTCATTTGCTGAGGAACAAGGAATTAATTACAAACATTTGAAAATTTTTAACCCATGGTTAATACAAAATCATTTAAATAACAAGTCAAGAAAAAAATATCAGATAAAAATACCCTTAGATTGTTGTAATTAAATGCGTTTCATTTGTTGATGAATAATTTTCATTTGACCTTTCAGCATGCCATGTTTGTCATGTTTTTTGGCCTCGTTTAAAAGCTGCTGTGCTTCCCTTTTTCTTCTTTTTTGTAAATAAATACCTGCAAGACTCATTTTTGCCATAGCAAGGTCGTGATTCATAGACAATCCTAGTTTAATTGCTGTTTTGAAATATCTCTCTGCTTGAGTAAGATTTTTTTGCGAATGAATAATTCCAAAGAGATAGTTATAATAACCCTGCTGTTTTCTAACTAAATTTCTTTCAATATTTGGTATTCGCATTAGCCACTTTTCAGTACCAACAAAGTCTTGCTTTCTCAATCTTAGAAAAGCTAAAAAAATGATTTCGTTTTTGAAATATAAAAGTACTAACAACCCTGAGACAATTGTCATCATAATACCATTACCTATATAATCGTCAATAAATAGATATACAGCATAGCCTAATGATAATGATGCTAAGAACATTTTTAGAATTTTTGGAAACATTTTTCTTTTTTTTCAAAGTTAAAAAAAAAGAAAAGCTAAATGTTTTTTATGATGGTTGGATGAAAAAAAAGTTGTCGTATATTTGAGCCACTTATGTTGACTTAAAATTCTGTCAAAAAATTATGAAAAGAACATTCCAACCTTCGAAAAGGAAAAGAAAAAATAAGCATGGTTTTAGAGAAAGAATGGCCACAGCTAGTGGTAGAAAAGTTCTTTCTTCCAGACGTGCAAAGGGCAGAAAAAAGTTGTCAGTTTCTTCTGAACCAAGACACAAAAAATAAATGACAAAACAATATTTTCATAAAGGTGTTACTTTTTTATTGGTAACACTTTTTTTTTATTTAAATTATTAGCATGCCTAAAGTCAATTCTATCAAAAGTATTCTTGTTATAGGTTCTGGACCAATTATTATTGGCCAAGCATGTGAGTTTGATTACTCTGGGTCGCAAGCTTTAAGATCCTTAAGGGAGGATGGTATTAAAACAATCCTTATAAATTCTAATCCAGCTACAATCATGACCGACCCTTCAATGGCTGATCATGTCTATCTTAAACCGTTAAACACAAAATCTATAATTGAAATTCTTAAAAAACACAATATTGATGCTGTATTACCAACTATGGGAGGGCAAACTGCTCTAAATCTTTGTATTGAAGCAGCAGATAAAGGAATTTGGGAAGATTTTAATGTAAAAATTATAGGAGTTGATATTGACGCTATTCAGATTACAGAAGATAGAGAACAATTTAGAGAGTTAATGACTAAGATAGGTGTGGAAATGGCACCACAAGCTACAGCTAACTCTTACTTAAAAGGTAAAGAAATTGCTCAACAATTTGGTTTTCCTCTCGTAATTCGAGCTTCCTACACCCTCGGTGGGGCAGGAGCATCTTTTGTTCACAAAGCAGAAGATTTTGATGAATTACTTACTAGAGGTTTAGAAATTTCTCCAATCCATGAGGTAATGATAGATAAAGCATTAATTGGATGGAAAGAATACGAGCTCGAGCTGCTTAGAGATAAAAACGATAATGTTGTAATTATATGTACTATTGAAAACATGGATCCGATGGGAATTCATACAGGTGACTCAATCACCGTTGCACCAGCTATGACTCTTTCAGACAAAACTTTTCAAAGGATGCGTGATATGGCAATCCATATGATGAGAAGTATAGGTGACTTTGCAGGTGGATGCAATGTTCAGTTTGCAGTAAGTCCGGATGAGAAAGAAGATATTATTGCTATAGAAATTAATCCACGTGTTTCTAGATCATCTGCTTTGGCTTCAAAAGCCACAGGCTACCCAATTGCAAAAATTGCCGCTAAACTTGCTATAGGATATAATTTGGATGAACTTGAAAATCAAATCACTAAATCAACATCAGCTTTATTTGAACCCACCTTGGATTATGTAATAGTAAAAATACCTAGATGGAACTTTGATAAATTTGAGGGATCGGATCGCACTTTGGGATTACAAATGAAATCTGTTGGAGAGGTTATGGGAATAGGAAGATCTTTCCAAGAGGCACTCCATAAAGCAACTCAATCACTTGAAATAAAAAGAAATGGTCTTGGGGCAGATGGTAAAAGCTATACAGATTATGATACAATAATAAGTAAATTAACTTTTGCGAGTTGGGATAGAGTTTTTGTAATTTATGATGCCATTCAAATTGGTATTCCACTCTCGAGAATTCACGAAATCACAAAAATAGATATGTGGTTTTTGAAGCAATATGAAGAGCTTTATGAGTTAGAGCAACAGATATCGAAGTTTAATTTAAGTACGATTGATAGTGCAATGCTTCTCGAAGCAAAACAGAAAGGTTTTGCTGACCGACAAGTAGCTCATATGTTAAAATGTTTAGAAAGTGAAGTATATGAAAAAAGAATAGAATATGGTATTAAAAGAGTTTATAAACTTGTTGATACTTGCGCAGCTGAATTTGCTGCAAAAACACCCTATTATTACTCAACTTTTGAAGCTAAGGTAAAATTCAAAGGTAATAGCCCCGCAAGTGACAATGAAAGTAAGGTAACAAAACGAAAAAAAATTGTAGTTCTTGGTTCAGGACCCAACCGAATAGGACAAGGTATTGAATTTGACTATTGTTGCGTTCATGGAGTTTTAGCTGCAAGTGAGTGTGATTATGAAACGATTATGATCAATTGCAACCCTGAAACTGTTTCAACTGATTTTGACACTGCCGATAAATTGTATTTTGAACCTGTATTTTGGGAACATATTTATGATATTATTCAGCATGAAAAACCAGAAGGTGTTATTGTTCAATTGGGAGGTCAAACCGCATTAAAACTAGCAGAGAAATTAGACCGCTATGGAGTAAAAATAATCGGGACTAGTTATAAATCACTTGACTTGGCTGAAGATAGAGGGAGTTTTTCTTCACTATTAAAAGATAATAAAATTCCATACCCAGAATTTGGAGTTGCTCAAACAGCTGATCAGGCTCTAGAACTTGCAGAAAAATTAGATTTCCCTATTCTTGTCCGACCCTCTTATGTATTAGGTGGCCAGGGAATGAAAATAGTAATCAACAAAGAAGATCTTGAAGCTCATGTTGTTGATTTACTTCAAAAAATACCGAATAATAAGTTATTACTTGATCACTATCTCGACGGTGCTATTGAGTGTGAAGCTGACGCGATATGTGATGGAAAGAATGTTCAAATAATTGGTATAATGGAGCATATTGAACCGTGTGGAATTCATTCGGGAGATTCAAATGCAACTTTACCAGTTTTTAATCTTGGTGAATATGTAGTTCAGCAGATCAAAGACCACACCCATAAGATAGCTTTGGCACTGAACACGGTGGGTCTTATAAACATACAATATGCTGTGAAAGAAGATAAAGTTTATGTTATTGAAGCAAATCCTAGAGCATCTAGAACAGTCCCTTTTATAGCCAAGGCTTATAAAGAGCCTTATGTTAATTATGCTACTAAAGTAATGTTAGGTAAAAATAAGGTAATTGATTTTGATTTTAAACCTCAACTTAAAGGATATGCCATAAAGCAACCTGTTTTTTCATTCAATAAATTTCCAAATGTTAATAAACAATTGGGTCCTGAAATGAAGAGTACGGGAGAGAGTATTTTATTCATAGATAGTTTAAAAGAAGATGAGTTTTATGATCTATACTCAAGAAGAAAAATGTATCTAACCAAGTGATTTAGGATTGACATTATTTTTAAAACTCAAAATGAATGAGTATGTTAGATAAGGTTAATATAAAAATGGTTTTTGGTATACTAATACTTGCTATACTGACTAGACTTTTGCCGCATCCTCCAAACTTTGCCCCAATAACGAGCATTGCTCTTTTTTCAGGGTTTCATTTTAAGGATAAAAGATTCGCCATATTCTTCCCATTATTGTGTATGTTTATAACCGATATTTATCTTGGATTTCATTCTCTTATGCCTATCATATACAGCTGTTTTGCAATCAACACTTATATTGGATTTAAATTCAAAAAACTTACTTTACCTTCAGTTTTACTCGCTTCACTTAGTTTTTTTCTAATTAGTAATTTAGGTGTATGGTTTCTTAGTTACCCTCTAAATTTGTCAGGTTTAACAACGTGTTTTGTGCTAGCACTCCCTTTTTTTGTTAATTCACTAAGTGGTGATTTATTTTATAGTTTAGTTCTTGATTTGTCAATAAAAAAATTAAAACGGCCAAGGTTTATTTTAATTCGAAGTAATTAAATTTTTTCTCAATAATCATTTTCTGCCTGCTTATCGTCAGGGGATTAATAATCAAAAATTCTTTGTTCATTTTAGGTTTTAAAGGCTTTAGTTTTTTTACTCCAGAAATAAGGTTCAATGTTGAAGTCAATAATGGCTCTCCTAAAATTCCTAGAACGCCAAGGTTAGTTATATCTTCTTCAATAAATCTAGTTGGTTCCAGTCCATCTGAATAGTCTGCATAACCATCACTATTAGCCATTTTTAAAACTATAGGTTGCATCGCATAAGTATGATCAGGATTTTTGGTTTGTTCATTATCAACGTAATCGTAAACTGTGATTGAACCAACATTTTTTCCTACAGTACGTTCTCCAATTTGTATTACATCAATATAAGAAGAAAGACCATTAATTAAAAGCTCACTCGCTGAAGCAGATTCTGAAGATGTTATCATGTAAACACGGTCTAAATTCAATGAGTTTATTTGACTTCCATTACTTAATGTATCAACAAAACGATTAATTAATGATTCAGAACCAAATCTCTTTTCTAAATAAGAAAGAAGCTTTTTATTCCATTGTTCTTCTGCAAAAACTTCAGACTTAAATTGACCAGTTATCATACTTGCTAATTCAACACAATTTTTTACTGATCCACCACCATTATATCTCAAATCTATAATTAGATCATTAATATTTTTATTATTGAATAAACCAAAAATATCATTCAAATCATCACTTTTATCTGCAACAAATTGATTATACATTAAATAGCCTACCTGCTGTCCATCAGCAATATCAAAAGTTTTATTAACTTGAATAGGATTGGATTTAAAATTTTCTTCTTTTGTTAGCTCAACATTTACACCATTTGAAATTACTGTACCATTTTCAATTGTGGCCATGTTAAGGGTATAATTTAGATCATCTCCGAATAATAGTGAGATGTAATTGCTATCGTTTAAAGTAGTCCCATTAACCCCATTAAAAAAATCCCCTCGTTTTATATTCTTACCGTCTGCATTTGAACCTTCTAAGATGTATTTTACAAAGCCTACAACTTCATTGCAATTTTCACATGCATATAATAGCCCAAATTCAACACCATTAGTTGCAAATACACCTTGTAAAGTATTTTCTAATTCGACATAATCATCTTGAATCCAACTAAATCTATCATCAGGGTGTTTCAATGATTCAAAAAATATTTTGGGATTTGAATTATTTTTTATGTACTCAGCATACTCTTTTTCATCATTTAACTTCTCATCAGAAAGTTCAGAAACCTCTTCTTGCCAATAATAAAATTCATTTAAACCTTTCCATACAAAATCACTTACTTGTAGTTCTCCTTCAAGATTAACTTCTAAGTCGTCTGTATCTAGATTCTGATTTAATTCACGATCCTCAGTAGTTATATCTTTAGAACAACTAATTACAGTAACTATGAGAATTAGTAGTATGTTAAATCTTGTTTTTTTTATTTCGTTAAGCATTTAAAAAGTAGATAATCACAAAAATAAATAATATAAAAGTTTTGAATGTCTTTAAATAGTTAAGTTTTATAATCTAATTTTTTAATTACAATTTTAGGCCAGTATAATTGAATGGTGTGATTGACTTAAGTTTTGATTTAACTTGCTCATCTATATTTAATTCCTCTATAAACTTTTGTATTTCTTTTTGATCAACTTTTGTATTTGAACGGGTTAATTCTTTTAGAGCCTCGTATGGATTTTTAAATCCTTCTTTTCTGAGAATTGTCTGAATTGCTTCGGCAACTACTATCCAATTTTCATTTAGATCTTGATTTAGTTTATTTGTGTTCACTACTAACTTTTCTAAACCTTTTAAGGTAGATAAAAATCCTATTAGAGTGTGACCAAAAGGGACCCCTATATTTCTCAAAACAGTACTATCAGATAAATCCCTTTGTAACCTAGAAATTGGTAGTTTTGATGATAAAAATTCAAATACAGCATTAGCCATACCCAAATTTCCCTCAGAATTTTCAAAATCTATAGGATTAATTTTATGTGGCATTGCGGAAGAGCCAATTTCATTGTTATTTATTTTTTGTTTGAAGTAGTCCATTGAAATATATTGCCACATGTCTCTATTTAAGTCTATAATGATATTATTAATTCTTTTTGTTGAATCGCACAAAGCTGCAAAAGAATCATAATATTCAATCTGAGTTGTTGGGTATGAATATTTTAATCCAAGTTTTAATTCAACAAATCTTTCACCAAAACTTTTCCAATCTATTTTTGGGTATGCAACATGATGAGCATTAAAATTTCCCGTTGCACCTGAAAACTTAGCACCATATGGAACATTTAAAAGCATTATTTTTTGTTCTTCTATGCGACTCACAAAAACTTGAATTTCTTTGCCTAGGATAGAGGGTGATGCAGGCTGACCGTGAGTTCTAGAAAGAATAGGGATTTCCTTATACTCTTGAACCAAGTATTTCAATTTATTAAGTATTTTTTCTAACATTGGTAGATAAACCTTTTCAATACCTTTTTTAACAGACAATGGAATTGCAGTATTATTTATATCCTGAGAGGTCAATCCGAAATGAATAAATTCTTTATAATGTCCTATTTTGAATTTATCAAATTGTTTCTTAATAAAATATTCAAGTGCTTTAATATCATGGTTTGTGATTTTTTCAATCTGTTTTATCTCAACAGCGTAATCAGTCGAAAAGTTTTCATATAAATTTCTTAGTTTTTTAAAATTACTTGGATCAAAATCTATTAATTCGGGAAGTTTCAGTTCGCAAAGCGCAATAAAATATTCTATTTCAACTTCTAAACGATATTTGATTAGTGCTTCCTCAGAAAAAAAAGCTGAAAAATTTTTTGTTTTTGCGCGATAACGGCCATCAATTGGAGAAATTGCATTGAGTTCAGTTAGCGACATTTCAATTATTTTTTACAAAGATACAAGTAAATGAAACTTTGAAGAATCGTTAGTACTGAAAATATATGGTTTATTGCAAAAAAAAATAATTTGTTCAAATTCAAATAAATTATTCAACAAAACTAATCTTTAATTAATATGCTTTCTATTAAAGCTTTAAAACCCTATATTCTTCATAGCATCTTGAAATAGCTTCTAAAATTTGTAAATCATTAGCTTCATTCATAAATGTGTCAGAATAATTGCAATTTCTTAGAATTTCGTCAATGTCAACGCGCTTTATACCTAAAAGTTGGATTAATACTTGTCGATCAAATTTGGATATTAACAAATTTTTGATCTCATTGTCTTCCCTCATAAGCTTGAGTTTTTTCATTTGAGTCCCATTTCTTCCAAACATGTTATTCAAATAATCAACTGGATTAAACAAATTTCCAATAGCTTTAGAAAAGTTTCCAAATTTTCCATCACTAGATTCATATCCAAGATTAGGAAGCCCTGAAATTTGATAACGCCGGGCAGTATTTATAGGGGTATTTTTTACATCAATATCTAAATACCCGGTTAGCTGGTAAGGGCGTACTTCTATTTCTTCTAAAGCGAAAGCAAGTTCTGTCATTACAAACTTAAAGTTTCCAAATTTTAGCATATCATTTGTTACAGCGATCTTTAATGGTTTAAAACCAAGATAAGAAAAGTATAAAGTATCATTTACTTCTGCTGGAATGTAAAATGTTCCTTTTTGATTTGTTATTGCGCCTATAACTTTTGTTAGATTTAGAACGTGTACACTAGACATTGGTAATCCTGTAGTTTCGTTCTCAACCACAGCGCTAAAGTCATTTTGTGAAAAACCCTTGAACGAAAAAAAAATAAAAACAGCAACACAAATCTTCCTCATGCCTTAAATTTATGTAAAAATCATTTAAAACACTTTAGTGTTAGAAAGGATTTAATCCCTAAAAAGCTCTAGAGATAAAGTTAATTAATTTTAAAGTTGCTTTTGCCCTATGACTAATTTGATCTTTTATATCATCTGCTAATTCAGCAAATGTTTTTTTATATCCTTTTGGAATGAAAATTGGGTCATATCCAAAACCATTATTTCCACGCTTTTCAAAAATAATTTTACCATAAACTTTTCCTTCAATGCGAAAGGTTTGATTGTTTAGGTGTAAATAGAAAATTGATCTAAAAGTGGCAGAAGGATTTGAAACATTTTCGAGTTTTTTCCAAATTTTTTGGATATTCTTATCATTATTTTTTGCTGGACCAGCATATCTGGCTGATAAAACTCCAGGTTCACCTTCCAGAAAATCAATTTCTAATCCAGAATCATCTGCAAAACAATTTAAACCAAATTTTTTTCTAATGAAGTCTGATTTAATTTTTGCATTTTCTTCCAAAGTTTTACCTGTTTCTTCCACAGGATTTAAATAATTGATATCATTAAGACTCCAAAGAACTATTGATTTCGGAATAATTCTTCTTAATTCAACAACTTTGTTTTCATTATGTGTTGCAAAGATTAAATGCATATTAATTATTGTGATATGGGTGGTTATTTATAATCGTGAAGGCTCTGTAAAGTTGTTCACAAAAAAATAATCTGATCATCTGATGAGAAAACGTCATCCTTGAGAGAGCAATCCTAATGGGGAAATCATCGTAAAACTTTTTTGATAGACCATAAGCTCCACCAACTACGAAAAGAATTCTTTTTTTACCGTTATTCATGTAGCCTCTAATTTCACGAGCAAAATCAATAGAATTTAACATCTTTCCTTTTTCGTCTAATATAATGACAATATCATTGGGAGTTATTTTTTTTTGTATCTGCTGGTATTCTTTTTCTTTTAGTTGTTTTATGTTAGTTTTTTTTGTTTTCGTCTCTTCGACGCATATAAAAGAAAACTTAATGAAACGCAGTATCTTTATTTTATAAGCTTCTAACTCATCTAATAAATATTTTTTTTTTGTTTTACCAACAAATAATAGTTGAATTTCCATTTAACAAATCTACAAATGCTTTTGATTTTATTTGCATTTCTATATTCTTATAATTAACCCTTTTATATTTGTAAAATATACATGATGTTTGAACAATGAAATTTCTAAAATTTCCACTTGTAAAATCTGCTTTAAGATTTTTAAAGGCTATTAAACCACCAGGATTTTATGGATTTTCTATATACGATCTTTTGGAAATGTATATTCTAGGAATTGTTAAAGGTGCCTTAACTTACAGGGCAGGAAGCATTTCATTCAGTTTTTTTATGGCTTTATTTCCATTTATACTTTTCATTCTGAATTTAATTCCATTTATCGATTTAATACCATTTATAAAAATTGAAAACTTTGATCAAACTTTTTTAAATTATATAGAATTATTTCTCCCAGCAGAAACTCAAAGCTTTTTTGCACAAATATTCGAGGATATAAGAACTAAGCCAAGAGCTGGATTACTTTCATCTGTTTTTTTGCTTTCAATATTTTTATCTGCTAATGGTATTTCTGCAATTTTTGGAAGTTTTGAATTTTCATACCATGTTACTTTCTCAAGAAGTTTTTTTAGGCAGTATTTTCTATCTGTTGGTGTTAGTGTTCTTTTAGCTTTTCTTTCACTAATAACTGTAGTCATCTTTTTTTACTTCGAGTTTTATATTCTTAACAACTTAGACTCTCTAATAGCCTCTCAGATTAGATGGACTCGTATTGGACAGATTACGTTTTTTGGACTATTTATTTACATAACGGTAAATATTCTATTTTATTTTGGCACAATTGAAGGAAGAAAAAATCAATTTTTTACACCAGGATCTTTAATGACAACCCTTTTATTTTTTTTAACGACTTATTGTTTTGGTATTTACATCGAAAACTTTTCTAATTATAATCAGCTCTACGGTTCAATAGGTGCGTTATTAATTTTTCTTTTGTATATATGGATTAATTCAAATATTTTACTTCTGGGATTTGAATTAAACGCGACATTAAGCAGATTTAAAAGAGAACCTAAGAGAAAAATTAATGGAAATTAAACCTTCAAAATATTTTGTTGATGTTATATTACCATTAGCATTGCCAAAAACCTATACTTACCAGCTAAATCAAAAAGAAGCAGTTATTATTAAGCCTGGATTTAGGGTAGCAGTTCAATTTGGAAAACAAAAGATATATACCGCTGTAGTAAAAAAAGTTCATTCTACATCTCCTCAATCATACGAACCAAAGCCAATTTCAATGATAATGGATGATTATCCTTTGGTGACAAATGCACAACTAAAGTTTTGGGAATGGATTTCAAATTATTATATGTGCACTGAGGGTGAAGTACTCCGCTCAAGCTTGCCAAGTGCACTACTGATTGAAAGTAAATCAATTATTATAATTAAAGAGGCTACAAGGAAACAAATAGACAATTTGTCTGATATTGAATTTATTATTTATGAAGCACTCCAACAATCAAATCTAACAATTGATCAGATTATAAAAATTGCAGATACAAAAAAAGTCATGCCTTTAGTTTTAGGATTGATTAAAAAAAAAGTAGCAATAATTGAGCAAAGTTTTGAGGAAAAATACAAACCAAAAAAACAACGCGTTGTTAGGCTAAATAAAGATTGTAAAAACAAAAATAAATTAGAACAAGTCTTTGAGACTT
>CACMZR010000012.1 GCA_902618245.1 uncultured Bacteroidota bacterium | reverse complement strand
TAAACATTCAAGACTATCCCTATACTAGCGTAAGAGTTTATGCTCCTGATGGAAGTAGAGTATTCCAATCAATAAATTATAAAAATGATTGGAGAGGAACTAATATTAGAACAGGAAGGCCTCTACCAACAGGACCTTACTACTACAGAATAGAACTGGGAGGGACATCTGGAGAAATTATAGACGGATGGCTTTATATTTTTAATTAAATTTAAATCATGAAAAGGAATATTTTTTACATCTTTTTAATTTCTTGTATAACAGGTTTTTCTCAAGTAAATGAGAATCTTTTAATGGAGCGTTTTAATATGAATGCCTTCAACCCCGCTTTTGTTGGGAGCGAAGGTAGACAGGTCTCTTTTACCTCACGCTCATACTGGCAAGGAATTGCTCAAGCTCCGTCTATAAGCTATTTTTTCTACAGCGGAAATCCAAAGAAAAACTTATCTCTTGGAGCCTCCGTAATTACAAATAAGGTTTTTATTGACAGAAGAACCTTGTATGCAGTGGATGCTAGCTATCAATTAAGTATGGGCGGAGAATCAAAACTTTTTTTAGGGATTAAAGCTGGAGCAACATCTAAAATTACTGATATAGAAAGTCTAGAAAGAATCACTAACACAGCTAACCCTGCTATAACGAATGATGGGAATGCAGTCTTCCCAGTTTTGGGCTTTGGAGCGCTTTTTAAAACCAAAGCATTCTTTCTTTCAGCATCAATCCCAAATTTTTTAAACCCTGTTAATTTTGTAAATGACAACGCTTTAGTTGGTTCAGAAAAACCAAATACCTATCTGCTTGCTGGAACCTCTTTTGATGTGGGTGTATTTGGCTCAAAATTAAAACCTTTTATAAGTACAAAATTAATTCCTGATGGGGAAAACCAAACACATATTGGGGGTACCTTAGATTTTAAAAATTTTCTTGAAATTGGAGCAGGCTATAAAAATATTGGCTTTACAAATTTTCTTCTTATGGTAAAAACAAAATTTGGGCTCTCAGTTGCTTACGCTTATGAGTTCGGAATTCCTAATGGTCAAGCTGCAGTAACAAGAAGTGGTAATGAACTTTTTATAAAGTTTAATTTTTAAGTTATTTCACAGCAAATAAATTTAATCACTAAAAATTTGAAAATTCCTCTTTTATATACAATAGTTTTTTTAGTTGTTAGTAGTTGCAAACCTACAAATGAAACAAAATCGAATGAGTCCCTATATTTTCTAAACTTGGAATTAATTGCTGATAAGCTAATTGAAAGAAGCAATTTAAAAAAAGGTGAAAAAGTATTATTGATATCAAAGCCAGGTAGTTTTGATCCAATTATCACACTTTTGGAAGAAAAAATAAATCTTTCAGGAGCTCAATATCTAGGTACATTTTCAGTTGATTCACTTATTAAGCCGGATTATTGGCAAACCGATTTTATAAAAAAAGGCACAGGAAAAAATAAAAATGAATTAATAGAATATTTAATGAATGTTGATTTGGGAATTATGCTCCCGGGTGCAAACCCAACCCACATGGAATATTCTGCAATGCAAGAGGTCTTAAAAAAAAATCAAGGAAGGACAATACATTTTCACTGGGCAGGTGCTTATGACTTATCAGGTAATCTTCTAGATGTGGATGACAAAATAAGTAAATACTATCAGGATGTTTTACTTAAAACTGATTATACCAAGCTTGGAAAAAGACAACGATTTTTTGAAAATGCTCTCAGAGAAAACTTAATAAAAGTTACAACACCTTTAGGTACAGATATTAAATTTAGAATCGGAAATCGCCCAGTGACAAAACAAGATGGAGATGCCTCATATAAAAAGGAGACATATAAAAATTTAATTGACAGAGAAATCGAATTACCTGCTGGAGCTATTCGGGTGGCTCCGATTGAAGAGTCAGTGGAAGGAACTATTGCTTTTCCAAATTCTTTATGGCAAGGTGAGAAGGTCGAAGGATTAGTAATTACTTTTAAAAAAGGAAAGATTGAAAACCTTTCTGCTAATAAAGGTGAAGAAGCGGTTTTAAAAGAATTGAAGCTAGCTGGAGAAGCGGGTCAATATTTCAGAGAATTCGCTTTAGGCTTTAATCCTCTTCTTTCAATTCCAGAAAAAGATCCATGGATTCCTTATTATGGATATGGATCTGGAGTAATAAGATTATCTCTTGGTGATAATACAGAACTTGGAGGTAAAGTAAAAGGAGGATACGTAAGGTGGAATTTCTTTACTGACGCTACAGTAATTGTAGGTGACGATTTGTGGGTTAAAAACGGAAAACTAGTAAAATAATTTTTTCAGAAACTGTAATTGAAGTATTAATGCAGTAATACTTTTCTTATTTTTTTTTTTTTTGAAATGTATATTTGGTGTCTATTTTAAAAATAAATGAAATTTCAAAACATATTAAAGGCTTTGGCAGTTTCGATGATATTTGGTGGAATCGGAATCATTTGGTTTGGGCTTAACATGATGAAGAGCTAAACTCCACGAAGTATTATTAAAAAGCCCTTGAATTTTCAAGGGCCTTTAACTTTCAAGTTTGTTTTCTAAAACTCGCCAAATGCTGCTAATACCTGAATGGTGAAATTTGATTTGATTTCTACCCCACCATTTGTTTGACCCCATTCCATCATTTCTTTTGCTAGCTTATCTTCAAACTGCTGCTTTTGATCAATTAGATCACTGAACCCATTTGAACCTAACACTACCCAATGAGTAGCACCATTAGGTGAGCCAATATCATAGGTTCCAAAACCTACTGGTCTGTCACCTAGAATTTTTGAAGCCTTACTTACAAATTTGTCATGCGCTTTTTGAAATGCGATCGGATCATTTGGCTTGATGTCATAAATTTGGATAAAAGGAAAGTCTTTTGGAACCCCTCCAAAAAAGCTTTTAAATCTTCCTGCGTAAGCAGGTCCCCACTCTTCAACAAAATTATTTATTTTCTCTAGAAATAAACCTTGTTGAAATTCCTTAAGATCTGATCTTCCAATTTTACCAACTTCACCAAATGCGACAACTCGATGGGTCCACATATTATCTCCATAGGAAATTCTTTCAACCTGAACACCCCCTGATTTAAATACTGCATCTTTATTATGTTCAGCTAAAAGATTACCAATAGCTTCCTCTGTTCCATCTTTGGCATTAAAATGCCATAGTCTAAATGTATTCTGAGAATAAGATATACTTACCATTAAAATACATACTAAATAAAAAAGTTTTTTCATTTTAATTGATTTTATAATTAGTGATTTTCAATTTACAAAAAACAAGCGTGATTAAATTTTATAAACTATATTTAAGCACCGTGCATTAATGAATTTAATTAACCCTCACTTGGAATTCAAATGAATAGAAAATTACATGCTTTAATTTTAGGTTCAACAGGAGCAACAGGAAAAGAGCTTGTAAAGGAATTATTAAACAATCCCAATTTTTATAAAATTTCAGTTTTTGGAAGAAGAGTTCCAGATATTGACAATAAAAAATTATTTAAGTATAAAATTGATTTTTCAGAATTAAATAAAATTAAAAAGCTTCTATCAGGTGATATTTTATTTTCAGCATTGGGTACAACACTTAAACAAGCGGGAGGTAAAAAACAGCAATTTTTAGTTGACTATACCTATCAATACGAATTTGCCAAAATAGCTGTTGAAAATGGAACAAAAAATTACTCACTAGTATCCTCAACAGGAGCAGATAAAAATTCTTTTTTTTTCTACCCAAAAATAAAAGGCGAACTAGAGGAATCAATTAAAAAACTTCCTTTCAACAAAATCCAAATTTTTCAACCTCCAACATTAATAAGGCAGTCCCATCTTGCTCGAAGAGGAGAGAAAATTGGTATTAAAGTTTTTAATAGGTTAAATAAAATTGGTCTTTTTAAATCACAAAAGCCATTACCAGTAAAAATCCTAGCAAAAATTATGATAGATGCTGCATTATCAAAAAATTCTGACAGATTAGAAGTTTTTAGTACCCAGGATATAGCAGAACTAAATAACAAATAGACCAAACAAAGTGTTTGGCCTACTTATAAAAAAGTCTTAATAAATTTTAATTATTAGGTAATCCAGGAGTAGGATTTTCAAAAAATATAAATTCATTTACATTGTTTGGATCTCTACCCATAGATACGTCGGTTGTTTGTTCTGTAAAAGATAAAGAATCAATTATTGTTTGATTGTCTTGAGAAATTAAAACTATAGATTCTCCTCCTTTACTTAATTTATTACTGACATGTAAAGGTCCTTGCTCTTGATCGTCGTCACACCAGATTAAAATATATCCTTTAGGCTGAACAGTTGTTAAAGAAGGATCTGTGTCTGGAATCTGATAAGGATCGTCATCACCTATGGTATCGGTAAAATACATTCCACCTAAGTCTATAGCTTCATTAGAATCATTATACAACTCTACCCAGTCATCATAATCTCCCGAAGGATCTGCACAACAGGTATCATTACTAGCTAAAAATTCATTTATAATTAGTCCCATTCCTGGGTCTTCTTCAACAATAGTTTCTTCATTCATATCCTCGTCATTTGTGCTTTCGGAGGAACAAGAAAATAGAAGTATGCAAGTAAAAAATGAAATATATTTTTTCATGTGAATTGTTTTTATGGTTAATTAAAATGCGAATTATGTCTAATTTAAAAAATGTTTAGAAAAGGTTTAAATTTTTATTGAATTTTGTAGACAATTTAGTGTTCCGTGTTGGATTCGAACCAACGACCCCTGCCCTGTCAAGGCAGTGCTCTGAACCAACTGAGCTAACGGAACGAATTTCAAAGATAATATTTGGTTGAATTTTATATTATAATTAGGCTAAAAATAATGACAAATTTAAAAACTAGATTAAGAATTACTTATAATAGTTATTTTTAAATAGTATTCATATAATTAAGTTATTTCTTCATTTTAACTAACCTATAACATATTTAATAATTATTTTTCATAAATTTGTATAACCAATCCTTCTATACAAAATTGGTTATTTCATCATAAATTAGTTTTTTATTTTAAGTGGGAGTTTTTAAGGAACTCCCTCCCCCAAAAAGTTTGGTTCCCTAAGACTTAATAACCATATTTTACATTCGTAGAAATTTAATTTCTTAAACAAAACTTTGTAAATCAGTATAAATTCAGTAAATTATTAGGCTTTTACTTAAAATAGTAACCATGAATGTTGAAGATTTGATCGGAAATACTGCGCCATGTTCTTGTGATACATGTGTTTGTGGCTATTATTACAAAGTTGACCTTCCCAAATTAAAACTTGATAAAAAATCACTGAAAACCATAGGTTATAATAAAAAATTCCCTTGGTTTATTAATAAATGAAATTGATCCTTACAGTTAAGTTTTATTAGGTTAGATACTTATCAAAGCCTTTAATATTAAATCGTTAAAAACTGGATTTACTATATATTTAATATTTTTGTACTGAAGGTTTACTTATGTATCTAAATTACAGACACATATTATCGGTTTTTGTTCTGCTATTAATTCCAATTGCAGTTTTTTCTCAGGCTAGTAGATACCACTATATTCCTCCTATACCAGCTTCTGAAGAAATAGCTGGTCTAGGAAGTAGTGCCGCAGATGATATGTCACAACAATATTTTTATATTACAACTGCTAGTACTGAATCTGTAACTTACTCTATATACCCTCTTCCAATTAGTGCTGCAACTCGTTCTACTGGTGTTATTAGTAAATTATCGCCTGCAGACATAAGGGTCGATAATATTAACCGCTATTTAGCTGATAATGCAGGTTATGGCCAACTGTTTATTGAAGCAGAAGAGAGTGGAACTCCAATGTCTAATAAAGGGTTTTACATAGAAGCAGATGCTCCTATTTATGTAAATCTTAGGTATAGAGCGAATGCTCAAGGTAGTGGTCTGGTAAGTAAAGGTGAGGCTGCGTTGGGAAAATCTTTTAGAAATGGAGGCTTTACCAATGGAAGGCCAGTCTCTAATTATTATTTAAACTTTGCTTCAGTTATGGCAGTGGAAGCAGGAACTACTACAGTAACTTTTAGTGACATATTTAGTATGATACCAGCAGCAAGTGGTTTTCCAGATATTGAAAATATTATTGAAACCTATGATGCAGGAAATATTAATGATATTGTTGTAGAACTCGATCAATTTGAAACTTTTGTTGTAGCTATGAAAGCAGCTAAATTTGATGTTGTAGAAGATCCTCCGACCGGTGATCTTGCTGATCAAGGTTACCCATATCCAATAGCAAATAGAGATGCGCTTGTTGGTATGTCAATTGAATCTAGTAAAAATATAGCTGTTATATCTGGTGGTGCTAATGGAAGCATGACAGATACACAAAACGGTCGCGACCACGGAATAGATCAAATTGTAGGCCTTGATAAAGCAGGCACTGAATTTATTTTTATAAAAGGAAATCCAACTGGTGGTACAGATGATTATGACAATGCAATTATTGTTGCTCATGAAGATAATACGGAAGTTTTTTTAAACGGTGAAACTACAGCTACTGTAACACTTGCAGCAGGGGAGTATCATTCTATAGAAGGAGATGAATATTCTGGTAATGGAAATATTTATGTTAGAACCTCAAGAAAAGCCTATGCTTATCAAGCTATTTCAAATGGAAATTCTGCTAATACAGATTTGTGGTTTGTGCCCCCACTCAGCTGTACAAGTAATGAAACAATTGAAACCATTCCAAATATAAGAGATGCTGCAGGAGGAACTTGGAATACTTTTTTAACAATTGTAGCTCCAGCAACAGCCTCAGTTACTATTAGTGATGAAAATACCCCAACTCCAACTTGGACTGGTAATTTTACTGATAATAATGTAACAATAAATAATATTACCGGAGCAGCAACCGGAACCGTAAAAAGCTTTGGAAGAACAGTCATAGGAAATCCAAACTATACAACATATAAAATTCAAGGGTTAAGGGGTAACGTTTCTATATTCTCAAATTACCCTGATGGAAGTAAAGCCGAATTGTATGCAGCCTATTATAATTCTTCTGGTAGTGCAACAGCAGGCGCTTTTTACTCTGGATTTCCGTCTCCACCAGATAGTAGTTTTAATGAAGCAGGTGCAACGGGTTTAAATGACTGTATTCCTTATGTTAGCTTAAGCCTTACAAATTTTTCTGATTTTGATTCTGTTGAATGGGAATATTGGAACGGTGAAGGAGCAGTAAACTACACTACTGTTGCAGGATGGGACACTCAGACTGTTACTCCTACACAAGTAGGCTTTTATAAAGCAATAGGTGTAATAACCTGTTCTGGAAGTGATCCCTATCGATTAGAATCAAATCCAAAAAAAGTGAGTAATTGTCCTGTAGATACTGACTCTGACGGTATTTACGATAATATAGATGTTGACATTGATAATGATGGTATATATAATACCGTTGAATCAAGACTGGTAAGTTCACTTAATCTTTCTGATATAAATGACCCTACTTTGGTTTTTCCAGATTTATCAACTAACAATTCCATTCCTTCATCTACATTTACAAGAAGCAACCCTGGAACGGTAAATATGACAGGGCAAACCTCAGGTGCTTTTCAACTGACTGTTCCACCAGGGGAATCAGGGGCGTACAAACTTTCGTTTACAGAACCTGTAAATATTAAATTATTTGAGGATATTAATTTTGCCCACACCTTTATTACAGGAGACACTTATAAGGTGAGCATATTTCCAACCTCATTAACTCTAACAATGCTTGACCCGGGTGATGAGCTAAAAGTTGACACAAATCAAAATAACGTATATGATTCTGGAGTTGTCACATATACCTCAAGTGAAATACTTTTCACTTTTGACGGAGATGCCGATAATTCTAATAGATTCTCATTCCAAGCCGATGGAGTAAGAGAAATCACCTTAACACAAGTGGGCGCACCAACAGCTTCAGGTAATGTGGTATTTAACGGTGTTTTTTCTATAGAATATCTAAATACAGATACTGATTCAGATACTATTTCGAATGCTTATGATCACGACAGTGATGAAGATGCTTGTTTTGATACAAGAGAAGCGGGTTTTACTGATGGAGATTCGAATGGATATTTAGGGTCAGATCCAGTAACTGTGGACAATGAACTGAGCGCAGAACCTGGTAGAGTAAACAATCAAGGTGAAGGCTATACAACTCCTAGAGACGGAAATTCAAATGCTGTAAGAGATTTTTTAGAATTCTCTGAGGCGCCTTCTTTTTCACTAGAACCACTCGATGTTTTAGTTTGTAATGGGGACAACACTTCGTTCACTGTTTCAAGTACTCAAACAAATTTAAATTACCAGTGGCAAAAATTAAATAGTACAAGTGGCAACTGGGAGAATTTAGCAAATAATGCACTCTACTCTGGTGTCACATCAAATATTTTAAATCTAACCTCCCCTCCTTTTGCGATGGATAATTCTTTATTTAGAGCTGTTATAACAAAGGATGAATATGTATGTGCTACATTTTCGGCATCAGTTACACTTGATTTGTCTGACCCTGGTATTACACCTAGCGGGATGCCATTGGTCTTAAATGAAGGTGTTTCAAATGATACCTTCACAATCGTTTTATCAGATACTCCAAGTGACACAGTTCAAATTAATTTTACTGTTAGCCCAACAGGACATTACGTTGTAAGCCAAGATTTTGTCGTTTTTAATAATTCTAACTGGAATACTCCACAATCAATAAATCTTGATGCTATAGACGAACCTCTGGTTGATGGAACAGTGACTGCTACTTTAGTTCTAGATTTTGACCCTTCTAGCGATGATTGTTTTATTCCTCTTGGAACTTCTACTTATAGTGTGACAATTTTTAACAATGATATTCCTGGATGGGATGTTTCACAGGTTATTAGAACAGTTGAAGATGAAGTAACAACTGGAGAGGGTGGCGTTGAACTACCTACAGATTCAGAGTCTTCAACAATTTCACCTTCAGCTGGAAAAAGAGGTATAGTAGATCCCGCCTTTGTAACTGAAAATGATCCTGCTACAGCAGAATTCTCGATAGTTTTAACAAAGCAGCCTGTAAATGATGTTTTTGTAGATATAATAAATAATGATTCAACCGAAAAAACTCTAAGTGATACTAGTTTAACATTTACAAATTCCAATTGGAATGTTTCACAAACAATAATTATCAATAGTGTGGATGATTTTTTAATTGATGGCGATCAAAATACATCAATTACGGCTAGAATAAATGCCGCTTCTGATCCTGCATTTTTATCACTACCCCCTGAAGACAGACAAGTTTTGACAATTGATGATGATTTAGGTGACTTTACTATAAGTGATGTTAGTGGAAATCTAAAAGAAGAAGCACTTGGTGACCTTGTTACGTTTACAGTTTCGTTAACTGCTATTCCTTCCTCTGATGTTATTATTGATTTTTCTGGGAATGATTCTACAGAAGCAACAATTGTTAACCCTACTGTCACTTTTAATTCTACTAATTGGAATATTCCACAAACTATAAATCTACAAGTTGTAGATGACTTTATTTTCGATGAAAATCAAACCTCTACTATCACTGGTTCGGTAAGCTCAAGTTCTGATGCTTCTTTTACAGGAGCCGCAGACAAGTCTGTTGATGTGATTACTGAAGATAACGAGGTAGTAGATATAATAGTAAATGTTTTAGATAATTTAACTAGTGAATCTGGTGATACAGGTTCATTTGAAATTAATTTAACTACTGAGCCCTTAAGTGATGTATTTATAGAATTAACTTCGACTAATGAATTGGAGGGAGTTTTATCTACCTCTATTATTTCCTTCAATGCAACTAACTGGAATATTCCACAATTAGTTACTGTCACTGGTGTGGACGACGATCCTCCTGTGAGTGATGGTGCTGCTGATTATATTATTATTACTGGTAATGTATCATCTACTGATGACAATTATGGTTTGCTGGATGGGTCAACAGTTGATGATGTCAACATGTCAAATCAGGATAACGATTCTCCTGGAATAATTTTAACAGTTTTAAATGATGATTTCTCAACTAGTGAATCTGGAGATTATGTAGTTGTCCAATTTAGTCTTTTGTCAAAGCCTGATGGTGGGGAAAGTGTAACAATACCTCTAAGTCTTGATGGCCCAGCAAATGAGATGGACTTATCTGCAGATAGTATTACTATACTTGCTGATAATTGGGATAATCCTAGTTCAAATGTGGTTACAATTACTGGAATAGACGAACTTTTTGCAGATGGAAACCAAGAGTTAATTCTGATTACAGGAGATCCTACATCTGTTAGTCCTTTTTACGATGCTATAGGAGCAGATGATGTTTCAAATCCAACTCTAACAAATGAGGATGATGACGTTGCCCAAATTGTTTTTAACTTATCTGATAATGTCTCTGAGAATGGAACAACTTCAATACTCAGTGTAAGTTTAACTTCAGCAATAAATACAGATGTGTTTTTAAACTTAACTGTTGCTGATAATACAGAACTGATAATCAATTTTACTGAATTAGTCTTTACAAAAGATAATTGGAATATTAATCAAGAGATAATTGTAACAGGTAAAGACGATCCAATAATTGATGGAGATATTGGCTCGGAAATTATCATATCTATAGACGATGTTCTCTCTGATATTACATATAGAACTGTTTTACCAACATCAGTTGTTGTTATTAATGAAGATAATGATGATTTGGATGGTGATGGTGTAAGAAACGATCTTGACAACTGCTATCTTACTAGCAATTATGACCAATCTGATTTAGATAAAGATGGTATAGGAGATGTGTGCGATAATGATATAGACGGAGATGGTGTTATAAATTCAAAAGAGAATGAGGATTCCACAGACCCTGAAAATAATTGCAGTTTCAAATCCGAAAGCGTTACAGAGCCTGTTACAAGTTCTCCTGATTGTGACTCAGATGGTGTTGAAAATAGTGTAGATCAAGATGACGATAACGATGGTATAAAAGATGAAATAGAAACTGATGGAGATACTGATGGAGACGGTATACCAAACAGTATTGACCGAGATAGCGATAATGATGGATGTTATGATGTTGTTGAAGCTGGTTTTATTGATCAAAATAATGATGGGATTATTGGTGATTCTATTTTATTTGTAGATAGTAATGGACTCGTGTTGAACCAAGATTCATATAACGAAATACCTCAAGATTTAAATAATAATGGGATTTATGACTTTTTAGAGGTCTTAGATTTACCTGAAATTTTATCACCAGATCAAAGTTTTATTGAAATAGAGCCAGGAAAGTCTGCAACGCTAAGCTATCCTTATTCTGCTTCTTCCTACTATTTTAGGTGGCAGATAAAAAGAGATTTTGAAGATTGGACTGATTTAAGTGAGGATATAGATTTCAGAGGAGTTTATACTCCAAAATTAGAACTTACTAATCCAAATAAAAATTATGTTGGATATAAATTTAGGCTGAAAGTTGAGCAATTGTTGAGCTCATGTCCAGTCCCAGTATTAACTGACTCAATAGAACTTGTTTTTCAGGAACTTTTTATTCCAAATTCATTTAGTCCAAATGGTGATGGAATAAATGATTTATTTGTTATTTCAGGTATAGATGCTTTTCCAGACCACCGATTAATAATTTATAATAGATGGGAACAAAAAGTATATGAAACGAAAAACTATCAAAATGATTGGGACGGTGCACCTAACATGAGCTATGGGGATAATTCGAAATTACTTCCAGAGGGTGTTTACTTTTATTTCTTTGAAGAAAGTGAAGGAGGAGAATTACATAAAGGGTTTATTTACATTAAAAGATGATAAAGAGAAAAAAAATATTAAGATATTTTAGCTCAATTTTTTTGATGCTTCCTTTGGTTATTTTTAGTCAGCAAGAATCAAGTTTTAACATGTATATGTTTAATCACCAAAGTTTTAATGCAGGTTACGCTGGTTCAAAAAACTATTCATCATTTACATTTTTATCCAGATCCCAATGGGTTGGTTTTGAGGGAGCTCCTGTAACTCACAGCTTTGCATATAACGGCTCTAGAAATAATAAAAATCTTGGTTTTTCCTTAACTGGTCTTGTTGATCGGATTGGTCCATTAGAAAGCTCACAGTTTGCAGCAGATCTAGCTTATCAACTAAAATTGAACGATAAAAAACATTATTTAGGCCTTGGTTTAAAGTTGTCAGCCTCACTTTTCGATTTTAATAGTGATATACTCTCCCCACAACAACAGCAAGATTATACTCTATATACAAATGATATCCCTGAATCATTAGAACCGAATATTGGTTTTGGGTTTTACTATCACACACCAAGGTTCTATTTTGGATATTCAATACCTAGAATGATTCAAGATGAAAAATATTTTTTAATCCGACACAACTACTTTATTACCGGTGGTTTAATATCATTATCTAATTCCATTGAATTAAAGCCAAGTCTTTTGCTAAAATTTACAAGTAGAAGTCCTATTTCTTATGATTTCAGCACTTTACTCTACTTTAACAAATCTATATGGCTTGGTCCTCAGTTAAAAAACCTTGTGAGCATATCAAATGATGTCATTCAATCGGGAGCCGGTGTTGGTCTTATTGCAGGAATTCACATTAGCAACAGTTTTAGTGTTGGTTATGTGTTTTCAAATTCAATTGGGATAAGAAATTTTACAGATACTTATTCTCACGAGTTTCTACTCCGTTACGAATTTAATCCAAGAGCATTCGGTGTGCTAAGATCCCCTAGAATTTTCTAATCATGAAAAAAGTAGCTTTTATAATATCAATTTTAATAAGTTTTTATAGTCTGGGTCAAGAAAAATCAGATAAAACTGACAAGGATTTAAATTACAATATCCAATGGGCAGAATATTTTTTTGAAAATAAAGATTTTGCAAAAGTTGTTAAGAGGTTATCTGATATAGAGGACTCACTTTTTCCAAATACTGTAAGAATTTACTCTAAGTCATTAAAAAATATAAAAAGGACTGAAGAAGCAGCAAAGGTTTTAGATCCTCTGGTTCAATCAGATTATGCTAATGTCGCTGATTATTATGACTATATCTCCTTGATACCTGAAAACAAACAGCTGGTTAGAGAATACATTGAAAAGGCTAAAAGAATACCTATTAATGATAATACTGACCTGAAAACAAGTATAAATTCAAAAAATTATGAAGTTTTAAATTTAAACCTAAATACTCAAAAATCTGAATTTGGTGCATTTATGATTGATCCAGATAAGGGATCAATCTTCTATTTAGGCAATCAAAAATACATTCGGAAAAAAATTAAATCAATAAATCAGATTTACAACTTGTATAAAACCGAAATTGATACCTCAACATTCAAAACTAAGTCAGCTAACGAACTTAATATAAGATTCAATTCTATCTACCAAGACGGTCCTATTTCATTAAACCCTATAACTAAAATGTTATATCTGACAAGGACTACAAACAAGGTTAGAAAAATTAAAAATATTCAACTAGCAATTTTTCAAATTCCCTATGATAAATTTGGTAAAGAACTTCCAAAACTTTTGGAATTAAACTTCGACGACTACTCTTCAATTCATCCAACAATTTCGCCAGATGGTAAAGTTTTATATTTCTCAAGTGATCGCCCCGGAGGATATGGTGGTATGGATCTTTACTATGTTAAGATAGAAGATGACAAGATTGTAGGTGAAATAACAAATATGGGACCAGATATCAATACTGAAAAAGATGAAGTTTTTCCCTTCATTTTTTCAGATAAATATCTTTTTTATTCCTCTAATAAAGGTTCCAATCAAAAGTTTAATATTTATTTAGCAACAAATAAAATATATAATCGCTGGGAAAATAATATTTTAAGTAAGCCTTTTAATTCAGAATATGACGATACATCTTTTTCAATCGATATAAAAACCAAAACTGGATTTATAAGTTCTAATAGAAAAGGAGGTAAAGGTGATGACGATATATATGCCTTTAAGTTTATACCTAAAATTGAAGGTGAGGAAGATTCTTACAATTTTTTTGGAACAGATACTCTTGTAGTAGGATCTAGTAACGTTTTAAAAAATGATATAGAAAAAATGAAAAAAAATGATCCTTTAGCTCAACTTGTCCCATTAAAAGTCACAATAGTTAATGATGTTACTAATGGAAAATTAAATTTAAATCCAAATGGTACTTTCTGGTATAATCCAAATTCTAATGAGTTTAAGAAAGATTCTTTTTCTTATAGGATTGTTAGTGATTTTGGAAACTCTGACAAAATAAAAGTTACATTAGAAAATAAGAATTTTCAAAAATCAATAAACTACGAGAATGTTTTAAAACCTATATATTTTGATTTTGATAAATACGAATTGAAAGAGAAATTTATGCCTAGATTAGATTCAATAGCTGAAATTTTAAACAATAATCCAAATTTAAAAATTGAAATTTCTTCATTCACTGACTGTCAAGGTAAAAGAACATATAATCAAAAGTTAAGTGAGCGAAGAACAAAAACAATAAGTAATTATATAAAAACAAGACTAAATTTTAAAACAGTAATTGAAGAAAAAGCTTTCGGTGAAAATAAGGTAGAGGGAAGTTCTGTAAATAAATTTACTATAGCGGTTGGGCTTTTCAGCAATAAAATAAGCGCTGATAATTTTGCAAGAGAAAAATCGTTAGATCCTAGATCAGTCGAAATAATAAAAGTTAATATTTACTACCAAGTTAACCTTGGAATTTTCGATACTTATGAAAAGGCAACTGAAAAATTAACTGAAGTACAAAAATCAATTTCGAATGCTGAAATTAAAGAGATTAAATGTTCAAAAAGACCAGAGTATTTCCATAGTCTAAACAGAAAAACTACTTTTAAAATAACTGAAAAAAATAGTGAATAAAAAATTGTTATTTTTTGATTCATTCTAACTTTATTTTAATTCTACTAAAACCTAAACATTTTGACTTTCCGAATGAAAAATAAACCAGTACATATTATTCTAATCTTGAATAAAATTATATCTCTGTTTCTGCTTTTGTTTTTGGTTATTTCAACTCCTTACAGCATTTGTTATGCGAACTCTGACCCCTATCCAAAGAATCAGAAAATAGATGTTTTGAATTACGTTTTTAACATCACCTTATCTGATGAAAAAGATGAAATTTTCTGTGAAGAAATTATTGATCTTCGATTTAAAGAAAATGGTATAAAGAAAATAAGATTGGATTTAGTTAATGCATCAAATGAAAGTAATGGAAAAGGCATGAAGGTTATTGATTTATTATCTAATAATAAAAAACTAAAGTTTATTCATGAAAATAATAATTTATATATTTTTCTAAATACTGCGTCAAAAAAAAATGATAGGGTTCAGTTTAAAATCATTTATAGAGGAATACCAGAAGAGGGACTCTATATAGGAGATAATAAATATGGTGATAGAACTTTTTTTAGTGATAATTGGCCAAACAGAGCAAGACATTGGCTTGCATTAATTGATCATCCATCTGATAAAGCTAAATGTGAATTCGTAGTAACAGCTCCAGACCATTATCAAGTAATTTCAAATGGTTTAAAAATTGAAGAGACACATTTAGATGGCAATAAATTACTAACTCATTGGAAACAATCAGTTCCTATTGCCCCATGGCTCTATGTCTTGGGTGTTGCAGAATTTGCTATTCAATATTTTGATGAATTTAAAGGTAAATCACTTCAAACTTGGGTTTTTAAACAAGATAGAGATGCTGGTTTTTACGATTATTCAAATCCAACTAAAAATGCCCTTGAGTTTTATGAAAACAATATAGGTCCATTTTCATATGAAAAACTAGCAAATGTTCAGTCCAACAGTGTTAGTGGAGGTATGGAGGCAGCATCAGCTATTTTGTATAGTGATAAATCTGTTGTAGGAGACAGAAATGAAAGATGGAGAAATGTAATTATTCATGAGATAGCACATCAATGGTTTGGTAATTCTGTTACAGAATTTAGTTGGGACGATATTTGGCTTAGTGAAGGTTTTGCTACTTATTTTACATTATTATTTATCGAACATGAATATGGTCGAGATGAATTTATTAAAGGATTAAAATCTAGTAAAAAAACAGTTGATAATTTTCATAAAAAATATCCTAATTATACTGTTATACACAATGATTTAAAGGACATGAAAGATGTTACCAGTGTCCAAACGTACCAAAAAGGCAGCTGGATATTGCATATGTTGAGAGGACTCCTCGGCACAAAAATATTTTGGAAAGGGATAAGAGCATATTACTTAAAATATAAAGATTTAAATGCATCAACAAAAGATTTCAAAACTATTATGGAGGAGATCTCAGGAAAAGATTTAACTAAGTTTTTTGATCAGTGGCTTTATAAACCAGGTAACTTAGTTTTAGATGGGGTTTGGAAATATGAAAAAAATCTGAAAGAAATTACTCTAGAACTTAAACAAGTTCAAAAAGGCAATGTTATAATTGAAATGCCTATCGAAATTGGTATTGATTATGGTGAAAATGAATATAAAATTGAAAAAATTAATCTAAAACAATTAAATAGATTGTACAAGATTAAGGCTGATAAAGAGCCATTGAATGTTATTATTGATCCTAACATGTGGGTATTGAAAAACCATACACTAAAAAAAATAAAATCTAGCTAGAAAACCATTTATGTTTTCCAAACTGATTTTGTTTTACTGAAAGCCCTTCTTCCAAATAATATTTAATCCCTTTGGTAACACTATTTAAATACTTTTTTAGTAAAGGGAGAATGTAAAATATTAATAAAAAATTATATGTAATTAAATGATATTTTTCAGAGATATAAGGGGTGACTCTAATTGATAGATATGTTTTTTCATTTAAAGGATTTAATCTCCAAACTACTCTAGACTTCTTCCCGTCTTTTTTTCCAATCATTAATTTAAACCCCTTATTTTTTTCAAAATTGTAGAAATTACGCTCATATGTTAATCCATTTATATAAGTAAGTTGATCTATTTTATTTTTATCATCCCAAACTAATTTTTTGTGTGATTTACAAAATGGATGAACTAATTCTAAATGCGAGGTTTTTGTTAAGAGAGTCCACACTTTGTCTACCTTCGAATTAATTAATATTTCGGAGCTTGTGGAAAATTTACTTAATTGTGAAATCACCTAAAAATTAAAATATTCATAAATATACGACGTAAATAAAAACCCTGAATATGAAGGGTTTTAAATACTATTTCTGATTAGGATATTTAAACCAAATTCCACCAATAAACATGAAGCCGATTGTTGCCCAAATAACAATTGAGGGTAAGTCTGGAGCCAAACTTACAGGACCCATATCGGCAGTATGCCCATAACGTTCTATAGTAGCTATTGCACTTGAAGACAATTCTACACCGGAATTTTGCAATTCAGATAATTGTAAAGACATCCCCTTTTGAGCTAAAACTAGGTAAGACGATACTTGTAAGCCAAAAAAGATTACACAAACGCAAAACAAAGTCATTACACCTTTCGCATAAGTAGGTAAATTTAATTCTCTGGTTCTTCTAATTAGATAAAATGCTAAAGCAGTCATTATAATAACACATAAAAGATAAATAGCATTATTTATAAAGTTTAAGTTTGCATTTTGAAAAATTTCAAATTCATTCATAATATTTGGTTTTTGATTAACAATTAACAATATACAAATAAGAATAACAAAACTTTTTGCTAATCATATATAACTCTTAAATAGAACTAATCAAGTTTGCGCTTCCAAATCTGTGTTCTACCTAAAAGAGAAAATCCTAAAAAGCCTCTTACTTTGAGTGTATTGTCGTCTTCAAGTGAAATATAACAGTCGTAAATTTTTCCAGATTTTGGGTCTAAAATTGTACCACTATCCCATGTATCGTCCTCCAAAATTAAGTCTTTTAAAATCACAAGTCCTTCTATAGGTTTATTTTTATTTTCACCTTTACACTTAAGGCAAAGTTTACCTTTATCTTCGGGTAATATGAGATTAATTATTTTTCCATAGACTTTATTTCCCTCTTTATAAATTAAAACCTCAGATTTTTTCTTTCCTGTTTCATCATCTTCTGTAATCCACAAGCCCTGAACATCTTGGTTTTGGTAGAAAAATATTGCCAACATGCATACAAAAATGTTAATTGTATTCATCAAGTTTATCTTTTGATATTTTCACTAAATTTATGAAAACTATAGTATTTAGCATCTAAAAAATAAACAATGAAATACTTTTCAAAACCATTAATAATTATTTTAATTCTTATTCCAGTTGGTTTATTTATTTCTTTCTTAGATAAAAAGATTATTTCTGGTTTCCTTTCAACAAATCAAATTTCAGACCATTATTTATTTATAGGTTCCTTAGTCATTGCTATCAGCATAATAATATTTATTGTTTTAAAATTCGATAAAAAAATAAATTCTTAATCTGACATTAAAGTTCAATCAAATTTATTTCTGATTAATGCATCATTTCAATTCAAGTGACTTTAAAAATTTTTCCAAAGTTTATCGCCTTAATCTAATAAACAGTGTAACTGGATATAAATCAGCAAATCTCATTGGTTCTCAATCACTAGAGGGTAAAGAAAATTTAGCAATTTTCAGTTCAGTTATTCATCTTGGAAGTAACCCTGCTCTAATAGGTTTTATCTTAAGACCAACTACAGTTCCAAGGCACACTTATAGTAATATTAAGTCAACAGGTATATTTACATTAAATGCTGTAACAAAAAAAGTCATTTCTGACGCTCATCATACTTCTGCCAAATATCCAGATTTTATATCAGAATTTGATAAGACAAATTTTGAGGTAGAAAAAAAAGAAAACTGGCAGGCTCCTTTTGTTAAAGAATCTCCTTTGCAAATGGGTTGCAGCTTCAAAAACGAATACCACATTAAGGAAAACGATACTATATTAATTGTAGCTAGTATTGAACATATTTATGTTTCTCAAACTTTACTTTTAGATGATGGTTGGGTTCAACTTGACAAAGCGGGTATTGTAACAATTAATGGTTTGGATGGCTATTCCGAAACTAAACTTCTTAGTAGATTCAAATATGCAAGACCTAAAAGATCCGAATGATTATATAGACCTTTTTTTCAATGAGCGATGGACAAATTATGCACTAGATAATAGTGACGAAATTCCTGATCTATTGTTAGAACTAGAAAAAGAAACCCATCAAAAAATTTTACAACCTAGAATGATGAGTAGCCCTTTGCAAGGTAGGCTTCTAAGTTTTATTTCAAATATTTTAAGACCTAAAAAAATACTAGAAATAGGAACTTACACAGGATATTCTTCATTATGTTTAGCTGAGGGTCTTGGTGAAAATGGAGAACTTCATACAATAGATCATAATGAGGAACTGGTTTTAATTCAAAAAAAATATTTTAATAAAAGTATATATAAGAATAAAATTCATTCTCATCTTGGGAATGCTTTAGAAATAATACCAAAAATTGATGGCCCTTTCGATTTAGTTTTTATTGATGCTGATAAAATCAATTACATCAATTATTTCGAACAAGTTTTTAATAAAACTCAACCTGGTAGTTTAATCATTTCCGATAATGTTATGTGGGACGGAAAAGTAATTAATAAAGCTGACTCCAATGATGAGAGTACAATGGCACTTCAGAAATACAATGACAAACTAAAAAAAGACTCTAGAATTAAAACCTTATTGCTTCCCTTTAGAGATGGATTATCATTATGCTGGGTAATTTAAAGTTCTCTTTTAATAGAATCCCCAAGATCATCAAAATCCTTTTTTACTTTATCTACTTCTTCTTTAAAATCTTGAGTAATTTTTTTTGTTGGACTTTCTACATCTACACTGTTTTGTATTTCATTCTTAATGTCATTAGTTGCCCTTCTGACTTGAGTCATCCCTTTTGCTAGGGTTTTTGCAATTGAAGGAATCTTATCAGCACCAAAAACTAATAATACTATAAAAAAGACAAAAACAATTTCTGCCCCACTGATAAACAATAAAATGTGATTGATTTCAAACAAATATAACATCTAAAAAATTACTTAAAACTCATAGATTACCATAGTTACTATCCCTTTATTCTCTCTTTAAATTTTTCAAAATCTGATGGTGTCTCACGCTTTGGCCAATTATTATTATCTAAATTTACATCTGCTGTTTCAAGGTCTGGATCAACAGTAACTCCAACCAACTCTTTGTCTGATGCAACAACTTTTTTTACGCTTGAATCATTTTTTCTCCAAATCTGAACCGGATATGAGACACGTTCAGAGGTTCCATCAGCATAATTGTACTCAACAATTAAAGGCATAACTAAACCACCTGGTTTTTCAAATTCAATTTCATAAAAATATTTTGGTGATTTGGTATTAGGATCAATTCCCTCTTCAGTTAAATAATCCCTAAGTATTTGTGAACCCATTATTGCATTCTCATCAGCTAATTCTGAATTAAACATATCACTTTCTTGATCAATTTTGAAAACCATATCTGGAAGATTATTTAAATCATAACCAAATTCCTTAAGCCTATTTGAAGCTTTTTCATCTGGAGTGTCTGAGAAATAAAATCTTTTGACATTTTTAACACCTATATCAACTACATCTGTTGAATAAAACCAGCCTCTCCAAAACCAATCTAAATCAGTTGCTGACGCATCTTCCATAGTTCTAAAAAAATCTTCGGGTGTAGGATGCTTAAACATCCATCTCTGCGCATAGGTTTTAAATGCATGATCAAAAACTTCATTGCCCATAACAGTTTCTCTCAAAATATTTAGAGCAGTGGCTGGTTTAGCATATGCATTTGGACCTAATTGATAAACGTTTTCAGGGTTAGACATAATTGGGGAGATAAAATTTTGATTTCCAGCCATGTAAGGAACAATCTTTTTTGGATCACCCCTTCTAGAAGGATATTTTTCTAAATTACCAATAGCATCTGGATATGAAATACCAAAATCTTGTTCAGTCAAGTACTGAACAAAAGTATCAAGCCCTTCATCCATCCAGCCCCATTGACGTTCGTCAGAATTAACAATCATTGGAAAATAGTTATGTCCAACTTCATGTATAATTACACTTATCATTCCAAATTTAGTTCTATCTGAGTATGTACCATCTTCGTCTGGTCTTCCAAAATTAAAGCATATCATAGGGTATTCCATTCCTATATTCCTTGCATGTACTGAAACTGCTTTTGGATATGGATAATCAAAAGTAAACTTTGAATATGTTTTTAACGTTTGAATAACGGCTTTAGTTGAATACTCTTCCCATAGTGGATTCCCCTCTTTTGGATATATTGAAACTGCCATCACTTTTTGATTTCCTATTTTTAATGCTTGTCTTTCCCAAATAAATTTTCTAGATGTAGCAAATCCAAAATCTCTTACATTTTTTGCATTAAATCGCCATGTACTTTTCTTTTTTGAAAAAGTTGACTCTTTTAGTTTTGCTTCATCTTGATTGACGATTATAATGGGTTTTTCAAAACTTGATTTGGAAGCAATAAATCTTTTGTATTCCTCTTTGGTAAGGACCTCTTTAGGATTTTGTAATGTACCCGTTGCCTCCATAATATGATCTGATGGAACTGTTATATTAACCTGATAATCTCCAAACTCCAATGCAAATTCTCCGTTACCCCAAAATTGATAATTTTGCCAACCCTCAACATCATTATAAACACAAAGTCTTGGAAAAAACTGAGCTATAGTGTAAACTTTATTTCCATCACCTTCAAAATACTCGTAACCTGAACGACCACCATATTCCAATCGATTATTAATATTATACCACCATTTAATTTTAAATTTAAATATTTCATTCGGAGAAAGAGATTCTGGTAAATCAACTCGCATCATGGTCTGGTTGATAGTATACTTTAAAGGATTACCTTGAGTATCCAGAACCCACTCGATATTAAAACCACCATCAAAAGATCCATTTATATAATTTTTCAAAAACGAGGAGGGCCTTTGAGTAAAAGAGTTTCCCGAACTGTTTTTATATAGGGATGGTGCATCCTTTTTTCTAATATTTTGATCAAGCTGTAGCCACAAATAAGTTAAATTGTCAGGAGAATTATTAGTGTATGTTATTATCTCTTCCCCATACAATTTGGAATTTTTATCATCTAATTCAATATCCATAACGTAGTCTACCTTTTGTTGAAAGTACTCTACCCCAGGTGCACCAGAAGCATTATGATATTTGTTTGGTTCAGCAAACTCATCATATAGCTGTCTGAATTTATTTTGATTGGTATGTCCCTGTTGAGCTTGTGCAAAAAGGCTTTTAAGTAAGATCAAATTAAAAGCAATAAGGTAAATTAGATGAATGTTAAGTTTTTTCATACCATTTTTTTAGGTTGGTCAAATATACAAAGTAATTTCAGAGTTAAAATAATGAAAAAGTAGCACTATCATTTTCACTATAAAGCAAAAAACTTTTTCTAATAGATTTATTTTTGTAGTGAATTATATTCTGTTGATCTTCAAACAAATCAAAAAAAGTTCTGTTTTCAATTGATAAGTTAAGCGAAGATACTGGTGCATTTGCTTCAAAATAACACTGCAAAATATCATTTTTATACTCTCTCCCTATATAAATTAAATCAAGAGTTTTCCCATCAATTAAAATAAGTATACTTTTTTTTAAGCTTTTTTTTAAAAGCTTATCTATTTCCAGCTTGTTTGAGTCAGGGGCTAATTTAATATCCTCTTGATATCTATTTAGCGACTTTTCAACGTCATCTATAAATAGTTGACATGTGATTTGAATTACGTTTTTCTCTTCTTTAAATTCAATTGTTGTTGTACTAACATAAAATTTATGTTCTATTTTTTTTGGAATGAAAATACTATATACAAAAAATAAAAAAATTGATAATAGATTCATAAATATTAATCCTTTAAGTCGTTTTTAAATTCCTTACTTTCATTTATTAGGAAATCAATCAATTGAAATTCTTTATCTTTTTTTAGAAGTTCTCCAGTCTTCATTCTATTGTCTATGAACTCTAAAAAAGTAATTATGTCACTTTTATCTAATCCCAAATCAACTTCAAAAAAACTATCTTCGAAAACAAGTGGTAAAACCTCACTTGGTTTCATACGCATTTGCTCATCAGATGATTTATTTCCAAATGCTCTTGTTAAAAGCTTTGCAATATTTACAAAATCAATACCATCAGAAAGTTGTCGATCGTTAAATGCCCTATTAACAAGTTGTGATGATTTATCTTTTTCGTAATCAAACCCCTTGAACTCCTCTTCTTTTAAATCTAAGAACTTTTCAACATCATCAGTTGTTACTACTACTTCCTTCAATTCATTAATATTTTCATTTACTGAGACTACAAGTCTGTTTTTAGACAAAATCTCTTCAGTTATTTTTACAGATCGTATTCTATATTGAACAGATGAAAAAATGATTTCATCACCTAAAAGAACATCAATTTCAAAAGCACCATCACTGTCTGTGATGGTGTTAGTTTGAGCAGTATTATTTACCACATTCGCAGCTACAACTTTTGTGTTTTTGTAAAGTAGTTGTCCTTTAATAGGTCTTCGCTCTTGACAAACAACAGAAAAAAATGAATAAATAAAAAAAACTAAAATAAAAAGTTGTTTCATTATAAATTACTTAATATAGTATTGAAGTTAAATGCACAAAAACTAAATTAATATTTTCGCTTTATTTGTTCAGATGTTAATTTTAGTAATTCTTACATTAAAGATAATTTATATTTGACAACTACCGCTTGAGTAATAATTATATATAATGAAAGTTGAGATCTTGAGTATAAAAGTTTCAAAGTGTTACCCTCTAAGACATAAAATGCTTCGGAAAGGTAAACCATTGGAAACTTGTCATTTTGATGGGGATAATTCGAAAGGAACATTTCATCTAGGCGCACTTGTTGATAAAGAAATAATTGGTATAATAAGTATCTATGAAAAGGACTTATCTCAATTTAAAAATTCAAAAGGTGCTCAATTTAGAGGTATTGCTGTGGCTTCTATATATCAACGTAAGGGAGTTGCATCAAAACTTATTAATTATGCTCAAAAAGAAACAATAAAAAGGATAAATCCAAAATACATATGGCTTAATGGTCGTATTTCTGCTAATAATCTTTACTTAGATAGAGGTTTTAAACCTATTGGTAATCCGTTTGAGATTAATACCATTGGCATTCACCAACGCTTTATAAAAATGATATCTGGATGATAACTAGATTTACTTATTTATTTATAGCTCTAACGTCACTAACTTTTTTGAATCAGACAAGGTTTAAAAAAGAAGATTTGTTAGGCCAGGACAAACTAAATTTTTATGACGAATCTATAAGACTTCTCCCTGAGGCTGGAAAAGCATTTGTAGCAATGAGAGAGGCTGCACTTGAGGAAGGTATTGAAATTGAGATTGTTTCAGCATATCGATCATATGAAAGACAAAAATTTATTTGGAACAGAAAGTTTTACTCAAATGCTAAAAAAGGAATTAGTCCAAAGGAGAACATAAATAAAATAATCGAATACTCGACACTTCCAGGAACTTCAAGACATCATTGGGGGACTGATATTGATATAATTGATGGAAAAAAACCAAAGGAAGGTGATCTGCTTCTTGAGGAAAAATTTCATGAAAATGGACCTTACGTAAGACTCAGAGAATGGATGGAAAAAAATGCAAACCGATTTGGTTTTTACCTTCCTTACACAGACAGTCCAAAAAGAGAAGGATTTAATTATGAGCCATGGCATTATAGTTTTGCTCCGCTTTCAATACCAATGCTAGAAGAGTATTTGAAATTGGATTTAATTAATCTTCTTACTCCAAATGATCTAAGTGGTAAAAGTTGTATAGACGAAAAATTTCTTGAATCTTATATCAATCAAAATGTATTAGGTATAAATCCAAAACTAAAAGATTTTTAAAAAACTCAACTGAGTTTTCAGTAATTATAAAAATGACTTTAGATGGATAACTTTTTTGGAGTCAACGAATAAAAACAGGATTGAATTTATTTATCGTCTCTTCATTGCTGAGTCTATAACCAGAAATTTCAAATGAATTAATATCATCTAAAGATTTTGCATTTTTTTCAATTAGATATCGAGCCATCATACCTCTTGCTTTTTTAGCATAAAATGAAATTATCTTAAGTTTTCCATTCTTAAAGTCTTTAAATTCTGGACTAACAATTGGAGACTTGATAACCTTAGTGTCAACAACACTGAAGTATTCTTTGCTGGCAAGATTTACCAATAATTCATTTCTTTCTAGTTCATTTACCAATTTATCGGTAACCTTTTTTTTCCAAAATTGATATAGGTCTTTTGAGTTACCAACCGAAAGCTTGGTTCCCATTTCAAGTCGATATGGCTGAATAAGGTCAAGAGGTTTCAAAATGCCATAAAGTCCAGACAAAATGCGCAGTTTTTTTTGCATAATATCTATTTTGTTATCTTCTAGCGTGTGTGCGTCTATACCCTCATAAACGTCTCCATTAAAAGTATAAATTGCTGCTCTGTGATTATTCTTATTAGTAGAGTTAAGAAAAGCTTTATTCCGATTCCAATTTAGATTAGCCAATTTTTCAGAAATATTCATTAATTTTTGTAGCGATTCTGGTGACTTTTTTTTGAGTAAATTGTTAATTTTTTCTGCATCATTAACAAATACAGGTATTGAGTGTTGTTTAGTAGGTAATGGTTTTTGAAAGTCAAGAGATTTTGCAGGAGATATTACTATTTTCATTGAGCGACAAATTTTAGAATAAATTTACAAGGTTTTAATTGTCTAAACAAGAAGTGTAAAATTAATGCTATTTAAAATTTTATATACCCTTACTAGCAATATAACTTCGCCATTTTTTAAGAACACCCATGAAATCTTTTGGTAACTGCGAATCAAAGATTAAATCCTCTCCCGTAACCGGATGTTTGAAGCCAAGTGTTTTGGCATGTAACGCTTGACGCGGTAAAATTTTAAAACAATTTTCTATGAAATGTCGATATTTTGAAAAGCTTGTTCCTTTCAAAATTGAGTCTCCTCCATAACGAGAATCATTAAAAAGGGTGTGGCCAAAATGTTTCATGTGAGCCCTAATCTGGTGCGTACGGCCAGTTTCTAGTTGACATTCTACAAGTGTAACATATCTAAAACGTTCTAATACTTTGAAATGAGTAATCGCTTCTTTTCCTTTTGAATTATCTTCATAAACACTCATTTGCAAACGATTTTTCGGGTGTCTACCAATTGCTCCTTTAAAAGTGCCCTTATCTTCTTTGATATCTCCCCAAATAAGTGCGTTGTAAATTCTTTCAGTAGTTTTATCAAAGAATTGCTTTGCAAGATTAGTCATTGCAAATTCAGTTTTTGCTATTACTAAAAGTCCACTAGTGTCCTTATCAATTCGATGTACTATACCAGGACGTCCGTTTTGATTTTTTGGCAATTGATTAAAATGGTAAAGTAATCCGTTTAATAAAGTACCTGAATAATTTCCGTGTCCCGGATGAACAACAATTCCAGGAGGTTTGTTAAGAACTATTAAAGCATCGTCTTCATAAATAATTTCGAGACCTATAGGTTCTGGTTTTAGTAAATTTTGATAGGGAGGGTGGTCAAAAAGAACTTTAATTTTATCTCCTTTTTTTACTTTGTAGTTAGATTTGACAGGTTCTTCACCAACAAATATATATCCCGCTTTAGCAGCTTGTTGAATTTTATTACGAGTAGCGTTTTCGATTCTTGCCATCAAGAATTTATCAATTCTCAATGGAGATTGCCCCTTGTCAACAACAAATGAAAAATGTTCAAATATTGCATCTGAAATATTTTCAATTTCATTTATAACCGTTTTATCGTTTTCCATTTCCTAATACCAAATCAATTTTAGTAGTTTTTGGTAAAAGTACTCCTGGCTCAATGATCTTACCATCATGCAAAACTTCTAATACCATATCTTTTCCTATATTATCTCTGTAGGTGTATTCACCAACTTCAAAACCAACTGATTTTAATAATGAAACAGCATTTCTTTTTGTTATTTGTATTATGTTAGGAAGTGTGATTTTCCTATAACCTGATGGGTTCACAGTTAAGTATATTTTACGATTTCTTTTAACCTCTCTTCCAGCAAAAGGTATATGAGATATTACTGTCAAGGGCTTCATTGAAGGCATGTATCTTGAAGAATCAATTATTTCAAAGCGTAATCCTTCTTTTTCTAGAATATAAGACAATTTTATAAGAGATATACCTCGCAATTCAGGTACCTTTTGATAATTATTGTGTTTGGTAATAATATTTAGACCAAAGTAAATAACCAAAAAAAGAAATACTGAACATAATGCTGCAAAAAACAATTGTTTAAAAAAAGATTTACTAATTAAAAATCTTAATAAATTCATAGAGTGATTTGAAATACTAAGATAATAAAACCGATGCTTTTGGGTTGATTTGAAATCACATACATTTGCATTATATTCTATTTAAATGATTAGGAAAAAAGTAGGAGTAGTTTGTGGAGGTTATTCATCCGAACATAAAATATCACTTCAAAGTGCAAAGACAGTTTTTTCAAATCTGGATAGAAATAAATGGGAAGCTTTTTTAATTATTATTGAAAAAAGTAAATGGACAGGAAAAGACGATAGGGGAAATATTTACCAAGTCTCAAAGGGTGATCTTAAGCTTACATCTAATGGAAAGACTATAAAAATTGATTTAATATTAAATCTAATACATGGATCGTTAGGTGAAAATGGTCAGTTAGCTGCACTTTGTGAAATTCTCGATATTCCATTGTCTAGTTGTGATAGCTATAGTGCTGCTTTAACATTCAATAAAAGAGATTGTCTTTCGGTTCTTAGAGAATGGAAAATTCCAACAGCAAAATATTTTACAATCGATAAAGATGATGATATTGATGCAGACTTAATAATAAAAAATTTAGGCCTACCCTGTTTTGTTAAAGCAAACAGATCTGGAAGTAGTTTTGGTATTTTTAAAGTATACGATAAGATAAATTTACTAGCTTCAATTAAAGAAGCATTTAAATATGACACTCAACTCATTTTAGAAAGTAACTTGAATGGTCTGGAGGTATCGGTTGGCACCGCAAGATATGAGAATGAAATTAAAGTTTTTCCAATTACTGAAATAATACCTAATAACGATTTTTTTGATTATGCTGCAAAATATGAGGGTCAATCTGAGGAAATAACACCTGCTCGAATCGAAAAAAGTTTAGAAAAAAAATTAGTTGATTTATCAAAAAAAATTTACTCAAGGTTAGGACTTAAAGGGTTTGTGCGAACAGAGTTTATAATTGTTGATAAAATCCCACATATACTTGAGGTTAATTCAGTACCTGGAATGACTGATAAAAGTATAATTCCTCAACAAATTAAAGCGATGAAAATGGATTTATCTGATTTCTTATCTAAAATTTTAATCCAAACAATAGAATAAAAATAATAAATGAAACGATTTGTATTTCCTGGATCCTTTGATCCTATGACATTGGGACATAAAGATATAATAGAAAGGGCCTTACCTATGTGTGATGAATTAATAATTGGAGTAGGCCAAAATTCAGAAAAAAATTATTTGTTCAGTCTAGATGAAAGGATGAAATTTATTTTAGAAACCCATAATAAAGAACCAAAGATTAAAGTTTTGTCATTTCAAGGTTTAACAATAAATTTTTGTAAAGATGTAAATGCAACTGCAATTGTAAGAGGGCTCAGAAATCCTGCTGACTTTGAATTTGAGAAAAGTGTAGCGCAAACTAATCGTAGACTCTCTGGTATTGAGACTCTTTTTCTTTTAACTGCTGCTGACTTTTCGTATATAAGTAGTAGCATTGTACGGGAAATCATTTTTCATAAAGGAGATTATTCGTCACTTGTCCCTGAGGCTGTAAAAAATAGTAGATGAATTAATCAAGTTTATTGATTAAAAGTTTAATATTCTCATATGCATTTCTCATTAGTTTTGGAATTTCTTCTGGGAACTTCCAAATAGCTAGATCTATATTTTCTTCAATTTGTGGAACTAGATTACCGGTATAAGAAGTTTCCATAAGAAACCAGTAAGTTTTTTTTAACTTAAACTTTTTATTTGCTTTATACACATGATATGTTGTAGGTAAAGGTTTTCTAATTCTCAGATTTTTAACTCCAGTTTCTTCAATAACTTCTCGAATTGCAGCTTCATTAATAATTTCGTTTTTTTGAACCTTCCCTTTGGGTAAATCCCATCTCTTATTTCTAAAAATAAATAAATAAGCACCATCTGAATTTTTAACTAGTCCTCCTGCAGCCTCAACTATTTTGAAAATCTTAAAAAAATGTTTCTCTATTTTCCTTTCATTGTGGTGATATAAATAGACTCTCTCTACAGCACTGTCTCTTAGTGCCTTTATAATTGACTTTGAATCAGTGTATTTTAAAAAAAAAAGTGGGGTGACAGATGAGTTTTTACTTAAGTCTGAAGTAAAATGAATGGGTTTCTGATTATAAAAAACTTTATACATTTGTGTATGATTTTCAATAAAAACTTAGCTCTACAAACAGCTAAACATCTTCTGCAAATTAATGCAATAAAATTGAATCTTGAAAATCCTTTCACATGGGCTAGTGGCTGGAAATCTCCTATATATTGTGATAATCGAATTATACTTTCATACCCTAAGATTAGATCTCATTTAAGTGATATTATATCAAAAAAAATTGCTCAGGAGCATAGTGATCCACTAATTATTGCTGGGGTAGCTACAGGTGCAATTGGTATCTCAATGCTTGTAGCAGATAAATTAAAATTACCTTTCATATATGTTCGCCCCGAACCAAAAAAACACGGTAAAAAAAACCAAATAGAAGGCCATTTAAACTCAAAGCTACCTGTTTTGGTAATTGAAGATCTAATTAGTACAGGCAAAAGTAGTCTTAATGCAGTTAATTCAATCAGAAATGCTGGGGCAGACGTTATTGGTATGATTGCCCTATTTACTTACGGATTCGAAATGGCAGAAAAAGCGTTTATAAAGGAAAATATTAATTTGCAAACCTTGTGCGATTATGAACATTTATTGAGTGTAGCTGAAAGTGAAGGTGAAATTTCAGCATTTCAAAAGGAAAGATTAAAAACTTGGAGAAAAGATCCTTCGGCGTGGAATAATTGATTTGACTAGTCACCATATTGAATTGATATTTGTGAATTATCAAATTTACTAATCATTTGTTTCTGATCCTGCAAAATTATCATACCCGATTCATCAACCCCTTTCAATTTTCTTTTATGCAATTTTCCATCCATATCAAAAAAGACAGTTTTGTTTCTTCTCCAAAGTATACTCTCATATTGATCTAAAATTGATGAATCATGAAAATCAAAAATGAAGAGGTATTCTTCGAGAACAGGGATTAGAGCATCTAAAATAATTTTAGAAGCCCATTTTTCACCTGTAACTATTTTCAAAGAGGTTGCTTTGGGTAATTTTTCAAATTTATCTTGATTTAAATTTAATCCAACACCAATTATGGAAGCTTTTATTTTGCTTTTATAAAAAAAGTTTTCGATTAATATACCCCCGATTTTTTTATTTTCTGACAAAATGTCGTTAGGCCATTTTATTGACAATCCTGGTATACTTAGTTTTTTTAAAGCATAAATAATTCCCAAACAAACAACAGCGTTTAATTTGAAAGGTTTAATTAAAAGACCATTGAATTGCCTATAAATACTTAGAGTAAGACTTTTAAAAGGTTCTGAGATCCATTTTTTATTATGCTGTCCTCTTCCTGAAGTTTGGTTTTCAGTCCAGACTAGATCACCGTCAAGAAGTTTACCAGATTTATATCTTTTTTTTAAATAATCATTAGTTGATGGTATGGCATTAAGTTTGATTACCCTAAAATTGCTCATGTGTGATAGCTGATCGACATAAAATGTAATAAATTTGTAGAAAAGAGCATAGCTTAATGACAAATAAAAATGAAAACACAATGGCCCTTTTGAGTGAAATTATAAAGGGTATTGAAGAAATGAAAGGAGAAGATATAAATAAAATTGATCTAAGAGAAATAGATAACAGTCCGTGTGAGTTTTTTGTTATATGTAGCGGCAATTCAAACACCCAAGTTTCTTCAATTGTAAACTCAGTAAGTAAATCTGTAAGTAAAATCCTAAAAGAAAAACCTTCACATATTGAAGGATTAAGGATTGCTGAATGGGTACTAATTGATTATGTGAATATTGTTGTCCACATATTCCAAAAAAAAATAAGAAAATTTTATAACATCGAAGAACTTTGGGGTGATGCAATAAATACCCCTATTGTTTCGAATTATTGAAAAACTATGAAAGAGAAGAAAACAACCCCACCTAAATTTAATATCTACTGGATATATGGCGCAGTTATTTTTGTATTGCTAGGACTTAGTCTTTTTGGTGGAAATGATTGGCAAACAATCAGTAAAACCAACATTTCTAACTTTGAAAAATATCTCAATTCTGGAGATGTGAGTGAAGTGATTGTAATTCGAAACAAAAGCAGTGTTAGAGTAACACTCACTCCTGATGCCCTAAGAAGCAGTGAACATCAAGCTGTAGTTGGTAAAAATATTTTAGGTCAGGAGAATACAAAAGGTCCTCATTATCAGTTCGAAGTAGGAAGTCTAGAATTGTTTGAAGAAAAATTGGAGAAAGCGAGAAGCAATGGTATTAATTTTCGATTAGAATTTATAACAATCGAAAATAGATGGCTTGACACCATCATTGGTTTTTTACCCATTATTATTATAATTGGGGTATGGATTTTTTTAATGAGAAGAATGTCTGGTGGTGGAGCAGGAGGACCTGGAGGCCAAATTTTCAGTATTGGTAAATCTAAAGCTAAATTATTTGACAAAAATACAGATGTTAAAGTAACTTTTAAAGACGTAGCTGGCTTAGAAGGTGCTAAAGAAGAAATCCAAGAAATAGTTGATTTTCTCAAAAACCCTAAAAAATATACAATACTTGGTGGTAAGATTCCAAAAGGTGCATTGCTCGTTGGATCGCCAGGAACTGGAAAAACACTTTTAGCAAAAGCAGTTGCTGGAGAAGCTAAAGTTCCATTTTTTTCTCTTTCAGGATCAGATTTTGTTGAAATGTTTGTTGGTGTGGGTGCTTCACGGGTTAGAGATTTATTTAAGCAAGCAAAAGATAAATCACCTTCCATTATTTTTATTGACGAGATTGACGCTATAGGAAGAGCAAGAGGGAAAAGTAATATTACTGGTTCTAATGATGAGCGTGAAAATACACTCAATCAATTACTTACAGAAATGGATGGATTTGGCACAAATACAAATGTGATTGTAATTGCAGCCACAAATCGTGCTGATGTTCTCGACAAGGCTTTGATGAGAGCTGGACGTTTTGACAGACAAATCTATGTTGATCTACCCGATTTAAATGAAAGGAAAGAGATTTTCAAAGTACATCTCAAACCACTTAAAGTAGTTAAAAGTTTGGATATCGATTTTCTAGCAAAACAGACTCCTGGATTCTCAGGAGCTGACATCGCAAATGTTTGCAATGAGTCGGCATTAATTGCTGCGAGAAAAAACAGAAAATCGGTTGGCAGGCAAGATTTCCTTGATGCTGTAGACCGGATAGTTGGTGGATTAGAAAAGAAGAATAAAATTATTACACCTGAAGAGAAAGAAACTATTGCTTATCATGAAGCTGGTCACGCAATTATAAGTTGGCTTTTAGAACATGCCGCTCCACTTGTGAAAGTAACAATTGTTCCAAGAGGCCAATCCTTAGGAGCTGCATGGTATTTACCTGAAGAACGACAAATAGTTAGAACAGAACAAATGCTTGACGAGATGTGTGCCGCACTCGGTGGTCGAGCAGCAGAAAAAATAATTTTTAATAAGATTTCTACTGGTGCTTTAAGTGATCTTGAAAAAGTAACTAGACAGGCAAAAGCAATGGTCTCAATTTATGGCTTGAATGACACCTTGGGTAACATAACCTATTATGATTCTTCAGGTCAAACTGATTTTAATTTTTCAAAGCCATATTCAGAGCAAACTGCTCAAGTTATCGATAAAGAGATTTCAAAAATTATCGAAAAACAGTATAATAGAGCAATTACACTTTTAAAAAATTCAAAAGACAAATTGAAAAAGCTTGCGGACCGATTATTGGAGAAAGAGGTTATTTTCAAAGATGACTTAGAAATAATCTTGGGTAAAAGACCTTACAAGACAAATGATGAGAAGATAGAAGAATTTAAAGCTTCAAAAGAAAAGAAATAAATTCATAAATGGGACTTTGGGATTTTTTTTTCGGAAAAAAATATTCAGTTAAACCAAAAAAAAGTCCATATCTTCCTGAAACAGAAGATCCTTTAGACATCAGATTTGTTAAAAATTTTACATCAAATGGTGGATATTTCTTGTATAACGATTCAAAGGAACTTGTTTTTTCGAATCTTGATAAAATTTGTCTTGAAAATAGTTGGACTTTAGAGGAAATAGTTTGTTTTGATAAAGAAATATCAGAATTATTTAATGTAAGCTATTTAAATAAAACTTTTGCAAAACTTAATAAATTCAAAGCCCTATTAATTAAGTGTGAATACTTGATATCAAATTCTGGGAAAATTTTGCTAAGTGATCAACAAATAAAACATCTAAAGCTTATTGAGCTTCCCGAAACAATTTTAATTTCTGCTAAAATAAGTCAATTTTCAAAAGATGTCAGTGAAGCTATGACTAATCTTAAAAATAAATACAAAAATAATTTTCCAATAAATATTACCACTTTAAAAGCAATTTCAAAAAATGAAAAGAATGAAAAAATAACCAGTCAAACGACCGATTCAAAAAACATATATTTGTTACTTGAAGATTTTTAAAATCGTGTTGTTTGTACCCTTTTTTGATTTTTACTTTTGCTTGATGAATTAATTAAAATATAAATTATTGAAAAATTTAGTCATACGTTCTATTTCTGGCATTATATATTCTGCTTTAATTGTTAGTGCTGCTTTATATTCTGATTTGAGTTACATTATTTTGATTTTTATTTTCTCTTCCTTCACATTGTACGAATTTCAAAAACTTATTGAATATAAAAGTCCCGTACCTTTTATTTTATTTAGTGTTATAATCTATCAATTTTATAACCAAAAACTAAACCCTTACCTGCATTTATCTTTATTAGCTTTTAGCACCTCAATATCCATTTTGCTAATTTTCTTTTTGTTTTCTAATAAAAAAAATAAAATTAAACCCTTACAAAAAACTGCTCTTACACTATTTTATCCAGTTTCTTCGTGTTATTTCATAATTGCAACATCTTCATTAAAATCAAATATTGAGAATGGAGTTTCGATAAGTTTATTTATCATGGTATGGGTAAATAATACTTTTGCCTATATAGTTGGCAAACTAATTGGTGAAAAAAATCTCTTCCCTTCAATTTCACCAAAAAAAACGTGGGAAGGATTATTGGGAGGTGGTGTTCTATGTTTTTTAAGTAGTTTTTTACTAGTACAGTTTCATCCAGGATATCCAAAATGGACATTCCCATTATTATCAATTATTATTGTTGGAACTTCTACAACTGGTGATTTGATTCAATCAAAGTTCAAACGCCTAGCTTTAAAAAAAGATAGTGGAATACTCATTCCTGGTCACGGTGGTTTTTATGATAGGATGGATAGCGTTTTATTTTCAGCACCATTCGTTTTTTTATTTTTAATGTTTTTAAATTATGTTTCATAAAGAGGGGCACAACATAATAATCATTTCGTTTTTTTTAGCAACTATAACTTGTCTTTTAGCAGAGTTTGGATTAAGTAATATTTTTGTTTTCAAAATTATAATTCAACTATTAGCTCTATTCCAATTAATCATTGTCCTGCAATTTTTTAGAAATCCAAAAAGAAACACAAAAAGAAATGAAAATCATATAATTGCTCCTGTAGATGGAAAAATTGTTATTGTAGAAGAGGTTTATGAAAAAGAATATTTTAAAGACAAGAGGCTACAAGTATCCATTTTTATGTCACCCATTAATGTTCATGTTACTAGATATTGTGTCAGTGGTAAAATAAAGTTTAGCAAGTATCATCCAGGTAAATATTTGGTAGCATGGCATCCAAAGTCATCCGAGCTTAATGAGAGAACAACCATTGTAATAAGTAATAATGTTTTCGGTGAAATTCTTTACAGGCAGGTAGCTGGAGCCGTAGCACGCAGAATAATTAATTATGCAAAAGAAGGTAGTAGTGTTATTCAAGGAGAAGACGCAGGATTTATAAAATTTGGTTCTAGATTAGATATGTTTTTGCCCTTGAACACTCCACTTGATATTAAACTTAATGACTCGGTCAAAGGTGGGATTCAAATCATAGGTCATAAAAACTAAAGAGCAGCAAGACTTCTTTCAAGTATCTTAATTTTTTCTTTTGCGTCTGATACTTTTTTCCTCTCATTTAATACTATTTGCTTTGGAGCATTTTCTACAAAGTTTTTATTAGATAGCTTTTTTTCTACGGAAGCTAGAAAACCTTTGATATATGTTAATTCGTCTGCTAGTCTCATTTTTTCTGAATTGATATCATTAATATTTTTAGAGGGAATTAAAAACTCAAAGTTGTCAATACGGAAAGTACCACCAGATATTTCATTAGGTGTATCATAAATAATTGAATTAACTCCTCCCAGCTTTTTAATAGCTTCTGTAAAGGGTAAGGATTTTTTCTTTTTTGTAACATAAATATCTATAGTTTGTTTAAAAGGTATATTATATTGTTTTCTAAAATTTCTAATTCCTGCAACTACATTTTTCGCTAAAGAAAATAATTCAATCTGCCTTTGATCAAATTTTTTATTTTTTGGCCATGATGTTATTGTTAAGGCTTCTTCTTTATTTCTAGGAGCAATAAAGTGCCATATTTCTTCACTTAAAAATGGCATAAAAGGATGCAAAATTTTTAAGTTATTCTCAAACATGGTTTTTATTTTATCATAAGTGTGTTTGTCAATACTTTCTCTGTAAGAAGGCTTGACCAACTCTAAAAACCAAGAACAAAAATCATCCCAAATCAATTTATAGATTGACATCAAAACATCCGAAATTCTATATTTTTCAAAATTTTCATTTACAAATTTTAGTGTTTTTTGAAACTGATTATCATACCATAATACTGCCTCATTTGATACTTTTGAAGTTGGTTTAAGGTCATCTATTTCCCAACCCTCAATTAATCGATAAGAATTCCAAATCTTATTCGCAAAGTTTTTCCCCTGCTGACAAAGACTTTCGTCGAAAAGTAAATCATTCCCAGCAGAGGAGCTTAACATCAAACCAACCCTTACTGCATCTGCTCCATAATTATCAATTAGTTTTAAAGCATTTGGAGAATTGCCAAGTTGTTTAGACATTTTTCTCCCTTTTTTATCTCTTACTAGACCTGTTAAATATACTCTTGAAAAAGGTGGTGATTTTCGATATTCATAACCTGACATTATCATTCTTGCTACCCAAAAAAATAAAATGTCAGGTCCTGTTATTAAATCTTGAGTTGGATAGTAGTATTTGATATCTTTATTGGTGGGTTTACGTATTCCATCAAAAACAGTGATTGGCCAAAGCCACGAAGAAAACCAAGTATCTAAAACATCCTCGTCTTGAGAAATATCTGCTATATTTAGATTATTATTTTTAGTTAATTTTCTTATTTTTTCAATCGCTTGTTGGGGATTGATTGCTACGACAAAATCTTTGTTGTCATCGCCATAATAATATGCTGGAATGCGGTGACCCCACCATAGTTGCCTTGAAATATTCCAATCCTGTATGTTTTCCATCCAATGTCGATATACGTTTTTGAATTTATTAGGAATTATTTCAATTTCTTTAGAATTTAAAACACCATGAATAGCAGGATTTGCAATTTTTTTTGTTAATAAAAACCATTGATCAGAAAGTCTTGGTTCAATAACTGCATTAGTTCGCTCAGATGTTCCAACTTTATGCTGGTAAGGTTCTGTTTTTATGAGAAATCCCTGTTTCTCTAAATCTTTCACAATTTTTTTTCTAGCAATAAAACGATCTAAATTTTGATATTTTAAACCATTTTTATTTAAAGTTCCATTAGAATTAAAAATATCTATAAAGTCTAAATTGTGTTTTTCTGCAAGTATTTTGTCATTAATATCATGGGCAGGGGTTACTTTCAAACAGCCTGTTCCGAAATCCATACTCACATACTCATCTTGAATTATCGGAATTTTTCTTTTGGTAAAAGGAACACAAACTTTTTTCCCTTTTAAATGCGAGTATCGTTTGTCATTAGGATTAATACAAATCGCAGTGTCGCCTAGGAGTGTTTCGGGACGTGTAGTAGCAATGATAACTTTTTCATCAGATTGATCAATTTTATAAGCTATGTGGTAGAGCTTTCCATTTACTTCTTTATAAATTACTTCCTCATCTGAAAGTGTTGTTTCAGCCTCAGGATCCCAGTTTACCATTCTATAACCACGATAAATAAGTCCCTTTTCATAAAGATCAACAAAAACTCTTATAACCGATTCTGACAAATCTTTATCCATTGTAAATTTTGTTCTGTGCCAGTCACAACTGCAACCTAATTTTTTAAGTTGTTCTAAAATTACACCTCCATATTCATGAGTCCATTCCCATGCATGCTTCAAAAATTCTTCTCTACTTATATTATTTTTTTCAATTCCCTTTTTTTTGAGCATCGCTACAACCTTAGCTTCAGTTGCTATAGACGCATGATCTGTACCTGGCACCCAACATGCATTGAAACCTCTCATACGTGCCCTTCGTATAATTATATCCTGTAATGAATTATTTAGCATGTGGCCCATATGCAAAACACCTGTAACATTTGGTGGTGGAATTACTATAGTATATGGTTTCCTTTTATCAGGTTTAGATCTGAAATAACCGTTTTTTTGCCAGTATTTGTACCATTTACTCTCAATACTTTGAGATTTGAATTTGGAAGGAATATTCATAAAAACCTTTTGGTTATTTTATCCTATAAAAGTAGGGACACTTATTCTATAATAAAAATTGAGCTTTAAATTTGAAAAAAGATTTATAAAAATTATCAATCATAAATTTAAAGTTTTATCATAAGCTCTACAATGATTGCGTTTCAAAGTATTTTTTAGCATTTTTACATTTTAATTCAAAAATGCCCAAATTATCAAAAAAAGGAATTGATATTCCAGTTTCACCAATTAGAAAATTAGCCGTTTTTTCTGAACAAGCTAAAGCAAGAGGTGTTAAAGTTTTACATCTTAACATTGGACAGCCAGATATTGAAGCTCCAAGGGAAGCGATAGATGCAGTTAAAAACTCTAATCTTAAGTTATTACCATATGGCCCATCTCAAGGTAATTTCTCATATCGTAAAAAACTATCTAAGTATTACTCTAAACATAAAATTAATATAAACGCTGAGGATATTTTAATAACCACAGGAGCTAGTGAAGCACTGACCTTTGTTTTAAACTCAATTTGTGATGCTGAAGACGAAATAATTATTCCTGAACCTTTCTACGCAAATTATAATGGTTTTGCTAGTGCATCTGGTGTAAAAGTAGTTCCCGTTGCCTCTGAATTTAATAATCGGTTCCAATTACCTTCTTTGGAAAATATTGACAGTAAAATTACTCCCAAAACCAAAGCCATACTACTATGTAATCCTAGTAATCCAACGGGCTATGTTTACAGTAAACTTGAAATTATCACCCTTTGTGAATTATCAATCAGAAAAAATATATTCCTTATAGTCGACGAAGTTTATAGAGAATTTATGCACGGAGATATAGAACATTATTCAGTTTTACGTCACCCTGAAGGTCATCAAAATACCATAATGATAGATTCAGTATCAAAACGTTACAGCTTGTGTGGTGCTAGGGTTGGATGTATTGTTTCTAAAAATAAATTGTTAATTCAAAATTTACTAAAATTTGCTCAACTTCGTCTTTCACCTCCCACATATGCTCTAATAGCAAGTGAAGCTGCACTTGATGCGCCAGACAGTTATCTTAAAAAGGTGATAAGTGAATATAGCAAAAGAAGAAATGTACTAATTAAAGCATTAGAGGAAATTCCTGACGTTAAAGTTTCTCATCCAATGGGAGCATTTTATTGCATGGTTAAACTTCCCATTGATGATGCTGAGAATTTTTCTAAATTTTTGTTAACCTCATTTGAAGACGAAGGCCAGACAGTAATGTTGGCTCCCGCTACAGGTTTTTATTCCACTCCAGGTTATGGTATAAATGAAGTACGTGTTGCATTTGTTTTAAACGAGAAAAAACTTTTAAGAGCAACAAAAATTATTAGAAAAGGGATTAAGAAATACAATAAAATTTACGCATCACCAGTTGTATGATTAAAGAAAATGTTTCGCTAAAACACCACAACACATTTGGCATTGACGTTAAAACAAAATTCCTTGTGGAGATTTTATCCGAAGATGAACTTCTAAGAATATTAAAGTCAAAAATAAAAGGGCCTTTCAGAGTTTTAGGATTAGGGAGTAATATTTTATTAACTAAAAATTATGATGGGCATACTATAATCATGAAAAATAAAGGAATAGTGGTTCAAGAGCAAACAGAAACTGAAGTTTTGATTAAAGTTGGAGCCGGTGAGGTTTGGCATGACCTAGTTTTATGGGCTTTAAAAAATGACTACTCTGGAATTGAAAACTTGGCGTTGATTCCAGGCAGCGTAGGAGCTGCACCTATTCAAAATATTGGTGCATATGGAGTAGAGTTAAATTCAGTATTTAAAAGCTGTCGAGCTCTTGAAATAAGTTCATTAAAATTTAAAAATTACGAAAAGGAATCTTGTAAATTTCAGTATCGGTCCTCAATTTTCAAAGAAGAGCTAAAAGGAAAAGTTATAATAACTAGTGTTTGTTTTTTGTTGAGAAAAAAACCACACAAAATAAATATTAGCTATGGTGAACTTCAAAGATTAATGATTGGAAAAGAAAACACCATACAAAATGTGGCAGCTGAAGTTATAGCAATTAGAAAATCAAAACTACCTGATCCGGAAAAAATTGGAAACAGTGGAAGTTTTTTTAAAAACCCTATTGTGACCCAAAAAAAACTTTTAGCACTTAAGAACGAATTTCCTGAAATACCGTATTATGAAGAAAGCAAAAATCATTTTAAGTTGCCTGCAGGCTGGCTTATAGAAAAAATTGGATACAAAGGAAAAAGAAAAGGTGATGCGGGAATTCACAAAAAACAGGCTTTGGTATTAGTGAATTACGGAAGAGCAAAAGGTTTAGATATTTTGGCTCTAGCAGAAGAAGTCAAGGAAAAGATATTTAACTTTTATGGGCTTAGATTAGACTTTGAAGTAAATCTATTATGATTATAATTTAATCCCGATTTTTCGTATCAATACAAATCGTTACTGGGCCATCGTTAACAATTTCTACTTCCATATTTGATCCAAATTTTCCTGATATTACTGGCTTTGAAAGGCCATTTTGGGTAACGGTTTTAAATAGATTATATAATGGAATCGCATGTTCGTGTTTAGCAGCATTCCCATATGAAGGGCGGTTTCCTTTTTTTGTTTGAGCCATGAGAGTGAACTGGCTAATTACCATAATCTCACCTTTTATTTCTTTAATAGACTCGTTCATAATCCCTTTTACGTCATTAAATATCCGCAAATTCAAAATCTTATTTGCTAACCATTTTACATCATCTTGATTATCAGAATGTCCTATTCCTAACAATATCATCAAACCAGGACCAGATGTTCTTTTTTCTTCTCTTTCAATAATCACATGAGCATACTTAACTCTTTGTATTACAGCTCTCATATTAATTTCTATTATTACTGTCTTCAGATAGTATTTGAGTATAACTATTGAATCTACTCTGAGCTATTAATCCATCCTTAACAGCGCTTTTAATCGCGCAATTAGGTTCATTTTGATGAAGACAATTGTTGAACTTACACTTATCTTTTCTTTGAAAAAATTCAGGAAAATAATTCCCGATTTCCTGAGGTCGCATTTCTACAATCCCAAAACCCTTAATCCCAGGTGTATCAATAATTTTAATACCTCCTTTTAATTTATGCATTTCTGCAAAAGTAGTAGTGTGTTTTCCTTGCATATGTTGTTCTGAAATAGCAGAAGTTTTTATATTAACATCTGGGTCTATTGCATTAATAAATGTTGATTTTCCAACACCACTATGCCCCGATATCATTATTATTTTATTTTGCATTAGTGTTTTTACATTTTCTAAATTTTGACTGGTTTTAGCTGATATTTCATAAGCAGTATAACCAATATCCTCATACATTTTTTTAAGTGAGTTAATAGTATTTAGATCTTTCTTTATGTAGGTATCAATTTTATTAAATAATAAAATTACCGGTATTTTATAAGCCTCTGCGGTAACTAAAAATCGGTCAATAAAGACTGTAAAAGTTGGTGGATTATTAATCGTGATCATTAAAAAAGCCAGATCTATATTCGATGCAATAATATGAGTTTGTCTCGATAAATTAACTGACTTCCTTATAATATAATTTTTTCTCTCTTCTACCTCGATTATCCTTCCCTCTGATTTAATTGAGTTGTTTTCAACCTCAAAAATTACACGATCACCAACAGCAACAGGATTAGTGCTTTTTATTCCTTTAAGTCTCAAATTTCCCTTGATTCTACATGAATAAAAAAAACCACCGGACTCGACTATGTGCCAGCTTCCAGTTGAGCGATAAATAAGTCCTTTTTTCAAAAATTTTATTTACAAAGAAACAGTTTTTTTTTAAGCCTTTATGTTTATCAGTAGATCAGAGTTATTCATATATTTATATAAATAAAACAATGGCTCAAAAAACACTCCTAATTATTTTAGACGGCTGGGGTAAGTCAAAAAATCGAAAGGTATCTGCCGTTGATCAAGCAAATACTCCATATATTGACTTTTTGTATGATGAGTACGAACATAGTACTCTTAGAACTGACGGAAAACATGTAGGATTACCTGAAGGTCAAATGGGTAACAGCGAAGTAGGACATATGAATTTGGGTGCAGGTCGAATTGTTTACCAAGATTTGGCAAAAATAAATCAAGCTTTAGAAAAAAATACGCTGAGAAAAAAAACTGTCTTGAAAGATTGTCTCGAATACGCTAAAAGAAGAAATAAAAAGATCCATCTTTTAGGATTACTTTCAGATGGTGGAGTTCATTCACACATAAAACATATTGAGGGATTTATTGATATTTTAGAAGAATATAAATTAAAAGAATTTTACCTTCATGCTTTTACTGATGGAAGAGATGTTGATCCTCAATCTGGAATCCATTTTGTAGAAAGTATTGAAAAAAAAATGTTAAATACAAATGGAAAGCTTGCAAGTTTAATAGGTCGTTACTATGCTATGGATCGTGATCAAAGATGGGAAAGAATTAAAGAAGCCTATGATCTTCTGATTCATGGGAGAGGTGAGGCCAGCGATAACTTTGTATCTTCTCTTAAATCCAGTTACGATGAAGGAGTGACAGATGAATTTATCAAACCGCTTTACAAAAAAGACAATTTAGGAAAAGCGATAACAAAAATCGAAGCTGAAGATATTGTACTTTTTTTAAACTTTCGCACAGATAGAGGTAGAGAACTAACTCAGGTTCTTACTCAGAGTTCGTTCCCTGAATATAATATGTATCCAAAAAAATTAAAATACTTAACCTTAACAAATTATGACGATTCCTTTAAAAATATCGAAGTTATATTTGATAAAGATAATTTAGATAAAACTCTTGGAGAAGTGATATCTAATGCAGGAAAAACTCAGGTTCGAATTGCAGAGACAGAAAAATACCCTCATGTGACATTCTTCTTTAATGGAGGAAGAGAGAATCCTTTTCAAGGAGAAGAAAGAATCCTCTGCCCCTCTCCAAAAGTAGCTACTTATGACCTAAAACCTGAAATGAGCGCATATGAAATTCGTGATTCAACTATAGCAAAAATTGAATCAGACACCCCTGATTTTTTATGTTTAAATTTTGCAAACCCAGATATGGTTGGACATACTGGAAACTTTAAAGCTGCGATACGTGCTTGTGAAGTAGTCGACGAATGCACCGCTGCAGTGGTAAAAAAAGCTTTAGAAAAAAATTATGTTACACTTATTATTGCAGATCATGGAAATTGTGAAACTATGGTCAATCCTGACGGAAGCCCAAATACTGCTCACACTAAAAACCCTGTACCTGTTATCTTAGTTGATGTAAAAAAAAGAAAAATTAAGTCAGGAATTTTGAGTGATATTGCACCAACTATATTGGATTTGCTTGAAATCGAAATACCTGAAAAAATGACTCAAAATTCCCTAATCTCAATTTAGAATGATCAAACGTAAGCTTTTCTATATCAATTTTCATTTTAGTATTTTTCTTCATATCATTTTAGAATAGTCAATAAAAAATCGATATTAATAAATTTTTAGATGGCAGAGATAATTTTAAAAACTGAGGAAGAAATTGAGTTGATACGCGAAAGTGCATTAATAGTTTCAAAAACATTGGGCATCTTGGCGTCAGAAATAAAACCTGGTATTTCTACCCTTAAACTAGATGGTATTGCAGAAACCCATATTCGTGATTTGGGAGCCGAACCTGGTTTTCTTGGCCTTTATGAATTCCCAAACACACTTTGTATGAGTCCTAATGCTCAAGTTGTACACGGTATTCCTAACAATGAACCTCTAAAAGAAGGTGATATTATTTCTATAGATTGTGGGGCTATTAAAAATGGGTTTTATGGTGACCATGCATATACATTTGCAGTTGGTGAAATTGATCCTAAAATTGAAAAATTGCTTAAAGTAACGAAGGCTTCACTTTACGAGGGAATAAAAAATTTTAAGAAAGGAAATAGAGTTGGTGACATAGGGTATGCAGTTCAAAATTACTGTGAAAAAGAAGGTTTTGGTGTTGTGCGAGAGCTTGTAGGACACGGATTGGGCAAGACAATGCACGAGGGTCCTGAAATTCCTAATTATGGTCGTAGAGGAAGAGGTAAAAAATTATTAGATGGAATGGTATTAGCAATTGAACCAATGATAAACCTGGGAACTCATAAAATCAAACAACTTGATGACGGATGGACAATTCTTACTGCAGATGGAAAATCAAGTGCCCATTTTGAGCATAATGTCGCTCTTATTAATGGCAAACCTGAATTATTATCTACTTTTAATTATATCTACAAAGCTCTTGGTTTAAGTAATTCTGAGGAGAGGCCTTTTAGAAAAGAACATTTAGCTTTATGAAATGGCTTTTAAATAATTTCCCAAGAGTATGGCTAATAAAGATTAGTATATGGTTTAGGCCAATATTAAAACAAATATATAAAGGAAATATTTTGACAGACCCAATTGACGGTAGTTCGTACCGAAAATTTCTCCCATACGGTTACCAAAAAATAAGAGAAAATGCACTTTGTCCTGGAACTCTATCTCTAGAAAGACACCGTCTACTTTGGCTTTTTCTTGAAAGAGAAACCAAATTCTTTAAACAAGCATCAAAGGTTTTACATATAGCTCCTGAACAACCACTTTATAAAAAATTTAAGCAATTTAAACATTGGGAATATAAAACTTGTGATCTTAACTCTCCTTTGGCAGAAACTAAAGCAGATATATGTAATTTACCATTTGAAAATAACTCATATGATCTTATCCTTTGTAATCACGTACTAGAGCATGTTTTAAATGATAAATTAGCTATTAGGGAATTATTTAGAGTTCTCAAAAAAGGTGGGGTATTAATCGCACAAGTCCCCTTGGATCTTAATCGTAAGATGACATTTGAGGACCCTTCTATAATTGATAAAGCAGAACGTAAAAAAGTTTTTGGTCAATACGATCATGTCCGTATTTATGGAAAAGATTACTTCGACTTATTAGATAGCGCCGGTTTTGAGTCACATTGTATCAGTTTCACAGAGAAGCTTTCAAAACATGAGATTAAAAAATTTAGCCTTCAAACTGATCATATCCCTTTAGCTTACAAAAACTAATTTTCTGACAAATTTTTATAGAACCCTTTAGAAAAGTGTTGTTCAACTACACCTTTTTTATTTTCAATAATCCAAAGGGCTTCTAGTGTCAGTTCTTTCTCAATTAGGAGTTTACTTTTTTCAAACGGCATAACCATAAGTGCTGTGGCAAACGCATCTGCAACCATGCAACTTGGTGCAATAACTGAGGCACTTAAAACTTCACTAGGAAAAGAATTACCAGTTTTGGGGTTTATAGAATGTACATGACGTTTTCCTGTTTTTTTATCTAACTTGTATTTTCTGTAATTTCCTGATGTTGCTAATGCCTGATTATTCAAAAAAATAGTTTGAATAAACTTTTTTTCTTCATCTTGTTTTGGATTATCAATAGCAATTTTCCAAGGCAAATTTGATTTTGGACTGACTCCTTGAGCTACTATCTCACCTCCTATTTCTACTAAAAAAGAAGAAACTTGATTTAACCTTAAATATTCAGATATTAAATCAACTGCGTAGCCTTTTGCTATTGCATTGAAATCAAAAAAAAGGTTTGGATGTTTTTTTTGAATAGTGTTCTTTGATGTCAATTTTGCTTTATCCCATCCTGTATATTTTAAAATCTGTTCTAGCTGATATGGAGAAACAGTTTTATGAGTTCTATTTGGACCAAATCCATATGCATTTACAAGAGCTCCAACTGTGGGATCAAAATAACCTTTAGTTTTTCTCCAAACTTCAGTTGCTTTATTATAGACTTTTATAAAATGAGTATCAACTTCAAGTAAACTGTCACCTTTATTAATTTTTGAAATATCTGAATCTTTGTCATAAGTAGACATTGAAACATTTATGACATTAATAATTGAATCAATTTTCTGTGACAATAAATTCTTGCTTAGTTTGGAGTTTGAATAAGATATTGAGTAAGTTGTACCTAATGCATAACCTCTTAATTGATTGAAATCATTTTTTTGATTGTTTTTACAATTGACAAGTAGTAAAAAAATAAAAACACTATAAAATTTTCTCAAGACCATTAAAATTGACAACATAAGGGTTATTTTTTTTTAGAGGCATATCATAATCTTTTGCATTTGCAAATCCTACACCACCATAATAAAGTTTGGCATTATTTTTCTTCGCATGTATTTTTACTTTTTCCATTGATTCAGTATCATAATTTTTTGGAGATTTTGGGTATAAAGATCCCTTTACTACTATAAAGAACAGCAATTTATCTTTAACACATACAA
>CACMZR010000011.1 GCA_902618245.1 uncultured Bacteroidota bacterium | reverse complement strand
ATTTCCCATTCTTGAAGGGCGATACATGAAAATATTTTTTGAGACTAATTGTGCAAAGTCCTTATCAGGAGTGACCATAAAAACTTTATACCCTTCTTTTTCAGCTTGTTTTGCAAGGGTACCAATTATGTCGTCTGCTTCGAATCCTTCTTTTACTACTGTTGGTATATGCATTGCATTAAGCAGCTTTTCAATGTACGGTATTGCAACAGTTATAGGCTCTGGGGTTTCTTCTCTATTAGCCTTGTAATCTGAAAAAAGCTCTGTTCTACTTTTCGAACCTCCCATATCAAAACAAACAGCTAAATGATCAGGACGCTCTCGATTAATTAGGTCCAACAACGAATTTGTAAAGCCCATAATTGCTGATGTATCCATTCCCTTAGAATTAATCCGAGGGTTTTTGATAAATGCATAATAACCTCTAAAAATCAGAGCGTAGGCGTCAAGTAAAAAAAGACGTTTTTTAGTAGACATGTAATTCTTTCTGTTAAATTAATAAACTTTATCAAAGTAAAAATCGAAAACTCCATAATAACTCTTCAAACTTTTCATCCAATTACATATATAAGTTTAATGAGGAATATTCTATAAATTAAGAGTATTTAAATAAGTATTTTTAATTTATGGAATTTGATGATTCATATTTTATGAAAATTGCACTAAAAGAAGCAGAAAAGGCTGCTTCAATTGGTGAGATACCAGTAGGTGCTGTTATTGTAAATAATAAAAAAATTATAGCACGTGCTCATAATTTTACTCAAAGACTCAATGATGTGACTGCTCACGCTGAAATGCAGGCTATTACTTCTGCTGCAAACTATTTAAATGGAAAATATTTAGTTGGCTGTACTCTTTTCGTGACTTTAGAGCCTTGTGTCATGTGTGCTGGGGCACTAGCTTGGAGTCAAATAGATAGGGTAGTTTATGGGGCATCAGATTCCAAAAGAGGCTTCCGCCAAGCTGGAATAAAGTTGCATCCTAAAACAATTCACAGTGGAGGGGTCTTAGCTAAAGAATCAAGAATTTTAATTGACAGTTTTTTTTCTAAAAGGAGAAAATAGACCTTCTATCTCCTAAAATCAAAACGTTTATTCCACAAGAGTTATGTTGGTGGCCTGCTTACCTTTTTTGCCTTCCTCTTCAACATATTCTACTTTAGAACCTTCTTTTAAAGATATTCCGTTAAGTGATGATACGTGGACGAAAACGTCTTCACCAGACTCATCATTGGTAATAAAGCCATATCCTTTTGCTTCATTAAAAAATTTAACTGTACCTGTCATATTTATTTTTATAATTTATCCAAAGGTAACTTTATTATTAATGGAGAGCTCTTTTTTTACAATTTTATTTTTAGTATCAAATTTCGTCCTAATTGTTAAAATAACTTAAGCCTATTTTATTTTCTATCTCTAATTTTTTTCAAATTCTTTTCACTAAGCACGTAATCCTTAAGTTTTTTCCCTTTCCAACGGTGATAGAGGAAAATAGGCAAGTAAATAAATGCGGCAAAAATGACTGTAAAACCAATGACTCTTTCACCAAAAGTAAAATCAATAAAGTTTTTATGATAAAGACCATAACTTAAGCTAATTGTAATTAAGAAAAATAGGATTCGAAGAAAAACTTTCATTCACCTTTGGTATTATCAATTTTAAGAGAGAGCTCTTTTATTTGAACAGAGTCAATATGGGAAGGCGCATTTATCATAACATCTCTTCCACTGTTATTTTTTGGGAAGGCAATGAAATCACGAATAATTTCTTCTCCTGCAAGAATAGCGATTAAGCGATCCAGACCAAACGCAATCCCACCATGAGGAGGGGCTCCATAACGAAAAGCTTCCATAAGAAAACCGAATTGTTCCGAGGCATCTTTTTTTGAAAATCCAAGTAAATCAAAAATTTTAGATTGAAGATCTTGATCGTGTATCCGTATTGAGCCACCTCCAATTTCATTTCCGTTAATTATTAAGTCATAAGCACTTGCTTTGACTGAGGAAGGATCTTTTTCAAGTAAATCAAGATGTTCAGATTTTGGAGCAGTAAAAGGATGGTGAATGGCTTGATAACGCTTAGTTTCCGTGTCCCATTTAAAAAGTGGAAAATCAGTCACCCAAACTGGAGCAAAAATTTCAGGATTTCTCATTTCCAAACGTTCTGCTAATTCCATACGAAGAGAACTTATTTGGAACCGCGTAGCATTTGTTTCACCAGCAAGCACAAAAATTAAGTCTCCAGGTTTAGCTTTACATCTTTCTGCCCATAGTTTTAAGTCGGCTTCAGTATAAAATTTATCTACAGATGATTTAAAACTTTCATCAGTATTAAATTTTAACCAAATCATACCTTTTGCCCCAATCTGCGGCCGCTTAACCCAATTTATATACTCATCAATATCTTTCCTTGAAAAAGTTGCAGCACCAGGGACAACAATTCCAACAACAAGATCACTTTTATCAAATATTTCAAAACCCTTGCCTTGTGTAACGCTATTCAACTCAGTGAGGGTCATTTCAAAACGAACGTCAGGTTTATCAGTTCCATATTTTTCCATTGCTTCATCGTAAGTCATTCTTGGTATTTTAGCAATCTTTATATCTTTAATTTCTTTAAGTAAATATTTTACTAGATTTTCAAATACAGCTAGAATATCGTCTTGCTGCACAAATGACATCTCACAATCAATTTGAGTAAACTCAGGTTGTCTATCTGCTCTTAAGTCTTCATCTCTAAAACATTTTACAATTTGGAAGTACTTATCAATCCCACCAACCATTAATAATTGCTTGAAAGTTTGTGGGGACTGGGGCAAAGCATAAAATTGTCCTGGACTTGATCTTGAAGGGACTACAAAGTCACGTGCTCCTTCAGGGGTTGATTTTATTAAATAAGGTGTTTCAACATCAATAAAACCAGCTTTTATCAAGTACTCACGAATTAACATAGTTACTTTCGAACGAAATATTAATTTTTTTTTAACGGGGTTTCTTCGTATATCTAGATATCGAAAACGCATTCTAAGTTCTTCACCTCCATCAGTATGGTCTTCAATTGTAAATGGAGGGACAAGAGCTTCATTTAAAATAGATAAATCTTTTACTAATATCTCTACAGCCCCAGTTTTAATATTACGATTTTTAGCTTCCCGTTCAATTACATCGCCTTTTACTTTAATTATAAATTCTCTTCCAAGTTTACTAGCTTTTTTGAAAATTTCACTAGGGCTTCGTTTTTCGTCAAAAACCAATTGAGTAATACCATACCGATCTCTAATATCTACCCATATAATAAAGCCTTTATCTCTAATCCTATGAACCCATCCAGACAAGGTGACACTTTTATTTAAGTCATTGATTGTTAATGCACCACAATTATGAGATCTATACATAATATTCCTAGTTGAGGTAAAAATAAAAAATCCTTATGCGTTTGCAGTATGATTTTGTATTCTTTATAATTTTTTCTTGAGCCAAACTTTAATTGAATATACTATTGAAAAAGTTGCAGGCACAATTACAAGGGTCAAAAATGTGGCAAAAGTTAAGCCAAATATTACAGTCCATGCTAAAGGACCCCAAAAAATTACATTATCACCTCCAATATAGATTTTTGGATCTAGGTCTGAGAATAAAGAGAAAAAATCAATGTTAAGACCAATTGCAAGAGGAATTAAACCTAGAACAGTTGTTATTGCAGTAAGTATAACAGGCCTTAGTCTTGCGGTACCACCCTCTATCATTGCTTTTATTGCTTCTTTTTTTTCTAAAATAAAACCTTCAGGAACTTTTAGCTCTATAGTTTTTCTATCAATCAATAGCTGCGTATAGTCTAGGAGAACTACTCCATTATTTACAACAATTCCTGCTAATGAAATGATTCCCATCATGGTCATTAAAATAACAAACGGCATTTGAAAAGCCATCAATCCAAGGAACACACCTGTAAAACTTAGGAAAATAGAAAGTAAAATAATAATAGGCTTAGAGATTGAATTAAATTGGAATACGAGTAGTAATAATATTAATCCTAAAGCCGCTAGTAGAGCGTTAGATAGGAAAGACATATTTTTTTCTTGTTCTTCAATTTCACCAGAAAATTTGTATTGAATATTATCCTCTAAATTAAAACTTAAAAGAGCTTTCTTTATATTACCGACAACAGCATTTGCATTAAAACCCGCTAAAACGTCAGAATATAAAGTAACTACACGATTAAGTTGTCTATGTTTAATAGCATTAAAGCTGGTAATATTTTTTCTTTCAATTAATGAAGTAACAGGGATTTCTTTGATTTGACCGTTTGCTGGATCTCTAAAAATAATATTTTGGTTAAATAAAGCATTATTGTCGTAACGATTAGATTTGTTAAAACGAACGTTAATTTCGTAATCCTCACCGTCTTTTTTAAATATCCCAGCTTTGGTACCAAAAAGCGAGCTTCTTAAAAGTTGTCCTACCTGAGATGTTGATACTCCTAACTCTCCAGCCTTTTTACGATCAATATTAATTTTTACTCCAGGTTTATTTTTACTTACGTCAATCTTAAGTTCCTCAACACCAGCAATATTTATTTGGTTTAGGTAATCTTTCATAGATTTTGCTGTTTCAACCAATTCTATATATTCTTTTCCAGTAATTTCTATAGTTATTGGATATCCTGCTGGAGGACCATTTGCATCCTTTTCTACTGAAATAGAAACTCCAGGAAACTTTCCATCTAGTTGTTGTTGAATATCTTTTCTCAATTCTTCACTAGATACACCTTCGCGCAATTTGAATTCCCGCATTGTAAGTGTAATTTTTCCTTTATGAGGGAGTTCATTTGTATTTCCACCATCAATAAAAGGATTTCCAGCTCCTTCACCAACTTGAGCTACTCCTGATTCAACTAGGAGGTTAAATTTATTTTTGTTGTATTTAGGACGGTCCATTACTTGGAAAACCTGTGATTCAATTTTTTTTGTAATTCGATTAGTTTTTTCAATGGCAGTTCCCTCAGGATATTCTATTAATACAAGTATTTGTTGAGGTTGGTTTTCAGGGAAAAATTCAACACGTGGTGGAAAAATTCCCATTAAAATGAAGGAAGTAAATAATAAGAAAAATGTCCCACCAAGAAAATAGACTGGTTTATAACCACTTAAAGCAAACGACAAAAACTTACGATAACCATTTTCAAGTTTTATTAAAAAAGTATTTTGAAAGGTATTTGCTAAATTTTTAATAAAAAGTTTGTACATCCAAAATAATATTGGTGTAAGTAGCATTAGATTTCCAAAAACCCTGAAATTTTTATTTCCAAATAATAGAATAATTCCCAAACTACCCAAAATGATAGTTAGACGCCAAAGGGACTTATTTGTGATTTCACGATCCTTAATTTCCATAAATTGAGAAACTAACATTGAATTGAAAAAAATTGCAACTATTAATGAAGAGCCTAGAACGACAGAAAGAGTAATTGGGAAATAAATCATGAATTCTCCCATTAAACCTGGCCATGCTCCGAGAGGTACAAAAGCAGCAATAGTAGTTGCAGTTGAGACAATAATTGGAAAAGCAATCTCACCTATTCCTGCCTTTGCAGCAGATATTCTTGACATGCCTTCCTTTTCCATTAAACGATATACATTTTCCACAACAACAATTCCATTATCTACCAGCATACCTAATCCCATTACAAGGCCGAATAGAACCATAGTATTCATTGTGTATCCAAGTGTTGAAAGTATCATAAACGACATGAACATTGACATTGGTATAGCAAATCCTACAAATAATGCATTTCTAAATCCTAAGAAAAACATTAGTACTGTAACCACGAGTAAAATTCCAAAAATGATACTATTTACAAGCTCATTTACCTGATTGAGTGTTACATTGGATAAATCATTAGAAATGGTAACCTTAATATCTGAAGGGAAACCAGTTTTTTTTAAATTAGTCACAATTTTTCTTATCTCACTAGAAGCTTTAATAAGATTTTTACCCCCTCTTTTGATTACATTTAGTAAAATTGCTTTCTCACCAAAGGAGCGCGCATATGATGTTGCCTCTTTTTCTTTAAAACTTATTTTAGCGATCTCGCCAAGATATACTGGACCTCCATCAGTTTTTACTACAATATTTTCAAGTTCTTCAGGTCTTTCAATCTCACCTGTTAAACGTATGTTACGCCTTTGCCCCCCCATAACTATATTCCCACTTGAGATAGTGGAGTTTTCATTTGAAATAGCACCTAAAATATCGTTAAACGATACTCTTGAAGCAGTCATTTTGTAAATGTCTACAGCAACTTCGACTTCAAAAGTTTGAATCCCACGAATTTTTACTTCCTTTACCTGGGTTAATTGTTCAATTTGATTTTCTATGCTTTCTGCGTAGGTTTTTAGTTGCTCAATAGGATAGTCTCCTGTTAAACTTATACTAAGAATAGGTTGAAATTCTGAAAAGTCTAATTCAAAAACGTTTGGTTCAATCTTAGCATTATTAAAGACAGGCCAATCTGGACCTGAAGTAATTCCATCAACTAAGTCTTTTACTTTTTGTTTGGCATCGGCGACACTTATATTTTCATCGAATTCTATATCTATAACAGAGAAATCTTCGGATGAATCAGATTTAATTTCTACTAGGTTTGAAACGCCTTTTAATGCTTCCTCTAAGGGATCTGTTACAATACGTTCTATGTCCTCAGCGGTATTTCCAGGATAAATAGTACTAACAAAAACTTTGGTATCATTTATTTCAGGGAATGCCTCCCTTGGCATTGAGAAATACGCTGAAATTCCTAGGATAAAGAAAATAGTCATAATCACATAAATGACTGTCCGATGATCTATTGCCCAAGAGGAGAGTAAAAATTCTTTAAATTTTGTAATATTTTTTGGTGTAGTCATTATTCAATAATTCTTTTGACTTTTTGATTATCTACCAAGAGATTAACTCCATCGTCAACTATTAATTCGCCCACAGTTATCCCTTTTAGAATCTCAACTATTTCATTTTTGCTTTTACCTAATTTGACATTTCTTTTTTCTGTTGTATAACCATCCTTTTCCTCAGGTTGAATTAGCACAAACACATAAACTTGTCCGTTTGAATCTTCTCTTAATACTCTTAACGGAATTGTTAAAGCCTCAGGGTTGAAATAATCTATAATATTGAGCCTTGCGTTTAGATTTGGCTTTATAAATCCATTTGGATTTTTAAGTGGTGCTTCGACACGAAATGTCCTATTGCTCGCTGTAACAAAATTTCCCGTATTTTCGATTTTTGTTTTTTGAGACTGATTTAACGCAGGTATTGTTACAGTTGCTTTACTTCCAACTCTTATATTTGGAATATAGTTTTCTGGAACATCCGATTCAGCGAACATATTATCTAGATTAACAATTCTGAGTACAGGGGTTACCCCGGGGACAAGATTACTTCCTAATCTTGCTGATATTTCGTCAATAATACCATCAAAAGGAGCATAGATCTTTGTCCTTGCTAACTGTTTTCTCATTTGTGCAACTTGTTTTTGTGCTCTTTTATAACGAGTTCTTGATTCTAAGTACATCATCTCCGAACCAATTTTTTGCTCCCAGAGTCTTTTTGTCCTATTATAAGAAGTTTTAGCCAACGATAATTCCAATTTCATTTGATCCAATTGACTTTTCAAACCTGCATCATCAATAACAGCTAAAAGTTTCCCTTTTTTTACATTTTGTCCTTCAGTAACTTTTATTTCGATTAATCTTCCTGAAAATTCTGGAAATATTAAAACATTTTGGCGAGTCTTAATATTTGCCTGAACTTCAATTTCATGTTCAAAGGGTTGTTTTTTTACTTCAAAAGCGGTTATCAATGTACGTTTCTCATCTCCACCTAGTGATTTTATAGCTTCATTTATTTTATCTAATTCAAGATTTAGTTCATTTATCTTTTTGGAGTACTCCGCTTTTTTTGCATTTAGATCTGAAATACTATTATTTGATTGAGAATCTTTAATGGTAATTTCTGATTTTCCCGTATTGCAACTTATTAAGATTATAAATGTGCAAAAGAGGCAGATGATTTTTTTCATTTTTATTTGTTATTGAGGTGTGTTTATAAGGGTTTCTAGAAATAATTTTTTTTGAATGACATCTTGAATTGATTTAACATATTTATTTTGAGCACTATAAAGTTGTAATTGTGCCTCTCTTAATTCAAAAGAACTGGCAACTCCCTCAAAATATTTAACTGTATTTTTCTGTTCGATTCGATTAGCTAACTCAAGATTTTGCTTATTAGTAAAATAATTTTCTGTTGCTAGTTGGTACTCATTATTGGCAGCATTAACCTCGATTAAAATTCTTTCTTTAGTTTCTTTTAAATCGTTTTCAGCTTGAGAAACAGAAATTTTTGCTTTTTGAGAAAGGGCACTCCTTCGTAATGAACTAAAAACAGGGATTTGAAGATTAACTCCAAATAGTGCAGCTCCAAACCACTTTTGATCTGTTTGTGTAAAAGAAAAGTTTTCGCTATTTCCTGTATAATTTCCATTTAAAAAAGCAGTCAATTTTGGTAGTCCTTTTGATTTTTCGTAACGGTACAACAAAGTCTCGGAAAGTAAATTATTTTCAGCAATTTTTATGTCGATGTTATTATTTAGATTCATGTCTTCAGGGATCTTAAATCTAAATAGACTTTCGTTAGTCATTTTATCTAAAGTGTCAGATAAAATCAATGGAGAGTTTGTTGGAAACCCCATAAGAAATTTGAGCATATTTAAAGTTATTCGCTCAATGTTTCTAGCGTATCTAACTTGCGATTCAATTTCTGATAGAGTTAGTCGGATTTGTTCAACACTTTCTTCTTCCTCAAATCCATTAAGGTATAATTGGTTTAGCTCATTTAGTGTTCTGGTTAAGTTATCTCTATTTTTTTCTAGTAACCTAATATTTTCCCTAGCTAAAAGGACTGATGAATAGGCATTAACAATATTTTTTCTAACTTCAAGAACAGTCTTCTCAAAAATATTTTCTGATATTCTCAGGAAAATTTTAGATGCTTCTAAACCAACAATGTATGATCCATCAAAAATTAGTTGTTGAATTGTAACCCCAGCTGTCATTGTCTGTGGTGTTCCAAACTGTACTTCTGCAAAATCGCCTTCGTTTCCTCCAAAGAATTGTGCTGGAATCAAGGAGGTAGGTAATTCTAAAAAATTTTGATAGTTTGCATTTGCACTTATTTGTGGCAAACCAATAGCAATTGTGCTCCATTGATCCTTGTAAGCTTTTCTAATTTCAAGGTTAGCTTTCCGAATATTGCGATTATTTTTTTCACCAAAAGCTATTGCTTGTTCCAGAGTTACCTGCTCGGGTAGTTGTTGGGCAAACGTAAAATTTAAGCTACATATAATAAATGAAATGCAATAATATTTTGAAATCATACGTTTAACTCTTTTTTATAATGATTTAATTTTTCAATTCCGTTTTGAGTACAGATTGCTCTTAAATGGTACTCTGTGAAGCGAATCAGTAATTCTTCGTTTTTATATTTTTCAACTGGGAAAAGTTCTAGATCTTGAATCCCCCTGATGCCATTAAAAAAAATCCTAGTAACAAAATCTATATTCATTTTTGAACGAAAAAGACCTGTTTCAATTCCTCTTAAAAGACTTTTAGAAAACATTTCTCCCAGAACGGTAAACTCCTTTGTTTGCAGTTTTTGATAGATGTTTTTGTAATATTTTTGCAGTTGATAAATAGGTGAATTTTTTTCGTTAGATAGATGCTTCAAAGCCTCTTTATTCATTTGGTATAATTCTATAATCGGATCTTTAGAATGTTTAGAAATAAAAAGAATTTTTTTTATAACAATGTCAAAATGTTTCATGACACTTGTTTCGACTAGAGTTTCTTTTTTTGGGAAATGAGCATAGATTGTTTTTTTTGAAACACCCATTTTCAATGCAATGTCATCTACAGTAACACTCTTAAAACCGTAGTTCGAAAATTCTGTAATAGCAATATCTATGATTTTTTCCTTCATTTTTCTACAAATATAAAAAAGGAAACTTAAATACAAATAAAGTTTCCAAAGTTTCTTATTAAAAATCTTAATTTTATAACTATATGAAAAATGAAAAAAAATATAGGGATGCTTTCGAGTCTGGCTTAAAAAATTATTTAGATAAAAAATCCCCTGAAAATCTTTACGAACCAATTCAATACATACTTAATCTAGGAGGTAAACGAATACGTCCATTATTAGTACTAATGTCAGCTGATTTATTTGGGCACAAATATAAAGAAGCAGTAAGCGCTGCTTTAGCAATAGAAATTTTTCATAATTTCACTCTAGTTCATGATGATATAATGGATAGTGCTGAATTAAGAAGAGGTTCTGTAACAGTACATAACAAATGGAATATTAATACGGGTATTATTTCTGGTGACGTTATGCTAATAAAAGCCTATCAGGCATTAGAGGAGTACGAAAATCCACTTTTTTCTAAACTTACAAAACTATTGAATAAGACTGCTCTAGAAGTATGTGAGGGACAACAATATGACATTGATTTTGAGGAGAAAGTTGATGTCAATCAAAATAATTATTTAGAAATGATAAGATTAAAAACAGCGGTTTTAATAGGATGTGCTTTAAAAATGGGTGCTTTGATAGCAGATGCATCACAAGATGATTTAGAAGCTATTTATGAATTTGGAGAATTACTAGGAATAGCCTTTCAGATTCAAGATGATTATCTTGATGTATATGGTGATTCAATTTCTTTTGGGAAAAAAATTGGAGGTGATATAATTGAAAATAAAAAGACGATACTGTTCCATTATGCGATGTCTAATGGTTCTACAAATGAAAAAAAAGAATTATTAAAATGGTATGACAAAAGAATAGGTAATGCATTAGGTAATGAAAAAATAGATGCAGTTAAGTCTATTTTTGACAAAACAAATGCTGGAGAAGCTTGCATGAAATTGGTAAACGACTACACAATAAAGGCATTTAAAACACTTTCTAATCTTGAAATCAGTCCGGATGCAAAAAATATATTTAAAAATTTTGGGGAAAATTTAATGAAGAGAGAATTTTAAAAAATTCTTCGGCGAATTGCGTTAAGAAACCAAACTTGTTGCTTAAATGAAAATGAGATAAAAATCTTAAGTTCTTTTAAAAAACTAGATTTTTCGTCAATAAAACGCAAAACATCTACAGGATGATTTTTTTGAAACATACGAGCAAATAAATTACTCCCCTGATTATTATATTTTGTTAAAACATCAATAAATAATAAATCATAAAATAAAAAGCGGTTTTTAAAACTAAATACATCAAGAGGTTTTTTTGTTTTTAAAAAAGAGAGTAAACTGTCAATTTTTCGCCGAGTATTCATAAACGTAAATCCTGTACTGGGTTTAGTCCAACCGCCTGCAGTGCCAATATGTAAGAGACTAGGAGTATTTAGTTTATAAAAAGGGAAACAGGTCATAGGAATACTTCCTTTTTCTTTTTCCTCAATTATAAAGTCAACTATTCCTTTAGATTCCAGATATGATTTTATGCCATTTTCGTATTCTTCTATCGTCAAAAGATTTTTTGAGAAAAGTGTATATTCAACTAGAGCTTCATGACTATTTTGTGGAAGCAAATAAATAAAACGAGTTTCATTTTCTTGAGGGATATTAAAATCCATGAAAATAATTTTTTTAGGATCAAAAACGGGTTTTTTTGTTTTAATAAACCATCCCAAAAAATGTTGTTTTAATACGGGGTATTTATTTTGGTTTAATAAAGGCTTCAAATCAAAAATACTACTAAAAACACGTTTTGATTTAAAGCTTCCAGAACTTGTGATTACTTCTGTGTGTGTACCTTTTGAAATAATATCTTTAATTTCTGCTAAAAGAAATTTTGTTTTTTTAAAATTTTTAATTTGCTTATGAAATTTGTCATAAATAATTCCAGATCTCAACATTTTATATTGGAATGGATTTAGATCAAATTCACTTGTATGCATGTCAGAGCTAAATTGCGCACGATCCCATTTTTGCGAAAGAATTGAGTCAAATTCGCCAATTGGCTTTTCCCAATAGCACCAAGTTCGGTCATTGCCACTTTTTATTGCTTTGTCTACAATTAAAATTGTTTGATCCTCAAAGTAATTATCTTGACGTAAAGCATTTAAAAGCAGTATTCCAGAGGCACCACCACCACAAATTATATAATCAAAATATTTATTGTTCATAGTTGAAGTATAAAAGTAATTAAAACACTTGTACATGTTAAAATATTCATACAATCTCTCTATTTTCGTTTAAATTTAATTTGGTGGAAGAAATAGTTGAATTTTTTAAGAGTACAAATCCTGTTTACGGGGCATTTTATGCTACTCTATTTACCTGGGGACTGACAGCACTTGGAGCTTCTCTTGTTTTTTTTGTGAGGGGCATGAATAGAGCTTTACTCGACGGAATGCTCGGTTTTACAGGTGGAGTAATGGTTGCTGCCAGCTTTTGGAGTTTATTATCTCCTGGAATTGATATGAGTCCGGGAGAAGGATTTATAAAAGTTTTACCTGCAGCTATTGGTTTTGGATTAGGTGCCTTATTTATTTTTGGAATGGATAAGGTATTACCACATGTACATATAAATTTTAAAGAATCTGAGGGAATTAAAACCCCTTGGCATCGAACTACCTTACTAGTTTTAGCAATAACATTACACAACATTCCTGAAGGACTTGCAGTAGGTGTACTGTTCGGAGGAGTAGCTGCAGGAATACCAGAAGCCTCAATAACCGGAGCAGTTGCCTTAGCTTTAGGAATTGGAATTCAAAATTTTCCAGAAGGAATAGCGGTATCAATGCCAATGAGAAGACAAGGAGTCTCAAAACTAAAAAGCTTTTGGTATGGACAGCTTTCTGCCATAGTAGAACCTATAGCAGCTGTGGTTGGTGCTGTGGCTGTAACATTTTTTACACCTTTGCTTCCATATGCGATGGCATTTGCCGCAGGTGCTATGATTTTTGTTGTTGTCGAGGAGGTGATTCCTGAAACTCAACAAGATGACTATACTGATGTTGCCACATTAGGATTTATACTAGGCTTTATTGTTATGATGACTTTAGATGTATCTTTAGGCTAATCAAATTTTGGAGAAGGATTGCCATCCCTGAGCTGTTAATTCTATTTGTTGTCCTAGACCTGTAATCAGTTGGCAACCTATTTTTTTATCACAAGCGTGACCTATAACTGTTAGGAAAGGATGATCTTTAATTTTATCAAAATCATTTTGACTAATTGTAAAAAGTAATTCATAATCCTCTCCTCCATTTAAAGCAGCTATTGTAGAATTTAATTTAAATTCTTCACAAATTAAACTTACATGAGGATCAATTGGGATTTTTTCTTCAAATAGGTGAAAGCCTACATTAGAAGATTTTGAAAGATGTAATATTTCTGAAGACAACCCGTCACTTATATCAATCATAGAAGTTGGTATAACTTCTAATTCATCTAAAAGTTTAATTACATCTTTTCTTGCTTCTGGTTTCAATTGTTTTTCAATACAGTAAGAATATTTACTCAAATCCGGCTGGGTATTTGGATTTACTTTAAAAACTGCTTTTTCACGTTCTAGCACTTGTAATCCCACATATGCACCTCCTAAATCCCCACTTACAACCAATAAATCATTTTCTTTCGCACCTTTCCTATTTACAATTCTATTTTTATCACTAAATCCAGTAGCAGTAATGGATATAATCAAACCAGTGTTACTGCTTGTAGTATCGCCTCCTATAAGGTCTACATTATAATTTTTACAAGCTAGTTGAAACCCTTCATAAATTTCCTCAAGAGCTTCCAAAGAAAAACGATTTGATACTGCAATTGATGTTGTGATTTGACTTGGATAAACATTCATAGCATAAAGATCAGAAAGATTGACCATAACTGATTTATAACCCAAATGCTTTAGCGGGACATACCCAAGGTCAAAATGTACTCCTTCAACTAACAAATCTGTAGTAATTAGAGTCAATTTATCTTTATCATTAATAATAGCTGCATCATCACCTATTCCAAGAAGGCTAGACTTATTTGTGAGATTAAAATTTTTTGTTAAATGTTCGATAAGAGCAAACTCTCCTAGATTACTTAAGGGAGTATTGGGTGAATTTTTATTCTCTAACACATTACAAATGTAAGCATCTTATATAATTCTAAAATATGAATTCTATTTCTGTTTTTTTAATTTTAGACGTATGAAAAAGTGTTCATTGTATCTTTTGTTAATTGCCCTGAGTTGTAATAAAAGTGAAATACCCGGAGAATTAGTTTTAGGAAATGAAGTCTTTGATACAGGTCTAGTAATTGATGATAAAAATTTTAAGAAACCCTGTTTAGACGGTTTTGCAGGTAATTACCCCTGTTTGGGATATGATCTATTAGCTCAAATATCTCTAAGAGAATTCGGCAGCAATTCAGCAAATGATAATTGGGGATGGACGGATCCTGAAACTGAAAAGGAATATGTACTTTTAGGGCTAGACGACGGTACAGCTTTTATAGATATAAGTAATCCGGAAAATCCTATTTTTTTGGGAAAATTACCAACAGCTTCAACAACTAGCCCGTGGAGAGACGTCAAAGTATTTAAAAACCACGCTTTTATTGTAAGTGAGGCACAAAATCACGGTTTACAAGTTTTTGATCTGACAAAGCTAAGAAGTGTTAAAAATTTTGAAATTTTTGATGCAAGCGCCATTCTAGAAGACTTCGGTAATGCACACAACATTTGGATTAATGAAGCATCTTCATTTGCTTATGTTATGGGTTCAAGTTTATATGCTGGGGGTCCAGTTTTTATAGATATCAGTGACCCCAAAAATCCCAAAATTTTAGGAGGTTATTCTAGGGAGAGATACACTCATGATGCACACGTTGTAAACTATATAGGTCCAGACCCAGAATTTCAAGGAAAAGAAATTTTTTTTGGTAGTAATAGTGATGGAGGAGAAAACAATAGGATTGTTATTTTAGATGTTACTGATAAATTGAATCCTTCAAAAATAAGTACAATCGATTATTCTGGTCCAGGATATACCCACCAAGGATTTTTAACCGAGGATCATAGATACTTTTTTCTTGGTGATGAATTGGATGAATTGCAGTTTGGATTAAAAACTCAAACCCGAATATTTGATTTTTCAAACTTAAAAGAGCCTAAATTACATTTTAAATATTTTTCAAATTTCGATGCAATAGATCACAATGGCTACATAGTGGGAGAACATTTTTTTTTAGCCAATTATAGTGCGGGTCTTAGAGTAATTGATATTAGTGAAGTGCAAAATAAAACAATATTTGAAAAAGGTTTTTTTGATACATATCCATCAGATAATAATCCCAAATTTAATGGCGTATGGAGCATATACCCATTTTTTGAAAGTGGAGTTATTGCTATAAGTGATATAGACTCAGGATTATTTTTAGTAAAGGCATCAGCTATAGATGAATAATTACATAATTACACCCATTATATTAATTTTCTTAGGATGTAATTCTATTAGTGAAACAAATTGGTCTTTTTTGCCACCTACAAAGAATCAATGGCAAGAGGTTAAAACTTATGGTGGTAGTGAAGAGGATATTGCCAATTCAATTATTAATACAAATGATGGAGGATTCGCATTAATAGGAAATACAAAAAGCGTTGATGGTCATTTTTCAAATAAAAAAAGAAATGGGAGTGACATTTTCTTAATGAAATTTGACTCAAATTTAAAACTACAATGGACAAAAACTTATGGCGGTTCTGAGGATGACAGAGGTCAAGACTTAGTTCAATTGTCTGATGATGGGTTTGTATTAGTTGGTTATAGTAAAAGTAGTGATGGTGATTCTAGTGAGAATAGGGGTCAACATGATAATTGGTTGATTAGAACAGACTCTAGTGGTTTAATAATATGGGAGAAAAGCTTTGGTTTTTCGGGCCACGATCATGCATACAACATAATAGAAACTTCAAATGGAGGCCTTTTTTTTAATGGATTTTTGGATGTATCTGCATCCCAAGGCTTAGGAAGAAACAAGATCAAATCTAACAACTTGTCAAGGCATGGTGTTGGAGAATTTTGGGTTCACAAAATTGATATGAATGGTAATCTGCAATGGCGAAATTATTTTGGGGGTACAAATAATGACCGATCATATGATGCAATCGAAACTTCTCAAGGTGAATTTGTAATTTTGGGTTCATCAGAAAGTGATGATATCGATATAACTAATCCAAAAGGTAGCTATGATATTTGGGTCGTAAAGATAGATGGCAAAGGACAATTAATTTGGGAAAAATCTATCGGTGGTAGCGAATATGACAGCGGAAAGGCTATAATTGAAGCTCCAAATGGGGACTTTCTTATTTTGGGTCAGACATATAGTTTAGATGGTGATATAAAATCGGCGTATGGATTATCAGACATTGTACTTGCAAGATTATCATCAGACGGTAAACTAAAAGATTTGAGAAATATTGGAACATCTAGCTTTGAAAAGGCAAACTCATTTTTAAGGCGTAAAGATGGAACGCTTATTATTGTTGGCCAAACGAGTAATCAAAATACATTTTTAAATACGGAAAGTGTAGGCAACGATATTGCATTATACTATACTCTTGAGAATGGGAGCTTAATTAAAACAACTACTCTTGGAGATTATGGTATTAATCAGGCCAACGATGTTATTTTAAGTCAACAAAACAAAGTTATAGTTATTGGCAGTTCAGAAAGTATTTTAAAACCTTTTCAAAATTCAAAAGGTTCAAAAGATATTTTTCTAGCTATTTGGTATTAAGTTATGTAATCTGCCAATAGTGTAAATCAATCGCTTTACCAATAAAATCAATAGAAATAACGTATATTTGCATACCGTTAAATGTAATGTTAACTATTTATGATAAAAGTTCACGAAACAGCTAAACAAAAAGTTTCTACTTTGATGAAAGAGGAGGGTTATGATCCATCAAGAGACTATGTCCGTGTTGGTGTCAAAAGTGGCGGTTGTTCAGGTCTTTCCTATGAATTAAAATTCGATTCTGAAATAAAAAAAGAGGATAAGATTTATGAAGATAATCAAGTTAAAATTATAGTTGACAAAAAGAGTATACTTTATTTGGCGGGTACTGTCTTGGAATATTCTGGCGGACTAAATGGTAAAGGATTTGTATTTAATAATCCTAATGCCCAAAGGACTTGTGGCTGTGGGGAGAGTTTTTCACTTTAATAAATTATGGCATACACAGAAGAAGAGTTAAAAAAAGAATTAGAAACCAAAGAATATGAGTATGGGTTCTACACAGATATAGAATCGGATACATTTCCTGTGGGTTTAAATGAGGACATAATTAGAAAAATATCAGAAAAAAAAGGTGAGCCAGATTGGATGACTAAATGGCGCTTGGAAGCTTTTTCAAGTTTCAAGAAAATGGTTGAACCTGATTGGTCAAATGTAAAGTACAAAAAGCCAGATTTACAAAAAATTTCATACTATTCTGCTCCTAAAAAAAAGCCAAAGTATAATAGTCTTGAGGAAGTTGATCCTGAGCTATTAAAAACATTTGATAAGCTTGGCATTTCTGTTGATGAACAGAAAAAGCTTTCGGGTGTTGCTGTAGATATTGTTATGGATTCAGTTTCAGTTGCAACCACTTTTAGAGAAACTTTGGCAAAAAAGGGGATAATTTTTTGTTCTATATCAGAGGCCATTCAAAAACATCCTGAATTAGTAAAAAAATATATTGGTACCGTTATACCTCCAAGGGACAACTATTATTCAGCATTAAATAGTGCTGTATTCACAGACGGCTCTTTCTGTTACATTCCAAAAGGAGTACGTTGTCCAATGGAATTATCTACTTATTTTAGAATTAATCAAGCTGGTACTGGCCAATTTGAAAGAACACTTGTCATTGCAGATGAGCAAAGTTATGTCAGTTATTTGGAAGGATGTACAGCTCCCTCTAGGGATGAAAATCAACTTCATGCAGCGGTTGTTGAACTAATAGCTCTTGACGATGCTGAAATAAAATATTCTACAGTACAAAACTGGTTTCCTGGTGATAAAAATGGAAAAGGAGGTGTTTTCAATTTTGTTACTAAAAGGGGACTTTGTCACAATCGAGCAAAAATTTCTTGGACTCAAGTAGAAACTGGATCTGCTGTTACTTGGAAGTATCCCTCATGTGTTTTAAAAGGAGACAACTCGATTGGAGAATTTTATTCAATAGCTGTTACTAACAACTTCCAACAAGCAGATACTGGAACAAAAATGGTCCATTTGGGTAATAATACTCGTAGTACTATTATTTCTAAAGGAATTTCTGCAGGGAAATCACAGAATAGTTATCGTGGCCTTGTGAAAGTGGGGTCTAGGGCAAAAAATGCGAGAAATTTTTCACAGTGTGATTCATTATTAATGGGAAATAATTGTGGGGCACACACATTTCCTTACATCGAAGCTAAGAATAATTCAGCTCAAGTTGAGCATGAGGCAACTACAAGTAAAATTGGTGAGGATCAAATTTTTTACTGCAATCAAAGAGGTATTGATACAGAAAAAGCCATAGCACTTATAGTTAACGGATTCAGTAAAGAAGTTCTAAATAAACTTCCAATGGAGTTTGCAGTTGAAGCTCAAAAACTTCTTGAAATTAGTTTAGAAGGAAGTGTTGGCTAATACTTTATAGACATAAATTAAAACAAATAGCAAAGTAATGTTAACAATCGAAAATTTACATGCTGAAGTTGAAGGGAGAACAATTTTAAATGGCATTGATCTTAATGTAAAAGCTGGTGAGGTACACGCAATTATGGGACCAAATGGATCAGGTAAAAGCACGTTGTCTTCTGTTATTGCTGGGAATGAAGATTATGATGTCACCCAAGGTAAAATTTTATTCAAAGGGAAAGATTTATCTGGGCTTGATCCAGAAGAAAGAGCACATTTGGGAATCTTTTTATCCTTTCAATATCCTGTTGAAATACCAGGTGTAACTGTTACAAACTTTATAAAAACAGCAATCAATGCAAATAGGAAGGCTCAAGGTTTAAGTGATTTGGGAGCAAGTGAATTATTAAAAAAAATACGAGAAAAGTCTACTCTATTGGACATTGATTCAAAATTTTTATCCCGATCCTTAAATGAAGGATTCTCTGGAGGTGAAAAAAAACGAAATGAAATTTTTCAGATGGCTATGTTAGAGCCAACTTTGGCAATATTAGATGAAACAGATTCAGGATTAGATATTGATGCATTGAAAATAGTCGCAAATGGAGTGAATAAGTTTAAAGCTAAAGAAAATGCAGTAGTTGTAATAACACACTATCAACGTCTATTAGAATATATAGTACCAGATTTTGTACATGTACTTTTTGGTGGGAAGATAGTAAAATCTGGTACTAAAGAGTTGGCACATGAATTGGAGGCAAAAGGGTACGATTGGATAAAAGAATTAGCATAAATGGAATTTAAAGAGAAATTAATTTCATCCTATTTAGCTTTTGAGGGAGATTTAGATTTATTGGACAGTGTACATCAAACTCGTGCAAAAGCATTAAGAGTATTCGAAAAAAAAGGATTTCCAACAAAAAAAGATGAATCTTGGAAGTATACATCTTTGAATGCACTAGTTAATGCTGATTATGCACTTTTCCCAAGATCTGAAGCAAGTATTGAATTAAAGGATGTAAAAAAATACTTTCTATATGACACTGATACTTACAAAGTAATTTTTATTGATGGCGTTTATAGCCCTTTTTTATCAAATACAACTCATGATGGTTTAGATGTTTGTTTAATGTCCGCTGCTCTTACCAAACCAAAATACAGGAATTTAATAAATACATATTTTAATAAAATCGCAAGTTTAGAGGAAAGTCTCACAGCTCTAAATACATCTTACAGCAAGGAAGGAGCTTTTGTTTATATACCTAAAAAAACAGTTGCTGAAAAACCTATTGAGATTATTCATTTTGCATCTGGTGAAGAACATTCTCTCTGGCTTCAACCTAGAAATTTAATTGTGGTTGATAAAAACTCTCAGGTTCAAATTATTGAGAGGCACCAAAGTTTAAAAGATCACCCTGTTGTTACCAACAGTGTTACAGAAGTTTATGTTCACGAAGAAGCATTTGTAGATTATTATAAATTGCAAAATGATTTAACATCGGCTTCTTTAATTGATAATACTTACATACAACAAGCAAAAAATAGTCATGCAAGTGTCCACACATTTTCTTTGGGTGGCAAGCTAGTAAGAAATAATCTGAGATACTATCATACCGGCCAACGTATATTATCAACTCTTAAAGGGGTTACAATTTTAGAAGGCAAGCAGCACGTTGATCACTCGACAATGGTTCATCATTCTCATCCAAATTGTGAGAGCCATCAAGATTACAAGGGTATTTTCTCAGAGCGTTCTGAAGGGGTCTTTAATGGACAAATACTTGTAGAGAAGATCGCACAAAAAACTAATGCTTTTCAGCAAAACAATAATGTCCTATTAGATGATAAAGCAACTGTAAATAGTAAACCTCAATTAGAAATATACGCAGATGATGTAAAATGCTCCCATGGTTGTACAATTGGCCAGATGGATGAAGAAGCGTTATTTTATCTTCGGTCAAGAGGTATTCCTAAAAAAGAAGCTAAGGCTCTAATGACCTATGCATTTGCAAATAATGTACTTGAAAGCGTACAACTCCCTTCTTTAAAAAAGAGAATTAATGGACAAATTGCAAGTAAGCTTGGTGTGAATCTAGGATTTGAATTGTAATGATAGATATTTTTAAAATCCGTGAAGACTTTCCGATATTAAGTAGAAAAGTAAATGGACAAAATCTTATTTACTTTGATAATGCCGCAACATCTCAAACCCCTCAGCAAGTAATTGATGTGATTACCGATTATTATACACGTTTAAATTCAAATATTCATAGAGGCGTTCACAGGCTAAGTCAGGAAGCAACAGATGCATATGAAGAAGCAAGAATAAAAATACAACAGCATTTTAATGTTGCTAAACCCTATGAAATCATTTTTACCTCAGGAACAACAGAAAGTATAAATCTAGTAGCATCCGGGTTTAGTAAATTATTGAAACCAGAAGATGAATTAGTTATTTCAGCATTAGAACATCATTCAAATATTGTTCCTTGGCAAATGTTATGTGAAAAAACAGGTGCTAAACTTAAGGTTATTCCTATGACCCAAGAGGGAACTTTAGATATTAAGACTTACAATAAAATTCTTAACAAAAAAACAAAATTAGTTTTTGTAAATCATGTTTCAAATGCCTTAGGCACCCTCAACCCAGTTGATGAAATTATTGAAATGGCACATAAAAATGGCGCTTATGTTCTAATAGACGGTGCTCAAGCGTGTGCTCATATTAAACCCGATTTACAGAAAATGAATGTTGATTTTTATGTGACTTCGGCTCACAAGCTATGTGGTCCAACAGGAGTTGGTATGCTATATGGTAAAACGGAACTATTACAGAAATTACCTCCCTACCAAGGTGGAGGTGAAATGATTTCCAGTGTTACATTTGAAAAAACTACTTATGCAGATCTTCCTCATAAGTTTGAAGCTGGTACTCCAAATATAGCTGGGGGTATTGCTTTTGGCGCAGCTTTGGATTATATGAACAGCATAGGATTTGAAAATATAATTGAATACGAGAACGATCTTTTAAAATATGCCACTGAAGAAATAAAAAAAATTGACGGTATTAAAATTTATGGTGACTTACAGAAAAAAACTGCGGTTATATCATTCAATATAAAAAATGTTCACCCATATGATATAGGTAGTATTTTGGATCAAATGGGTATTGCCGTGAGAACAGGCCATCATTGCGCGCAACCCATTATGGATTATTTTGAAATTCCAGGTACTGTAAGAGCATCATTTTCCTTTTATAATACCTTTGACGAAATTGATATTATGGTTAAAGGAGTTCAAAAAGCAATTAAAATGTTACAATAATTTAATAATTTTAAAAATGAGTGAAATTGAGTCTATACAAAAAGAGATTATTGAAGAGTTTTCATTTTTTGAAGACTGGACTCAACGTTATGAGCATATGATTGAATTAGGGAAGGCTTTACCATTGATTGACAAGACACATAAAACTGAAGAAAATATAATTAAGGGTTGTCAGAGTAAAGTATGGATTCACGCACACCTAGATGGAGATAAGGTCAAGTTTACAGCAGACAGTGATGCTATAATAACTAAAGGTATTATTGCAATTTTAATAAGGGTATTTTCTAATCAGCACCCACGCTCAATTATTGATTCGAATATAGATTTTATTGATAACATCGGACTTAGAGAACATTTGTCTCCTACTCGTGCAAATGGTCTAGTATCGATGGTCAAACAAATAAAAATGTATGCTGTAGCTTTTCAAACGCAACTAAATTAAAAATTATGTCAGAAGATATGGATACTAGTATTTTGGGAGAAAAAATTGTTGGTACCTTAAAAACTATTTTTGATCCCGAAATCCCTGTTGATATTTATGAATTGGGATTAATTTATGACGTTTTAGTTAATGAAGATTTTGAAGTAAAAATTTTGATGACATTAACCACACCGAATTGTCCTGTTGCTGAATCTTTACCGAAGGAAGTTGAGGAAAAAGTTAAATCTCTTGATGAAGTGAAGTCCGCTGAAGTCGAGATAACTTTTGATCCACCCTGGACACAAGATTTAATGAGTGAAGAGGCTAAGCTTGAATTAGGAATGCTCTAAAGGTTATGAATAATACTATTATAAATAAAGTTTCTAATAGTTCACTCATTATTGTTGATCTTCAGGACTATAAATCAATAGGTGTACGAACTTTAGTAGATATTTCTCAATGGCTAGAAGAGGGTGTACTTCGTGAAAAGGTATTTAGACAATCTCTAAAAGAGCATAATTGGACTAAATATAAAGATCATCTGGTTGCCCTGGATTGCTCTGCAGATTTAATTTTACCTGCATGGGCTTCACTTTTGATAACTACCTATTTGTCACCATTTGCAAAAATTGTTATACTAGGAAGCTTGAATGAACTTGAAAAACACCTTTTTTCTAAAACAATTGATCAATTAGATTTAGAAAAATTTAAAGGGAAACCACTCATTATAAAAGGTTGTTCGGATTATTCCATTCCAGAAGCATCCTATATTTATTTAATACAACGATTACAGAAAGTTGCAAAAAGTATATTCTATGGAGAGGCATGCTCATCTGTACCTCTGTGGAAGGCAAAAAAACAATATTGAACGGGAATAAATCCAAAATTTTAATCATCACCTATTATTGGCCACCATCTGGAGGGTCTGGCGTTCAGCGTTGGATGTATTTCGCTAAATATTTAAAGAAGCTAGGATATTTGCCTTTTGTAATTACAGTTGATGAATCTAAAGCATCATATCCTGTTCTAGACCACACTTTAAATGAGGAAACAAAAGACTTAAATGTCATTAAAACAGGAACTTTCGAACCATTAAAATGGTATTCAAGGATAATTACTGGAGATAAAAAAATTGGAATACCACAAGGTGAAGTAAAAACAAACAATCTTTTCATGAAACTTGCTGCATATATCAGGGGAAATTTTTTTGTACCTGATGCAAGAATAGGTTGGATCAAATTTGCATATCGAGCTGCATTTGACTTAATTAAAGAAGAAAAAATTAAAAAAATAATAACAACTGGTCCTCCTCATTCAACTCATTTAGTTGCGTTAAGGCTAAGGAAACATTATGATTTTAATTGGTGGGTTGATCTAAGGGATCCTTGGACAGATATTTTTTACAACACTTCATTATATCGTTCCAAAAAAACTGTTTCTAGAGATGAAAAACTTGAGAAACAAGTAATTCAATATGCAAATGGAGTCATAACTACTGCTGGTGGATTTTTTTTAGATAAACTTAAATTGAAAGCCCCTAATCAAAAGTTTATAACTCTGCCTAATGGTTATGATTCAAGGCTCATGAAAATGACCAAATCATTACCCAAGAAAAATGGATTTCACGTTGTTTACACGGGATTACTTACAGAAAGTCATAATTATATAGTTCTTTTAGAGGTTATAAAAAAGCTTTCGAATTATTATTCAATTCATTTTACGATAGCAGGAAATATAAATTCTGAAATTATTAATGTAATTAGATCTAAAATACCTAAAGTAGATTTTGAATATTTAGGTTATATATCTCATTCAAAAGCAATTGCGCTTATGAAAAGTGCAGATCTTTTGTGCAATTTCATTTTTAAAGAAGCTGAAAATCAAATGATATCTGGGAAATTATTAGAATATTTAGCAACAGAAATTCCAATACTATGCATTGGGAGCCCAGATACTAATACCTCTAGATTTTTGTTACAAGCCACTAATGTATGTATAGCTAGAGATCATGAAAAAAAGATTATTGAAGATTACTTGAGAAATTTAATTGATTTTGTAAAAAAACCTAAAAATAAGTTATTAAATATTAAGAATTGGAGCCGCGAGGAAATCACAAAACGTTTAATCAGAGAAGTTTTAATTGAAAGCTAATTATGTAGAATAAAAATTATTCTCTTTTATATACTCCCAACTTTTAATTGGTATTTGAGTACTCACATCGTTACCCTCACGAATTTTTTTTCTTATTTCAGAGGAGCTAATTATTAAATTTGGAGCTTCAGGCCAAAAAATTTTTGAATGCTCTAAAAACTTTTTCGGAATTGACTCGTTGGTTTTCCTTGGATAAATCAATAATTCAAATTCATCTAAAATTTTATCATAATTTTTCCATTTATCAAAAGATATAAGACTATCAGCCCCTAATATGAGTTTAAATACTTTTTCAGGATATTGCTTCTTTAATTTTGTGAGGGTTGTGTAAGTATAACTTGGTTTAGGCAGTTTGAATTCAATTGTATTCACTTCAAATTTTGGATGAGATACCAACGCTTGGGACACTATTTTTAAACGTTCACTTTCATCTAATAGATCAGTTGTTTTTTTCCATGGATTTTGAGGTGTAATCAAAAACCAAATTAAATCTAGGTCAGCTTTTTCAAGAAAAAAAGAAGCTAGTTTTAAATGGTCATTATGTATTGGATTAAAGCTGCCAAAAAATAAACCAATTCTCTTCATTTTAAAATTTACAATTATGATTAAGATTTTATGAATTCATTTACAATTTCTATTAATTTAATTTTCGTTTCTATAAAATCATCATTCATAACTACCACATCAAATTTTTTTGAAAAGGACAATTCTTCCTTTGATTTATTAAGACGATGTTTGATTTTTTCTTCACTTTCCGTACCCCGTTTTCTTAGTCTTATTTCCAACTCCTTTATTGAGGGAGGCATAATAAAAACAGATAAAGTATTTTCTGGATATTGGTTTTTAATTTTAATACCACCATAAACATCAATATCAAAAAGCACGTGTTTTCCTGATTCCCAAATTCTTTTAATCTCATTTTTTAATGTTCCATAAAAGGTTCCTTTATAAACTTCTTCATACTCTAAAAAAGCATTTTCATTGATTTTTTCAACAAATTCATCATTACTCAAAAAGTAATAATCTAAATTATTTTTTTCTTTTCCTCTAGGAGCTCTAGAAGTTGCGGAAATTGAAAAACCAAGATTGAGTTTTTCCTTTAATAGCTCTTTAACAAGTGATGTTTTACCACTTCCTGAAGGAGCCGATAGGACAACAAGTTTTCCTGAATCCAATCTATAAAATGTTAAGGAGTTGCTCTTTAATTTTCTCTAATTCGTCTTTCATTTGAACAACAATTTTTTGGAGATGAGCGTCATTAGCTTTTGAACCTATGGTATTTATCTCTCTACCCATCTCTTGAGCAATAAAGCCAAGTTTTTTCCCATTAGGAGAATCTTCATTTGTAACTTCCCGAAAATATTTGATATGATTTTTTAAACGTACTTTTTCCTCTGTTATATCAAATTTCTCAAGGTAGAATATCATTTCTTGCTCAAATCGGTTAGCATCAATTTCAATCTTGAGACTTTGTATTGAAGCCAAAAGCTTTTCTCTCATTTTTTCAATTCGTTTAGGCTCTAATTCAATAACATTTTTCAAATGTGAATCAATTAAATTTAATCTTAATTCAATGTCTTTTTGCATTTCAACACCCTCATTTCTTTGAAAATCTTTTATATCGCTGATTACTATATCTAGATTAGATAAAAGAATCTTTTTTTCTTCCTCATTCAATTCTTCTTTATCCGAAGAGAAGGCCTCAGGTAGACGCATTGCCATCGATATTCGCTCACTTTCGGTAGACGATCCAATTTCTTCTAATTGTTTCATGTAAGCTTTGACTATTTTGTTGTTAATCGATGTAGGTACAAAATCTCTGGTAAATTCAATATGTATATTTAAATCAATTTTACCCCTTTGCATCTTAATTGCAAGTTTTTTTCTAATCTCAAGGTCTAGAGGTCTTAAGTAGTTAGGAGTTCTAATTGTAATATCTGTATTCTTACTATTTAAAGAGCGTATTTCAACACTAATGCACTTGTCCTTGTATTGGAATTCCTTTTTTCCAAAACCTGTCATGGATAGTATCATATGTTTATCTTAATTATAGTCTTCGAATCTTAATATTTCTAAATGATACTTTATTCCCGTGGTCCTGTAAACTTATTTTTCCAGATTTTAGTCTAGCAAATCTTTTGTACTCGCATTTATCGCCGAATTTCGAATTTGAAATTAGAGATTCCCATTTTTCGCCTCTCAATGGGAATTCAACAATTTTTGTTCCATTAAGGACAACACTACCTTCATTTTTTCTATGATCAACTGTTAATAATACATGATTCCATTGCCCAGCAGGTTTGCAAACATCTTTACTAGGCTGCACAATATCGTAAAGCGCACCTGCTTGATGAAATTTTGGGTTAGCTTTTGCATCTGGATGACGTTCATTATCTAATATTTGGATTTCTGGACCAGTGGAGTATGGCTTATTAAGGTCTTCACCCTCTTGTACTCCCCAAAAAATTCCACTGTTTCCACCTTCTGAAATATTCCATTCTATTGAAAGTTGAAAGCTTTTGAAAATCTTATCTGTAACAAGGTCATGAACATAGTCTCCTCTCTGAATTAAATTTGGATCAAAAGTCAATACTCCTTTTTTTGCTGTCCATATAGGCTTTACACCCTTTCGATTGTATCTATGCCATCCATTTAATGTTTTACCATCAAAAAGGGATTCCCAATCATTTGCATCGTTATGATTATTATTTTCGTTTCCATTACTCAAAAATAAAAACATCATTATTAGTATAAGAATAGTATTTTTCATTGTTTTTTCAAGTTTAAAATATTTTTTAATAATTGCTCATCGATTTTACCTCCTGCAAAGTCATCGAAAGTCTTTTGAGTGGCTTCAATTATATGTCTTTTAATGAACGGAGCACCTTCTCTAGCTCCTTGTTCGGGGCTTTTTATGCAGCATTCCCATTCCATCACTGCCCATACATCACAGCCATATTCAGTAAGTTTAGTAAATATAGATTTAAAGTCAATTTGACCATCTCCTGGAGAACGATAACGTCCAGCGCGGTCAATCCAATCACCGTAACCACCAAACGCCCCCTTTTTACCCGTTGGTTTAAATTCAGAATCCTTTACGTGAAATGATTTAATAAAATCGTGGTAGTGATCAATATACTCAATATAATCAAGCTGTTGCAGAACAAAATGACTTGGATCATATAAAATATTTACTCTCTTGTGGTTGTTTGTTGCCTCAAGAAAGCGCTCAAACGTTACACCATCATGAAGGTCCTCACCTGGATGAATTTCATAACACACGTCAACACCATTTTCGTCGTATATATCCAAAATAGGCATCCATCTTTTTGCTAATTCACTAAATCCAAGTTCTACTAGACCCTCAGGCCTTTGAGGCCATGGATGCCAAGTGTGCCAAAGTAAAGCCCCTGAAAAAGTCGCATGTGTTTTGAGGCCCAAATGATTACTAGCTTTTGCAGCTTTTTTCATTATTTCCACAGCCCAATCCGTCCTCGCCCTAGGATTATTCTTGAAAGCGTCTGGGGCAAAGTTATCAAACATCAAATCGTATGCTGGGTGAACAGCGACCAATTGACCTTGAAGATGAGTTGAAAGTTCAGTGATTTCTAAACCAAAAGAATTTATTTTCCCTTTAAGTTCATCACAATAAGTTTTACTCTCAGCTGCTTTATCTAAATCAATTAAGAATGATTCCCATGTAGGGATTTGAATTCCTTTATACCCTAAATCAGATGCCCACTTACACATTCCTTCTAATGTGTTAAAAGGAGCTTTATTGTCAACAAATTGGGCAAGAAAAATTCCAGGTCCTTTTACTGTTTTCATTTCCTTTCCAAGCTTAGCCATATATTTCCATTTTTATGTGATTCAACAACTTTTTCAATAAATAGCATACCCCTTACGCCATCGTTCATCGTAGGATATTCTCCATCAAATGCAGTTTCGTCCCTCAGGGCTTTGGCAACACCTTTATAGATATTACCCATAGCATCAAATATACCCTCAGGATGTCCGCCGGGTAGTTTTGTTCCATCAGCCGCAACTTCAGAAACATATGCATGTCCTGGCTTAATAATTCTTTTAGGCTCGTCGTCAGTTATGTGATAAAGTATGTTTGGATTTTCTTGCTCCCATTTGAAGGCACCTTTTTTACCATAAATAGCCACAGTTAGACCGTTTTCTTCTCCTGTAGCAATTTGACTTGCTCGAATAACTCCTTTTACTTTTTCAGAAAAACGAATAAGAATTGTACCGTCAAGATCCAATTCATTATCATCATATAGCATATTGAGATCTGAAAGTACATATTTTACCTCCATTCCTGTTAGATATTCAGTCATCTGAAATGCATGGGTTCCAATATCACCAATACATGAGCTAATCCCTGCTTTTTTGGGATCAAGACGCCAAACTGTCTTTCGAATTTCAGGGTCATGAATGACTGGATTTATCCATCCTTGATAATATTGCACATCTGTTTTTTGAATCTCCCCAAGGGCACCTGAGGCTATCAAATGTTTCATGTGCCGTACCATAGGATAACCAGTGTAGGTATAAGTAACAGCAAAAATAGAGTTATGTTTTTTTTGGAGTGTTTCTAATTCAATTGCTTCTTTATATGATGTAGTTAAAGGTTTTTCGCAGATAACGTGAAAACCATTCTCCAAAAGTTTTTTTGCCATTGGGAAGTGTAAAAAATTTGGGGTAAGAACAGAAACCACCTCAATACGTTCCTCGCTAGATTTTTTAATTTCTTCCTCTATAAAAGTATCAAAGTCAATATAGACCCTATCTGTATCGACTCCAATCTTATCAGCAAATTTCAAATTTTCTTCATAATTAGGATTAAAAACTCCTCCGACTATTTGATAGCGATCATACATATTTGAGGCAACACGGTGTAGTATCCCTATTAAGGAGTCACCACCGCCACCTAATATTCCAAGTTTAATTTTATTCATACTGTTTTGATTTTAATAGTTTCATTCTTAAAAAAGATTAAAAATAAAGTTAAAACAACAAATGAAAAAATAGCAGGTTGAACCCATATATTCTTCCATAAATGACCTGAATCAGTAACATATTGGTCGGTTAGCCATCCAGCAAATCGGAATCCAATCAGCATTCCAACACCATAAGTCGCCAAAGTTATTAACCCTTGGGCAGTACTTTTGAATTTTTCACCAGCTTTAAAGTCAGTATATATTTGGCCTGAAACAAAAAAGAAATCGTAGCAGACACCATGAAGAATGATTCCAAAAATCAACATCCATACTTGAGTGCCTACATTTCCATATGCAAATAAAATATAGCGTATTCCCCAAGCCAAAATACCGACAATAAGGGCATTTTTAATTCCATATCTTCTAATAAAAATAGGCAGCAAAAGTAAAAATAACACTTCTGATATTTGGCCTAAAATCATTTTTGAAGCAGCCGCTTTCATTCCTAGCTCATTTAAAAATTGATTAGCATGTTGATAATAAAATGCTAATGGGACACAAATTAGGATTGATGCAATAAAGAAAAATAGGAAACCTCTATCTTTTAACATAGACAATGCATCAATACCCATTATTTCTCGGAAAGATAACTTTTTGTTAGAAGCTAACTTTGGAGGAGTATTAGGAAGCATAAAACAGTAAATCCCAAGTATTGCAGAAGCACCAGAGGACATGTAAAAAGAATATTTTAATGTCTGCATTCCTTCCCATGCAAAAAAACCAATTACTAATCCTGCGACTATCCAACCTACACTTCCCAAAACTCTGATTGATGCAAATTGTTTAGAGGGGTCTTTCATTTGGTGAAATGCTACAGAATTTGACAAAGCTAGTGTAGGCATATATAAAAGCATGTAAATAAAAATGTATGGATAAAAATTTGAAAAACTAGCGGAGTTACTTGCCATGTACAATAATGACGCACCTATAATGTGAAGAATACCCAAGATTTTTTGGGCTTCAAAATAACGATCAGCAATTAATCCTACTACAAAAGGAGCAATTATAGCACCTATAGACTGCGTCTCATAGGCTAGTGCAAGCTGACCCCCAGAAGCATTAAATTCTTGAGAAAGAAATGTTCCCATTGTAACAAACCATCCTCCCCAAATAAAAAACTCAAGGAAAAAAAGGAATGAAAGTTGGAAACGTCTAAAAGGGGTCATCTTTAAATTTTAGAAGCTACTTTTTCAAGTAATTTTTTCGTTGCAATTATACCGTCTATTTCAGAAAGTTTTTCACCTTCATATTCTACTCCAATATATCCAGAATATCCTGCATCTTTTGCAATTGACAATAATTTATAGTAGTTCAAGGTGGTCTCATCTCCATTAGAATCAAACTCATAAGATTTTGCACTCAGACCAAATGCTCTGGGCAGCATCTCAGAGACTCCTAAATACGGATCATAAGGGTCTTCACAATTATTGTCTTTAAGTGACCCATATCCTTCACTCATACAAAAGTTACCAAAGTCTGGTAAAGTGCCGCAATTTTCCAAGTTTACTTGGTTTATAACTTTCATGAGAAGACTAGCATTTGAAGATAATCCACCGTGATTTTCTACAATCACATTAATGTTCAGAGGCTTTGCATATTCTCCTAGGGCGTTAAGACTTTCTATCGAATATTTTATCCAACTTTCTATTTCTTTTTCTCCTTTTAAGTTTATTCTAATTGCTGAACAATTCATTTTATTAGCGGCATCTATCCATAATTTATGATTTTCAACAGCTTGCATTCTTTCTTCAGAGTTTGAGCTTGCTAAATCCCCCTCGCCGTCAATCATAATAAGCACATTTTTCAAATTGTACTTAGCAGCTAGATCATTATTCTTTGACACAAATTCTTTTATTGCAAAAGATTTGTCTTCACTTTCAGTAACATCTGAATAAAGATCATTTACATATTCTAGTCCTTCAAAACCTAAATCATGTGCGATTTTTGCAAAATCATATGGAGATACTCCATCCTCACGAATAGAATTGTGTATTGACCATTGAGCTAATGAAGTCTTAAAAAAAATTTTTTGATTTGGGCTACTAGTTTTATTTTCATTTTTGCATGACAAAAAATTGAAAATCAAAAGAATCAATAAGGTGGCTTTGGTAAAAATATTTGGTTTCATATACTTTGTTTGTTTTATTCATTATTGTAACACGTTCCTAAATTTATGTAATTTATGATGATCAATAAAGAAAATATATATATTTGAATAACTAGATAGTTGAGCGAATTGAATTTTTATGGAAACCGAATTTGATGCCATTGTTATAGGAACCGGTATAAGTGGTGGTTGGGCAGCCAAAGAACTTTGTGAAAAAGGATTGAAAACCTTAGTATTGGAACGTGGAAGGATGATAAAACACATCGAAGATTATACCACAATGAATGATGATCCTTGGGATTACAAAAATGGGGACGTCATCACCCAAGAAATTAAAAGGGTACAACCAAAACAGAGTAGAACAGATTATGTAAACAGTGAATCTACAAAACATTTTTTTGTAAACGATCTAGAACATCCATACAAGGAAGAAAAGCCATTTAATTGGATAAGAGGGTATCACGTGGGTGGAAGGTCCCTACTATGGGCTAGGCATACTTATCGATTAACAGATTTTGATTTTAATGCTAATTTAAAAGAAGGCATAGCAATTGATTGGCCCATTAGATATAAAGATATTGCACCTTGGTATGATTATGTTGAGCGATATATCGGTGTTAGTGGGAAAAATGAAAACCTCCCCCACTTTCCAAATGGGATATATTTAAAGCCTATGGAACTTAATTGTGCAGAAGAAGTTCTCCAAAAAAAAGTCAATAATTCATTTGATGACAGAATAGTCTCTAATGCAAGGATTGCTCACATTACTGAAGGTACTAAACCTGGCTTGGGAAGAGTTAGTTGCCAGTACAGAAATAGATGCAGAAGGGGTTGTCCATATGGAGCCTATTTTAGCAGTAACTCTTCAACCCTTCCAGCAGCAGAGCTTACTGGTAATATGACACTTAAGCCCAACTCTCTAGTTCATGAAATTATTTATGATAAAAATCTTAGAAAAGCAATTGGAGTCCGTGTAATCGATTCTAATACAAAAGAAGTTTTCGATTACAAGGCAAAAGTAATTTTTCTTTGTGCATCTACAGTTGGTTCGACGTCAATATTAATGCAGTCAATATCTGAACGCTTTCCAAATGGGATGGGAAATGATTCTGGGGAATTAGGGCACAATCTTATGGATCACCATTTTCAAGTAGGAGCAGATGCAATAATAGAGGGGATTGAAGAAAAATATTATATAGGAAGAAAACCAGCTGGATTTTATATTCCACGATTTAGAAATGTAGGGGGGGACTCAAATCAAAAAAACTATACTCGTGGATATGGTTATCAGGGAGATGCAAGCAGAGGAGGAGTATCTAAGAATGCTTTAGAACTCGGATATGGGTCAGACTTTAAAAGATCAATTACAAAACCAGGTGAATGGAGTATTGGAATGCAAGCATTTGGTGAAATTTTACCATATCATGAAAATAAAATGTATCTGGATCAGGATGATAAAGACAGTTGGGGATTACCAAAGGTAGTATTTGATGCAGAGATAAAGGAAAATGAGCTCAATATGAGAAAAGACATGATGCAACAAGCTATTGAAATGTTTGAAGCAGCTGGAGCAAAAGAAATAGTACCATATGATAAAAAATATATTTTTGGGAATGGTATTCATGAAATGGGAACAGCTAGGATGGGTGACAACCCTAAAAATTCTGTTTTAAATAAACATAATCAAATTCATGCAGTAAAAAATGTTTATGTAACAGATGGATCATGTATGACCTCTTCTGGAAATGCAAATCCTTCACTAACATATATGGCCCTCACAGCAAGAGCTGTAAAACACGCAATTCAAGAGTTAAATAAGAAAAATTTATAAATTTATTGGAAATGGATAGGAGAAAGGCTTTAGGGAACATTGGTAAAGGGATTGGGACTATAATAGTAACTCCTTCAATAGTTAGTATATTTCAAAGATGCCAATCTTCTAAAACTTTCAACCCAACTTTTTTTAAATCAGAAGATTTTAATTTGATTTCTCGCCTTATGGAAATTATAATTCCAAAAACAGACATTCCTGGAGCTATAGAACTTAAACTTCCAGAATTTGTAGATAATTATATTGATGCAGTATGGGACAAAAAATCAAAAGAAAATATAAACAAGAGCCTTAAGCTTTTTAAGGATGTTGCAAAAACTAAATTTGGACAAAAACCAACAAGGGATTTAAGATTTGATGAGTTAGATAAACTATTAGACAAATTTTTAAAAAGTAAAGATATTAATAGTGATGAAGAAAAAATTGCTGCTAGTTTTACCACTGAGTTAAGAAATCTAACTATCAATGCGTTTCGGACCAATGAATATATTGGTGAAAATGTCCTTGCTTATCAACCAGTTCCAGGAAGAAATGTGGGTTGCGTCGATCTTGATGAAGCAACTGGAGGTAAAGCTTGGTCCCTTCAATAATTTTTATTTCACTATTAATTTGCCTTTCATTAATTGCCAATGACCAGGGAACGTGCATAAAAAAGTATAGTATCCTTTTTTTGGCGCATCAAAGGTTATGGTGTCACTTTCACCTCCCCCTAAAAGCTTCGTGTAAGCAATGGTTTGGTCTCCTTCAGGAATGTAATCTGTTTTTCTAGCCATGGCGGCTTTTTCAGCAAATTCACTCACGTTAGTATCAGCTTTTAAAAGCACAAAATTGTGACCCATCCCAACTTTTGGGAATTTACCATTATGGTTGAGTGTTAAAGTAATTTTTTTACCTGCTGGTATCAATAATATATTCTTATCGAACTTCATTGTATCATCAGAGTTAATGACAATGTTTGTGCTTAATTCTTCTTTTGAGTTTTGTTCAGTTTTACTAGTTGTTTGTTTTTGTGATGGTTTTGATTCACCGCAGGCATTTATTATTAATCCCAGCAACAAAAAATAAATAATCTTTTTCATTTTTTTTTTTTTTAAAAAATAGAAAAAGAATAGATTTATAAAAAAGATTTTATGTTTTTAAAAGAATTTGAAATTAGGTGGAATGACCTTGATGCAAATAGGCATCTTGCGAATATTTCATTTTTAAGTTTTGCAAGTGATACACGTATGAAATTTTTAAAAAATATAGGGTTATCACATTCAAAGTTAATGCAATTATCTATTGGACCTGTAGTTTTCAATGAACATCTCTTCTATTTTAAAGAAATTCTACCAGATGAGAAAATTAAAGTTTCATTTGAATTAGCGGCTTTGAGTAAGGACGGTACTTTTTTTGAATTTGAGCACAATTATTATAATGGCAAGGGCGAAAATTTAGCAAGATGTGAAATGTCGGGGGGATGGATAAATCTTAAATCAAGAAAACTTACTTCTTTACCCATAGATATCTTGAAAAAATTTCAGATAAGTAATAAGACAAGTTCATTCAAAGAAATTACATCTAAGGATACAAGAAGATGGAATAGAGAACCTAAAAATTTAGATAAATAAATTTTAAAAGATTTTTATTCTTCAAGACCAACTTTTGAATTTTTCTTTGAAACCAGATAAACTCCAATAAAAACTAAAATACAAGCAAAAAACTTAACACTGTCTAAAATATCATTCCCAGTAATTACAGCATAAATTATAGTTATTAGTGGCTGTAAGTAAGTCAAGCTACCAATTACGGTTGGGGGTAATTTTTTTAAAGCATAAACATTAAGCATGTAAGTTAAAAAAGTGGTTCCAATTACTACAAAACTCATTCGCCAAATTGCCTCAAACGGGAGTGCACGCCAAGATACCTGACTAAATTCATTGTATGTAAATGGGAAAGTGTAGATCATTCCAAGCAGAAACATCCATTTCATTAGTGTGATTGTGTGGTATTTTTTTGTGATTGGTTTAACTATTACAAGATATGCTCCGAAACTAATTGCATTAATTAAAAGAAGTATATTACCAAATGAAATATTTGGCGCATTTATAACCTTTGAATTGCTTCCATAAATAACGAGCATTACGGCACCTACAAAACCTAAAAAAATACCTATGACCTTTTGAGTGGTCAATTTTTCTTTCAAAAAAAATGCTGAAAGAACCAAAATAATAATTGGTGTTAAAGTTACAATTACACCACTATTAATAGGTGTAGATAACTGAAGTCCTTTAAAAAACATTAACATATTAATGCACATTCCCAAAAGTGCAGCTGAGGCTATTCTAAAATAATCTTCACGATGAATTTTATCATTTTTTATAAATAAACTCACAAGCCAAAACAAAAATCCAGCACCAAACACTCTTAACATTATAAATCCAAAGGGGCCAATATAATGTGGCATAACTACTTTTGCTATAGTATGATTCAAACCATAAATGGTTGTAGCGCCAAAAGCAGCAAAAAAAGCTAATATTCTACTGTTCACTTAAAAACTTTTTCATCTCAATAGTCACATTAGAAGAATTTCCAATAAAAAGATAATTATCATAAACAAGCACAGGTCTTTTTAGAAAAGTGTAATGTTTCAAAAGTAACTTCTTAAAATCATTTTCTCCAAAGACTTTGTTGCTTAAACCGAGAGTCTTAAAAAGCTGCGCTCTTTTATTGATTAAGTTTTCATAACACCCTTCAATTTTGTATAAATAATTTAATTGATCCTTATTTATAGGATTTTTTTTGATATCTATTTTTTTAATTGAATCATCTAAATCAAGATCCTTGATTATACGTTTACATGTCTGACATGTACTTAAATAATAAAATAATCTCATATTAAAATTTTCTTTGCAAAGAAAAATCATTTTACTCTAAACAGTATAGTTTTTGTAAAATCAAATAACTTTACCCCATATTAAATACAACAATGAAAGAAGAACTTCATTTTAATACAGCTACTATTCATGGAGGTCAATCTCCAGATAAAGCCTATGGAGCAGTAATGCCTCCAATTTACCAAACCTCAACCTACGCTCAAAAAAGCCCAGGAAAGCACAAAGGATTTGAATATAGTCGTACTCACAACCCAACTAGAGAAGCATTAGAAAAATCTTTAGCTAGTATTGAATATGGTAATTTTGCTTTTGCTTTTGGATCAGGGCTTGCAGCTATGGATGCAGTTCTGAAAACTCTTAAACCTGGTGACGAAATTATTTCAACTGATGATCTTTATGGAGGATCATACCGATTATTTACCAAAATATTTAAAGATTTTGGGCTAAATTTTCACTTCGTATCAATGCATGATACAAAAAATATTTCTAATGTTTTAAATGACAAAACTAGGTTAATTTGGATTGAAACCCCAACTAACCCAATGATGAATATAATCGACATTAAATCTGTTGTTGATTTAGTTAAAGGCAAAAATATTTTAGTAGCAGTTGATAATACTTTTGCTTCTTCCTACATTCAACAACCACTAAAAATTGGAGCAGATATTGTAATGCATTCTGCGACTAAATATCTAGCTGGACATTCAGATGTTATCTTGGGTGCTTTAATAGTTAATGATAAGAACTTAGCAGAACGTCTCAGATTTATACAAAATGCTAGTGGTGCTGTTTGTGGACCAATGGACAGTTTTTTAACGCTTAGGGGAATAAAAACTTTACATGTACGAATGCAAAGGCATTGTGAAAATACTGCTCAAATTGCAAATTTCTTGAAAGAAAGCAAGAAAATTGAAAAGGTATATTGGCCTGGGTTTAAATTTCATCCTAACCATAATATAGCAAGAAGTCAAATGAAAGATTTTGGAGGGATGCTCTCTTTTGTTACTAAAGGAGCAGATTATAAATCAGCGATAAAGATTGTTGAGAAATTGAAAATATTTACTCTTGCTGAATCCTTAGGGGGTGTTGAAAGTTTGGCTGGTCATCCTGCAAGCATGACACATGCTTCGATACCCAAACAAATAAGAGAAAAGAGTGGTGTTGTTGATGCTTTAATTCGATTGAGTGTTGGAATAGAACATGTTGATGATCTAATTGCTGATTTGAAGCAAGCAATTGGTTAGTTTCAATTAATGAGAGTAACTAAAATCAAAAAAATTTATTTTGCATCAGACCAGCACTTTGGAGCCCCAAATAAAAATCTTAGTGCAGAAAGAGAAAGACATTTTATCAATTGGCTTCATATGGTAGAAAAAGAAGGTTCAGAACTTTTTTTATTAGGAGACTTATTTGACTTCTGGTTTGAATATAGCAAAGTGGTTCCTAAAGGTTTTGTTAGGGTCCTAGGGAAATTGGCCGCCATAACAGATTCCGGTATTCCAGTTCATTATTTTGTTGGAAACCATGACCTTTGGGTAAGAGATTATTTTGAAAAAGAATTAAACATCAAAATGTATTACGAACCAAAAGATTTTACATATAACAATGTTTCTTTTTTTATTGGTCATGGTGACGGGCTTGGACCAAGAGATATTTCTTACAAACTGATAAAGAAAGTTTTTAAAAATCCTATAGCTAAGAAACTTTTTCAAATACTACATCCTGATTTAGGAATCAGAATGGGTCAATTTTTATCTCTTAAAAATAAATGGATATCAGGAGATAATGAAATGAAATATTTAGGTGAGGATAAAGAATTATTAATTCAATATTCCAAGCGTAAGTTAAAACAAAGGCATCGGGATTATTTTATTTTTGGCCACCGTCATCTTCCCTTAAATGTTAGGTTAGATAAAAGTTCAACTTACATTAACTTAGGGGATTGGATTACGCATTTTACTTACGGTGTTTTTGACGGGAGAAAATTTGAACTTAAAAAATGGAATAAGTGTAAATGATTGAAGGCAGATCAATTGAACTTGAAAAAACTGTTTTGGTGGGAATCATTAATTCTAACCAAAATGAGGAAAAGTCAAAAGAATATTTAGCAGAGTTGAAGTTTTTGACATTTACCGCTGGAGGGGAAGTGGTCAAATCTTTCACACAAAAATTAGATTTTCCTAATCCAAAAACCTTTATAGGTTCAGGGAAAATTATCGAATTATTAAAATTTGTTAAGGAAAAAAAAATCTCTTCAGTAATTTTTGATGACGAATTAACACCAACTCAGCAAGGCAATATTGAAAAACTATTAAAAGTAAAAATTCTTGATCGCACAGGTCTTATCCTTGATATTTTTGCTCAAAGGGCCCGAACCAGTTATGCAAGAACCCAAGTTGAGCTCGCACAATATCAATATTTGCTTCCTCGGCTTAAGGGACTTTGGACGCACTTAGAACGTCAAAGAGGTGGAATAGGCATGCGTGGACCTGGTGAAACTGAGATTGAAACTGATCGAAGGATTGTAAGAAATAAAATTTCACTGCTTAAAAACAAGTTGGAAATCATTGATAAACAAATGTTAACACAGCGTGGAAACAGAGGTTCATTAGTAAGGGTTTCTTTGGTTGGTTATACAAATGTTGGGAAGTCTACTTTGATGAATGTAATTTCTAAAAGTAAAGTTTTTTCAGAAGACAAACTTTTTGCAACATTGGATACAACTGTCAGAAAAGTTGTGGTAGAAAATCTTCCTTTTTTACTAAGTGATACAGTTGGATTTATTCGGAAATTACCCACGCAGTTGATAGAATCATTTAAAAGTACATTGGATGAGGTAAAGGAATCTGACATTTTACTTCATATAGTCGATATATCGCATCCAAATTTTGAGGAGCATATTGATTCTGTCAATCAAATTCTTAAAGAAATCAATTGTATTGAAAAGCCAACAATAATGGTTTTTAATAAAATAGATGCCTACAAGGCATTACCATGGGATGAAAATGAATTAATTCAAAAACGGGACAAAAGAAATTACACGATAGTTGAATGGGAAAAATCTTGGATAAGTAAAAAAAATGAGCAATCAATATTTGTTTCAGCGCTGAAAAAGAAAAACTTCAGAAAATTACTAAATTTAATTTATGAAACTGTTCGTAGAATTCATGTAACACGTTTTCCATACAATCATTTTCTATATCCCGAAAACATAAATTAGAATTATTTTTTACGATTATTTACATAAGAATTGGCTTGACGAGTTGGTAAAATAACCATGTCAGCTATTGTAACTTTATCAGGAACATTAGCCATATATAGTATTGAGCTGGCTACTTCTTCTGCTGTAAGTGCTTCAATTCCCTCATAAACTGCCTTTGCCCTTTTTTTATTGCCCTTAAATCTGACATTAGAAAATTCAGTTTCAACTAAACCAGGATGAATTGCTCCAACTCTAATACCAAGTGGGTTGAGATCAATTCTTAATCCGCGTGTAAAAAAGTCTACTGCCGCTTTGCTGCTGCAATATACACTTCCGTTTGGATATACTTCTTTACCAGCAATCGAACCTAAATTAATTATATGGCCTTTCTTGCGCTTAATCATACTTGGAAGAACAGCTTTTGTAACATACATTAAACCTTTAACATTTCCATCAATCATAGAATCCCAATCTTCAAGGCTTGCAGATTGTACTGGATCTAAGCCATGTGCATTTCCAGCATTATTGATTAATAGGTCGATATCTTTCCAATTTTCTGGGAGGCTTTCAAATGATTTAAATACGTCATTTTTGTCACGAACATCAAAATTCAATAATTTTTGTTCTCCGCCCAATTTATTGTCAAGAAGCTCTAGCCTTTCCTTTCTTCTGCCACATAAAATTAATTTTGCCCCAGCTTTTTTAAATTCTAGGGCTGTAGCCCATCCTATTCCACTTGTTGCTCCGGTGATTAAAACAATTTTATTCTTCATAATTTAAGGTATAGGTTTTCCCATGCTGGCTTCTAAGAGTAAAAACCAATCACTAATTTCTAATTTAATTTTTATGGCTTCAAAAGCTCTTTTTAATCTTTTAAGGGAAGTGGTTCCCACCACAGGATAGATTTTTGAAGGATGGAATAAAAGCCATGCAATTAATATCTGATCTTCACTAGAATTATATTTTTCACATAATTGCAACAAAATTTTTTTTATTCTCTTTTTTTGAGAAGAATTTTCTTTAAAATATGTGCCTAAAGGACTCCAAGCCATAGTACCTACACCATTAATTTTCATGTGATCTAAAGTACCATCAAACATTGGTGCTTCGTGAGTTAGTGAACACTCTATCTGATTCCAGGCCAACGAAATATTTTGTTGAATTAAATCCATTTGAGATGGAGCAAAATTTGAAACTCCAAACTCTTTTACTTTCCCTTCTCTTTGTAATTTTCTGATAGCTTCATTAATGATATTTTCATCAATAAGTGGACTTGGCCTATGAAGTAAAAGAACGTCAATGTATTCAGTATTAAGGTTTTTTAAAGAGTTATCTACACTAAGTTGAATGTGAGAAGCAGTATAATCATAGTGTTTAACCTCAAGTGGCCGGGCTTCACATGGAATTTGTATACCACATTTGGTAATAAACTGTACTTTTTCTCTAGCTAAAGAACTCTTTTTAAAAGCTTCACCAAAACTTTTCTCTGTTGTATATCCCCCATATATATCAGCGTGGTCAAATGTATGAATTCCAATATCTACTGCTTTTTCAATTAACTCTTGCATTTGAGGTATTGAAAATTTTTTACCCCAATCTCCCCAACTCATGGTTCCACAAATTATTCTTGAAAAGGGCTTCACGAGAATATCAATTGATTAATTTTAACACCTAAATTAGCAACAATTCAGATTTAAGCTAAATGATATCTGTTCAATTTTTAACCAATTGTTAACAGCTAAGTGGTAATTTATTTTTGAATTTTGTTGTCAAAAAAATATTGTAAAAATCTATGGAAGAAACTAAAAATCAAAATATTGACATAAAGTCAATTAATGAGAAAATTGAAAAAGAAAGCTCTTTTATTGATCTTCTCACATTAGAAATAAATAAAATAATTGTTGGACAAAAGCGCATGGTTGAAAGCCTTTTAATTGGGCTTTTAGGTAAAGGTCATATATTACTTGAAGGAGTTCCAGGGCTCGCTAAAACTCTAGCTATAAACACTTTAAGTAAATCGGTAAAAGGAAGTTTTAGCAGAATTCAGTTTACACCGGATTTACTTCCTGCCGATGTAATTGGGACGATGATTTATAACATTAAAGAAAATGATTTTTCTATTAAGAAAGGTCCAATTTTTGCCAACTTTGTTCTGGCAGATGAGATAAATAGAGCTCCAGCTAAAGTTCAATCTGCTTTACTTGAAGCAATGCAAGAAAAACAGGTAACAATCGGAGATACAAGTTTTAAGCTCCAAGCTCCTTTTTTGGTTATGGCTACTCAAAATCCCGTAGAACAGGAGGGTACCTATCCTCTACCAGAAGCACAAGTTGATCGATTTATGCTTAAAGCTGTAATTGACTATCCCAAGCTTAATGAGGAGCAACTAATTATGCGTACTAATCTCAACAGTTCTACCAAAAATATTAAACCTGTAATTAACACTAAGCAAATTATCTCTGCCCAAGAGACTGTTCATGAAGTATATATGGATGAAAAAATTGAAAATTATATTCTTAACTTAATTTTTGCTACTCGCTATCCGGAAAACTATAAACTGGAATCACTAAAGCCTATGATTAGTTTTGGTGCCTCTCCAAGAGGGAGTATTAATCTTGCCACGGCATCGAAATGTTACGCTTTTCTAAAGCATAGAGGTTATGTTATTCCTGAAGATGTTAGAGCTGTTATATATGATGTACTTCGACACCGAATAGGACTAACCTATGAGGCAGAAGCAGAAAACATTACCTCAGAAGAAATAATAACGCAAATTATTAATGAGGTAGAGGTTCCATAAGAAAGATTGACTTTATTTTAATTAATACAGCAGGTGATGGATACAAAAGCCCTATTGAAAAAAGTTCGTAAAATTGAAATCAAAACCCGCCGATTAAGTGATAATATTTTTGGAGGGGAATATCAGTCTACTTTTAAAGGACGTGGAATGACTTTTAGTGAAGTTAGACAGTATCAATATGGAGATGATGTAAGAGCAATTGATTGGAATGTGACAGCACGTTATAATGAGCCTTTTATGAAAGTTTTCGAAGAAGAACGTGAACTAACAATGATGCTTGTAGTGGATGTTAGTGGCTCTGAATCTTTTGGAACAAAGACTCAATTTAAAAGAGAAATATTAACTGAGATTGCTGCAACACTTGCTTTTTCTGCACTTCAAAATAATGACAAAGTAGGGTTACTATTATTCTCTGATAATGTGGAACTTTTTATTCCACCAAAAAAAGGTAAATCACATATATTAAGGATCATTAGGGAATTATTAGAGTTTCAACCAAAAAGCTCTAAAACAGACATAGCGATAACTTTTGAATACCTTTCAGGTGTTTTAAAGAAAAAAGCCATTGTATTTGTTCTTTCAGATTTTATGGATGAGGGTTATGAAAAGACCTTGCGCATTGTGGCAAAAAAACACGATTTAACTGGAATTAGGGTTTTTGATCCAATCGAAGCAGTCTTACCAAATTTAGGAATAGTTCCAATGCAAGATGCTGAAACAAAAATTGTAAGATGGATAAATACCTTTTCTAAATCAACACGAAAAATATATGCAGATGAATATGGGAAAAAAGTAAAAAAATACGAGGAATTATTTAGCAAAAACGGTGCGGGACACCTAAGTTGTAGTGTTGAAGAAAGTTATGTAAAGAAGTTATTAGGGTATTTTAAAACACGTATTTAAATGTTTAAAAAAACAATTGTTTTTTTTGGAATATCTTTTATTTGTATTGCTCAAAAAAGTGAAAAATTAATCGTATCAGTAGATTCTACAGTTGTAAGAATAGGTGAACAAATAAATTATTTTCTTCAAGTAAAAGCAGATACTAGCGCTCAAGTTGTTTTTCCTGAACAATCCTTGTTTGCACCTTTTGAACTATTAGAGTCAAGTCCTGTTGATACTTTTCAAACTTCTGATCACTATTTATACACTAAAAAATATTCACTAATTCAATTTGATTCTGGAGATTTTTATATTCCACAACAACAAGTATTAATTAATGGGTTCTCAAAAATTTCCAAATTAATTCCAATTAGAGTGAATGCTATAAAAGTGGACACTCTAAAGCAAAAACTATATGATATAAAGCCATTAGAGGAAGTACAAAAAAATTATGAAAAATTAGTTGCTCGAATTCTATGGGGAATAGTAGTTATAATTATTTTATTTGGGATATTTTATACATATTTATTTAAGAAAAGGAGGAAAGAATTTAAAGAAAGTGACCTACCCCCTTTTGAAAAAGCCATTGAGCAACTTAGAGCTCTCGAAAATGAGAATTTAAATAAACAAGAAGAGTATAAAAGATATTATTCAAGGTTAATTGAGGTTATAAGAGTATATCTTCAAGAAGATGCAAAAATAGATGCACTTGAAAGTACTTCAGATGAACTTTTAGAAAAACTGGAAATTCGAAAAGATGCTGGAACTCTTGATTTGGATAGAAAAACACTTTTGAGTCTCAAAGAGGTTTTACAAAATGCTGATTTGGTAAAATTTGCTAAATCTATGCCAGAATATCGTATAGCAAATGAGGACAGAAAAGTAGTTGAGACTGTAGTAATTGAGACTAAAGAAGCTTTACCAGAACCTACTGAAGAAGAACTTAAAGAAAAAGCAGCCTATCAAGAATATTTAGCAAAAAAACGCAGAAAAGAACTGTGGATTTGGGGGTTTTCTGGGGTTGGTATTCTTACATCATTTGCACTTGTTTTAAGTATGCTTATTTATGGCTATTATCCTGTCCGAGATACTATTTTGTTGTATCCAACTAAAGGACTTTATAGCGGTCAATGGATTTCAAGTCAATATGGTACTCCTCCACTTAAAATTGAGACACCAGAGGTTCTTGAGCGTTTTTCTAGAGAAGAAAAAAATATTGAACAATTCGGATTGGGAACTTTCGACAGTCCATTCTATATCGATTTACTATTTGATTTCCAATCTAGAAATTCACAAAAACCTCAGTCTTCTAACTTAGATCCTAAGCAAGCTGACCTAGAAAAAGGACAAGCTTTGGTAAATTCAATAATTTCAAATTTTGAATCTAAAGGAGCTGTAAATATTCTAATAAAAAATGATGCAGTAGAACTCCCTTCTGGTCTATCGGTAGCTAAAGTTTTTGGAACTTTAGATTATCCCAAAAAAGGATTATCAGATCGGATTAGATGCTCATTTAATGCTTTACTATTTACTTTTGAGGAGGGCACAATTATCCTTACAATAATGTATGAAAAAGAAGATCGTTATGCTCCAAGAATAGAACAGCGCATTATTAATAGCATAGAATTGATAAAAGAGTTATAAAAATGATTGAAGGAATTTATTTTGCAAACCCAAATTATCTCTGGCTTCTTTTAATTATTCCTATTATGGTTGTATGGAATATATTAACCTGGAAAAAAAAACAACCAACATTAAAAATGCCTAGTCTTCTAAATTTTAAGACTAGTTTTTCTTTTTTGGCAAAACTCTATCCATTGCTTTATGTATTTCGTTTATTGGCAATTGGTTTGATTATTTTGTCAATTGCTAGACCTCAAACAGTTGATGTTTCAACAAGGACAAAAACTAATAAAGGAATTGATATTGTAATGGCTATAGATGTTTCATCAAGTATGCTAGCACAAGATTTGAAACCAAATCGTTTAGTTGCGTTGAAAAGAGTTGCTGGAGAATTCATTGAAGACCGAAGGTCTGATAGAATAGGTCTTGTTGTATATGCCGGTGAAAGCTACACAAAAACTCCAATTACAAGTGATAAGAGTATAGTAAAATCATCTCTAGGCGAAATAAATTTCCAAGGTCTTATAGAAGATGGAACGGCAATTGGAATGGGTCTAGCGACCTCAGTTAATCGATTAAAAGATAGCAAAGCCAAAAGTAAAATCATTATTTTACTAACGGATGGTGTAAACAACTCAGGATTTATTGACCCAAAAATTGCTACAGATTTGGCAGTAGAGTTTGGAATTAAGACTTATACAATTGGCCTTGGAAGTAATGGTACCGCATTAGCACCAGTTGGAATTCTTCCAAATGGAAAATTCAAATATGGACTCACCAAAGTAGAGATAGATGAAGTTTTATTAAAAGAAATTTCACAAAAGACAGGAGGTATATATTTTAGAGCAACTGATAATCAAAAACTTGAAGAAATTTATGATGAAATCAATAAGTTAGAGAAAACCGAGATAGAAGAATTTAAATATTATAATTACGAAGAAAAGTATCGCTCTCTTATAGTATTAGCTTTAGCTTTAATTGTTTTTGAGTGGATTCTCAGAAGTACAGTTTTTAAAAGTTTTATTTAATGTATCAAATAGACGCATTCCAATATATTTATCTTCTGTGTATCGTTCCATTGTTATGGGTTACCTACGCTTTATTAGTTCGCTGGAAAAGAAAAACTCAGAATAGTTTTGCAAGACCAGAATTATTGGAACTGTTAAGTCCTAATCGTTCTAAATTTAAACCAACTTTTAAAATAATTCTTTTAAGCCTATCAATTGTTTCATTAGTATTAGGGTTAATGAACCCTAAAATAGGAACACAACTTGAGACTGTTAAAAGGGAAGGGGTAGATATAGTTTTTGCGATGGATGTATCTAGAAGTATGTTAGCTGAAGATATTGCACCGAATCGAATTGAAAAGTCAAAGCGTTTAGTGTCGGCTATTGTTAATCAATTGGCTAGCGACAGAGGTGGAATTATCGCTTATGCTGCTCAAGCAGTACCTCAATTACCTATTACAACAGATTATGCTGCTGCAAAAATGTTTTTACAAGCCATAAATACAGATATGCTCTCCTCACAAGGAACCGCTCTAGACAGTGCAATTGATCTTGCGGGAACTTTTTTTGATGATGAAGATCAAACCAATCGAGTAATCTTTTTAATATCTGATGGAGAGGATCATTCTGAGGAGGCATCAAATGCTGCATCAAGAGCAGCTAAATTAGGGATCAAAATTTTCACTTTTGGTGTTGGAACGGAAAGCGGAGCTCCAATTCCATTAAAAAGAAATGGTATTATAGAGTCGTATAAGAAAGATTCTGACGGAGAAGTTGTGATAACAAAATTAAATCAAAATATTTTGCAGAATATTGCTGCGAGCACAGGGGGGATTTATCAAGATGGTAATAATACACAAAAGGTTTTAGATTTTGTTTCAGAACAATTAAAAGCGATGGACAAAAAAGAGTTTGAAGCTAAAAAATTTGTAAGCTTTAAAGATCGTTTTCAAGCTTTTTTATTAGCTGCTTTAATTTTTCTTTTAATCGACCTATTTTTGTTTGAAACTAAAACAAAGTGGGTTCAAAAACTAAACTTATTTAATGAAAATGAAAATTGACTTATTTTATCTTTTTGTATTGATAACATTCAAATTTGGAATCTCTCAAACGGGAGAAGTTACTAACCACATTTATGAAGGAAATAAAAAAGTGAAAACAGAAGCTTATGTAGAGGCTGAGAAATCCTATAGGAAAGCTATTTCTTTAGCACCAGAAAAATCTGAAGCTTTATATAATCTTGGGAATACACATTTTTTAGATGAAAAATATGATGAAGCTTCACAACGATTTTTTCAATCTCAGAAGTTTGCAAAAAATAAAGAATCAAAGCATCGTGCGTTCCATAATATGGGGAATGTATATATGCAAAAAAAAGAATATCAAAATGCAGTTGAAGCGTATAAAAATGCACTGAGAAATGATCCCTCTGATGAAGAAACAAGGTATAACTATGCCCTCGCAAAGGAGCTTCTAGAGAAAGATAAACCTCCAGAAGAACAAGAGCAAGAAAAAGATAAAAAAGATCAAGAAAAAAAAGAGGATCAAAATGAAAAAGAACAAGATAAGGGAAATCAAAATCAGAAGAATGAGGATCCAAAAAATGATGGAGATGATGGGGAAGAATCTAATAAAGAAAATGAACCTAAAGATGAAGGAGATCAAAAAAAAGATAAAAATCAGGATCAAAAACAGGGAAAACCTGAAGATAAAAAACAGACACCAAAACAAGGACAACTTTCTCCTCAACAAGTACAGAGCTTGTTAGAGGCAATGAATAACGAAGAGGAAAAAGTTCAAGATAAAATAAACGCAAAAAAATTAAAAGGAGTACCTATAAAAGGGAAAAAAGATTGGTAAATATGTCGATTAAGTTCTCAGTCCAATATTTATTGTGCTTTCTATTGGGGTTTAATTTTCTAATGGAGGCACAAGTAACTTTTGAAGCTAAAGTTAGTAAGAAGAGATTGGGTCTTAATGAAAGGTTAAGAGTTGATTTTGAAATGAATGAAAATGGAGATAATTTCAATCCACCTTCTTTTTCAAATTTTCTGGTTGTAAGTGGTCCACAACAAGCTGTAAGTCGTTCTTGGGTTAATGGGGTTCAAAGTTTTTCAAAAACATACACTTACTTTTTAACTCCAAAAATTAAGGGTAAAGTGACCATTGGGCAGGCTGTCGTTACTATTGGGGGAGAAATATATAAAACAACTCCAGTTGAAATTGAAGTAACCAATTCAGTCAAAAAGCCAAATGATCCAAATAATGTTGATAATGTTGTAGATGGGAACATTCATCTTGTGGCAGAAGTTTCCAAATCAGCTCCTTATCTAAATGAGGGAATAACAGTAATTTATAAGCTCTATTTTAGAAACCCTATTTCGGTTTCAGATGTTTCAGAATTAGAGTCACCCTCATATGGTGACTTTTGGAGTCATCTAATTAAAATTGGAAGAGCAGAAATCAACATGCGTGGTTCATATAAGGGGGAACCTTATAATGAGGTGATTTGGAGAAAAGCGGTTTTGTATCCGCAAAAAACAGGAAAGTTAGTTCTTGAACCACTAACTTTAAACCTTAGCTTGAATATACCCAGTAATAGGCGAGACCTGTTTGGAAGACGTATTATGACCCAGACTCAAAAAACAATTACAACTGGAGAAAAAGTTATAGCAGTAAAAGACCTACCGAAAAATAATAAACCTGAAAATTTTTCTGGGGCAGTAGGGCAATTTGATTTTGATGTGATATTAAATAAAGATTTGTTGAAAGCTTCAGAATCATTCCAGGCAAAAATAAAAGTTAAGGGAGAAGGTAATTTAAAGCTTTTTAATTTACCTACTATTAATGTTCCTAATACTTTGGAAGTTTATGAACCA
>CACMZR010000010.1 GCA_902618245.1 uncultured Bacteroidota bacterium | reverse complement strand
AGGTTGCTCAAGGTTTTGAAGGAAAATTTAACCAATCAAAATTATTAATAAAAGCAGCATCCAAATCAAGTTCAAATGCAGTGAAATTTCAACTTGTTTACGCTGATGAACTTGCGACTAAAGATTATAAATATTATAATCTTTTCAAAAACTTAGAAATGGAGGAAGGGAAATGGAAACAATTAAATGATTATGCAATTTCACTTGGATTAGATTTTATTGTAGATGTATTTGGAGCTAAGAGTCTTTATACTGCTGAAAAAGTAGGATTAAATACTATTAAAGTTCATGGGACCGATATCACAAATATTAGCTTATTAGAATCAATTGCAAAATCTTCAATCAAAAAAGTCATATTGGGTGTAGGTGGTGCTTATTGGATGGAAATTGAAAAAGCTTTGAAAATTCTTAAATCAAAGGCTTTAGTTTTAATGTGTGGCTTTCAAGGATATCCCACAGAAATTCTGGACAATCAAATCTGTAGAATAGAAGCTATTAAGGAAATGGCTTTAAAATTGCAATTAAATTTCGAGATGGGATTTGCGGACCATGCTGTAGATGAAAAATTATCATCTATTGTATCACTAGTTGCTATTGGAGCAGGTGCAGAAATAATCGAAAAACATATAACATTGGGAAGAATAATGGAATTAGAGGATTTTGAATCTGCATTAAACCCAGATGAGTTTTCATGTTTCGTAAATGAAGTGAATTTGGGTCAAAAGGCTTTAGGGATAATTAACAAAGACAATGATTTTAAGATGAGTGATTCAGAAAAAAAATATAGAGAAAATATTAGAAGAGACATAGTTGCATCAAAAGACATTTCACCAGGTGAAATGTTAACTTTCCAAAATATTACACTTAAAAGAACATCCAACATTAAATCAATTAAAAAACTTGATTTGGTTTTAGGTAAAATTGTCAAAAAAAAATTAAAATGTAATCAACCCATATTAAAAGATCATTTTAGTTAATATGAGTAGAAAATTAGTAGCTGTATTAGCATGCAGAAATCAAGGTTCACGTTTGTTTGGGAAACCTATCCAGAACTTGGATATAGACAAAGGAATTAGAGTAATTGATAATATAATCGACTGTTTGAAGACAATCAAATCAATTAATTCAATTGTTTTAGCTATTAGCGAGGGTAAGGAAAATGACATTTTTAAAAAAATAGCAAAAGAGAAAAGAATTAAATACATAACTGGAGATGAGATAGATGTTTTATCTAGGCTTATTCTCGCATGTAAGGAGGAAGAAGGTACTGATGTTTTTAGAGTAACTAGTGAATCTCCCTTTTTATATTACAAGGCAGTAGAAAAATCATGGGTAGCACATTGTAATGATGATAATGATGCAACTTTTTATGATGAAATCATTGATGGGTGTGGATTTGAATTTATCAAATTAAATGCTTTAGAACTATCACACAAAAAAGGTAATAGCAGACATCGTTCGGAAATGTGCACATTATTTATAAGGGAAAACATTCACTCATTCAAAGTAAAAAAAATTATGGCCCCAAAGCGATTAAATCGCAAAGATCTTAGATTGACTGTTGATAATCCAGAAGATCTTGTTGTTTGTAGAAAAATCTATAAGGAATTTTGTCATCAAGCCCCTAACATAATTCTAGAAGATGTAATAGGTTTTTTAGATGAAAATAAAAGCCTAAAAGAATTGGTTTACCAATTTACTATAAAAGGCTATGAAAGTATGTACAAATAAATTATTTTGATAAAATGTTTAAAGGACAGAACTTATACAATAAAGCAAAAAAATTAATACCTGGAGGAACAATGCTTTTATCTAAAAGACCTGAAATGTTTTTACCAGATTTATGGCCGTCATACTTTAATAAGGCTATTGGATGTGAAGTCTGGGATTTAGATGGGGTAAAATATTTTGATTGTTCTACAATGAGTGTGGGTACAAATGCTCTTGGGTATAGGAATAATGAGGTAGATAACGCAGTTAATGAAATTTTAAAACTAGGTAATATGAGCACATTAAATTGCCCAGAGGAAGTTTTATTAGCTGAGAGATTGATTGAAATTAATCCATGGGCAGACATGGTTAGATTTGCTAGAACTGGTGGAGAGGCAAATTCTGTTGCTATAAGAATTGCTAGGGCAGCTTCGGGTAATGATAAAATTGCAATATGTGGTTATCATGGATGGCATGATTGGTATCTTTCTGCAAATCATAATAATGGGAATGATCTTTCAAATCATCTTTTATCAGGGTTGAATCCTGCAGGTGTTCCTAAAGGTCTTGAAAATACTGTTTTTCCATTCAATTATAATGATATTGATTACCTGAAAAAAATAATTGAAGAGCACAAAATTGGTATTATAAAAATGGAAGTGGTCAGAAATATCGAACCTAAGGATAGATTTTTGGATGATGTCAGACAATTAGCTACAAAAAAAGGGATTGTTTTAATTTTTGATGAATGTACCTCAGGATTTAGAGAAACATTTGGAGGTATTCATCAAAAGTTTAATGTTGAGCCTGACATAGCTATGTACGGAAAAGCTCTAGGTAATGGATACGCTATAACTGCTGTTGTTGGAAAAAGAAGTGTTATGGAAGCAGCTCAAAAAACATTTATAAGCAGCACTTTTTGGACCGAAAGGATAGGTCCAACAGCTGCCCTAAAAACCTTAGAGATAATGGAAAGAGAAAAGTCTTGGGAAATAATCACTGCCTTAGGTAATTACATGCAGGAAAAATGGAAATTTTCTTCAAAAAAATATGAGGTAAATATTAAGATAAGTGGCTTACCATCCATCAGTTCATTTAGTTTTGAAAATAAAGATGCTCAAAAATTTAAAACATATTTAACACAAGAATTTCTGAAAAAGGGTTATTTGGCAACGACGAGTTTTTATGCATCTACAGCACATACTTATAAAGTTATAGACAATTACTCAGAAGTTTTAGATGAAATTTTTTTTAATATAAAAAAATGTATTGATGGAGAGTTAAATATTGACAATCTTCTAGATAGTAAAATTGCACATAATGGTTTTCAAAGATTAAATTAAAGTGAATATCCTTTATTTGGGTGAAAAGCAAAATAAAAAAATGTTCTCATTTTTATCTAAATATGGAGAGACATACTTTCATAATAAAAAACTTGAATATTTAAACTATCAAAAGTTTGATTGGATTGTTTCTTATGGGTACAGGCATATAATTTCAAAAAATCATATAGACAATTTGAAAAACCCTATTATAAATTTGCACATTTCTTATTTACCATTTAATAGAGGGGCTCACCCTAATTATTGGAGTTTTAAAGAAAAGACACCTAAAGGAGTTACAATTCATTTTATGGACAAAGGGATTGATACGGGGCCAATTTTAGTTCAGAAAAAACAAGTATTTACGGAAGCAGATACTTTATTATCAAGCTACATGAAATTAAAAAAAACAATTGAGGATTTATTTTACAATTCTTTTAATAAAATTATTACAAATAAGATAGTTCCCAAACCACAAATTGGGAAGGGGTCATTTCATAAAGAAAAAGATTTGCCAAAAAATATTGACTGGAACATTGAAATTAATAAAATATAAAAAAATGACAGATTTTGAGATCATAGATGCTATAGAAAAAGTTAGAACAAAAAATAATATAAATTGGATGAATATCTTGAGGTTAGCATTTAAGCATGCTCCATCTGAAGCGAGGGATATTGTTAAAAAAATCAATAAGGATGATAAAAAAATTGGTGACCTTTTAAAGAAACTTTCAGAGAACAATGATTAATTTTTTAAATTTTAATGAATTAGAGAAAGTATTAATTGTCGCCGAGCTCTCAGCTAATCATAATGGTTCTTTGTCAACAGCGATAAAAACAATATGTGCTGCAAAAAAAGCAGGTGCGGATGCTGTAAAGCTTCAAACATATAGACCTGATACAATTACCATAGATTCAGAAAGAAATGATTTTGTAATAAAAAATAATTCAATTTGGGATGGACAGAGTTATTACAAATTATATGAAAGTGCGTTTACTCCGTGGGAATGGCATGAAGAATTGTTTAGAGTAGCAAACGAAGAAGGTTTATTATGCTTTTCATCACCTTTTGATAAAACTGCAGTCGATTTTTTAGAAGATTTAGATAATCCAATATACAAAATTGCATCATTTGAAATTACCGACACACCATTAATTCAATACATAGCATCTAAAGGAAAGCCTACGATTATTTCAACCGGTATAGCAACAATGAATGATATTGATTTGGCACTTTCAACATGCAAAGAAGTAGGTAATAGCAATTTAGCATTACTAAAATGCACTTCGAGTTATCCTGCACCTATTAACGAAGCTAATTTGATCATGATTCCAGATCTTAAAAAAAGATATGGAGTTGTAACTGGTCTTTCAGATCACACGCTCGGCATTACAGCCCCAATAGTTGCTGTTAATTTGGGGGCTAAAATTATTGAAAAACATTTCATTCTAGATAAATCTGTAGGGGGGCCAGATGCAAGCTTTTCATTGGATAAAAATGGATTCAGTGAAATGGTTAAATCAATTAGAGAAGCAGAGGTATGTGTTGGTGAAATAAACTATGAGTTAACTAGTAAACAGAAAAAGGGAAGAAATTTTTCGAGATCTTTATACATTACAAAAAATGTAAAAAAGGGAGAATTAATCACTAATGAAAATGTTAGATCAATCCGCCCTGGTTATGGGCTTCATCCAAAATATTTACAGGATATCTTGGGATGTACTTTTAATAAAAATTATTTAAGAGGAACAAGAATGTCTTTAGATAAATTAAATAAATAAAAAAATCATGAACTACAGAATTACAATATCAGATAGCAAAAACAAATATATACCAAGTAAACACCCAATTATATTCAAAAACGATTTAATAACAATTGAAGGTGATTGTGCAAATTTAGAATGGGAAGATAAAGATGGGAGCGTATGTATATTGTTAGGAGATTTGCTTGGAGGAAGAGATAAAAATAAAGTAGATACCTCATTAAAAAATTATAAAAATTTAGCAGACTTTAAAAAAATATCAGAGTTCGAAGGAAGATTTGTAATTGTCAAGATATCAAAAAACAATTGTATTTCAGTTTGGACTGATAATTTTGGAAGGGCAAATGTTTATTGGGTTTTAGAAAAAGAAATTTATTATATAACATCTGGAAAAGAAATGATTCCCCACGACGCTGATTTAGGTTCTATTGACCAAAATGGATTGGCTCAAGTATTATCAATTTATGGAAGTAGACCTCTTAAGAAACATACTCTAAACAAAAAATTAAACAGATTAGGTATAAATGAAAAGCTTACAATAAATGATAAAAAACTTTCAGTTGATAAAACACGATTTGTTCCGAAAGTTGTGTTCAAAAAAGATGATTATTCCAAATTACAGGATTACTCAAATTTATTCATAGAAGCAGTTAGGGCTAGGGCATCTGATATCCAAAATATTGTTTTGTTATCCTCAGGATGGGACTCTACATCTATATTAGCTACTTTGTGTCATTTATTCAGTTCAGATAAAATTGAATGTGTTATTGGAAGGATGAGATATTCAAAAAGAAGTAAAATAATTAATCAATTTGAATTAGATAGAGCCCAAAAATTTGCTGATTATTACAATGTTAAACTACACGTAATTGATTTAGACTATACTAAAGATGCAAATAAAATCAGGGATGAAGTCTTAACATTATTTAGATCGCATGAGTTTTTTAACCTTACAGGTTATAATCATTGGCAACTTGCAAAAGGAGCGTCAAAAATTTCTAAGCAAGGGGCAGTTGTATTTGCAGGAGAAATTAGTGATGGAGCCCATAATTTGGGATTTAGCCAATATTTTTCCTTATATCATCCTGAGTCAATAGCCTTCAGAGAATATAGCGATAAAATGGCTACTTACTTATTTGGGCCAACATTTTTAAAACAATTAATTGAAGGGAAATATGAAGATGATCCAGTATGGAAAATTTTTATGTCCTACAATACAAAAACAAAATTTGATCAACTTAAGAAAGGAGATGTTGAAATAAAATTACAAATACTTGAATCTTTTTTTCTAAGTGGTGGTAGAATCCCACTCTATTCAAAGTTTAACAATCAACTTTTAACTGAAAATGGTATAAAAAAGTTCTTAATAAATGCATCAGAAACTTATTTAAGCATGTTTAAGGATAAAATAGGATATGATAATTTGTATTCTCATTATCTACATTTATATCATTCTTTTCATTGGCAAGGAGGAACAGTCGCAACTCTTGAACATACATGTGAGTCTTTTGGATTAAAATGTAGACTTCCATTTCTAGACAAAGGGGTCATAGATTTTTTATCTCAAATGCCTGAAAGCTGGGGTAGGGGCTTGGATATAAATAATACCAAGTACCCTTTAAAATGGATGTTAACTAATAAAATTGATTATCCGATTGATTATCAATCAGGCCCTCATTCTTATTTATATGACATAAATCCAACATTTTCTCATACTGATGAGATAGTCAATGCCTCTTCATTTAAGAAATTATTCAAAGACGCTTTCCAACAAAAAAACTATTTAGATTCATTTAGCCCAGAATATTTTGATTTAAAATACATTAAAAGAATTGTGAAAAAATATTGCGAAGGTGAGAATGTTTATAGCCAGGAAATGACAGACATACTGAACATAGGGAATTATTTGATTATTAGTCAACCCGTTTGATGAAAAATAGTTAGCCAAATGACAAAGGCTTATTTTGACGATCTAAATTTGTTTTCAGTATTAAAAATTCTATTTAGATACCCTTTAATAGAACAATTCATAATACTTAATGATTTGAGCTGGAGGGGAAAAATAATTTTATCCATTTTAGATTTGATTGGGATTTCTATAACAAGCCCTACTTTTTTTTACGGGAGTCTTAGAAACAATCATGGAGAGTCACTTTATATGAGTTCGAGAAGAGAAGCCTCATTAGAAGCCTTTAAGTATTCAGAAAACTTGATGAAAGGACTTAATTTAAATTATTGTGGAGAAAATCAACTAAATGGAATCAACGTTGTTAAGTTATTTATTGCAAAAAGGACCTGGGATGAAATGGAATATTACATAAAGATCTTTAATTATATAAAAAATAAAGAGGGCGTTTCAAAAAATTTTCTCGTAGTCATAAGACCAAGTAATACAATTAAAAAAGAATTTTTGAAATCCAAATATAGCCAGTATGAAATTAATTTTAGAAAAAATATTTCATTTAGAAAATTAAAAATTTGGACAAAAAAAATAATAAAGTTTTTTTTGGGCCTTAAAATTAAAAACAAAATAAATTTAAAAAATCATCAATCAACCACAGTTCTTGTTGCATCGCAAGCAATTTCATTAGATAAAAATGATAACCCTTTTCCAAATTGGTTTAAGAAAAGCCTTTTCAAAAATTTTCATATTATAAATACAAGTAGGCAAAAGCTTAAGACTACAAAAAAAAAATTATTTGAAAATGGAATAACAGTAGAAGAAAATTTTTTTAACATTTATTCTAGTATAAATTATTCAAGATTTACACTTTCTGACTCACAAAATATTCCTTATGCTTTAAAACACCAATTAAATGATTTTTTCAAACTTGCGTGTGGTCTGAAGAATTATTTAATGAGAATTAAATGTGATCTATTCTTATTTATAGATGCACAAGATCCAATTACTGATGCTGTACAATTAATATCTAAAATGATAAATGTTGAAACAAGGTGTATACAATTTACAAACATGGGAATGCAAGTACCACTTATGATTACATCAGCAGATGTATTTTTTTCTTTTTCAGAAAAATTTAAAAATATTTTTCATTGGAAAAATATAGGACCGAAAAACTTTTACCCGTTAGGTTATATTTTCAAAAACGAATCAAAAATAGAATTTCAATCAATCAAGAAAAAACTAAAAGAAAATGGAGTTAAAAAGATAATAGTTTATTTTGATGAATCTGTTCAAAAAGATAAATGGGGGTGTTTTAGCCAAAAAGAAATATTAGATGAAATTGAATTATTAGCAAAAACTGTTATTAAAAATAGAAATATAGCAATCATTTTAAAGCCTCAATTCATTTTTAATACTGTTAGGAATTATAATTCACCAATAATAAGTCAGGCTTTTTCTTCACAAAGATTTTTTGAAATAAGTAGAGGAAAACATAGGAATGATATAACTCCATGGACAATTTCAAAGTATGCTGATTATTGTATTGGAAATTTGATAGGTGCAACTGCTGCATTAGAATGTGCTTTGAGAAATAAAAAAGTCATACTAATTAATTCTAAAGGATACATTCATGATCACAATCCAATTTATAAAAAAGCAGAAGTTGTTTTTTCTTCGCTTGAAATAGGTCTCAACAAAATTTTAGAAGGAGGGGAAAAAATTGGAGATTGGTCAAATATCATAAATGAATTAGCCGGAGAAGATTTAAAAATTGATTTAAGTATAATAGATGGGAAACTTTAAGGGAATTAGTGAAAAATAATTTGATTAATAAATTTTTAATACTTCAATTACCATACCTTGTAAGTAGTTTAGTACCTATTTTAAGCTTGCCTATTTTTACTAAATTCCTCTCAACTGAAGATTATGGAATTCTTGCTTTAGCTAACACTTATGGAATATTGTTTGGAGGTTTGTCAAATTTAGGTTTATCTGTAGCCTTTGAAAGAAATTTTTTTCAATTGCAAAAAAAAGAAAATCAGATCAAACTGATGTGGAGTTGTTTAACCTTATCATTATTAATATTGAGTTTTTTCTCTGGCGTGACGTTTTTTTTTCATAGCACAATAACAAAGATATTTTTTAATACAAATTTTAAGGGGAAAATTTTATTCTATGCCTTGCTATTCGCAGGCTTAAAAAACTCAATACAATTTTTTTATATATTTTTGATAAACAATAAGTTGGTCACAAAATTTGCATTTATTTCTATGATAGAAACAATAATTGTAACGACGTGTTCAATAATTTTTGTTTCAAGGTTTAATTTAGGAGCATCTGGGTATATTTCTGGCCAAGTCACAGGTTTAAGTTTAATCATTTTATTTTTAACCGTTTTATACATTTTGAAAAATGGATTTTCGTTCAATTTTTTGTTCTTAAAGGATGCTATTTTTTTTGGGTTGCCTCTAACTCCAAAAGTCTTTTTTAGTTCGTTAAATACACAGTTTGACAAATATCTTTTAGGATATTTTAGCTCTCTTGGTGATACAGGATTACTAAATATTGCTCAAAAAATTTCTTATTCCTCAAATAACTTTTTGAGTTCACTTCAAAACTTGTATAGTCCTGAGCTATACGACTTATATTATAAAAAAAAAGGGCGAAATTTTAATAAAGAGTCTAACAAATTATTATATCCGTATTTTAACGTTTATATCCTGATATGTTTATCTATTGGCTTGTTTTCCGAAGAATTACTTTTAATATTAACAACTAAAGATTTTCAAAAAGCTTATCCAATTATTATACCTTTCGTAATGTTTTATGTAGTCAATTTTTTTGGTACTACTAAACAACTTTTAATTGCAAATAAAAGCTACTTGATTAGTAAATTGTCCATGATAACATTATTTATAAATATCATTATAAATCTACCTGCTATTTATTATTTTGGTCTTTATGGAGCTGCTTGGGGAGCCTTTTTCAGTGGTATAATAAGTTCTTTTTTAAATTTTTATTATTCTCAAAAATTTCTAAAAATTGATTTCTCATTAAAATTTTTAAGAAATTTATTGTTCGTTCTATTACTATTATTTATTTCGTTTATTCTATATCAGACAAATATTGATTACGTTTTAAGACTGTCTTATAAAATCTTATCTGTATTATCAATTTTAATTATTACTAGGACTTATGCATATCTAAAAACCACCTTCAAATATTATTTTTAGAAATGGTAATTAATGAAATTTCTGACTGGGTTAAATACCTACTTTCAGTAATCCCAGGAAGAACAGGAATATATTTGAGAACATTATATATCTCAATTTCAATGAAGAAACTAGTAAAAGTTAACATTTCCCATGGGACCATTTTGCACGGTTTGAAAAATATAAAATTTGGAACTAACGTTAATTTTGGTCCCAATTCACTTATATCTGCAATTCAAGGATCAATAAAAATTGGAGATAATTTTTTTGCAAATAATAATATTCACTTGAATGGTGATTTGGGAGGTGATATAATCATAGGGAATGACGTTTTAATTGGACCTAATGTTGTTTTTAGATCCTCTAATCATAATTGGAATTTAAAAGAAGTCCCAATTAGGGAACAAGGGAATAAAATTGGCGATATTATAATAGAAAATGATGTTTGGATTGGGGCTAATTGTGTCATACTCCCGAATGTAAGAATCGGTGAGGGAGCCGTGATTGCTGCGGGTTCAATTGTTAACAAAAATATTAAACCATTTTCTTTATATGGTGGTGTGCCGGCAAAGTTTATAAAAAAAAGATAATATGCTAAATGTAATCAAGTGCCCATTATGTAACTCGGATTCTAACGAGTTTATACAAGAATATTCGTATAAAAATGATATTTTCAGTAATTGTAAAATTGTTAAATGTAATTCATGTGAATTGTATTTTGCCAACCCCACTCCAAAAGAATCAGAGCTACATAATTATAATAATTCTTATCACCAAAGTGCACATGGAGGAATAATAACTGATGCTAAGACAAAAGGATTTTTTTATGGTTTGTCAAAATTAAGATTAATTATGATAAAGGATAATATTAATGTCCTAAATGAAAGTAAAATAAATGTCCTCGAAGTTGGTCCAGGACCAGGATATTTTGCTTCTTTGTGGTTAAGTGAGTTTCCAAATTCTAAATACTTCGCAATAGAATCTGATATTAATTGTTATAAATCACTAAAGAATTTAAACATAGAAATAATTGAAAATAAAAATCTAGGAAACCTGAAATTTGATTTAATTGTAATTTCCCATGTTTTGGAACATGTATCGTCACCTGTAGTATTTTTAAGTCAGTATGTGAATTGTTTAGAATCCAAAGGGAATTTATTTATCGAAGTACCCTGTAATGATTGGAAGTATAAAAAACTTTGTGAACCACATCTTTTATTTTTCTCAAAAAAACCAATGGAAAAATTATCAAATGTATTAGGATTAGAAATTCTCTCAATGAACTATTATGGCACATCCATAAAAAAAACTAAAAATCTTTTATTTAAATTTTTTAATAGATTAAGAGTTTTTTTTTATTACAAGTTCGATATTAAATTTTATCATAGGAAGAGAAAAAAAATTAATGAGCTCTTAAATAATGAGTATTCAACTGAAGCACTTTTAAATTTTGATGCTCACCTAATTAAAAAAAATGAGTCACTTTGGCTACGATCAATCTTTAAGAAATAATATGTCTTTTTTCCCTCTTTTTAATATTCTAGAAACAAAAGGTTTTTGTACAGTTCACAACTTTTCTCCCAATAATTGGGAAAAATCTCATAAAAAAACTAAAAAACTTTGGTTATTTTTTCTCAGAGATAATCTCTGGAACTCAAAAAAAATATGTGAAATAAAATACGGCGACTCATTCAATGTCGAAATGGAGAATCTAAAATTTATGAATGAAAATATTGATTCTAATTTAGTAATTCTTCAACTTAGAAAAGATGATAATATTCCAAAAAAAATGAATCTTCTTCCTAAATCTCAATTTATTTTCACAAAGACGCCAGAATGGAGGGCAACAGTTGGATTTAGTTTAGGATCATCTCAAACTAGCTATCAAGGTGAAATTAATCCATTTCCAGAAAAAGGTAGTTTGCTTACTTTTCATCCTTTTGTTCAACAAACTAATATTGAAAATTATTTTGTTTTTGTAAACTTGGAAACTTCTCCAATTCAAAGATCATCAGAAATCGAAATTTATTTACCCAACAAGAAAAAATTTATTGACAAAATAAAAGTTTATAGCAATCATACAAACATTATTTCATTAAATAAATATGAATTCAATAAAAATGAGTTGCCTACATTTATTTGTAGAAATATGGCAGGAATCCCCTTTGGTTTTGGAATAAACAGAACTGCACCTATGCTGTCATTGGAGCACACCCACCCACCTGCTAGCTTTACATTACATGGATCAAGATTCCAAGTGCAAAAAAAAATTAAAACCAGCTGGTTTAATAAATTAAAGTTTTAATGAATTTATACAAAAAAATTAAAAATTCAGCTGTAAAAAATATAAACCCAAAATATTTGGAATTAATTTCCAAAAGGGGCATAACATTATCTAAAATTCCAAAGCACTCTTCCTCTGTTACAAGTGACTTATTTTTATATAGAATAGAAAATAATTGGTCTACTTTTTTTGAATTATTAAATGTTAACTATCTAATAGATAATGATAACTTAAAGTATAAAATCTTTGAAGTTGAAATAATTTTTTTTAATAATTCCGGTGATCTAGTTGAAAGATTTGAAATTAAAAACATTCGGAATCTTAAACATAGAATAAATATTAAAGAAATCACAGGTAATTTGGATATAAAACATGATGGTACCTTTGCTGTAATACATAAAAATCCACCTATTTGGTTAAAAGATTATGACTGTTTTTTATCTGAAAGGGGTTATACAGGTTACGAAAATAATTTCTATGGGCCAATAAAAAGTTATGTTCATGGTAATTTGGACGCTATTTATAAAGAGTCAATAGGTAATATTAAACAACTCGGAAATTTTAGCTTTCTCAAAAAAAAATACTTTATTCAACATAGATTATTAGCAAGGTATTCATATGATTTCTATTGGATTAACCCCACCAATAGAAAACAAAAGTTGATTATTCACGAATTAAGTGAATCAAATACAATTATAACTAGAATCCAGATAGAGCCTATGGGATTTTATAAGTATTCATATAAAAGAAGCTCTAATAAAACTAATTCTATAATTAAAATTCAAAGTAGACTTTATATGGCTAGACCAATTGTATTTAAGTATATGGAAAATTCATTTGATGTTTTTCATGGATAGAATAATAGTAGGTTTATAAAGGAATAATACCATACAAACAAGTAAGATTAATTTTTTAAACAAATGAATAAAAAAATAGTTAAAGTAGGATATGGAGATGTTGAAAAAATAAAAATAGGTGGTCAAAACCCTCTTGTTTTTGTTGGGGGGCCATGTGCCATTGAAAATAGAGACCATGCTTTATTTATGGCAGCTTCAATTAAAAAAATTTGTGATAAATTAAAAATTCAATGGATTTATAAATCTTGTTATGACAAGGATTGTAGGTCCTCACCTAAAAGTTTTCATGGTGTAGGAATCGAAAAGGGATTGGAAATTTTGTCTGAAGTTAGACGCCTTTATAAAGTTCCTGTTGTGTCAGACTTTTCTGATCCATCTTGGGCTGATCTAACAGGAGAGGTTTGCGATTTAGTTCAAGTACCAGCTTATTTATGTAGGCAAACTTCAATTTTGAGAGCTGCTGCAAGAACTAATAGGCCAATTCTATTAAAAAAAGGGCAATTTATGAGTCCTTGGAATATGAAAAACTCTTGTAGAAAACTCGAATCTTTTGGTAATAAAAAAATTATTCTAACTGAGAGAGGAACTTTTATGGGCTACAATATGCTAGTTAACGACATGACATCTTTTCCTATAATGGCTTCGACAGGTTATCCGGTTTGTTATGATGCTACACATTCAATTCAGCTTCCTACATCTATGGGTAATATATCAGGAGGGCAAAGAGAGTTTATACCCTATTTGGTAAGATCTGCTGTTGCTAATGGCATAAATTTATTATTTATGGAAGTTCATGACAACCCCGCTAAGGCTTTATCTGATTCAAATACAGTTTTAGACTTAAAATATTTGGAAAATATTTTATATCAAGCAAAAAAACTTCATCAACTACGTATCGAAATTTTAAATAAATTAGGGGATGATAACGTTCATCCTACAAATTCTTAAGTTATGAAAGTAAATGATGTAATGATTCCTTTTGGTGATTTCCCAATAGTAAATAAAAAAACAATTCTTAAAGAAGCTTTGACCGAAATGGGTCAAGCTGGCCTTGGCTTGGTTTGTATAATTAATGATAAAAGAGAATTGATTGGTTTGATTACGGATGGAGATTTAAGAAGAAAATTACTAGAAGTGCAGAAGCCTTTCTCTTCTTTTTTTATTGATGATGCTTTAATTCACGCAAAAAAAAATCCAATTACATGTAAACCAGACGATGAATTAAAAAAGATTGTAAATCTTATGGGTGAAAAACAAATTTGGGATTTACCAGTTATAGATAAAAATAAAAAATTGTTTGGCCTACTACATTTACATCCTGCGGTTAAAAAATTAATATAATAAAATGTGAATCTATGGCTATTCAGAAACAAAGACAATTAAAATTAAAGAAAGCTTTAAGAAATAGAGAACGTTTATTCGCTGGATGGGTTTCTTTCGCCCACCCCTCAATTACTGAAACCATTGCTAAGGCAGGATTCGATTTTATTGCTATAGATATGGAACATTCTACAATAAATCAAGCAGAAGCCCAACGAATTATAGCTGCTTCTCAAGCTGAAGGAGTCCCTTGCCTTCCTAGACCTGTATCTCATTCAAATGATTATATAAAACCACTCTTAGAATCTGGAGCTGATGGAATGTTAATTCAGATGGTAAATACCCAAGAGGATGTTAAGAGATTGATTGATAATTTTAAATACCCCCCTATTGGTAAACGAAGTTATGGTGTTAGTAGAGCTCAAGGGTATGGATTTGATTTTGAAGAATATATTACTTGTTGGAATCAAAACTCTTCATTTATAATTCAAGTTGAATCAATAGAGTCAGTTAATAATATTGAGAAACTTCTATCTTTTGACGAAGTTGATGGAGTAATGGTTGGGCCATATGATATATCTGGATCATTAGGTTTTCCTGGACAAACAGATCATCCTAAAGTAATTGAAGCATCTAAAAAAGTTATTACTGCTTGTGAAAAGTATTCAAAAAGTTGTGGAACTCAAATTGCTGACCCTAATGAAAAAAATATAAAAGGCCTTTTTGATTTAGGGTACACATATGTAATTTTAGGTTCTGACTTATTTGTTTTGTGGAAATGGTCTGAACAAATGAAAAAATTAATTAATGTATATAGATAAATTATTTAATTTGAAAGGGAAAGTGTCTGCTATCATAGGCGCAGGTGGTCACCTATGCAGTGAAATGGCCAAATCTTTTGCAAGGGCAGGATGTAAAGTTGCTATAATTGATTTAAGACTTCAAAAGGCTACAAAAGTTGAAGAAGATATTTTAAAAGAAGGTTTTAAGGAGACAATTTCTTTAGCTTTGGATGTTTCCAAAAAGGAAGATCATTATAGGGTTCTAAATGAAATAATTAACAAATTTGGTAAATTGGACATACTTATAAATGGTGCTGGAACGAATGGATCAACTCCTTTTTTAGAGATTGAAAAAGATGAATGGGATGGCATTATGGATTCACAAATAAAAGGAACTTTTTATGGTTGTCAAGTTTTTGGAGAGTACATGCTTAACAACAAAAAAGGTTCTATTATAAATATATCTTCCGCTTCTGCAGGACCACCATTATCAAAAGCATTTACATATTCGGCTGCCAAGGCAAGTATAAAAAATTTAACTCAGAATTTAGGAAGAGAATGGGGAACAAAGGGTGTTCGTGTAAATGCCATTCGACCAGGATTTTTTCCGACAAAATGGAACTTGAAAAACTTCATTGACGAAGACAGAAAAAAAGCAATTTTAGGACACACACCAATGAATCGCTTTGGGAAAACTGAAGAATTGACAGGTGCAATATTATGGTTAGCATCTGATGCTTCAAGTTTTGTTACTGGTGCAGAGATTACAGTTGACGGGGGTTATTCTTGTATGACTATTTAATTATGGGGAAAGATAAAGTAGCAATAGTTACTGGAGGTAATAGAGGTATAGGACTGGGAATCACTAAAGCGTTTATCAATGCAGGTTACGTTGTTATAGTTGGTGCAAGACAAGATTTGAAATTGAGTAATATTTTTGGCGACAGAGTTATTTTTATAAAGACGGATGTCCGTAAAGAAGATTCTCATCATTCTTTAGTTGATATTGCAATTAAAAAATTTGGCAATTTAGATGTTTATATAAACAATGCGGGTTATTCTTTTTGGAAACCAATTTCCGAAATAGACGATGCTTTTTTGGGGGATTTGTTAGACACTAATCTCAAAGGTTATTTTTGGGGCTGTAAAGCTGCAGCAAAAGTAATGAAATCAAAGGGATCAATTATTAATATCTCAAGTCTAGCAGGCAAAAGAGGTTCAAGTAATAATTCTGCTTACGTGGCTTCAAAGTTTGGAGTTAACGGTCTAACCCAATCTTTAGCAAAAGAGCTTGGCCCTAGGAATATTAGAGTTAATGCAGTATGTCCTGTTCTTATATCAACAGATGGACTTATTGAAGCTCTTGATATGGATTATGCTCCAGGAAAAGGGGATCCATCAACTTTTATTTTGAACTTTGCAAAATCAAATGCTGCCCTGTCAAGAATGCCAACAGCATCAGAAGTTGGTCAAACATGTTTGTACTTGGCCTCAGATAAATCTAGTGCGATTACAGGGCAATGTATTAATATTGATTGCGGAGTATTGCCCCAATAAATTATAATGGATATTGTAATAATTATTCCTGCTCATTTAGCTTCTGTAAGATTAGGAAGAAAAATGTTAATTGACATTGATGGCCTTCCAATGATTGAACATGTTAGAAGAAGAGCAATGTTATCTAAAAGTGTAAAAGAGGTATATATTGCTACTGGTGACAAAGAAATAAAAAACGTAATAGAATTTAATGGAGGAAAAGTAATACTAACTAAAAAAAATCACAAAAATGGGACCTATAGAATAGCTGAAGCAATTTCTTGTATGGAATGCAGTCACGTTATTTTAGTTCAAGGAGATGAGCCACTTTTAATACCAAATTACATTGATATTTTCGCTCGTCAGATGGTGAAAACTAGATCTGAAAAAATGTGGAATGGAGTTACAAGATTTGATGATATGAATAATATTGATAAACATTCTTTAGTTAAATGTATTATAGATTCTAATAATCATATCATTTCATTTTTTAGAAAAACCCCAATTTTCTCTGAGTTTACAAATTTTAAAAACATTTTATTTAAAATTCAAGGATTAATTGCTTATGAATGCAATTTTCTGAATGAATTAGTGAATTTAAATGATACTCCATTTGCTAAATTAGAATCAATTGAACAAATGAAAGCAATTGAACACGGATATAAAATAAAAGCAATTGTACTTCCTAAAAACTTCCCATCAGTCAATACTGAAAAAGAATTAGCCATAGTAAAAGAAATACTAAACAAAAATTTAGATCAAAAAAAAATCTTTAAAAAGATAATCAAACGATGAAAAAAATAATTAGATCAATAAAAGATTTAATAAAAGATAATATAGAAGATATTAAAAGACATATCCCTCGGGATATCATAGAAGATAAAAAGAATGATTTATTGAATACTCAAATTTATCCTAGTGGGAAAAATTTAATTAAGATTCTAAATATTGATGCTGAACAAAGACTTAAAGAAATAAATATATCAGAGAAATCAAAAATAGCTTCTTTAGGGACATGTTTTGCAGAGGAAATTGCAATACATTTTAAAAATCAAGAAGAAAAATTAACATATATAAATCTTGAAAAAAATATCTTTAATTTTTCAGCAAATTGGGGACGAGTCTACACTTTAAAAAATTTATTACAAATCATTTCTTACTCAACCGATGAAAAAGAAGTTCCAATTTTTGTTGAGCAGTACAAAAATCTTTTTTTTGACCCCTTAAGGGAATATAGCATTGGATCATTTAATTCAAAAAAAGAAGCGATTCTTAATATAAAAAGTCATAGAAAACTCAGTAGGGAAGTTTTTAGAAAAACGGATATATTAATAATAACTGTTGGGCAAAATGAATTTTGGTATGATTCAAAAATGGAAATAGTGTGGGGGAGAACACCCCCTATAAGTTTTAGAAAAAATAGTAAAAGGTTTAGAATTGTTGAAAATACATTTGTTCAAAACACAAATGATTTAAATAGTATTATAAAAACTTTAAAAGAGTTTAACCCAACTTTAAAAATAATTATAACCGTAAGTCCAGTCCCAGAGTATGCTACTTTTTTTAAACGTAATATAATCTCTCAAGCTTTTGCGGGTAAATGTATTTTAAGAGCAGTATTGCACGAAATTATCCCAAAACATAAAGGAGTATTTTATTTTCCTTCTTTTGAGTATGTTTTAACTGATAATCCCAATTCATATATTTCCGATAATATGCATGTGAAACGTTATAAAGTGGCTCAAATTTTGAAATCTTTGGAAAATGCAACATTTTAAAAAAGATAAAAAGTCAAAATCAAATCAGAACTTTATTTCCAAACAAAAAAAGCTCTTTTTGTTTGTAAAAAATAATCAGGATTTTTACTTAAATAAAGTAAATTCTTATCTCTCAGATCTTAATGTCTTAAATTCAAATTATTTGTGGTGGGCTTTTAATTTTAGCTCCAAGAGTCCGCTAAATACTACTGTTGTCACAAAAATAATTGATGTATTAGCAGTACTAGATTTAGAAAGGGATGGAATTTTTAATCCTGAAGACTACAAAAAATTCAGTAATGCTCAAAAAAAAATCTTATTTCAATATTTCAGTACTGGCAATGAGGTTATGTTATTTTTTTTGAACTTTTTTATCTCTTTTTTCACGAGGGTATTAAATTTTTTTAAAGTTATAATTAGATTGATTCAGGTATTTATCTTTTTTTCATTTAAAAAAACATATGAAAATCAGCATGAAATTCTTCTTTTTACATTTATTGACGGAACTAATAGAAAAATAAATGATCCATATTTTGGTAACTTGAAAAACTTAATCGAGAAACAAAATTCAAATACATCAATAGGATATTTATATTATCTATATCGACCATTTTACAAAATGAGTAAAATACTAAAAAATGAGAAAGCGCCTCATCATTATATATTTAGCTATCTTAAGATTCAAGATTATTTGTGGTGCTTTATTCAAATAATTAAAATTTATTTTTTCAAAATAAAAAAGATAGACTTTAAATATAATTCTCAATCGATATTATTACATAAAATTATCAGAGAAAATATGATTGAAGAAATTCCTAGAGGCATTATTGAAAATTTACTTTTGTTTAAAGCCTTTAGAAGGTTAAACTCAAATAGATTTTTAGAAAAAATAATATATCCATTTGAAAATAAGCCTATGGAGAAGTTTCTATCATTGGGATTATCGAATAAAATAAAGAAAATAGGATATCAACATACATCGATAACACCCTCGCATTTATCTTTTCAATTCTCCAAAACAGAAATAAATAAAACACCACTACCAGACAAGATAGTTACCGTTGGTAAGATTACTAAAAATTGGTTGATAAAAAGGTGTAATTTTCCTCCAAAAAAGATAATACAAGGTGTAGCTCTAAGAACTTTTCAAAATAAACCTTTAGTTAGAGATTTTTTTGCAGCCGATAATGCTAAATTATTGTTTGTTTTTTCTTCTAGTAAAGATGAAATAATTAAAACAATTAAATTATTGAAAGAAATACCTATCAAATACAATTTTAAATACAAATTTAGATTTCATCCTAACTTCCCAATCACTGTGTTGGATAGGTTATCTCAAAATTGGATAAAAAAAAAGGTTCATTTTATATCAAGGAATACTCTATACGAGGAATTTAAATGGGCTGATATAATGGTATATATTTCTTCAAGCGCCTCAATTGAGTCTCTTTTGTGCTCTCTTCCTGTTATTAGATTAGATATTGATAAATTTAACTTTGATCCTTTTTTAAATCACAAAACCCCATTGAAGAAAGAAGTTAAGTCATCAAAAGATTTTATAAAATCAATTTTTGAACTTTCAAATCTTACTAAAAATAAAAGAAAAATAATGGAATTAGATTCCAAGAAATTTGCTGAGTCATACATGGTGCCAATAAAGAAATTTAATTTTAAAATGTTTTATTAATGAAAATAATTAATCCTATACACTCAAATTTAATTGAGAGGAAAGAGGAATTTTTTAGCAAAAAGCCCTTCCCCCATATAATACTAGACGATTTTTTAGAAAAAAAATATTTTAGTCTACTTGAGAAACAGATTTCTAAAAATAATTATTTTAAAAAGGGGAAGTCGTTTAATTCTAATTTAGAGTCGAACAAATCAATTAGTTTAAATACAAACTTACCAGATATCATTTCAAACATAACTACTGTTTTAAATAGTTATGATTGGGTAGAAGTATTGAAATCCCTAACTGGTATTCAAACTCTAAAAAGTACAAAGGTCGGAAATACTAAGCTTGCAAATTATCATGAAATGGGGACAAATGGATTTTTAGGATCTCATGTTGATCATTCTACAGATCCAAGTAATGGTCTACCACATGTATTAAATATAATCTTGTATTTATCATCTGAGTGGAAAGAAAATTTTGGAGGAGCGACATTATTATTTGATAAAAAAGGGAAAAAAATAATTTCAAAAATAAAATATAAAAAAAACAGAGCTGTAATTTTTCTGCATACTCCATATAGTTTTCATGGTGTAGAAAGACTTCAAGATAACAAGGGTTTAAAAAGAAAAACTTTATATGTTGACTATTATTCAGAATCTACAAACCCTTTTGAAAAATTTGATTTAGACTTTCCTAACAAATGGTTTAAGCATGGGACAACATTTGTTCTTCCAAATAGCTCAGACTATCTGAAAGCCAAAAATTGGCCTTACACCAAATCACTCATCAAATATAAAATTGAGCATTTAAAAAGTAAATTATAATCAAAATTAAAGGTGTGGAAATTTCAGTTGTTATCCCTACGATTGGAGATAGAGATATTTTACCAACAATAGTCTCATTAAATAATTCAACTGTAATTCCAACTGAAATAATAATTGTATCTCTTAAAGAAAATTCTTATGAGTATATAAGTGAAAAGTACAAAAATGTAGTATTTACTAAAGCTGAAAAAAAGGGTCAAGTAAACCAAAGAATTCAAGGCTTTAAAATTGCTAAAAGTAAATTTGTAATGCAATTAGATGATGATATTATTTTACATAAATCATGTCTAGAATTTCTCACAAAAAATTTATCTCTAAATAAAAATTACTCAGTCTCACCAAACCTCATTGAAAATTTATCAAATAGATCTATTTATGATTATAAAATAGATTTAAAAAAAATCTGTTTTAACATTATTTCGGGTTTTAGTGCTTTTTGCACAGAAGGTAAAATAGGTTTCTCGGGATTTGAATTATATCCACTGGTCTCAGAAATTTCTCCTGAACTTGTAAAATCAGAATGGCTTGTTGGAGGATGTATTATGCATCATAAAAAAAACTTAATAAAAGAATATTTTTTTGATTTTGAAGGTAAAGCCTATTGTGAAGATTTGTTCCACTCTATTGAATTAAGAAAGAAAAAAATTGAACTTTACATTAATAAAAGTGCCATTGCATATTTAGAACTAAATAAAAAGCCAAAAAAAATTAAAGATTTTATAGGAGAAAATTTAAGAGATTTGAAGATTAGAAAAAACTTCGTAATTATAAATGATTTTAGCATTTTTAGGATGTACACTGTATATGTGCTGAAGTTTTTTAATTATTTTTTTTCAAAAAAATCACTTTAGTATACACCATTTATATACATTCATTCGAGGTAAGGCTTTGCTAGAAAAATTGATAGATTAGATAAGAAAAAGAAAATTTTTAAATGAGGTCATTTTTTTTGAGAAAGATTTGAATTTTATTAAATAAAAGAAATTATAAAAGAGGATTTTTATTTTAAAACTATAGCTATTTAAATGAAAATATTAGTTACTGGAGGAGCAGGATTCATAGGCACAAATTTATTGCTAGAATTAAAAAAACAAAATCATAAATTAGTTTCAGTAGACAATTATTCAATTGGAACTAAAGAAAACCATATTGAAGGAGTAAAATATATTAGTCTTGATGTGAATCAGATTAAAGAAATAAAAAACGACTTTGATTTAATTTATCATCTTGCAGGACTTTCCAGAATTCAACCATCTTTTAGAGAACCTACATCTACTTTTATTTCAAATACAAAAGGGGTGGAGTCAGTTATTGAGTGGGCTAGACTAAACCATACAAAAATTGTTTATTCTGGATCATCTTCTTTTCACCATGATCCATATCAGTCTCCTTATGCGTTTTATAAATATCTTGGAGAAGAAATATGTAGGATGTATAGGAGAGTCTATGACATGAATATTGAAATAGTAAGGTTTTATAATGTTTATGGGCCAAAAGAAATTGTTCATGGGGAATGGGCAGCAGTAATTGGCATATGGAGGTCTCAAATAAAAAATAATTATTCTTTGACAATTGTAGGAGACGGTGAACAAAAGAGAGATTTTACCCATGTCCATGATATTGTCGATGCCTTATTAAAAATAGGGATTAATAAAACTAAGTTTAACAATGAATGGGAACTTGGAACAGGAATTAATTATAGCTTAAATGAAGTATATCAAATGTTTAAAGAAAAGTTTGGGGTTGATAAAATTCATATAAATGATCAACTAGGTAATTATAGAGAGACGTTAAGAATAGACAACAAAGCATTAAAATTATTGAATTGGAAACCAAAAGATAGATTGAAAAAATATATTATGAATTTATGACCCTTATTGACTTTACATATATAAACAGTCATGGAGGATTAAATATTACTCAATATGTTTTAGAATATTTAAGCGAAAGAGAAGATCATAACGATTTTTTGATATTACTTGATAAAAGAAATTTTTTAAAACTAAAAACGTATAATTTAAAGTATAATGTGATCTACAAAAATGAAATCAGTAGATTTATATTTTATCTAAAATATAAAACATCTTTTGACTCTATAATATGTTTTGCAAATGTACCCCCACCAATTAAGCAAAATAAAAAAGTTAAAGTTTATTTTCATAATGAATTGTTATTAAGCACAAAAGGTGCAGAGATGACATTTTTAAAAAAAATAATTTTATTTTTTAAAAAACAATATATAAGAAGATTAGATTTTGGTTACAGTTGGTATGTTCAAACCTCATATCTAAGAAAATTGATGAGCTCATCTTTAAACATTAATCAGGAGAAAATATTTATAACCCCCATTTTTAAGGAAATCATCTTAAATAAAAAACTGAAAAGACCAAATACCTTTCTTTATCCGACAAGTGAATCTAAACATAAAAATATAAGAAGACTTATATTGGCATTCGTTTATGCATCAAAAAAACTTAAACACAAGATTACTCTTAAATTGACCATAGAAGAACCTAGATTTAATAAATTTAGATTACCTCAAAATTTTAAAATAGAATATCTAGGTCAACTTAAACATCAAGAATTAATAAATCACTATAGTATTTCTAAGTATTTGATTTTTCCTTCCTTGAAAGAGTCTTTTGGACTACCGCTTGTCGAAGGATTTCAATCAGGCTGCATAATTTTAGCTTCAGATTTAAACTTTGTACATGAAGTTTTAGAAACTAAAAATGTTTTTAATCCTTATGAAATAAAAGATATTGCAGAAAAAATAGTTACAGTTTTAAAAAATAAAAAAACTTCAAAACAAGTATTGAAAGTAAGTAATCTAATAAATAAAATTTTTGAAAATGAACTATAAAGAAATTGATATAGAGGGTGAACTAATTCTTAAATCGATGAGTAAGGGGACAAAATTAAATCATTGGATGTACTCTCAGATAAAGCCTTATGTTAAAGGGAAAACTTTAGAAATAGGAAGCGGAATTGGAAATATATCGAGACACTTTATTGAAAACAGGGAAGAAATTTGTCTCTCAGACATAAGGGATCAATATATAAAATCCTTAAAGTCAAAATATCCTAAAAATGAAGTATTAAAAATTGATTTAGTTGACCCAGATTTTGATTTAAAGCATTCAAAACTATTTGAAACATTTAATCTTGTATTTGCCTTAAATGTAATTGAACATATTCAAGATGACAAAAAAGCTCTGATAAATCTAACTAAACTTTTAAAACCAGATGGTTTTTTATACATTTTGGTTCCAGCTCATCAAATTTTATATAATAATTTTGATAAGACACTTTTTCACTATCGAAGATATAACAAAAGAAAACTCATTGATATATTTCCCAATTCAATCAAAATTAAAAAAAGCTGGTATTTTAATTTTGCGGGTATATTTGGTTGGCTCATTGTTGGAAAAATTTTAAATAAAAAAATCATACCGGAATCTAATATGATTCTATACAATTTATTAACTCCACTTTTTAAACTATTGGACTATATAACTTTTAATAAAGTTGGTTTAAGTGTTATTGTAGTGGGTCAAAAATCTTCCAAATGAAGCTATCTATTTTAATACCAGTTTATAATGAGGAGGATAGTATTTTAAATATACTAAATGAATTAAAGAAGGTTAATTTAATAAATAATATAAAAAAACAAATAATTTTAATTGACGATTGTTCACTTGATAATTCAAAAAATATCATTGATAATTTTATTTCAAACAATAATGATTTAGACATTTTAATTGAGTCTCACACTAAAAATAAAGGAAAGGGAGCTGCAATTAAGACTGGAATTAAAATAGCCTCAGGAGATATAATAGTAATTCAAGACGCCGATTTAGAATATGACCCTAAGGAGTTTAATTTATTACTAAAGCCAATAATTATGGGAAAAGCAGATGTTGTTTATGGCAGTAGGTTTTTAGGAGGTAACCCTCACAGAATTTTATTTTTCTGGCATACTATTGGGAATAAATTTTTAACATTTATTTCTAATGTATTTACAAATTTGAATTTGACTGACATGGAAACATGTTACAAGATGTTTAGAAAAGAAATATTTGGAAAAATAACAATTAACGAAAATAGATTTGGAATTGAGCCTGAGATAACTGCTAAAATTTCTAAAATACCAGATATTAGAATCTATGAAGTAGGAATTTCTTATTATGGGAGAACATATAAAGAAGGAAAGAAAATTGGTTTAAAGGATGCTTTTAGAGCAATATATTGCATTTTCAAATACAATATTTTTGGTTAAAACAATACATGACATTTTTAGTTAATTTATTTTTTTCACTTGCACTTCTAAATCTTTTATTTCAACTAGGAAATTTAATTACTCAAAGTAAATCAAATAGTTTAGATTCAAATTTTTTTATTTCTATAATTTTTGGTTACTCTATTCTATCCTTAATTGTTCAATATCTCCTAATCTATGACTCATATGACCTAATCTCGAATGTAATCTTAGTTTCAATTTCAATATGTCTAATAAGATTAAAGTTTTTTATTAAAAAAATCAAATGTTTGATTCTACAAATAGGTAATTTCAATTTTCCTATTAAACTTATTCTAGCAGTATTATTTTTGTCAATATTTCACCCTATAAATGATGCTGATTCTTTGGGCTACCATTTATTCATCCCAAAAGAGATAATAACAAAAGAAAAATTTCAATGGAATAATTCATTATATACATTCGGATTGTTTGGTATAGGAGAGTTTTTCAATGTTATTTTAATTTTGTTTAAATCAAGTTATTTAAATAATATATTACAACTTGTTTCTCTTTTATTTTTGTTTTTCGAATTATTTGGATACGAACCCAAAAGTAATTTAGATTTTAAATATTTATCATTTTTTGGAATCCCCTGCTTAATCTATTTTTTTTTTGGTGGCAAACCCCATTTAATGGCTTTAGCAATGTCAGTGTTTTTATATAGAAAAACGCTCAAAGACGAACACTTTAATCAATTCTTATTTTTTCTTGTTCTAGTAATATTACCTTTAATTAAAATTAATTTTCTTCTTTCATCATTTTTGTTATTTATTCTTTATTTAAAAAATAAAGTTCAAAAAATTAAAATTATTAATTCTTTATTAATTATTATTCCTTTGACTTTACTGGTATACTATCCATATTTTTATTTTAAAGTTCAAAATGGGTTTCAGTTAGATTTTAATATTTTTCTTCCTGTAAGAAATGATTTTCCAGCAAAAGACGAATTTTTAAATCATATCAATAATTATCGTGATGGGTCAAGTTTAATTTTCCCAATCAATTTGTTTTTTTCTGAAAATTTTGGAAAATATTCAACATTAATGGGATTACCTTTTACGTTATTAATTTTGAGAAAAATCAAATTAAATAAATTTCATAATCTCACTTCATTTTTTTATTTGATATTAATTCCAATTTTAATTCAGCCAACAGCTCGTTTTATAATAGAGCCTTTATTTTGGTTATATATTACAAATGAAAATTCAAAGAGTTTAATTAGCAGTAAATACATTAAATTTTTTTCTTATCCATTAGCATTTATTCAATTAATATTTTTTGCAATTTTTGCATACAATTCAGTTTATTCAATATTTGATTCTCATCAAATTAATTCAAAAACAACCTTTGGATACAATTTTGCAAATAATGTTAATCGATTAATTGATAATAATGAAGGAATAATTGTAGATCACAGATCAAAATCATTATTAGATCATAAATTTATTTATTCAAGTGATTTTATACGTCTTAAGTGGTCTAAAAAGGACATAAAGAATTTGTTACAGATAAATAAAATAAATTATATTGTAGCTAATGATGAAAGTTTAAATGAATATTTAAAGTATTCAAATAATATAATTTCAGGGCCTCATAAATTTAAAGAAGTTACTAGAAATCCGATATCAAAAGAGATTAATTATAAATTCTGGATATTGTCTTTTGATAAAACCTTAAATTGCATAGAGTAAAATGTCAGAAAACAAAAAAATATTAATTACTGGAGGGACAGGCTCATTTGGGAATGCTTTTTTAAAAGGAGCAGTTAAAAGTGAATTTTATTCTGAAATAAGAATATTTTCACGTGATGAAAAAAAACAAGATGATCAAAGAAAAACTTTAAATTCTGAAAAAATTAAGTTTTACATTGGAGATGTTAGGGACAAAGAATCTGTTTCTAAGGTAGTTAAAGGAGTCGATTATATTTTTCATGCTGCAGCTTTAAAACAAGTACCTTCATGTGAATTCTTCCCCATAGAAGCTGTAAAAACAAATATTCTAGGTACTAATAACGTTCTTTCAGCGGCTGATGAATTTGGTATTAAAAGGGCCGTAGTGTTAAGTACAGATAAAGCAGCATATCCTATAAATGCCATGGGAATGACAAAGGCTTTAATGGAAAAAACGATGATGGCAGCTGCAAGAAATTTAGATTCAAAAAAATCCATTTTTTGTGGAACACGTTATGGCAATGTAATGGCATCTAGAGGCTCTGTAATACCTTTATTTATTGAGCAGATAAAAAACAATAAACCACTTACCATCACCAACCCTCAAATGACAAGATTTATGATGACCTTAGGTGATGCAGTTGATTTAGTTCAATTCGCATTTGAAAATGGTAATAACGGAGATTTATTTATTCAAAAATCACCTGCAGCTACTATTCAAACTTTAGCAGAAGCATTAATCTCTTTATACAATTCTAAATCTGAAATACAAAATATAGGAATTCGTCATGGGGAGAAAATGTATGAGACTTTAGTAACTAAAGAAGAGATGGCCAAAAGTGAAGACCTTGGAGATTATTACAGAGTATCAGCAGACAACAGAGATTTAAATTACGATAAATACTTTTCAAAAGGTGAGAATACGACTATAAAAGAAGAATATAATTCTGACAATACAAATAGATTGAATGTTGATCAAATGAAAGAATTGTTACTAAAACTTCCTGAAATAAGACAAGATTTAGATTTATAAAAAAATAATGTGAGAATTGTAATTTCAGGACATACTGGATTTGTTGGAGGGCATCTTCTTAGAAACATAAATCTAAACTTTACAAACTATAATCTTATTCTATTAAATAAAGAAGATTTTCTCTCAGATAATTTTAATGACAAAATTAAGAAAGAAGACTTCATTTATCATTTAGCTGGGGTTAATAGAGCTGAAACTAATGAACAAGTTTATAGTTCCAACATCAAAATTAATATCTCGCTGTTGAATCACTTAGAAAAAATAAATTTTAAAGGGGGATTATATTTTTCATCTTCACTCCAAGAAGAGTCGGACTCCCAATACGGGAAAGCCAAAAAGCAGGCAAGAGAAGATTTTAATATTCTTTCTAAAAAATTAAATTTCTCCTTTTATTCCTCTTTAACACCAAATATTTTTGGTCCTTTTTGTAAACCCTATCATAATTCATTCATAGCTACTTTTTCGCATCAATTACTAAATAATCAAACTCCTTTAATTGTTACTGACAACAAATTAAAACTAATTTATATTGATGATTACATAAAACCACTACTATTACTTTTGGAAAAAAAAATAGAAGAGATAAATTTTAATTTTATAAAGGAAATTAAAGTCTCCGAAGTTTTAGAAAAACTAAATTTATTTTATAAACAATATATCTCAGAAAATAAAATTCCAAATCTTGAATCAAAATTTGACAAAGAGCTCTTTAATACTTTTAGAAGCTACATTAATCATAAAGAATTTTTTCCGAGACTGTATCAATTACACTCAAGCCCAAGAGGAAGTTTTATAGAACTTTCCAAAGCTCTTTCTATGGGTCAATCGTCTTATTCAACTACCAATAGCGATATAACTAGAGGGAATCATTTCCATACCAGGAAGATTGAACGTTTTTCTGTAATTAAAGGGAAAGCTAAAATTCAGCTTAGAAAATACTTGACAGATGAAATAATTTCTTTTGAGCTTGATGGAAATTCACCAAGTTATGTTGATATGCCTATTTGGTATACACACAATATCACAAATATTGGAGACGAAGAATTACTAACTTTTTTCTGGATAAATGAGCCTTATGATCAAAATGATCCTGACACCTACCCTGAAATTGTTTAACTTAGTTAAATGGGACAAGAACTTTTACATGTTGTAACTATTGTTGGTACTAGACCAGAGATTATAAGATTATCTAGAGTTGTTTCTAGACTTAATGAATCTAAGTCTATTAAACACACACTTGTTCATACAGGGCAAAACTATGATTACAATTTAAATCAAGTTTTTTTTAAAGATTTAGGGCTAAAAAAGCCAGATATTTTTTTAGAAGCAGCTGGAACTACTGCAGTAGAAACAATAGGTAATATTATAATTAAAACTGAGCCTGTATTAAAAAAATTAAACCCAGATGCACTGCTTGTTTTAGGAGACACCAACAGCTGTCTTTCCGCAATAGTTGCAAAAAAGTTTAAAATTCCAATATTTCACATGGAGGCAGGAAACAGATGTTTTGATCAAAATGTTCCAGAGGAAACAAATAGAAAAATTGTAGATCATATAGCTGATATTAACTTGCCATATTCATCAATAGCAAGAGAGTACCTTTTAAAAGAAGGAATTAATGCTGATAGAATTATTAAGACTGGCTCTCCGATGAATGAAGTGTTAAAATTCTATTTAGATAAAATAAACCAATCAGACATTCTCAAATCTCTTGGCTTTAAAAAAGGATCTTATTTTGTAGTCTCCTCTCATAGGGAGGAAAATGTAGACAACCCTAGAAAGCTTGATGTATTTATTTCGACTTTAAATGATCTAGCAGAAAAGTATAATTACCCAATTATATTTTCTACCCACCCCAGAACTAGAAAACAATTAGAGAAGGTCACAATAAGCCCTTCAAATAAAATTCAGTTTATAGATCCACTTGGTTTTATAGATTACAATTCACTTCAGTTAAACTCATTTGTAGTACTGTCAGATAGTGGAACAATTTCAGAGGAAGCGACCATATTAAATTTTAGAGCCATAAATATTAGATCTTCTCATGAGAGACCCGAGGCAATTGAGGAAGCTATAGTAATGTTTACCGATTTAAATAAGCAGCGAATATTAAGGGCAGTTAATCTTTTGGAAAACACATCTCTTCCGAAAACAAACGAAATCTCTGTTTTAGACTACAGGCCAGAGAATATTTCTGAGAAGATTGAAAAAATCATCCTTTCTTACACCGATTACGTAAATCAAAATGTGTGGAAAAAAGAATCTTAATTTTCACAAATCATTTCTACCCCGAATATTTTAAAATAAATGATGTTGTTGATTGGCTCTCAACTGAACAAATTACTACCTCAGTAGTTACCTCTAATCCTAATTATCCAAAGGGTAAAATCTTCAAAGGATTTAGTATTTTTGGAAGTAAAAAAACTTATAAAAAAGCTTCTGTTTATAGACTTCCAGTTATTCCAAGGGGAGTAGGAAATAAGCTCACCCTTTCAATTAACTACTTATCCTATTTTTTTTCATTACTCATTTTCACTTTTTGGCTAACAGTAGCCCATAGGAAATACGACATCTTACTAATTCACCATACATCTCCACCATTACTTTTTTTACCAGCTCTTATTTATAAAAAGATAAAAGGGGCTAAAGTTATATTATGGGATTTAGATATGTGGCCTCATACGCTTAGTTCTGTTGGAATTATAAAATCTAAAGGGCTAATCAATTTATTAGAAGGTATATTTAAATGGTTTTATAACCGATTTGATCATATTCTATTGGGCTCAGAGAGTTTTAAGGGATTTGCCAAAAAAAGAGTAGATCTCAATAAGACACTTTATTTCCCTAATTGGGCAGATTTGTTTTTTGAATCTCAAAAGCCAATTAAGAGAATCTTTGACTCCTCTAAAAAAGTGATAATTTCTTATGCAGGGAATATTGGAAAGGCACAAGATTTTGAAAGTTTAGTACAAGCAGTAAAATTGTCTAAAAGCAAAAATTACGAAATAAGATTAATAGGCGATGGAAGAGCTAAAGAATTCTTAAAAAGATTAGTTTCATTAGAAGGATTATATGATCAAATTAAATTTTATGATTCAATAGACTCAAAAAATCTTTTAGAGTTTTTTGAAAGGTCGGACTTTCTGTATTTGTCTCTTAATGATAGTCCATTATTTTCTAAAACGGTCCCGGCTAAGTTTCAAACATATTTAGCGAGTGGTACTCCAATTATTGCATTAATTTCTGGAGAAACTAACTCTTTAATCAATCAGAATAATTTGGGATTTACTTCTAATGCTGGGGATGCAAATGCTTTATCAAAAATTTTTGATGGTTTATCTAATATCCAAGACACGCAGTATCAAAAAATGAAATATAGTTGTAAAGAATTATATAAAAACAAATTTTCCTCTTTTTTAAGAAAAAAAGATCTGATGAATTTGATTGTAAATTTCAATAATAATTGATAACCCAGCACAAATAAATTTTTAATTTTAAAAATAACTTATGTTAAATAAAATTACTTTTATAACTTGAAAAGACTTGGAGGTTAAAATATGAAAGCCATTCTACTTGCAGGTGGAAAAGGATCAAGATTATTTCCTGTCACTATAGGAGTTTCTAAGCAATTACTTCCTGTTTACGATAAGCCTATGGTCTATTATCCGCTGTCTGTAATATTGTCAGCTGGTATAAGGGAAGTTATGATAATTAGTACTCCACAGGATACCAATCAATATAAACGCTTATTAGGCGATGGGAGTAAGTGGGGGATAACAATTGAGTACAAAATACAGGCAAAGCCCAATGGATTGGCAGAAGCTTTTATCTTAGGAGAAGAATTTATTGGGAGTGAGCCTATATGTCTAATATTAGGAGACAATATCTTCTATGGGAATACCCTTTCTGAAAAACTTTCAAATTGCATCAAAATTTCCAAAAACAAAGCCTCTGTCTTTGGATGTCATGTCGAAGATCCCCAAAGATATGGGGTCATTTCATTTGATGATGATGGTAATGCAATCTCTATTGATGAGAAACCCAAGAAACCTAAAAGTAATTATGCAGTAGTAGGATTATATTTTTATCCGAACAGCGTTATTGAAATTGCAAAAAAAATTGAGCCAAGTAGTAGAGGAGAATTAGAAATATCGAATGTTAATCAAGTTTATTTAAACCAAGGAAACCTTCATGTTGAAACTTTGGGTAGAGGTAATGCTTGGCTTGATACAGGTACTCATGAATCCTTACTAGAAGCCTCTCAATTTATTGAAACAGTAGAGAAAAGACAAGGCCTCAAGGTAGGTTGTTTAGAAGAAATAGCATTTGAAAAAGGATTTATTTCTAAAGAGCAATTAATTGCTCAAGCTAAAACTTTAAATGGTACTACATATGGAGAGTATTTAATCAAAAGATATGGTTAATCATACTTATGCTAGCGACACCCACCTTATTTAAAGAAGTTTTCCTTTTTAAGTCTATAAATCATAAAGATAAACGGGGTAGTTTTTCAGAACAATATAGGCGCATTGATTTTAATAAAGCCATTGGATATAAAATAGACTTCTGTCAAAACAACCTCGCCCATTCTAAAAAAGGGGTTTTAAGGGGGTTGCATTATCAACTTTATCCCAATGCCCAATCAAAGTTAGTAAATGTAATTCAGGGAACTATTTTAGATGTTGTGGTAGATATTCGTAAGGGGTCTCCTACTTTTGGAAAACATTTGACTCAGGAACTGAGCGATCAAAATAATCTTCAACTCTTTATCCCTAGGGGGTTTGCACATGGCTATATCACCTTAAGTGAAAAGTCCATTGTCCACTACAAAGTCGATAATTTTTACCATCCCCAAAGCGAAGGAAGTATAGCTCCAAACGATCCAGAATTAGGAATAGACTGGATACTTCCAGAAACTAAATGGATTCAATCGGATAAAGACCAAAAGCATCCCCAATTAAAAGATGCACTTGTTTTTGATTATAAACAGAACCTTTATGCCTAATATATTGGTCACTGGAGCTGAAGGACAATTAGGTCAATGTTTTCAAGCTATAGCTAAGGAATTCCCAACACACAAACTATTTTTTGTATCAAAGAATACCCTCGATATTACAAAAGCTGAAAGTTTAGAAAGAGTTTATAACCAACACTCTTTCGAAGGAATTATTAATTGTGCAGCCTATTCTAAGGTAGATGAAGCTGAAATCGAAATAGAAAAAGCTTATCAAATTAACCATAAGGGGATTCAAAATCTGGTAGCTCTAGCAGAACATAAAGATTTATTTATCATTCATTTTTCCACCGATTATGTTTTTGATGGGAGAGAGAGGATACCCATCAAAGAAGACAATGCTACAAATCCGCTTAATCATTATGCTGAATCTAAATTAGCTGGAGAAAAAGTTCTCAGCAATTCAAACTGTAGCAATATTACTTTTAGAGTCTCCTGGCTGTTTAGTCCTTTTGGGAGCAACTTTGTTAAAAAGATTTTAAGATTGAGTGAAGCAAAGAAAGACATAAAAGTAGTCAAAGATCAGTTTGGAAAGCCTACCTATGGGATTGATCTTGCCAGAGTCGTATTGGATAAATTAACCCACTCGGGGTTTTTTGATTTTCATTGCTATCATTATGCGTGCAAAGGCATTATTAGTAGGTTTGATTTCGCAAAGAAAGTTTCTGAATTTTCAAAAAATCATTTTGTTGTAACTCCATGTTTAACATCAGATTACCCAACAACTGCTCTTAGATCAAAGTACACGGTATTAGACACGAAAAGAATTGAAAATCATTTATCTTTAGACCCTTCACCCTGGGAAAATGCATTACAACGATGTTTAGAAAGAATAGAACTTAAATGAGTTTATTTAAATCGATATTAATTACGGGTGGGGCAGGTTTTATTGGCTCTCATTTAATCCGAAGATTCACCAAACTCTACCCAAAGGCGAAGATCTTAAATCTTGATGCACTAACTTATGCCGGAAGTCTGCATAATGTAAAAGATTGTGAAAATGCATCAAACTATGAATTCGTTCATGGAGATATTAATAATTTTGATTTTTTAAGAAAGCTTTTCAAATCTCATAATTTTGACGCAGTGGTTCATCTAGCAGCTGAGTCTCACGTAGATAATTCCATAAAAGATCCTTTTAATTTTGCTCAAACAAATATTCAAGGGACTTTAAATCTTTTGGAAGCAGCACGTAAGCAATGGGAGAATAACAATCAAGAACAACGCTTTTATCATATCTCTACAGATGAAGTCTTTGGCAGTTTAGATAATGAAGGACGATTCACAGAGACGACCTCTTATGATCCGCGGTCTCCCTATTCATCTTCAAAAGCAGCTTCTGATCATCTAGTCCGAGCTTATTATCACACTTACAAACTTCCCATACTTTTGTCAAATTGCTCAAATAATTATGGCCCTGCACAACATTTTGAAAAGCTCATTCCACAAACAATTCAAAATATTATTAATGAAAAACCTATGCCTTTATATGGAGAAGGCAAAAATATTAGAGACTGGTTGTATGTTGAAGATCATGTAGAAGCAATTGATATGATTTTACATAAGGGTAAGATAGGTGAAACTTATCTCATTGGAGGAGAAAACGAAAAAAGAAATATTGATTTAGTTCTCAAATTAATTAAAATGACAGATTCTATATTGGGACGCTCTGAGGGATTTTCAAAAAAGCTAATTAACTTTATACCTGATCGTCCAGGACATGATTACAGATATGCAATTAATAATTCAAAAATTAAAGAGGAATTGGGATGGAAGCCAAAAACACCATTTGAATTAGGTCTTGATAAAACAGTTAGATATTATTTGGGTTTATAAATTTTGGTAATCTAATATTAGAATGAAATATACTTTATTAAGTCAAGGGTTATTTTTCCTCAGAGTTAGTTGTTCGAGTATTTTTTTTACTCATGGTTATAGTAAGGTTTTAAAAATTATTAATGGTGATTTTACATTTAGTGATCCAATTGGAATTGGACCTTTCCCTTCACTTATACTCACTGCTTTTGCTGAATTTATTGTCCCAATTTTTATAATAATTGGATGGAAAACGAGATTTTTCTGTATTTTTCCAATTGTAACAATGTTTGTTGCTTTTATATTCAAACATGATGGTGACCCATTTTCAAAAAAAGAAAAATCTCTTTTGTACTTACTACTATTTATTTCTTTGATAATTATGGGCCCTGGTAAGTATTCTATTGACAATAAATTGTGACTTACACTAAATTGTTTTATTATTAAAAAGCACTATATTTGCCGACCGTAATGGTATATCAATGTATGCAATTGTAGAAATAGCAGGTAAACAGTTTAAGGTTAATCAAAATCAGAAACTTTTTGTTAATCGATTGTCTGAAAAAGAGGGATCTAAAGTATCTTTTGATAAGGTTTTTTTGTATGATGACGGAGTGAAAGTTTCTATTGGAGAACCTTCAATTTCTGGAGCTTCTGTGGAGGCTAAAGTCTTAAATCATTTGAAAGATGACAAAATAATCGTTTTCAAGAAAAAAAGACGTAAAGGTTATCGTGTCAAAAACGGACATCGCCAAGCTTTAACAGAACTACTAATCGAAAAAATTCTGGTAAATGGATCTAAGCCTAAAGCTTCTAGGAAAGAAAAACCTGATGTTAAAACAAAATCATTACTTAAAAAGGAAACCAAGGTGAAAACATCCGCTAAAGAAAAGAATTCTTCTGGTGAAGTTAAAACAAAGGGTCTAAATAGTATGACACTATCAGAGCTAAAAAAAGAAGCAAAATCTAAAGAGATTAGTGGCATATCATCAATGAAAAAATCTGATTTGATTGCTGCATTATCAAAGAAATAACAGTTAAAATTTATTATAATGGCTCACAAAAAAGGGGTAGGAAGTTCAAAAAACGGTAGAGAATCAGAATCTAAAAGATTAGGTGTGAAAATTTTTGGTGGCCAAACTGCCCGTGCTGGAAATATTATAATCCGTCAAAGGGGTACAGCTCATAATGCTGGGGAAAATGTTTATCTCGGTAAAGACCATACTCTGCATGCCAAGGTTGACGGAATTGTTACATTCACAAAAAAGAAAAACAACAAATCTTTTGTTTCTGTTACACCTTTTAAAAATTAAAACTTAGTATCCACAAAATAAAAAGCTCGTCATTTTGGCGAGCTTTTTATTTAAATTGATAACATAAGTTCTATTAATATCGATAGTATTCTGGTTTGAAAGGCCCTCCTGTTTTTACACCAATATAACTTGCCTGATCTTTTGAAAGCTCCTCTAATTCTATTCCAAGATGGTCTAAATGAAGCAAAGCGACTTTTTCATCTAGTGTTTTAGGTAACATATAGACCTTATTTTCATACGAATCAGAATTTTTCCACAATTCAATCTGAGCTAGAACTTGATTAGTAAATGAGTTACTCATCACAAAACTTGGATGACCAGTTGCACAACCAAGATTTACTAACCTGCCTTCAGCTAAGACTATTATTTGTTTATTTTTTTCTAAAGTATACAAGTCAACTTGAGGTTTAATTTCAGTTTTTGTATGGCCATAATTTTCGTTTAACCAACTCATATCGATTTCATTATCAAAATGGCCTATATTACATATGATAGCTTTGTCTTTCATTGCAAGAAAATGATCATCGCATACAATATCTTTATTTCCAGTTGCAGTACAGATGATATCCATATCTTTTATAACTGTTGATAATTTCTTAACCTCATAACCATCCATTGAAGCTTGAAGTGCACAGATTGGATCTATTTCTGTAACAGTGACGATTGCTCCAGCACCTCTAAATGATGCAGCTGTTCCTTTTCCAACGTCACCATATCCACATACGATAACTCTTTTTCCTGCAAGCATTATATCAGTTGCACGACGCACTGCGTCAACAGCACTTTCTTTACACCCATATTTGTTATCAAATTTAGATTTTGTAACAGAATCATTTACATTTATTGCAGGAATTGGCAATGTTCCATTATTAAATCTTTCATACAAACGATGAACACCAGTTGTTGTTTCTTCAGAAAGACCTCTTATATCAGTTACTAATTCTGGATAATTATCGAAAACCATATTCGTTAAGTCGCCGCCATCATCTAGAATCATATTAAGAGGCTTTTTATCTTCACCAAAATGAATTGTTTGCTCAATACACCAATTAAATTCTTTTTCAGTCATTCCTTTCCAAGCGTATACTGGTATACCAGCTTTTGCGATAGCAGCTGCAGCGTGGTCTTGTGTAGAAAAGATGTTGCATGAACTCCATGTAACATCCGCGCCAAGCTCTACTAAGGTTTCAATTAGCACAGCAGTTTGAATAGTCATATGCAGACAGCCAGCTATACGAGCTCCCTTAAGAGGTTTCTTAGACCCATATTCCTTTCTTAATGCCATTAGGCCGGGCATTTCCTTTTCAGCGAGTTTTATTTCTTTTCTACCCCACTCTGCAAGAGAAATGTCTTTTACTTTGTAAGGAGTATATTGTGATATTTTTGTGTTCATATTGTACCTTTGTTAAAAACGAGGTCAAAAGTACAACCTTTTTCACTTTTTTCAAATGCCTGAATTTCTTGAAGAATCAATTAAAAATTTAACCCAATTTTCCATTTGGGAAATAGAAGAGTCGGAAGATGAACTCTCAGAAGGATTAACAATTTCTCATGTTGAAAAAAAAAAATTAAATCAACTTAAAAGTCATGTTCATAGAAAAGGGTACTTAGCGACAAGACAGTTATTAAAAAAACTCGGAATTCCTCCTGGAAGTAATAAATACGATCAAAATGGCGCACCCTATCTAATTGATGGAAGATATCTCTCAATTACTCATTCTAGAAACTTCGCTGCGGTAGCTGTATCTGACAAAAAAGTTGGAATTGATTTAGAATTTTATCGAGAGAAAATTAAAAAAATAGGACCACGTTTTTTAAATATTGAAGAGACTGAAACATCTCAAGATTTTACTGATATAAAATACTTGACCAAGATATGGACAGCTAAAGAAGCTTTATATAAAATTTACAGTAAACCGGGGATAAATTTTAAGTCCCAGTTGCATATTCAAAAATCTAGTAAGTCTAGTTCAGTTGGATTTGGTTCAGTTTATGATAGAGGAAAAACTTTTATTTATAATCTTTATTTTAGATATTACGAAAAGTTTTGCTTAAGCTTAGCGACTTCTAAATTTTAAATCAATGAAAATTTCAGTTGAATTAACTTTAGCTCCACTAAAAGATAATTACGTTCCTACAATAAAAAGTTTTATTAAAAAGCTTAGAAAGTTTAAAGTCATAATTAATGAGACTCCATTAAGCACTCAGATCTTTGGTGAATATGATGAGGTTATGAATATGATTATACCTATGATTCGTAAAACTTTTGAGGATGAAGATGCCGTAATGTTACACATTAAAATGATCAAAGGTGATCGGAGTCAATATGAACCAGATTTTTGAATATTTAATTCGCCCTTATCAAGATTTGGATATCTTGGAGGTCATTCTAGAAATCTTTGCTGTGATTTTGGGTTTAATCAGTGTTTGGTTTGCCAAGAAAGATAAGGTTCTTGTATACCCAACAGGAATGTTTTCTACCTCAATTTTTGTGTATTTATTATTTAAAGCAGGGCTTTTAGGCGACATGCTTATTAATGCTTATTTTTTCATTGTGAGTATTTATGGATGGTATTTTTGGAGTCAGAAAAAAGGGGGTCAAATTTTAAATCCTATTTTAAAAATTAACAGAATGGAAATTAAATTAGGATTATTACTTTTTACATGTTCAATTATTTTTGTTTCTCTTATCTACCATTTATTTGGCAAGTGGACTGAATGGACTTCTCCCATTGATACCTTCACGACGGCAGTCTTTTTTGTTGCAATGTGGTTTATGGCTAAAAGAAAATTAGAGCATTGGATTTTATGGATAATTGGGGATCTTATTTCTATCCCATTATATTTATATAAAGGCTTAGCAATTACAAGTATTCAATACTCTGTTTTCACGCTAATTGCTATATTTGGATACATCCAATGGTTAAAGATATATTACAAAAAAAAACAGATTGTTTAAAAATCGTTCTTTATGGCCCTGAGTCTTCTGGTAAAACTACTTTAGCAAAAACTCTAGCAGCCGTATACAATACTTCTTGGGTATCAGAATATGCAAGGAATTATCTTCAAGAAAAATGGGATAAAAAAAAAGAGATTTGCAATCTAAATGATTTATTACTCATAGCTAGGGGGCAAATAAATTTGGAGAATAAGGCAATAAAAAATGCTAAGAAATTTATTTTCTGTGATACTAACATTTTAGTTACAAAAATTTGGTCAGAAACACATTTTGATGGGTATTGTCCACCTGAAATTGAAAAATATTCTGAGATTTTTCAATATGATTATTATTTTTTAACTGCAATTGATATTCCCTGGCAAGGAGATGATTTAAGAGACAGACCAAATAACAGAGAAGAAATGTTTGAGTCTTTCAAAAAATTATTAGAAATTAAGAGATTACCCTATACTGTATTGAAAGGGACAGTTAAAGAAAGAGTAAGCAAGGCAAAAAAAGTTTTGAATGAACTAAGATCGAATAAATGATTACCGAAAAAGATTTTGATAGCATAAAAGCAGATGGCAGATCACTAGAACTCATAAAAAGGCAATATGAGTATTTGGTGGGGAAGAAAATAAAAATTTCTGGTATCCGCCCTGCAATAATTGGGGATGGAATATTAGAAATGGATACTAAAGAAAAAAATAAAGCATTACAATATTTTAACACTAATTCAGAAAAAAAAAGATGGATTAAATTTGTGCCTGCCTCTGGTGTAGCAAGTCGAATGTTTTCATCACTTCAAAATTATATCCAGGTAAGTGAGCAACCGAATTTCGACTTATCAAAATATTTTGAATCTGAAGAAGGCTCAGTTATTCAAAAGCTCAAAAAACAATTTAAAAAGCTACCATTTTTTGAAACTATTTTATCATCACTCTCAGGAGAAATTGATCAAGAAATAATGAATTCAAACTTATTTTTAAAAAAATTTATTAATAAGATTTTATATAAATACGAGACCTTCCCAAAGGCCTTAATTCCTTTTTTTATTGATAAAAATGCTCAAGAATGGACACCATTTGAAGCCCAGTTACTTGAGGTGACAAATCTAAGTAATCAGATAAATTTGATTCCTCTTCATTTAACAATTGATAAAAATCATAGGGAATTATTTGATAAATCTTTAGATTCTTTCAAGAAAAAATTAAATAGTACGCATCAGGTTTCTTTTGATGTTCAATATTCCCACCAGAACCGTCTTACAGATACACCATTTATAGATCAAAAGAATTTTTTAGTACGCAATGAGCATGGTAATATTGAATTTAGAAAAGGAGGACATGGTTCTTTGCTAGAAAATATAAATCTATTAGATGCAGATTGTATTTGGATAAAAAATATAGATAATATTCTTCTTGGCAAATCAAATAAAATCGGAGAAGAATGGATGAAAATTTTAGCGGGAAAACTTCTAATGATCCAAAATGATCTTTTTGAGCATTTGAATAATTTAGAGCAATTAAATAAAGGTCTAGATCTAAGTCCAATAATTAAATTCATTAGGAAAAATTTTGACCCAGAATATAATTATAAGGTAGAAAGCAAGCCTCTATATGAAGTACTTTACGACTATTTACATCGCCCTATTCGTATTTGTGGTATGATACCAAATGAGGGTGCTACTGGTGGTGGGCCATTTTGGAAAAATGATTTAAGGGGGCAAAGCCTTCAAATAATTGAAGGAGTTGAATTTGACCAAAGTATTGAAGAACACAAAAATGCAATTTGGTCTAGCACTCACTTCAATCCTGTAATTATGGTTTGTGGAATAACTGATCATAAAGGAGATAAATATTCTCTTTTGGATTTTAGAGATGAAAAAAGGGCCATGATAAGCAAAAAAATATTTAAAAATAAACCGATCAAAATTCTTGAATGGCCCGGTTTATGGAACGGAGGAATGGCAGAGTGGAATACAATTTTCATTCAACTTCCTTCCGAAACATTTAATCCAGTTAAATCGGTAATAGATTTAATTAGATAGAAATTTTTAATTAATTTTATAGACAATCTCAAAGGGGTGCCGTTAATGGCTGAGATCATACCCATTGAACCTGGGCGGGTAATGCTGCCAAGGGAATAATAAAAACGTAATTTTTAACACCAAATAATCACCCCTTTTATTTGAATAAATTTATTCAAATGAAAACTATACGATTAAGTTTTTTTTTAATTTTTAATGCATCTGTGCTTTTAGCTCAACAACCAATCTCAGAGACAATTAAAGATTCTCTTACAACAATTAGTTTGGAAGAGGTTTTACTAACAGGAATTCGGGCAAAAGATGACATTCCAGTCACTTTTACTAATGTAAGTAGGCAAGACTTAGCGCCTAGAAATTTAGGACAAGACATCCCAATATTACTAAATTATTTACCTGGAGTTGTTACAACCAGTGATGCGGGAGCAGGAATAGGATATACTGGGATTCGTGTGCGTGGGAGTGATGCAACAAGAGTTAATGTTACAATTAATGGTATACCATATAATGATTCAGAATCTCAAGGGACTTTCTGGGTAAATTTGCCTGATTTTGCTTCTTCAGTAGAATCAATTCAATTACAAAGAGGAGTGGGGACTTCAACAAATGGATCTTCTGCATTTGGAGCGAGTTTAAATTTGCAAACAGATTCTGTAAAAAAAGAAGCTTTTGCATCACTTTCTTCTAGTATTGGAAGTTTTAATACTTTAAAAAATACACTGCAATTTTCTTCAGGGGAGCTTAATAATAGTTTTACTTTTTCAGGAAGATTATCTCAGATTAATTCTGATGGATATATTGATAGAGCTTCTTCAGATTTGGATGCATATTTTTTCCAGGGGGTATTTAGAGACGAAAACACACTTTTAAAAGCACTATTCTTTGGAGGTAAAGAGATAACCTACCAGTCTTGGTATGGAGTTGACACCTCTATATTAGAATCAAACAGAACCTATAATCCTGCAGGGGAAATTTACGATGAAAATGGTAATCGTTTTTCATTTTATGATAATCAAGTAGATAACTACTCTCAGGAACATTTTCAGTTCCATTGGAACCAGAGCTTAAATCAGTATTGGGACTTTGCTTTAGGGTTAAATTATACACACGGAAGCGGATTTTATGAAGAGTATAATGATCTTTGGTACAACGAAAACATAAGTTTTGGCGGTGATACTAGCTTCAATTATCTTCAACTTTCACCTTTTCAAGTTGGAGAAAAGATTATCAGCTCATCAGAAAATATAAGCCAGAAATGGTTAGATAATGATTATTATGTTTTGACTTTCGCATTAAATTATAAAAAGGAAAATTCTGAGTTTAACCTTGGTAGTTTAGCTAGCAGGTATGTTGGTGACCATTTTGGAAATCTTATATGGGGGCAAAGCTTAGGAGAAGCGCTTCCCAACCATCGATTTTATGAGAATCAAGGAATTAAAACGGAAGGGAGCTTATTTGCAAAAGTAAATCAAGTTTTAATTGGGCCTTTATCTGGATTTATTGATTTTCAACTTCGTTCTATTATCTATGAAGTGTCAGGTGAAATTGCAGGTCCTAGTTCTTTTTCAGTTAATGACAATTTTTTATTTTTTAATCCGAAAGCAGGTTTAACATATACAATATCTAATAGGCAAAAGCTTTATGCATCATACGCAAAAGCTCATCGGGAGCCAAACAGAACAGATTATGAAAATGGAAACCCTAAACCTGAAAAGTTAGACGACTTTGAGTTGGGATGGAGAATAAAAACTACAAAGATGCAAGCACAGGCAAACTTATACTGGATGGAATATAAAGATCAATTGGTTTTGACGGGTGCAATTGATGAAGTAGGTGCTCCAATACGACAAAATGTGGGTAAGAGTAGACGTGTTGGTTTAGAATTAGAGTTTAAAATGAATCTTCTTCCAAATTGGGTGTGGCAACCAAACTTAGCTTTAAGTAGTAATCAAAATTTAGATTTTATTTTTGAAAGGGATGGGGAGTTGGTTGATTTAGGTAAAACGCAGTTAGCTTATTCACCAAATTTGATATCAGGAAGCTCATTAACTTATACAGCTTCAACAAATTTTCAAATTACATTATTGTCAAAATTTGTTGGAAAGCAATATATGGGGAATATAGATTCTGAAAACTCGATTCTTCCCTCATATTTTATAAATGATCTAAACATTTCATATGTGTGGAGGCCAAGTAAGTTTCTAAAAGAAATTCAGTGCTCATTCCTTATAAATAACCTCTTAAATAAGCAATATGAGTCAAATGGATATTTCTATACATATAATGATACGTGGTCAGCACCAGGTAAAATTACAACTATTGAAGGTGCAGGATTTTATCCCCAAGCAGGAATAAACTTCCTCACGGGACTTATGATCAAGTTTTAAAAACGATAACCTAAGATTAAACGAGCAACAAACTGATCAAAAACCCCTCCAGGTTCGGCATTGAGAATTTGCTGACCTAGAAGAGTGACTTTTAATTGAGTATTATATTCTAGTCCCAGTTCAATCGCATACCCATATGCGAATGTATCTAGATTGTTGTTAAGAAATTGACGTCTACTTTCTGCTGTTCCTTGATGCATTATTAGAGATGGGAACGTCCAAAAATATAGACTACTATTATTAATAGGATCTTCGGCTATTGTACTTTGATATATAAATCCAAAACGACCATAATTATCAAAAAATGAATTATTCTGGAAGTTCGGTAGCGGTTGTCCTTGAATCCATTTTTTACCGATACTTAAACCAATTTTAGAATTTTTAAGATCCTTATTTGAAAGAGGATAAGTAAAGAAAAGGTTTGAATTAATGTCTCCGCCAATAGGATTCATTAAAAAATCAAAAGTATTTAGCAAATTTTCACGATTTCCATTCCATATGGTTTGAGTTCCATATAAGGTGAAGGCAATATGGCTACCTTTTTTTGCATCAAAGCGAAGTTTTAAAGCCTCTACTGTAAAATCCAAATGTTTTAAACTACTTATTCCCACTATCCCAGTTCTAATTAAATGGACTTTAAAACTACTTTCTTCTCGTTTTTGTTTTGAGTAATCTAATTCAAGCATTTGGCCAAAACAATTCCAAGATATAAAAATGAAAAAAAGAAAAATAGTTAAAGTTGTTGATATTGAATTTTTACTAAAAAACATCTTTAAATGACTTAGTTTGATATTCTTAAAATACCATTAAAATTTTGAATTTGATAAAATAATAAATCTCTGGGTGGATTCAGTTTTTCATTAGGATTTAAAAGTTGACCAGTTGCAAGGCTATATTGAAAATTCTCACAACTACATTCTGCTAAAACTCCAGAAATAGATAATTTAGAACAGGATTCTGGTAGATGATTTGGACAAGTTGCTTCCCAAGCTAAAAAAGTGCTTCCACTTAGATTAAAAACTATAACCCCTTTAATCCCTATGTCTGGTATAAAAATACTTCCACCAACAAAATTTAGCTGATTATACAGAGGTAGAGATAGATTTAAATCTCTTTGGAACCGAATATCTGCTAAATACGGATTTCTTCGAATGGGATCTTTACTACAGCTCAATATTAAGAAGAGAAATAGAATTACATTTTGGACAAAATCAAATTTTTTAGTCACTTGTTTCAATTGTGTATATTTGATTAAAAATCCATTTAAAGATGGATTTTTGTTTTATAACGAATGAATCATGAGTAAAGTATCTTACTACACAGAAGAAGGCTTAAAAAAACTACGCGCAGAGTTAGATAAGCTTAGGGATATTGAGCGTCCTAAAGCTTCTCAGGCTATAGCTGAAGCAAGAGACAAAGGGGATTTAAGTGAAAACGCCGAATATGACGCTGCTAAAGAAGCCCAAGGGATGTTAGAAATGCAAATTGCCAAACTTGAAAACACTTTAGCAAATGCAAGAATTATAAATGAGTCTGAATTAGACACTTCAAAAGTACTTGTTCTTTCAACTGTTGAGGTAAAAAATAAAGCCAACGGTGCACAAATGAAATATACCCTTGTAGCACAAAGTGAAGCAGACTTAAAGTCAGGTAAAATTTCAGTTGATTCACCTATAGGTAAAGGCTTATTAGGGAAGAAGGTTGGTGATATTGCAATTATTACTGTTCCAAATGGAAGTATCGAACTTGAAATCGTCTCAATAGCTCGAAACTAAGTATGGATTCAATATTTAGTAAAATAATGTCAGGAGAAATACCTAGTTATAAAGTTGCTGAAGACAGTCACTGTTATGCTTTTCTTGATATTAATCCAAATTCAAAAGGACATGTTTTATGTATTCCTAGACTTCCTATAGATAAACTCTTTGATTTGCCAAATGAAGAGTATAACAGATTATTTTCTTTTTCAAGAAAAGTGGCTTTAGCAATGAGACAGGTTATTCCATGTAAGCGAATAGCATTGTCAGTTGTTGGTCTAGAAGTTCCACATGCACATATTCATTTGATCCCTATTAATACAATTGATGACGTACGTTTCCAAAAGAAAGTAAATATTAGTGATAGTGAAATGCGAGAGATTTCAAATTCAATAGCACGAAACTTCAAACCCTAATTAATTTAAGATTTGTTTAAAAGGATTTGGAAACATGTTCCTTGTGATTGTCTGTTTTTATTTACTATAATTTTCCCATTATGAAAATCCTCAACAATTCTCTTTGCTAGAGAAAGACCAAGTCCCCAACCACGTTCTTTTGTAGTAAAACCGGGGTTAAAAATACTTGGTATAAGCTCATCTTTTATTCCACTACCTGAATCACAAATATATATTTCAACTTTACTTTTTTGTTCAATCATTTGAACACTTAACCTACCCTTGCCTTTCATCGCATCAATTCCATTTTTTATTAAATTTTCAAGTGTCCAGCTAATTAATTGAGAATTGAAAGGCAATATAACTTCTTTTTGAGGGAGTTTAATTTCAAATAAAATATGCTCAGAACTTCTTTTTTTAAGATATGAAGTGGTTTGCTCTATTACAGAATTAATTTCTTGGGACTCTAAATTAGGAATAGATCCTACTTTTGAAAATCGCTCACTTATTAAATTGAGCCTTTTGATATCTTTTTCTATCTCTTTAATTGGTAGAGATTCTTTTTCTTTTAATAATGAAATCCAGCCCATCATTGAACTTAATGGTGTACCTAATTGATGTGCTGTTTCTTTTGCCATAGCTGTCCAAAGCCTATTTTGTTCGGCAACTCGAGAAGTTTTTAAAACAAAATAAAGTACAGATCCGAAAAGAAAAATTATCAATAATAAAGCAAGAGGATAATATTGAAGTTTTTTAAGTATCGAGGAGTTTCCATAATATAATTTTTGATTTATAACTAGTTCACCTTGATCATTTTTATATTTAATTATTATTGGATCATTTTCTTTTTTTATTTCATATAATAAATTGTAAAGCTGAATGGAGTCTTGTTTTTTGTTATCCCAATCGATATTTCTGATTTCTATAATTTTATCAAATTCATCTACTTGAATTATTGGATTGGTTCCAGAGCGTTGAAGGACTTCAAATGTAAGATTGCTAAGAGATGGATTTTTTATGTATTCTTTTTGAGCCATTGCCCACAATTCCATTTTACTTCTTTCTTGGAGGCTTAAACTATCGAAAAGAGCATTTGTATTCCATAAAATCAAAATAACAAGGATAAAAGCAAAAATTAACCAAGTATTCTTGGCTTTAAAATTGAAATTATTTGATAGCTTCATAATGAAGTTCTTAAACTAGATAATCAATATAGCAAATTAGTGCAAATGCCTGCTTTTAGCCCCAAAACTTTTTTTATTTTTATATATAAATTAAATTATGGAAGTATTAGGTAAAATAAAGTGGATTGATGAAACCAAGACTTATGGTAATAATGGTTTTAGGAAAAGAGAATTAGTTATTACAACTGAAGAGCAATATCCACAGAATATTCTTATAGAATTTATTCAAGATAAATGCGACTTGCTTAACTCATATCAAGTTGGTCAAGATGTTAAAATTGGTATCAATCTAAGAGGAAGAGAATGGGTAAATCCTGAGGGTGAAACTAAATATTTCAATTCTATTCAAGGTTGGAGAATTGAAACTCTTCAAATTGAGACCTCATCAGAAATGCCAGCAGTACCTCCTAACTCAACTTTTGAAGCTGCAGACGATGATAAGAAAGAGGTTGAAGATGATTTACCTTTTTAGAATTACTTCTGAGTATCGGAAACAACTTTCTAAATGATCATTTACCATACCTATGGCTTGCATATAGGAGTAAACGACAGTTGGTCCAACAAAACTAAATCCTTTTTGCTTTAGATCTTTACTTATTTTTTCTGACAAAACTGTGTAAGCAGGAATTTCATATAATTTTTGAAAACTATTTATGATAGGTTCTCCTGAAATAAAATCCCAAATGTAATTTGAAAAGCTTCCCATGGATTCTTTAATTTTAATAAATGACTTTGAGTTATTAATTGAAGCTTTTATTTTGGATTTATTACGAATTATACTCGTATCATGTATTAATTTTCTTTCTTTTTTAAAATTATATTTTGAAATTTTATTGTAATCAAAATAATCAAAAGACTTTTTGAAATTATTTCGTTTTTTCAAAATAGTTATCCAACTTAGGCCAACTTGAAAAGTTTCTAATATTAAAAATTCAAATAATATTTTGTCATTAAAAGTGGGTACTCCCCATTCTTGATCATGATATTTTGTATAAAGTGCATTGCCTTCGCACCAGCCACATCTTTTTTTTTCCATAGTTCTAAAAGTGGAAGTGTTCTAAAAAGGATCTGATTTATTATAAATGCTTAAACTAGTGAAACTCTTTCAAAACCTGTTATTTCAATTTCACCAACTGATTTAATATAATCACTCACTGAAATCTTATTGTCTTTAATGTAGGATTGGTTTACCAGTGTGTTATCCTTGAAAAAACGTTTAATTTTTCCTTTAGCAATGTTATCTAGCATTTCCTCAGGTTTACCCTCTTGTCTTAATTGCTCTTTTGCTATTTCAATTTCCTTTTCAATGATTGTTGCATCCACTTCATTTTCATTTAATGCAATAGGATTCATAGCAGCAGCTTGCATTGCAATATTTTTAGCAACTTCTTCAGATTTTTCAAATTTGTTTGAAAGACCAACCAATGTAGATATTTTGTTACCAGCGTGAATGTAGAATCCTACAAATGGAGCCTTTAAAATTTTAAAATTCCCAATTTCAATTTTCTCCCCAATCACACCTGTTTGCTCAACCAGTTTTTCGGAAACACTCATTCCCCTAAAGTCAGCCTCTAATAATTTGTTTACGTCATCATATTCGAGTGCAAGGGATGCTATTTCTTTAGCAAGATGGATAAATTTTTCATTTTTTGCTACAAAATCGGTTTCACAATTTAGTGAAACAATAACTCCAATTGTTTTTTCCGAATTTACTTTAGCTATAACCACTCCTTCAGAGGATTCTCTCTCGGCACGATTGGCAGCAATTTTTTGACCTTTCTTTCTTAGGTTTTCTACGGCTTTATCAAAGTCTCCTTGTGCCTCAACAAGAGCATTTTTACAATCCATCATACCAGCTCCAGTGGTTTTTCGAAGTTTATTTACATCAGATGCGGTAATTTTCACAAGTTTTAGTTTTTAAAAATTTATTTTTTTTGTTTTCCACAGATTTGGCTTCATCATTTTTTAAGATTGTCTTCAATCGAGGTTTTTTCATCAACTTTTTGTTTCTGGTCCTCAACTTTAGATTCTTCACCTTTAGTCGCTTGTTCCATTTTAACAGCATCCTTTTCGTCGGCTGCTTCTTTCTCAATTTTACGCTGACTTAATCCTTCCGATACGGCCGAGGTGACTAAATCTAAAATTTTACTAATAGATTTTGATGCATCATCATTCGATGGAATAACATAATCAATATCTCTGGGATCACAATTAGTATCAACCATTGCAAAAATTGGGATTTTTAATTTCTTAGCTTCCTTGACAGCAATATGCTCTCTGGTAGTATCAACTATAAATATAGCTCCCGGCAAACGTGTCATTTCTGAAATAGAACCTAAATTTTTCTCTAGTTTGGAACGGAGTCTATCAACTTGTAAACGTTCTTTTTTTGAAAGTGTTTCAAAAGTACCGTCTTTTTTCATCCTATCAATTGCAGCCATTTTCTTAACGGCTTTTCTGATTGTAACAAAATTGGTTAACATTCCTCCAGGCCACCTTTCAGTTATGTATGGCATGTTAACTGATTTTGCTTTTTCTGCAACTATATCCTTTGCTTGTTTTTTTGTAGCTACAAAAAGGATTTTACGTCCAGTAGTAGCAATTTTTTTCAACGCTGCATTGGTTTCTTGAATCTTTACAGCAGTCTTATATAAGTTGATTATATGGATACCATTACGTTCCATATAGATATATGGAGCCATATTCGGGTTCCATTTACGTGTTAGGTGTCCGAAGTGGACGCCTGCATTTAATAAATCTATTACTTCTGTTTTTGCCATTTTATTTAGTTTACGTTCCTTTTGATTAGCAACAAGTATTTAATCTTGTTTAGATGCTAAACTAACTTCTGCCGTAGCAGTCTGAGCAACTTTGATTATTTATTATATTAATGAACATCGTTTTGTTAAACAAAACAGATCCAATTAACGTTTTGAAAATTGGAATTTTTTTCTCGCCTTCTTTTGACCAAACTTTTTTCGTTCAACCATCCTAGGATCTCTTGTTAAAAGACCTTCAGGCTTTAATTCTGCCCTGTGCTCACTGTTAATTTTACACAAAGCTCTCGAAATAGCAAGACGAATTGCTTCAGCTTGACCATTGCTTCCGCCACCTTTCACTGTAATTTTCAGGTCAAAATCACCTTCAGTATTTGTTAAAATAAAAGGTTGCATTAGTTTATACTGTAGGCTGGGGGTTGTGAAATATTCTGTATGCTTTTTATTATTGACCGTAATTTCCCCCTTTCCCTTATTTACATAAAGGCGGGCAACAGATGTTTTACGGCGACCAATTGTGTGAATAATATCCATTATAAGTAGTCTTTAAGATTAATTATTTTTGGATTCTGTGAATCTTGCTTGTGATTTTCGTCTCCATAAACTCTTAAGTTCCTGAATAAGGATGCCCCTAGTTTATTTTTTGGAAGCATTCCACGCACTGATTTTTCTACAAGACGGGTATTGTTTTTGTTATGTATTTGAATAGGATTTAACACACGTTGGCCTCCAGGATAGCCTGTATGGCGGATGTATTTTTTTTGCTCCCATTTGTTACCAGTTAATTTAATTTTTGCAGCATTTAATACAATAACGTTATCTCCACAATCAACGTGAGGGGTATAA
>CACMZR010000009.1 GCA_902618245.1 uncultured Bacteroidota bacterium | reverse complement strand
AATCACAAATTAACCTTAATAATAAAATAGTTTTTTTTGCCTTTTCTTAGCAGTATGTATTTTTCTGCAATCAAATCATTTACTCCTAAAGTAAAATTTATATTTACTTTTTTTTGATTTACTGAAATTGCATTTTCTGATAACGCCCGCCTTGCCTCACCATTTGACTTTAAAAATCCTGTTTGAGAAACTAAGGCACTTACAATACTCAAGCCATCAAATAAAAGTGACTTTTCAACTAAAGCTTGAGGAACACCTTCAAAAAGTTCCAAAAAAGTTTTTGAATCTAAATTTTGTAAATTTTTTTCAGTAGAATTACCAAAAAGAATTTCTGACGTGCTTACAACCTTATTAAAAGCATCTTGGCCATGAACTAATATTGTTACCTCTTTAGCTATTATTTTTTGAAGTATTCTTAAATGCGGTGCTTTAGAATGCTCATTTATTTTTTTTTCTATTTCTTCCTTACTTAAAAAAGTGAACATCTTTATATAATTTATGGAATCGTTATCCGAGGTATTTAACCAAAACTGATAAAATTTAAAACATGAAGTTTTGTTTTCATCTAACCAAACATTTCCTTCCTCTGTTTTACCAAATTTTGAGCCATCAGATTTTTTAATTAAAGGACATGTAATGGCATAAGCTTTTGAACCCTCTTTTCTGCGTATCAGTTCTACACCAGTTGTAATATTTCCCCATTGATCACTTCCTCCCATTTGAAGTTTACAATTCATAATTTTATGCAAATGAAAGAAGTCATATCCTTGAAGTAGTTGATATGTGAATTCCGTAAAGGACATCCCAGTCTTAGAATCATTTGATAATCGTTTTTTTACAGATTCCTTGGCCATCATATAGTTTACAGTTAAATGCTTTCCAACATCTCTAGAAAAATCAATTAGAGAGACTGATTTTATCCAATCATAGTTATTTATTATTAAAGCGGGATTTGGTATTTTGGAACTAAAATTTAAAAACTTTTCAAATTGAGTTTTCAAATCCTTGCAATTTTTTTCAAGAACTTTATGATCTAACAAGTTTCTTTCATCAGATTTTCCGGATGGATCACCAATCATACCTGTAGCTCCTCCTAGTAAAACTATGGGGTGGTGTCCAGCTTTTTGAAAATGCATTAAAATAATTATTTGAACTAAGCTACCTATATGAAGGGAATCTGAAGTAGGATCAAACCCTATATATCCCCTAGTAGAAGTATTTAAAAGAAAAGCTTCTGTTTCTGGGATTAGATCCTGAAGTAAACCACGCCATCTTAGTTCTTCAACAAAATTTGTCTGCATTAATTTTTTAGTAAAGATATATTTCTATTAGTTAAACAAAAAATTAAAAAAGTGTAATTTAGATAATATGATTTTAATTATAGGGGGCACAGGTCTTGTTGGCTCTCATCTAATTTTAGAATGTTACAAGGAAAATCTAAAGTTAAGAGTTACTTATAGATGTAAAGAAAAATTAAATAATTTAAAATATCATCTAAAGAAAAATTATTTAATGAAATCATGCTATTTAAAAAGTATTGATTGGGTTAATGCAAATCTCAATGATATTGTTAGTCTTAACGATGCAATAAAAGGCGTAGACTTTGTTTACCATTGTGCTGCAAAAATATCACTAGCAAATTACGACAAGTACGAATTATTTAAAACAAACATTGAAGGGACTTCAAATGTGGTGAACATATGTTTAAAACATAAAGTAAAAAAACTATTTTATTTAAGTTCTATCTCATCCATTGGTGCTGATAAAGATGTTAAAATAATAAATGAGTCACATTCGTGGAATGATAACAGAAATTACACTCTGTATGCTCAATCTAAAATTGCTTCAGAATTAGAAGTTTGGAGAGGCTCACAAGAGGGATTAGATGTTATTATAGTAAACCCAGGTTTAATTTTGGGAGACAAACTCAATAATTCAAGTATGAAAAAAATATTTGAAATTGCTAAGAGTAATTTTCTTTTCTATCCAACAGGAAAGATAGCTGTTATAGATATTAGTGATGTATCAAGAATATTAATACTACTTTTAAATTCATCAGTAAAAAATGAACGTTTCATTTTGGTAAGTGAGAATATTGATCAAAGAATGCTTTTCGACAAGTTTAGATTATCTAAAGGAAAAAGAAAAGCCTTTTTCCCATTAAGTAAATTTTTACTCAACTTTTTTTTAGTTATAGAAATAATATTTCAAACTTTAGGTATAAGAAAAAGATTTATGAGTCGGGCTATAATTCAAACACTTTGTTCGAAACAGATTTACGATGGTTCTAAAGTTTCAAGATTATTATCATTTGAGTATAAAGAAATTAAAAGTATAACTTCCGTTTAATTTTCTTTAATTTTTATATTATCAATACTATCTTTACTTCTTTGCATTCTCTTCAATACTTTTGTATATATTTTACTCATAACTTTAGGATTTTTTGTATAATATTCATTACTTCTTACAAGTTGAAGACTATCAATATTATATTTTAAAAAAAGATAAGGTGAGCCTACAATGCCAATAAACTTTTTATTTTTTGGTTTAAAAGTACTCATGACATCCATCATTATTGCTTCATAAATTATATTTTCCATTGTTAATTCGTCTATTAAATTTTTAGGTTTATAAGCTAAAGTCTGTTCTTTACAACATAAAATCAACAGTAGAAAAAAAATTGAAATACTTATTTTTATAGTAGTATAATTCATCTATTGAAGGTTAATTGTCTCGCAGTTGATTTAGTAGAAATTTTTCCTTTATCATATGCCAGATGACCATTGACAAAGGTCCTTTCTACTATTCCTTTGAAAGTTATATCTTCAAAAGGAGACCAACCACACTTATACAAAATATTTGATTTTTTCACATTATAATATTTTTGCAAATCTATTATAACAAGATCAGCAAAAAAACCCTCCCGTAAATAACCTCTATCTTTGATATCAAAAAGAATTGAAGGATTATGACACGCTTTTTCAACAATTTTCTCTAATGTGATGCGTTTTTGATGAAAACAAGTAAGGAGTGCTGAAAGCGAATGTTGTACAAGAGGTCCACCAGATGGTGAAATTAAATAAGGAGCAGACTTTTCATGACGGGTATGTGGAGCATGATCTGTAGCTAGAACATCGATATAATCTTGATTTAATCCATCCCAAAGTGCCTTTTGATCTTTCTTTGTTTTTATAGACGGATTCCATTTAATTTTAGATCCCTTTTCTAAATAATCGTTATCATTAAACCAAAGATGATGTGTACAAACCTCAGAAGTAATTTTTTTTTGTTTTAAAGGGACATCATTTTGAAAAAGTGAAAGTTCCTTTGCTGTAGAAAGATGAAATACATGTAAACGTGCTCCTGTTTCTTTCGCTAATTTTATCGCATTTGATGAGGAAACGAAACATGCTTCTTCACTTCTAATTTTCGGATGATAACTCATCGGTATATTTTTGCCATATTTTTTTTTTGCTTCAATAAGATTTTTGTTTATTATATATTCATCCTCGCAATGAACAGCGATAACTAAGTTTGTGCTTTTAAAAATCTCTTTTAATACCTCTTGATTATTGATTAACATATTTCCAGTAGAAGAACCTAAAAAAAGTTTTAATGCTGGAACTTTTTTTTCATCTAAAGCTTTAATTTCCTCTAAGTTGTTATTTGTACCTCCAAACATAAACCCATAGTTGGCAAAAGAATTTTTAGAGGCAATAACATTTTTATGCTCCCAATCGATCATTGTTGTTGTTTGAGGAATTGTGTTTGGCATTTCTAAAAAAGACGTAACACCACCGGCTATTGCAGCTTTAGATTCTGTCTCAATAGTTGCTTTATGCGTTAAACCCGGTTCCCTAAAATGGACTTGATCATCAATAAGACCTGGAATTATATATTTCCCAGAAGCATCAAAGACTTTAATATTTCCAGAGGTATGAATCGAATTACTAATCTTTTCTATCCTATCATTAAATATCAAAATATCTTTTTCCTCAATACAACCTTCATTAACTAATTTTCCGTTTATAATTTTTATAGCTCCCATCTTACTTGATTTTTCTTTTGCTTACTCTTAAATATAAAACACCAAAAAAAGCTTCCAAAATTATACTTCTATCCATTTTTGAGTTCCCATGAACCCTATTTAAAAATACTATAGATTCTTCAATTAGATTAAAACCTTTAATCCAAGCCTTGTATTTCATTTCTATTTGAAATGCATATCCAACAAACTTAATTCTATTTATATCTAAAGCCTCAAGAACCTCTTTTTTATAACCAACAAAACCAGAAGTTGGATCTTTGATTGGCATAGACGTTATAGATCTAACATAAATTGAGGCAATGTATGACAATAAGATTCTAGATAATGGCCAATTAATTACATTGACTCCATTTTTGTATCGAGAGCCTATAATTACATCAGCATCTAAATCAAGGTGTGTTGTCATTTTTTTTAATTCATTTGGATTATGTGATAAGTCGGCATCCATTTGAAATATATAATCATAATTTCTTACTAAAGCCCAATTGAAACCGTGAACATATGCTACACCTAATCCTTCTTTTTTATCTTTTTTTTCTAAAAATAATTTTTTCTTGTACTTATCCATTAGATTTTTAACAACCTTAGATGTTCCATCTGGAGAATTATCATCAACAACAAGAACATCAAGGGTTAAGTTGATGTTGAATAAAGAATCAATAATTAATGAGATATTTTCAATCTCATTATATGTAGGAATAATTACTACAGTTTTTTTCATTCGTGCTATGTAAAATTAGCAAATGTTTTGTTTTAGTTATAGAGCTGATTAGCAGAATTATTTTATAAATGAATTAAATTTGATAAATGGGAGAATTAATTTTTAAATCAAATTTAAATCAAGATTGGATAAGTTTTGCTTTAATATTCAATATATTTTTAACTTACTTATTGGTTAAAATAAATCCTATTAGAACAACTAGGTTATTCAATTTTCTGAAAACTGACCTCTATTTTAGTAAACATAATTCTGAAAGGGAAACTCAGTATCTAAATCCATATAATATTGTTGGAACTTTGATAATTTTAAATACAATTATCCTCTCATTTATATTTTTTTCTGAGAAATTTTTTTTTAAAAAAACTTATTTTTTTGAGTTCTGTTTCCTTTTTTTATTTCTGACTATTTTTCTTGTAATTAGGTATTTTTTAGTGACAATGATGACAAAAAAAGTTGGATTTTGGAAAAAAATAAAACCTTTAATCTTCAAAAACTTTACACTTAATTTGCAATATGCATATTTGTATTTTGGATTAATTTTAATTGGTTTTTACAGTGAAATGCCATCGTTATTGTTATATTCTTTTGTAGGCATTACTTTAATATCATGGTTTTTATCACAAACTAGGTTGTTTTTAACATTATTTAAATTTCTTCCAAAAGAAGTTTTTTATTTTATTCTTTATCTTTGCACTTTTAAAATAATTCCTTGGTACTGTTTCTATTTATTTGTTTTGGAACCAAGGTTTTAAATTATCGGATGATTATGAAAGTGAAAACAATTTTAGTATCCCAACCAGAACCATCTTCTGATAAATCACCTTACAAAAGACTTAAAGAAAAACTAAAATTGACCATCGATTTTAGACCTTTCATTCATGTTGAGGGTGCGAGCGCAAAAGAAGTTCGCCAACAGAAAATCGATTTTAATAATTTTGATAATGTCGTTTTAACGAGCAGAAATGCCGTTGACAATTATTTTCGCCTTTGCAAAGAAATGCGTTATACAGTACCAGATTCGACAAAATATTTTTGTTTATCGGAAGCAGTTGCATATTATTTACAGAAATATGTAGTGTATAGGAAAAGAAAAGTTTACGTAGGTGAGGGTAATATAAAAGATCTTGAAAATGTATTTAAAAAGTTTGAAAAAGATAGGTTTATGTTTCCTACATCTGATTTATTAATGAGCATTGTTCCAGACTTTCTAAATGAATTGAACTTAAACTGGAGGCGTGCAATTTTATATAGGACAGTTTTGAGCGATTTGTCGGATTTGAGAGACGTATATTATGATGTACTTGCTTTTTTTAGCCCTTCAGGTATCGAATCCTTATTCAAAAATTTTCCAGACTTTCAACAAAACAATACACGAATTGCAGCTTATGGTAAAACAACAATTAAAGCAGCAGAAAATGCCGGTCTTGAAGTTCAGATAAAAGCCCCGACTCCAGAATCACCCTCGATGACAATGGCTTTAGAAAAGTATGTAATAAAAGTAAATAAAGGTTAATTTCTAACCTTAAATTAACTTAAGTTAGTTTATAACCTTTTAAATAAATGTTCTCCAAACTTTAAAGACTTAACTGAATTGAAATCTGCTTTTTAATATTAATTTTTTTAACCTTATACACGATTTTATTTTAGATTTTTAATTTAATTTAGATTTACTTAATAATATTTAAAGATGAAATTGGTCGAAAAAAAAGCATTGCTCGACGGTATAGACAAGATTATAATTAAACACCTACTGAAGGAAGCACGAACTCCAATTCAAATTTTATCAAATGCATGTGGTATTTCAGGTGCTGCCATACATCAGAGATTAAAAAAACTTGAAAATTCAGGTGTTGTTTCAGGTTCTCAAATAATTTTAAACCCAAAAATTTTGGGTTTTAATACAGTTGCATTCATAGGTATCTATCTTGACAAAGCAATACGCAATCCAGAAGCCGTTAGACAACTTAAAATTATACCTGAAGTTATTGAATGTCACTATACAACGGGAAACTGGAGCATATTTGTTAAACTTTTATGTAGAGATAATGAACATCTGATGCAATTATTAAATAAAAATATACAAACCATTAATGGAGTTTCTAGAACAGAAACTTTCATTTCTTTACAAGAGCAAATTAGTCGCCAGATAGTTTACTGAATTCGTCTTGTAGACTTACAAAAAATTGAGATTTATAAATTATTAATGAACTATGTTGATAATTTTATTTTGAATAATTACCCATCTTTTTGGTAAAGAGCCCTTTAGATAACGTTCCGTTCTAGTATCACCAAGTATAGCCTCTTTAATTTCAGAATCATCCAGATTTAATGACAGGCTGATATTAAATCTTAATTTACCATTAAAAGAAACCGGATAATTTTTTGTTTCTTCAATTAAATAAGATTCATTTACTTGAGGAAAAGGTTCGTAAGTAATAGTATTTTTATGTCCCAAACTCTCCCATATTTCTTCTGCAACATGAGGTGCAAAGGGATATAATATTTGAGTCAAAGGAGATAAAATTTTTCTGCTCTTGCAATTTAAATTAGTTAATTCATTTACACAAATCATTAGAGCACTTACACAAGTATTAAAAGAAAAGCTTTCAATATCACTGGCTATTTTTTTAATTGTTTTGTGGAGCAACTTTAATTCATTTTTACTAGGCTCTATTTCAGTTACCATCCATTTGTCGTTTCTATAAAATAAACGCCAATATTTTTTTAAAAAGTTGTGGACCCCAGATATACCTGAAGTATTCCAAGGTTTAGCTTGTTCAACAGGGCCGAGAAAGATTTCATACATCCGCAGGGTATCGGCACCATACTGCTCACATATCGCATCGGGATTAACTACGTTGAACTTTGATTTTGACATTTTTTCAATGTCTCTTGAAACATAAAATGATTTACCTTTTATAAAATTTACGTCATTAAATTCAGGATTATTTTGTTTTAATCTCTCAATATTTAATCTATTTTTTTCGTCGACAAAGGATATGTCAACATGAATTTTTTGTGTCTTCTCATCCTTAATCATGTCAAATGAAATGAAATCGTTAGTGTTTTTGATTCTATGGACAAAAGCACTATTTCCTAAAATCATTCCCTGATTAACAAGCTTTTTAAATGGTTCATTAGTACTGACATAATCTAAGTCAAATAAAACTTTATGCCAAAATCTTGAATATAACAAATGAAGAACGGCATGTTCTGCACCTCCAATGTATAGATCGACTGGCATCCAATATTTAATGAGATCTTTATTTGCAAACTCATTGTTATTACCCGGGTCAATAAATCTTAAAAAATACCAACATGATCCCGCCCATTGTGGCATTGTATTTGTCTCTCTCAAATAATTCACACCATTAATTGATATGTTAATCCAATCATTATTCCTCGCCAATGGTGACAAACCATCTTTTGTTGGTAAATAGCTTTCAACTTCAGGTAATTCAAGAGGTAAATCATTAAATTCAAGGGCTTTCTTTTTATTTCCGTTGTAAATTATTGGAATTGGCTCACCCCAATATCTTTGACGCGTAAAGATCCAATCTCTTAATTTATAATTGGTCCTTTTAGTTGCTTTATTTATAGTTTCTAACTTTTCGACTACAATGGATTTGAATTTTATATTATCAATACCGTCATATTCTCCACAATTGATTAAAGACCCATTCCCAGTGTAACACTCATCTTTATTGCCACCATCAATTACTTTAATTATTTTAAGGTTAAATTTTCTTGCAAACTCATTATCTCTTTCATCATGTGCAGGCACTGCCATTATAGCACCAGTCCCATACGAAAAAAGAACATAATCGGATATCCATACAGGGATTTTTTCATTTGAAATAGGATTTAAAGCAAATGATCCAGTGAAAACGCCTGTTTTATTTTTTTCATTCTCCTGCCTCTCTAAATCACTTTTTTTTGAAGTCTGCTCAACATATTCATCTATAGATTTTTTATATTTATCTGTGGTAATTTCATTTATCAAAGGGTGTTCAGGTGCTAATACTAAATATGTTGCACCAAATATTGTATCTGGCCTAGTTGTAAATACCTTAATAAATTTTTTTTCTATTGAAAACTTTATCTCAGCTCCTTCAGACTTTCCGATCCAGTTTTTTTGTGATAATTTTATAGATTCAGGCCAGTCCAATTCAAATAGATCATCAAGTAATCTATCAGCATAATCTGTTATTCTCATGACCCATTGTTTCATTGGTCTTTTAATGACAGGGAATCCCCCTCTTTCACTTAAACCACCAATAACCTCTTCATTTGCAAGTACAGTTCCCAGCTCCTCACACCAATTAACATCTATTGTGTCGACATATGCTAACCTTTTAGAATCAATAAAAGACCCTATTTCTTTTTCATTCAGGTTTTTTGGAATTTTTAATTTTTCTATTGGTTGAGCCTTATTAAGATCGTGATCATAATAACTGTTGAATAATTTTAAGAAAATCCACTGAGTCCAACGATAATAACTGCTATCACTTGTTTTAATTTCTCTATCCCAATCAAATGATAAACCTAATTTATCCAATTGATCTCTAAATCTGACAATATTTTCCTCTGTAGTTTTTTTTGGATGCTGACCTGTTCTGACAGCATATTGCTCAGCAGGTAACCCAAATGAATCAAAACCCATAGGATGAAGAACATTAAAACCTTTACTTCTTTTGTATCTAGAAAATATATCAGAAGCTATGTAACCTAGAGGATGACCAACATGAAGTCCAGAACCAGATGGATATGGGAACATATCTAACACGTAATATTTAGGTTTTCCTGAATTATTATCAGCTTTAAAAGTTTTATTGTCGAGCCAATACTTCTGCCATTTTTTTTCAATATTTCTAAAATCGTATTTCAAGTTGATTACATTTAATTGAATAAAAAGTTAAAATTACATTTATTGCTTGAATGTCAAAAAGAGTAAAGAATATTTTATGAGTACTCAATTATAACTTTTCTTTTTTATTTTTACAAAAAAATAAATGTGTCAAAAAAAAGTCAAGAAAAATTTCAGAAAAGAAGAGTATTAAATAGCTATTTTTCTGTTGTCATTAGTATAACATTTGTTCTTTTTCTTTTGGGCATCCTTGGGTTATTTGTTTTAAATTATAGGAATATTTCATCACATTTTAAGGAGCAAATCGCAATGAACGTTTATTTAAAAAATAGTGCTAAAGAAATAGAAATTACACAATTAAAGAAGAAAATTTTACTCAATCCAGCAACTAAAAAAGTTAATTATATTTCAAAAGAGGCGGCGGCAGAATCATATGTTTCTGATATCGGGGAAGATTTTATTAGTTTTTTGGGCTATAATCCTCTATTAGATGTTATTGATATTTTTTTTAATGCCAGTTTTGTGAGCAACCAAACTCTCTCCTCTACTAAAATTGATATCGAAAGTTTTGATTTTGTCGAAGAAGTTATTTATGATAAACCACTATTAGAACTTTTAGAAGAGAATGTTCAAAAAATTACTTTTGGTTTATTGTTTTTTACTTTACTTTTTATAATTATTGCTCTTCTATTAATAAACAGTTCAATAAGGTTATCTATTTTCTCAAAACGTTTCGTAATAAAAACGATGCAACTAGTAGGTGCAAAAAAATCTTTTATCAGAAAACCTTTCATCTTAAATAATATGTTATTAGGGTTTATTAGCTCTATAATCTCTCTTGGTGCTTTAAGTTATTTTATATATGTAATTAATAGACAATTTCCAGAATTTAAAATTTTTAATCAGACTAATGAATTGGTACTTATTTACCTTATAGTTGTGATTTTTGGTATCACAATTTCAGGTCTCAGCACTTTCTTTGCAACCCAGCGTTATTTAAATTTAAAAACAAATGCCCGATATTAGACTTAGCTATGAAAAAGAAATATTCGGAAAAAAAAATTTTATTTGGAAAACGTAACTATATTTTGATTTTTGTTTCCCTATCGATAGTTACCCTTGGGTTCATTTTAATGAGTGGCGGGGGAAGTGATAATCCAGATTTTTTCAATACTGAAATTTTTAACTTCAGAAGAATTCGGTTAGCTCCAACTATGGTTATAATTGGTTTTGGAATCGCAGTTCTTTCAATTTTTACGAATCCAGATCCTTAAGAATGAATAATTTTGAAGCAATAGTTTTAGGATTAATACAAGGATTTACTGAATTTTTACCAATATCATCAAGTGGTCATTTAGAAATTGGAAAAGCATTGTTTGGTAATAAGCATGATGCAAATGAAAGCTTATTAATGACACTCGTACTGCACCTCGGTACAGCTTTAAGTACAATATTCGTGTTTAAAAAAGAGATATTTAAAATACTATCTTCTTTGTTAAAGTTAAAGATCAATGAAAATACCCTTTTTGCATCGAAAATTCTTGTTTCAATGATTCCGGCTTTTATAATAGGAATTCTATTTCAACAAAAAATCAAAACTTTATTTTCAAATAATTTAATTTTAGTTGGAGTAATGTTTCTTATTACAGCATTAATACTCAGTGTCTCTAAAGGTAAAAGATGTAAATTTAAAATGGTGAGTTTCAAAAATTCATTTATATTGGGTGTAATTCAGGCAATTGCTATTTTACCAGGAATATCAAGGAGCGGTTCAACAATTAGTATCGCATTGATTCTAGGAATTGAAAAACAAAAAGCTGCTCAATTCTCATTTTTAATGGTACTTCCAATAATATTTGGAAGCATATTTAAAATATTTCTTGACATTAAAAAAACCTCTGTAGATATTGACTTTTTATCCCTAGGTTTAGGATTTTTTACATCTTTTGTAAGCGGTATTTTCGCCTGTAAATGGATGATTGCTCTAGTAAAAAAAAGTAAATTAAAAAACTTTAGTTACTACTGCATATTTATTGGTATTTTTTCAATCTATTATGGACTTCTTTAAGCAAAGATTTGAATCTAATAGTATTCAAGAGGGGCAACTTTTTTTAATTGATAAGCCTAAAGGTTGGACCTCTTTTCAGGTAGTCAACAAAATGCGATGGTATTTAAAAAATTTAACAGGACTGAAAAAAATAAAAATTGGGCATGCTGGAACATTAGACCCATTAGCAACTGGTTTATTAATTGTTTGTACTGGTAAAAAAACTAAATCCATTAATTTACATCAAAGTGAAACGAAAACATACACAGGTACTTTTACTTTAGGTGCATCAACACCGTCATATGATTTGGAAACTGAAATTGATAAAACCTATGAAACTAATCATATTACAAATGATTTAATAATTGAGATTGCCCGAAGTTTTATTGGTGAAATAAACCAAATACCGCCCATTTATTCTGCAATAAAAATTAATGGAAAAAGACTTTATGATTATGCTAGAAAAGGTAAATCAACCGAAATTAAAGCACGTAATGTTTGTATATCAAAATTTGACATAACAAATATCAATCTACCAAAGGTTGATTTTTTAATTTCATGCAGTAAAGGCACATATATTAGAAGTATAGCTCATGATTTTGGTCAAAAACTTTCTTCCGGGGCTTATCTTTCCTCTCTAAAACGTATCCAGATTGGAGAAAAAATTCTTGATGATGCTTACTCTATGGAAAGCATGATAAAAAGGTATTCTAAAAAAAATATAAAATGCGTAAAAGTTGATTAATTGAAACTTATTATATTGTTGTATGTCTATTCAAAACCAATTTAAACAAAAGAAGTCTAAACAAAATTTAGAGCTATTAAATCGGATTCAAGAGCTTAAAAAGAAAAAAAATGCTGTTATACTTGCCCACTATTACCAAGAGGATTCCATACAAGAAATTGCAGATTTTTTAGGAGATAGTTTATATTTAGCACAGCAGGCAGCAAGAGTTAAGGAGAATATAATTATTTTTGCTGGTGTTCATTTCATGGCAGAAACAGCCAAAATTATAAATCCAAAAAAGAAAGTACTCCTTCCAGACTTAAAAGCTGGATGTTCATTGGCTGAGTCGTGCCCCTCAAAAGATTTTGCAATATTTAAAGCTAAATACCCAAATGCAGTTGTAGTCTCATACATTAATTGTTCAGCGGAAATTAAAACTTTGAGTGATATTGTTTGTACCTCAAGTAACGCCAAAAAAATCATTAATAGTATTCCCAAAGAAAAAGAAATCATTTTTGCGCCAGACAAAAACTTAGGTGCCTATTTGAATAAAGAAACTGAAAGAAAAATGATTTTATGGGAGGGATCCTGTGTTGTACATGAGGCATTTTCCTTTGAAAAAATTTTAGATTTAATAAAGAAATATCCGAAAGCAAAGTTTATAGCACATCCCGAGAGTAAATCTACGATTTTGGAGATTGCAAACTTTATAGGAAGCACATCAGCTCTATTAAACTTTGTGAAAAATGATAATACTAACCAATATATTGTTGCCACTGAAGCGGGTATTCTTCATCAGATGCAAAAGCACTGTCCTGGAAAATTATTTATTCCTGCACCTATCGACGATGATACCTGTGCATGCAGCGAATGTGCTTTTATGAAATTAAATACACTTGAAAAACTATACAATTGTTTAGTTAATGAAAAGCCCGAAATTAACATGAACACAGATATTTTAAATGCAGCTCGGCTCCCAATAGAAAGAATGCTCGAAATAAGTTAATTATGTTAAATGACCTTCTTGTAATAGGTACTGGAATATCAGGTTTGACATTTGCAATTAAAGTTGCCGAACTAAATCCAAAACTTAAAATTACAATTATATCGAAAGGAGATATAAGTGAGGGTAATACTCGCTACGCGCAGGGAGGAATTGCAGTTGTAAGAAATTTAAAAGATGATTCAATAGATAAACATATTCGGGATACAATTATTGCAGGTGATGGTGAATGTGATAGAAGTGTTGTTAAGTTTGTTGTAGAAGAAGCTAACGCAAGATTAGATGAGTTAATAAATTGGGGTGCTGAGTTTGATATGAATAAAGAGCAGCTTGACCTAGGAATAGAAGGTGGGCATTCGGAAAAAAGAATAGTACACTATAAAGATCAAACAGGCAAACAAATCCAAGATGTTTTGTCAACTAAAATAAAAGGTTTTTCTAATATCATTCTTTTAGAAAATCACACTTTGGTTGATTTAATAACTGATCATCATTCCATAGAAAAAAAAGGGAGATGCTATGGAGCATATGTAATTTCCCAAGAAAAAGAGGAAATTGTAAAAATATGCTCTAAAATAACTGTTCTTTCAACTGGAGGTGCTGGAAGTTTGTATGCGCATAGTACAAATCCAAGTACTGCAACAGGTGATGGTCTTGGAGCTGCTTATCGGGCAAAAGTCAGAATCGACAATTTAGCTTATGTTCAATTTCATCCAACTGCCTTGCGAAATAAAGTAAATAAAAATATTTTTTTGATAACGGAAGCTGTAAGAGGTGCTGGAGGCATACTGTTAAATAGTAAAAAAGAAAGGTTTATGTTAAAAATAGACAAAAGAGCAGAACTTGCACCAAGGGATATTGTTGCACGAAGTATACATAAACAAATAAAAGAACAAATAGAAGATTATGTTTGGCTTGATGGTTCAAAAATATCAGTAGATATTTGGAAATCAAACTTTCCAACAATATATAAGACCTGTGTTTCACAAGGAATTTCATTACCAAATGACCCAATTCCTGTAGTTCCTGCAGCTCACTATTTTTGTGGAGGTATAAAAGTTAACGAGTATAGTGAGTCAGAACTAAAAGGTCTTTATGCAATAGGAGAATGCAGTTCAACTGGCCTTCACGGAGCCAATCGCTTGGCTTCAAATTCTCTTTTAGAAGCTTTGGTATTCTCCCATAGAGCAGCTATACATGCAATACAATCATTGAAAAAACCTCTTCTGCCAGAGGAAGTGTTTTATAAAGCACTTCCAATTTGGAATGGAGAAGGGTATTCAAAAAGTGGTACTCTAAGCGAGGTCAAAAGTTTGAGACTAAAACTACAAAAAAATATGACTAAGCATGCTGGGATTTTTAAAACTCACGAAGGTTTAAAATTAGCAGAAGATTTAATAAATCAAATCTACATTAAAGTAAGCAAACTCTATAATGAAAAAAAATTAACATATGGTTTAAGTGAATTAAGAAACATGGTGAGTGTTTCTTATTTACTTATAAAACAGGCACAACAGATTAAAAAAAACAAAGGAGTTTTTTACATTCAAGATTATGACAAATTTTATAGACCGTTACAAAAATCAACTTGATATTTTTATAAAGAATGCATTAAAAGAGGATATTGGAATTGCTGATCATACAAGTTTATCATGTATAGATACTAAAATAATCAGCTCAGCAAAATTAGTAGTAAAAGAATCTGGATACTTATCAGGTGTTTCCCTTTCTAAATTAATTTTTGAAAACTATGATCGAAGACTTAAGGTTGAAATATTGATTGAAGATGGGAATAAAATAAAAAAAGGGGATATTGCATTTAAAGTTCATGGTCCTGTAGTATCTATTCTTGCAACTGAGAGGCTAGTTCTTAACACTATCCAAAAAATGAGTGGCATTACAAGTTTCACAAAAGATTTAAATAAGATGATAAAACATACACACTGCAAAATTTTAGATACAAGAAAAACAACTCCTAATTTTAGGTACGCTGAAAAATTCGCAGTTATGATTGGTGGCGGGACTAATCACAGAATGGGACTTTTCGATGCAATTTTAATAAAAGATAATCATATTGATTATTGTGGTGGCATGAACAATACTTTAAAAAAAACTGAAAAATATCTAAATAAACTTGATAAGAAACTTGATGTAGTAGTAGAATGCCGAAACCAAAAAGAAATTGATTTAGCAATTAATTTTGATTTTGTTAATAGAATATTGCTGGATAATTATAATCCCAAAGAATTAGTAAAAGCATTATCACTTATTAGAGGAAGAAAAAAAACTGAAGCATCAGGAAGAATAAAAAAGAAGAATATTGTGGAATATGCAGAAACAGGTGTTGACTTTGTTTCTATTGGTGAGTTGACAAACAATATTAAAAGTATTGATATGAGTTTGAAAGCTATAGCAATTTAATTTCATATTTAAATTTTAATTTTTGTCAGAGATTGTATTTAACATTTGCAAAAGATATCTTCTTTAATCTTTATATTTGTTATAACTGTATTTTAAATGAAATACCACAGAATTTTGCTGAAACTTAGCGGTGAGGCGCTAATGGGCAACCAAAGTCATGGAATAGATCCAAAACGTATTGATAAATATGCTAAAGAAATAAAAAAGGTTTTTGATAAAGGAATTGAAATAGCAATAGTTATTGGTGGCGGTAATATATTTCGTGGAGTTTCAGGTTCAAGTAAGGGGATGGACCGGGTTCAAGCAGACTACATGGGAATGTTGGCTACAGTTATAAATGGTTTGGCATTACAAGGTGCTCTTGAAAACAATAATATTCCTACTCGCTTACAAACAGCTATAAAAATTGAAGCCATTGCTGAACCTTTTATAAAAAGAAAGGCAACAAGACATTTAGAGAAAGGAAGGGTTGTAATTTTTGGTTCAGGAACAGGAAATCCTTATTTTACTACAGATTCTGCAGCAGTTCTAAGAGCAATCGAGATTAATGCGGACGTTATTTTAAAAGGAACAAAAGTAGATGGGATTTATAATGACGATCCTGAGAAAAATATTGAGGCAACAAAGTTTGATAACCTATCGTTTGATGAAGTTTTGAAAAAAGGAATTAAAGTTATGGATACTACAGCCTTCACACTAAGTCAAGAAAATAAATTACCAATAATTGTTTTTGATATTAATACCTCTAATAATTTATTCAAAGTTGTAAAAGGTGAAAATATTGGGACAAGAGTAAACTCATAAATTTTATTTAATGGAAGAATTGATGCAAATAATAATTGAATCTGCAAAAGAAAATATGGATTCAGCATTGAAACATTTAGAAAGAGAAATGTTAAACATACGAGCTGGTAAAGCAAATCCTATAATGCTTAGTGGTGTTAAAGTTGAATATTATGGCACACCAACGGTAATTTCACAAGTCGCGAATATTAATACACCTGACAGTAAAACCTTAGTAATTCAACCATGGGACAAATCAATATTAGGTGATGTTGAAAATGCTATTATGACAGCAAACATAGGCTTCAATCCAATGAATAATGGTGAATCTATAATTATAAATATTCCTGCTCTAACAGAAGAAAGAAGGAAAGAATTAGTGAAAATTGCTAAATCTGAGACTGAGAACGCTAAAGTTTCAATTAGATCTGCAAGAAAAGAGGCTAATACCGAAATTAAAAAATCTGAAACTTCAGAAGATGTTCAAAAAAACTTTGAAATTGATATTCAAACATTAACTGACGAATTTATTTCTAAAGCCGATGAAATTTTTAGTTTAAAAGAAAAAGAAATTTTAACAATTTGAAAAAAAATTGATAGCTTATAGGCTTGCATGAAGAAAAAAAAACAATGGAATTTCTGGGGCTTAGTTGCTAGATTCATTCTTAGAAATCGCGCCTTAATCTTATTGGCCCTTATATGCATTACTATTTTTTGGTCTACGCAATGGAAATTCATGCAATTTACTTATACTGAAGCAAATCTGCTACCTGATAAACATCCAGAAAATATTACATACAAATCCTTCACAAACATATTTGGCGAGGAAGGTAACGTTTTGGTAATAGCATTTCAAGAAAATGAATTTTATATCCCCAAAAAACGTAATACTTGGAAAGATCTTAATAAGAGAATTGAAGAGTTTAAAGAAATTGATTTTGTTCTATCAACGGAAAATATCAAAGATCTTAAAAAGAATAAAAAAGATAAGAGTTTTATTTTTAAAGAGGTTTCAAAACAATTTCCTATTGAAGCAAAAAATCCTAAAAAATTCAAAGAAAAACTTTTTCTAGAGCTACCATTCTATAAAAACTTATTGTACGAAGAAAATACAAGTACAATTCGTTCTATAATTTATATGGATCCTAAGATTGTCAATACAGCTGAAAGAAGAGATTTTATTTTTGACAGTTTTATTCCAATAATTAAAGAATATGAAAAAAAGTTAAATACTAAAATATATATTTCTGGGATGCCCTATATAAGAACGTTAAATGCTCAAAATATAGTAGATGAAATAGGCCTTTTCGTAATAGGGGCTACATTTATAACATCCATAATTTTCTTTTTGTTCTTTCGCTCATTTCGAGCAACATTAATATCATTATTCGTAGTGGGTATAGGGGTTATGTGGGCATTTGGAATATTAGGATGGCTAGGATATGAAATTACGGTTCTTACAGCATTAATACCTCCACTTATAATTGTGATTGGAGTCCCTAATTGTATCTTTTTGATTAACAAATATCAACAAGAAATTGCAAAACATGGAAATCAAGCAAAGTCTTTACATAGAATGATTGCAAAAATTGGAAATGCAACTTTGATGACGAACCTCACAACAGCATCTGGATTTGCGACCTTTATTCTCACTAATTCAAAAATTTTAAAAGAATTCGGTGTGGTAGCGTCTGTAAATATTATTGTGATTTTTCTTCTATCTCTCTTAATCATTCCAATTACATATAGCTTCATGGCCATGCCAAACAAAAAGCATCTGAGACATTTAAAGAATAAAACCGTTGATTTTTTTGTTACATGGATGGAAAAAACTGTTAGAAAAAAAAGAGTAAACGTATACTTAATTTCTTTATTAGGTTTAATAATCGGAATAACTGGTATTTATCAAATTACAATTTCTGGAAGTCTTATTGAGGATATGCCCAAGAAAGCTGACTTTTTTAAAGATATTTTATTTTTTGATGAGGTCTTTAATGGTATTGTTCCACTAGAAATTTGGATTGATAGTAAAAGAGAGAAAGGTATTGTTAAACCCGCTACATTGAGGAGGATGAATACATTGCATTCAACAATAGACGAAATTCCCGAATTGGCTCCTCCAATTTCAGTAGTCAACCTAATTAAATTTGCAAAACAAGCCTATTATAATGGGAATCCTAATTATTTTGCTCTTCCAACTTCACAAGAAAATAGTTTTATTTATCCATACATAAGTAAATCAAATAATGATAACAAATTAATTGAGGGATATGTTGATTCTACAGGACAATTTGGTAGAGTAACAACTTATATGAAAGATATAAAAACTTCAAGAATGGAGAAAATTGAATCTGAATTGAATTCACTTATTGAGAAAATTTTCCCTAAAGATCGTTACGCAGTAAAAATTACAGGTAAATCGCTTCTATTTTTAAAGGGTACAAAATATTTGATCAATAATCTTGTCCTTTCACTTAGTCTAGCTATTTTACTGATAGCTATTTTTATGGCTTTTTTATTTAGATCTTTTAAAATGATTTTAATTTCATTAATCCCAAACCTACTTCCATTAATAATAACCGCAGGAGTAATGGGCTTTACTGGAATTCCATTAAAACCCTCAACAATATTAGTCTTTAGTATTGCTTTTGGGATATCTGTTGATGACACAATACATTTTTTAGCTAAGTATCGTCAGGAACTGATATCTAATGGTTGGAAAATAAATAGGGCTATTTTTGCTTCTTTAAGAGAAACAGGAATAAGTATGTTTTACACCTCTGTTGTATTATTTTTCGGATTTTCAATATTCTTGTCATCCAATTTTGGAGGTACGCAGGCTCTAGGAGGTCTAGTAGCTGTAACTTTAATGATGGCAATGCTAGCTAATCTAATTTTACTTCCATCATTACTGATTTCACTGGAAGATTCGATTAGTAACGAAAAGGTGTTAAAAAAACCAAAACTTGAAATTCTTGATCAGTGACTTAAAATGAAGGCTTTACGTTGACTTTATCAAATAAACTTATATTTGTGTCGCATTACATAGATATAAATGTGAGATGAAAGCAGTCAAAATTAAATATCTTCTAAATGAATCAGCTAAAAGAAATTTGATATATTCTGTTAAGGGATGGGTAAGAACTTTTCGAGCAAACAGGTTTATTGCATTAAATGATGGCTCTTCTGTAGAAAATCTTCAATGTGTAATTGACTTTGAAACATTAGATGTATCTAAACTTAAACTTATTAGTACTGGGGCAGCACTGCATATAGAGGGTTTACTTACAAAAAGCCTAGGAAGTGGACAAAAGGTTGAATTAAATGTCAATAAACTGGATATAGTAGGTTATTGCGATCCTGAAAAATATCCTATACAACCCAAAAAACACAGCTTAGAGTATTTAAGAGAAAAAGCTCATCTAAGAATCAGAACAACTACTTTTGCTTCTGTTATGAGAATTCGATCATCTCTTTCATTTCAAATCCACAAATTCTTTCAAAAAAAAGGGTTCTACTACATAAATACTCCAATAATTACTGGAAGCGATGCGGAAGGTGCAGGCGAGATGTTCCGAGTAAGCACATTAAACTTAAAAAAAACTCCTTTAAATGATTTGGGAAATGTTGATTTTAAAAAAGATTTTTTTGGGAAGGAAACCAATCTTACGGTCTCTGGTCAATTGGAAGCCGAAGCTTATGCCCTTGGACTTGGTGAAGTTTATACATTTGGACCTACTTTTCGTGCAGAAAACTCAAATACTACAAGACATCTTGCAGAATTTTGGATGATAGAACCAGAAATGGCATTCTACGATCTTGACGATAATATGGATTTAGCTGAAGAATTTGTAAAAAGCGTTTTGAGGGAGATTTTGTCTAATTGTAATGATGACTTAGAGTTTTTAAATGAACGTCAACAAAAGGAAGATCAAAGCAAGCCTGCAAGTGAACGAAACCAGATGAGTCTTTTAGAGAAAATTAAATTTGTAGTTGAAAACAATTTTGTGAGAATTAGCTATGATGAGGCTTTCAACATTCTTAAAAATTCAAAACCCAATAAAAAGAAAAAATTCAAATTCCCAATAAATGAGTGGGGCTCAGATTTACAAAGTGAGCATGAAAGATATCTAGTTGAAAAACATTTTAAATGCCCTGTGATAATTTTTAATTATCCAATCAATATTAAAGCATTTTATATGCGCAGAAACGACGATAAAAAAACAGTAAGAGCAATGGACATACTTTTTCCTGGAATTGGAGAAATAGTCGGAGGCTCCCAAAGGGAAGAGCGTCTTAATATATTAGAAAAGCGTATAAATGAGATGAAAATTAATCGTGAAGAGTTGTGGTGGTACTTGGATCTGAGAAGATTTGGAAGTGTACCACATAGTGGATTTGGATTAGGCTTTGAAAGGTTGGTTCAATTTGTTACAGGCATGAATAATATTAGAGACGTAATTCCTTTTCCAAGAACACCCCAGAATGCTTCATTTTAGCGGATATATGAAATTGTATATATTTACAATGACGTATTAAATGGATATGTTAAAGCAAAACCTTCAAATAAAACTTTCGCAGAAATTATCTCCTCAGCAGATTCAACTAATGAAGATGATTCAACTTTCTACTTTGGAGTTAGAACAAAAAATTGAATCAGAAATAGCTGAAAATCCAGCATTAGAGAGTGGAAAAGAATCGTTAAATACTGAAATTCCAGGGACTGACCTAGAGGAAACAGAAAAAATTGCTACGGATGGAATTGACATAGATCAATATTTAAGCGATGATGAAGTACCTAGTTACAAGCTTTACACAAATAATTTCATAAATAACGACGAAGACCACACTATCCCTTTTTCAGGAGGATTAACATTTCATCAATACCTTTCTCAGCAAATAGTCAACTTAATTTTGTCAGATACTGAAATTCAAATCGCTGAATTTATAATTGGTAGCATTGATGAAAGTGGATACTTAAGAAGAAGTAATGAGGAACTTGTTGACGATTTAGCATTTACTCAAAACCTTTTTGTGGACGCATTACTTGTAGAAAAAATAATAAAATCAGTACAATCGTTAGATCCTGTTGGTGTTGGAGCTCGTTCACTTCAGGAGTGTCTCAAACTTCAATTAGAGAAAAAAGATATTAACAGACCCGAGGTAAACCATGCATTAATAATTATTAAAAATTATTTTAATGAATTTAGTCATAAACATTACAAAAAACTACAAGATAGACTTGGCATTGATCAAGAAAAATTGAAAATAGCTTTAGATTTAATTAGTAAGTTAAATCCGAAACCTGGGGGAGCACTAACATCTAACGATCAAAATACTCAAATAGTTCCTGATTTTATTTTAACAATTGAGGAAGGAAATTTGTACGTAAAGCTTAATAGAAGAAATGAACCACAACTAAAGGTTTCAAATACATACAAAGACATGCTTTCTGGCTACTCTAAGTCAGAGTCTAAATCAAATAAAGATGCAATCCAATTTATTAAACAAAAATTAGATTCAGCTCAATGGTTTATTGATGCTATTAGACAAAGATATCAGACTTTAACGCTAACAATTAATGCTATACTCGATCACCAAAGAGAATATTTTTTAAGTGGAGACGAAAAGAAACTTAAACCTATGATTCTAAAAGATATTGCAGACAAAGTTAATATGGATATTTCAACAATATCAAGAGTAGCAAATAGCAAATATATTGACACACCTTATGGAACGAAATTATTAAAGACATTTTTTTCAGAAGGGTTGAAAAATAAAGAGGGTGAAGATATATCATCCATAGAAATAAAAAAAATACTTGAACAATTTATACTTGATGAAAATAAAAAAAAGCCTCTAACAGATCAAATACTTTCAGCAATGATGAAAAAAAAGGGATATATCATTGCACGGAGAACAATAGCGAAATATAGAGAGCAACTTGAAATTCCTGTTGCAAGATTGAGAAAAGAACTTTAAGAGGTTATAAAATGAAAAAAATTAATCCGACTTTTATAGGCGATATTCTAATTGAAGAGTTATTGGAATTTATGATTTTAGAATTGAAAATTGGATTTAACGGATATGATAAATAAAAATTCCATGTGTTATAACCAAAACTTATAAAAGTGTTTGTTACAAAAGTATTTATTTCATAATTATTTGTTTCAAAATTTAAATCTTCAGTTACTCTATTTAGGAAGTTCCAATTAATTTTAATACCCCCATAAACCCTCCAAAAAGCATAATTTAAATTTGTTGAATTTCTCCATCTAATTGCAAAAGGGATTTCAAAAGAGTTGACTGATACGGAAAAATAATTATCCATATTATTTTCAAAATCAAAAGAATATATCCCATTTTCTAGGGGGATTAAATTTGTTGTAAATTTTTCAAAACTAATTCCTAAACCTAAACCTGAAGACAATTTACCTGACTTTACTAATGGAATATCGCGCATCAAACCCAATTGGAAATGACGCGATAAACCTCTTGTATTTAGATTCTCTTGATTAGCCCTTAATAACAATAAAGACACACCAAAATATATCTGGTCCTCTCTGTAAAAAATTGAATCTTTTTGCTGATCTGTATTTTGACTTTTAAGTTTAAAGGGGAATATAAATGTTATTGATAATAAACCAAAACATATATTTTTCCGTAAGAGTTTATATAATAATTTCACTGTAAAATAAAAAAGTACCTATGTAGGTACTCATAAAGTAAAATAATATTTCTCTCAATCTTATTAATTCAAATTTTGAGTGTAGTCACCGACTCTTGTCGTATAGTTTATTTTCAGTGCCTGAACTTTTCGAAGCTCTTGTTTTATGTCTTGAATTAATCCCATTTTGGTGTCACTGTCAACTTTTAAGGCAGTTGTTAAAACATTTTGTAATTCTTGCCTTTTAGATGCACGTTCGGCAAGAATAAATGCACCAACCTCATCAACTGAAGCAAATTTGTCGTTTAATTGAATTCTCGCACTTGATCCATATTTATCTTGGTACCTTGATGAAGGTTTACCAGCATATATATACATTACGCGGTCTTTTTTGTCAAGTTTTTGTATTTGATCAGCCGCAGGTAACTTATTTACTACCATCAGTGTACTGTCACGCATTACAGTGGCAACCATGAAAAAGAATAGTAACATAAAGACTATATCAGGTAGTGATGCAGTAGAAATGGCTGGTAAATCTCCACCTTTTTTCTTTTTAAATTTTGACATTTTTTACGATTATTTTTAATTAAGTTTAGTTGATTCTGCTTCTGATAATTTTTGAGGGTACATAGCTTTTACTTGATCTAATTTAGGCTTAAGCAATTCTTGCCTTTCTAGGCTTGTCCTAGGGTCATCATATTGCTTTTGTGCCTCTACAAAATTTATTCCTAATTCGGTCCCAAATAATCTTTCAAATTCACGATTTCTTAGATCATTGTATGCTGCAACTAACTCATTTTGAACAGCAATGTAAACTTTATATGATGTTTCCCTGTCGTTCTTTAAAGATATTATAGCTTTATCAGGATTATCGGATGATGCCTCATCACGTTCGCCTTGACAATATTCACAAGCTTCATCTCCTACACCTCCACCATTATCTAAAAAAGCTATAGCAAGAGACCTTAAGTCAGCGATATCAGTGAGCTCTTCTTCGACTAGAAGTTGGTCGTTTTTACTAACCAAAACAGTGAAAATATTCTTTTCTCTTATGATGGGAGGATCGACTTGATCTTCCATGGGAGGTAGCTTTCTATTTAGACCACTATCAGTTTCAATTGTTGTTGTAACTAAAAAGAAGATCAAAAGGAGAAATGCAATGTCAGCCATAGAGCCAGCATTTACCTCAGGTGCAGATCTTTTAGCCATAAATTATTTTTTTAAAATTTTCTTTGCGCCAGAAAAAATCATTGACAAAATCGCAAGGGTTGCAAGAATATAAAACATTCTTAAACCCGTACCAACCCAACGTGAGCCTGAAGCAGATAATGTCTCTCCGTCTTTCATGGGGGTCTCAACACCATCTGAAGCAGCATAGGCTATAACAGTTACTACAACAAAACAACCTATGAAAATTAAAGATTTTTTCAACTTCTTTGAACTTGAAGCAAGGTTTAATATTGAAAATACTAAAGTTATTGATACTGTTATGAATAATATAGCTATTGCAAGAGACACAAGGGGTGAAACTGTAGCAAAGTCTCCCAAACTAGCAGCCATTTTGATCTCTTCATCTCCAGCTCCAATAATTCGAAACAGGAAAATTACTCCGAGTAACCCAAAAACAGCACTTATAATTTTAACAACGGTTTGTAAATTCATTTAATTTTTTTTTATTTTTTCTGAGACACTAAAATATCGATTAAAGTGATGGAGGCGTCTTCCATGTCATTTACAATACTATCAATTTTAGCGACAATGTAATTGTAAAAAACTTGGAGGATAATAGCAACAATTAGTCCAAATACAGTAGTTAAAAGAGCTACTTTAATTCCTCCTGCCACAAGTGATGGCTGCATGTCTCCAGCAGCTTCAATTTTATCAAATGCTTGAATCATACCAATTACAGTACCCATAAAACCAAGCATTGGTGCTAGTGCTATAAATAAAGAAATCCAGGAAACGTTTTTCTCTAGCTGCCCCATTTGAACACCTCCATATGCTACAACTGCTTTTTCGGCACTTTCAACTCCTTCATCCATTCGATCAAGGCCTTGATAAAAAATTGATGCTACGGGTCCTTTAGTGTTTCTACAAAATTCTTTGGCCGCATCTACTCCACCTGATGAAAGTGCTTCCTCGACCCCGTCAGTTAATTTTTTTGTGTTTGTTGTTGCTAGATTTAGGAAAATTATACGTTCAATTGAAATTGCCAAACCGAGGATCAAACATATTAAGACAATTCCCATGAACCCTGGTCCTCCCTCAATAAAACGTTTTTTTAGTTCTTGTGTAAATGAAGCTGATTGAGCGGGTGCTTCTTCATCTTGAAATGTTGCGTTTTCGATTATTGTTGTATTAGTAGTCAATACTGTTGCCCTAGTAGTTGCCATGAAGCCCAGTAATGCAAAGACAAAAATTAGTTTTCTCATTTTAATGTTGTTTGTTCTATAAATTTAAATGCCGTTAAAGATAAAAAAAAATAAATACGATTTTAATTTTAAAAGATTAATTATAGCTATAGTTAAAACGTCAAATCGTACATTTTTCTATATCAAATAACAAAAATTTTAAAATTCTGGAAGATATTATATACGTACCATTAAAATTTTAATATAATTTTCTTTCTAATTTTATTTAAACCAGCAAACTTTATCTTCATATGAACCTCTTATATATTTTGTTGCTTTTTTATCGAAATACCCCATGTAATAAATACCTAAACACTTTTCACCTTCTTTTAATTTTATAAATTCATGAACATAACTAACAAGTTTAGAAGAACTCCAATATGAACCAATATTCAATTCTGTAGACACTAACCACATATTTTGAACGGCCATACTAACTGAAGCTACTTCCTCCCATTCAGGAACTGAATTCAATGGATCTCTTTGCATACATATCAATATTAATGCTGATGATCTTTTAATATTGTTATTTATACTTTCAAATTTATATTTTGAGAATTTAGTAGTTGTAGTTTTATATTTTTCAGATAAGAACTTACCAAACTCATTTTTGTGAAAATTTTGTAAAACTTTGAATCTCCATGGTTCGGTTTTTTTGTGTGTTGGTGCAAAATTAGCTGCTTTAAGAATTAGTTTTAAATCTTCATTTTTAATATGTCTATCATTGTATTGTTTAGGAAAAATTGATCTTCTTGCCTGAATTATTTCAAATAATCTCATACCCGCCTAATTTGTTTTATAAAATATTTGTTTATCACAGAGTCATTTTCAAACTTATAACGCTAATTTATTTAATTTAGGAATTAATTTTACATATAAATACACTACAACTAATATGAGAATAAACCAACGGAACAAATTTATCAATAAAAGGGATTTAGTTAAAGTAGAGTAATTTAGTATCATATTGAATTTAATGAATGACCTTAACGTAAATTCAGTTTATTGTAAATTGTTTGATACAAAAGTTTGCAGAAATACAAGTATTATTTAAGATTGCTTTTACAGCACTAGATAAAGAAGCTTAATGGAACAAAGTTATAATAAGGATTTAATATTTAGAAAGGCAGGAAAAGGCGATATACCGAATATAGTAAAATTGTTAGCTGATGATGAACTCGGTTCCAAAAGAGAAGATTATAAAATTCCATTACCAAAGAGTTATTATGATGCATTCCAAAATATTTTTCAAGATAAAAATCAAGAATTAATCATTATTGAGAATTTTAATAAAGAAATAATTGGTACACTCCAACTAACCTTTATACAATATTTGACATACCGAGGTGGTTTAAGGGCTCAAATTGAAGCAGTAAGAATTCAAAAAAAATTCAGAGGAAAGGGTTTTGGTAAAAAGATATTCAAATGGGCAATTAAAAGAAGTATAGATAAGGGAGCCCATTTAGTTCAATTAACGACTGATAAACAGAGACCTGATGCAATTGAGTTTTACAAAGGATTAGGATTCCGAGATAGTCATATGGGAATGAAATTAAATCTTTTGTAATTAGTTATAGAGTAAGAACTACAGTTAGCGTATAAAATAGGATAGAGAATAGAGTTTAAAAATGAAAAAGATTAGAGAATAATGGTTACAAATAAAGAGATATATATTATAAATCTCATTTTAAGTGTGTGGAATTAAACCAACATATTTGTGGGTGAAAAGTTTGAATTAGGGTTAGCAGAGAGGAAGGGATTCGAACCCTCGATTCCAATGCAATTGGAATACACACTTTCCAGGCGTGCGCCTTCGACCACTCGGCCACCTCTCTAAATTTGTCCTAAACTATAATAAATTAATTAAAAATCAACATTTTTAAAAACCTCCATAGCATTTTTTGTAGTAATTGTGGCAACTTCCTCAACTGAGATTTTTAAAGCATTAGATACTTTTTCTAGAATCAAGGTTAAATATGAGCTCTCGTTACGTTTTCCTCTAAAAGGGGTTGGTGATAAATAAGGTGAGTCTGTTTCTAAAACAATCGAATCCAAAGGAAGCTTGTTTATAAATTGATCAATTTTTCCATTCTTAAAAGTCACAACTCCCCCAATACCTAACTTGAAATTTAAGCGTATTGCTTTATTGGCTTGATTTATCGATCCAGTGAAACAATGAAAAATTCCAAAAAGTTTTTCAGAATTAAATTGATCTAAAATTTCAAAAATTTCATCAAATGCCTCCCTACAATGAATTACTATTGGTAATTGGTAGTCAATTGCCAGTTGAATTTGTTTTTGGAAAGCATCTTGCTGCTGTTTTAAAAAACTCTTATCCCAATATAAATCAATTCCAATTTCACCAATTGCGCAGATTTTTTTTGATTTCAATAAATAAGACACAAAATTTAATTCCTCATTAAAATCTTCCTTGACATAGCAAGGATGTAATCCAGCCATCAAATGAATTTTTTTTGGATATTGTTCCTTGAGATCGAGCATCCTTTTAAAATATTTACTACTAATTGCAGGTATAAAAAAATGATTTACGCCAACTGATAGAGCTCTCTCAATAACTTGATTTCTATCTTTATCAAAAGCTTCTAAATACAAATGAGTATGTGTGTCAATTAGATGCAAAAGTGGTCTATTTTCATCAAAATTAATTAAAGTGATTTAATCATACTTTTTAAAATTTTAAAACTTAAATATATTTGTTAGTATCATGAGGAAAGTCTTTACAAAACTCAAGGTTTTAAAAACTAAGCATATTTTATGCAAAGCATGGATAAATGGAAAAAAGGCTAAACTTTTAGTCGATACTGGTGCATCAAACAGCTGCATTCATTCTGATCTTCAGGATCATTTTGAATTACAAAAATATGGAGAGCCTTTTCAAGCTTCAGGAGCTAGCGATGGAAAAATGGAAGCTATAATGACACTGAACTGTAATATCAAACTTGGGAGAAATTATAAAGGCAAACAAGCTTTCGTATTACTAGATCTTAGTCATGTAAATGATACATTAAATACCCAAGGAGTTGAAAAGATTGATGGCGTTATTGGTGCTGATTTTTTGAAAGAAAATAATGCAGTTATTGACTACAGTCTAAGTAAATTGTTCCTACAACTCGAATGCTTTTAAAGGGTCACCATCCATAAGTAATTCTTCTGGAGATTCAAGCGCCTCTTTAATTGCGACTAAAAAACCAACAGATTCACGACCATCTATAATCCTATGATCATATGAAAGTGCTAAATACATCATAGGACGAACAACCACCTTATCATCTAAAACAACAGGACGCTTAATGATGTTGTGCATTCCTAATATACCTGACTGAGGAGGATTTATAATTGGTGTAGACAGCATTGATCCAAATACTCCTCCATTAGAAATTGTAAAGGTTCCGCCTGTCATATCATCTACAGTAATTTTACCCTCACGTGCCTTAGTTGCTAAATGAGAAATTTCCTTCTCTATTCCAGAAAAGCTTAACAATTCAGCATTACGAACTACTGGTACCATTAGACCCTTTGGTCCTGAAACAGCAACACTTATGTCACAATAATCATAAGAAATTTTGTGATCTCCATCCATCATTGAATTAACATCAGGGAAAAGTTTAAGTGCTCTGACAACAGCTTTAGTAAAAAAGCTCATAAAACCGAGTTTGACATTATGTTTTTTTTGGAAATCATCTTTGAACTTGTTGCGGATATTAAACACTGCATCCATATCAACCTCATTAAAGGTGGTCAACATAGCAGTTTGATTTTTAGCTTCTACTAATCGCTCTGCAACTTTTCTTCTGAGCATTGAAAGTTTTTCCCGATTTTGTTGACGCTCACCCCATTCAGGTTTAGACCCCATTGATGGAATCGCATTTAATGCGTCGTTTTTAGTAATCCTTCCTCCTCTTCCAGAACCTTTTATGTCATTAGAATTAATGCCTCTTTCGTCAATAATTTTTTTAGCAGCAGGTGAGGGTGTTTGTGCAGCATAATTATTAGGAATTGAGGTCGCTTCATCTATTTCTTTATGTGTTTCTAAATTTTTCTCAGAAGGTTCTATCCTATCGTTCGCATTGTTATCTTTTCCATCAGTATCAATTAGACAAACAATTGCCCCCACAGAAACTGCATCTCCCTCCTCGGCCTTGAGCGTTATTGTTCCGCTAACTTCTGCAGGCAATTCAAGAGTTGCTTTATCAGAATCTACTTCAGCAATTGCTTGATCTTTTTTAACATAATCTCCACTGCTGACTAGCCATTGAGCAATTTCAACTTCAGTAATTGATTCTCCAGGAGAGGGAACTTTCATTTCTAAAATCATGATACTTTATTTTTTAATTTTTCTAATAAAATTATCTTTTGTTTTGTCAAAAACGTAATCGATAACCTCCTTGTGACGCTTATTAAATCTTGTTGAGCTTCCAGCAGCAGGCGAACCATACATTCTTCTACTCGCTACCCTCATCATTTTAACTTCTGGTAAGTGAAGCAACAAGTGGCCCCAAGCGCCCATATTTCTTGGTTCCTCCTGAGCCCAAACAAAATCTTTAGAGTGCTTATACTTTGAAATTAAATCTTTAATTTCTTTATCGGGTAATGGAAATAATTGTTCAATTCTAATTAAAGCGACATTATTATCTCTTTTTCTTGTGGTTCTTTCTTCAAGTAGATCATAATAAAATTTGCCCGTGCAAAAAACAACAGTTTCAGCAAATTTAATATCAACCTTTGAGTCATCAATTATAGTTTTAAAACTTGAATTTGTGAAATCATCTATGTTAGAGACTGCCTTTGGATGACGGAGAAGGCTTTTTGGAGAAAAAATAATTAATGGTTTTCTATATTTTGCCTTAAGCTGTCGTCTTAATACGTGGAACAGGTTTGCAGGAGTTGTACAATTAACTACGAACATATTGTCTTTAGCACACATTTGTAAATATCTTTCAACTCTAGCTGATGAGTGTTCAGCTCCCTGACCTTCATAACCGTGAGGTAACAGCAAAACTATTCCATTTTGTAATTTCCATTTATCCTCCGCTGAAGTTATGTATTGATCAATAATTATTTGTGCTCCATTTGAAAAATCTCCAAATTGAGCTTCCCAAATTGTTAATGAATTAGGACTCGTCATCGAGTAACCATAATCATAACCTAAGACTCCATACTCAGATAATAAAGAATTAAAAATTCTGAATATACCTTGTTCTTTGTCAATATTATTTAGAAGAATAATTTCTTCCTCAGAATCCTCATCAACTAAAATGGCATGACGATGTGAAAATGTACCTCTTTCTACATCCTGTCCAGAGAGTCTTATGTCATGTCCTTCTAATAACAAAGTTCCATATGCAAGAAGTTCTCCCATAGCCCAGTCCAAAGTTTTTGAATCAAAAAACATTTTTTTTCTTTCAGAGATAAGTTTTTCAGCCTTTCGTAAAAATTTCTTAGTGCTAGGTAGCTTTGAGATTGCATTGGCAACTTTCTCAAGGGATTTTCTGTCAACTTTTGTAGTTACTTGTTTTTTCATCGCAAACTCATCAACCCTTTCTAAATATGGTGCTATGTTTTTCCATTCATCATACATAAAAGGATTAATAAAGGTTTTACTTACTTTTCTTGAGTCTTCAAGATTTTTTTCTAGAAATTCCTTGTATTCTTTTTCTAATGACTTTATATGAGTTTTTTCAATTATACCCTCCTCAATTAATTTTTTTGCGTAGATATCTCTACAATTTAGATGTTTAGAAATATTTTTATAAAGTTTAGGCTGTGTGAATCTGGGCTCGTCTCCTTCGTTATGACCATATTTTCTGTAACCAAGAAGGTCAATAAACACATCGCTTTTAAACTTTATTCTATAATTTAAAGCAAAAAGGACAGCATGAATCACCGCTTCTACATCGTCTGCATTAACATGCATAACAGGAGATAATGTAACTTTCCCAACATCTGTGCAGTATGTACTTGATCGTGCATCTAAATAATTTGTTGTGAAACCTATTTGGTTATTAACAATTATATGAATAGTTCCACCTGTTGAATATCCTTTTAGAGCTGCCATTTGAACTATTTCATATGCAAGACCCTGTCCCGCTATTGCGGCGTCACCATGAACAAGTATTGGGAGTACTTTCGAAGTATCACCTGAATGGTTATTATCGAGTTTTGCTCTCGCAATTCCTTGGACAACAGCTCCTACTGTTTCTAAATGTGAAGGATTTGGAGCAAGGCTTATATTAATCTGTTTTCCATCATTATTTGGGTCTATTTTTGAAGTCCACCCTAGATGATATTTCACATCGCCATCAAATACTTCGTCATCATAATCTTTACCATCAAACTCACTGAAAATATCTTTTGTTGATTTTCCAAAAATATTTGCTAGAGTATTCAATCTTCCTCTGTGAGCCATTCCCATCACAAATTCTTCAACACCCAAATTATCAGCTTCTAAAATTAGGGCATCAAGTGCGGGTATCAGTGACTCACCTCCTTCTAAAGAAAATCTTTTTTGACCAACATACTTAGTATGTAAAAAGTTTTCAAAACTTACAGCTTGATTTAATTTTTTTAAAATATTTTTTTTCTTTTCTACTGAAAACTCAGGATGGTTATCGTTTACATTCAATCGTTGCTGAATCCAATTAACCCTTTCTGGATTCCTAATATACATGTACTCTACACCAATCGAGCTGCAATAAATTCTTTGTAAGTGTTTTATAATGTCGTTTAAAGAACTTGGACCAATTCCCATTATTTCACCCGCATTAAATACAATTGACAGGTCTTCATTTGAAAGTCCAAAATTCTCAATATCTAATGTTGGCTGATATTTTCGGCGTTCCCTTACTGGATTCGTTTTAGTAAACAAATGACCTCTAGTTCTGTATCCGTCAATTAATTTAACTACTTTAAATTCTTTCTGTAAGTGTTCGGGTATTTCAACATTTTTAGTTTCATTTGAAGCTACCAATTCATTTACTCCATTACTTTCCAAACCAAAATCAAAGCCTTGAAAAAAAGCTCTCCAGCTAGGCTCAACTTTGTCTGGATCTTGCAAATATTGATCATACAAATCAGCGAAATATGCTGTATGAGCAGTGTTCAGGAATGAATAGTTATCCATGTAGTTGAGTCAGTACAAATTCTTGATTACAAAATTACAATTTTTGCCTTAAGTGTCTTTGGATTTGAATAAAAATAGTTTTCCTAGACAAATTTTATTTAAAAATGAAATTGAATAGTGAAGAACTTTTATGTAAATCGGGTTTTCAAATGCAAACATTTTAATACCTTTTCTAAATGTTTGCATTAGTAGATTGTAATAACTTTTATGCTTCGTGTGAGCGTGTTTTTCAGCCACAGTGGGAAGGAAAACCCATTGTAATCCTTTCAAATAATGATGGTTGTGTTATTGCTCGAAGCAACGAAGCAAAAACGTTGGGTATTCCCATGGGAGCTCCTGCTTTTAAATATCAGGTACAATTTAAAAGACAAGGGATAAAGATTTTTTCATCCAACTATCCTCTTTATGGCGACATGAGTAATCGGGTGATGTCTATATTGGAAAAGTTTACCCCAAATGTTGAGATCTACAGTATTGACGAAGCCTTTTTGGAATTTAAGGGCTTTGATTTCTTTGATTTAGAAGGAGAAGTAATGAGAATGAAAAAACAGACCCAACAGTGGACAGGGATACCTATTTCAATAGGAATAGCTCCAAGTAAGGCTTTGGCAAAAATAGCTAATAAAATTGCTAAAAAATTTAGTTCAAATACAGGAGGTGTTTATTGCATTAATAATGAGAAAAAAAGAGTTAAGGCATTAAAATGGACAAAAATAGGTGACGTCTGGGGCATAGGACGCCAACACAAAAAACGGCTTGAATATTTAGGTATTGAAAATGCATGGCAATTCACTTTATTATCTGAAGACTGGATTAAAAAACATATGTCTGTGGTAGGAGTCCGAATAAAAAGAGATCTAATGGGTCTTCCTAGCATTCAATTAGAGGAAATTCAACCACAAAAAAAATGTATTGCCACTACCCGTAGCTTTGAAGGCACTATAAGTAACTTCTCGGATTTAGAAGAACGCATTTCAACATTTGCAAGTAGTTGTGCTGAAAAAATGCGAAAGCAGCAGAGTAGCTGCAGTACGATGTTAGTATTTATCAAGAGTGATCCTCACAAGAAAAATACTGTTCCCTATCAAAATAGCTATGTCCTTAATCTTCCTTACATAACAGATTCCAATATTATACTAAGTAAATACGCAGTAATTGGACTAAAAAAAATTTTTAAAAAGGGAATTTCCTATAAAAAAGCGGGTGTAATGATTATGGGTCTTACTCCCACAAAAAAACGTCAATTGAGCCTTTTTGACAACAATAATGTCAAGCATATTTCTATAATGCAGAGTGTGGACAAAATTCATAAACGTTTCGGCCCACACAAAATAAAGCTGGCCAATCAAGACTTAAATCGTACTTGGAAAATGAAACAACAATATTTATCAAGTCGTTTTACAACAGAACTTAGCGAAATAATTACGGTAAAATAGTCCTATGCATAATAAGAAATTAGTTTTTTTTCATCCAAATCAAGAACAGAAAAAAAGAATGCATTTAGCAGAAGAAGGAATTTCTGCAGGATTTCCTTCCCCTGCTGATGATTTCAAAGAGTTAAGAATTAGTATTGATCAGGAGGTAGTTCGAAATGAAGAATCAACATTCTATGCTAGGGTCTCCGGAGAATCAATGCAAGGTGCAGGTCTTGACAATGGCGATCTTTTAGTAATTGATCGGAGCATAGAACCACAAAATGATAGGATAGCTGTATGCTTTATTGACGGGGCTTTTACAGTAAAGCGACTTAAGGTAGAGGTCGATTGTATATATCTTATGCCTGAAAATAAAAATTATGAGCCGATAAAAGTTAATGCAGAGGATGAATTAGTTATTTGGGGCATTGTAACCTATGTTGTTAAAAAAGTGTAAATCAAGTTATTCCATTAATACTTTATGAAAAAGTTTAGTTAGGAATGTGGCTAATTGGTCACTACTAAAGTTAATATTAGATGTATGTGTGGCTAAAAAAAGTTCTGGTGGTGAACCGACTAACATAAAACTGAGAAGAAGAAACTCATACTTTTCTGTGAAAGCTTTTATTTTTAAATCAGATTTTAAATCTCTATTTAAATTCTTTACTATAGTTTTAATTATCTCACTTTGGTAAGAACTTTGGCGTATTTGAGCTTGATTTAAAATATGAAACTGGATCATTTCTTTAGTTCCTATAAGGTCAAAATAGCTTTTAAATGTTCCATATAGATAGTCGTAAACATTTTTGCTTTCACGTCGTGTTTGTTGAATAGCAGATTTAATCTTTTTATTTAGCTCATCAATAAGACAGTCGAAAAGACTTTGTGTGTCAGTAAAATAATTATAGAATGTACCTCTTGCTATCTCGCTTTTTTGAACTATATCCGCAACCGTTGTTTTTTCTAAACCTCTTTTAGAAAACAAAAGTAAAGCCTCTTTCATTAAACGCTTGCGAACTTGCTCTTTTTGAGAAGCTCTCTTACCCAAAATGATTATTGGTTCGTTCATTTATAAACATTCAAAAATTCCTGAGATCCCCTGACCTCCTCCAACACATGCTGTTACCATACCGTAACGTTGATTTCTCTTTTTCATTTCATCTAAGAGCTGAATGCTTAACTTAGCTCCTGTACAACCTAAAGGATGGCCTAGAGCAATAGCACCTCCGTTGACGTTTACTTTTTTAGGATCAAGTTTAGCCTCCTGGATTACAGCTAATGCTTGAGCTGCAAACGCCTCATTTAACTCTATTAAATCAATATCCTCTAATTTTAGGCCCGCTTGATTTAATGCTTTTGGTATTGCAACACAAGGACCTATTCCCATATATAATGGATCTACACCCCCAACTGCGCAAGATACCAATCTAGCGATAGGATTTAAATTATATTCTTTTAATATTGATTCACTAACAACTAAAACAAATGCTGCTCCATCTGAAGTTTGAGATGCGTTTCCAGCAGTTATAATTCCTCCTTTTTTAAAAACTGGGTTTAATTTTGCAAGTCCCTCTAGTGTGGTGTCTCTTCTAACTCCTTCATCTGTATCTACCAAGTTTGTCGTTGTAGTACGCAATCCATTTTCTACAAAAATTTCATTTATATTTATTGGAACAATTTGGTTTTTAAATACTCCTGAATCTATAGCTTTACCTGCCTTTTTATGGGATTCATAAGAAAATTTATCCGCATCTTCTCTGCTAATATTGTATTTTTCTGCAACTGCCTCAGCAGTGTGACCCATACTTACGTGATAATTAATGTTTTCAATATTTGCTTTATAACTTGGTGCTAATTTATAGCCAGTCATTGGAATCATGCTCATACTTTCAGCACCACCAGCGATGAAAATCTCTCCAAAACCCGCTTTAATCTTCCCTACAGCAAGAGCTATTGCTTCAAGCCCTGATGCGCAATATCGATTAATCGTTATACCAGCAACTTCTTTGCCTAGAGATCTTGCAGAGATTAATCTACCTATCTGAAGTCCCTGCTCTCCCTCCGGATTTGCACAACCAACAATTACGTCATCAACTTGTTTAGGTGTAATTTCATTTACTGATTCCATCAAATGTTTTATGACATCTACCGCTAAATCATCTGAGCGATAATTTTTAAAACCTCCTTTCTTCGATTTAGTTACAGCTGATCTATATCCCTTAACAATATATGCTTCCATTATTTAGTTTCTTAAAGGTTTGTTGTTCATCAATAAATATTGAATTCGATCTAGAGTTTTTTGATTACCAAGTAAACTCATAAATCCTTCACGTTCTATTTCTAATAAATATTTTTCACTAACTTTTTGTGGTGATGTTAAATCTCCTCCACAAATCACATTAGCAATTTTACGAGCGATTTCAACATCATAATCAGACATATACTCTCCCATTCTAAACTCATTAATTGCAGAATAAAGAACACTTACTCCTCCTCTCCCTAAAACATAAATATCATCTCTAAATGATGGAGGCATGTAGTTTTTTGATAACTCCAAAACTTTTTCTTTAGCTAGTATCAAATTCATAGGAGTATTAACAGATACAAAATCACGCTCTCTGTTTAGATATCCTAAGTCATATGCTTCATGAGCTGATGTGGATACTGCGGCTGTTGCAATTGACTTGAAATATCTTATGAGTGTTGGGGTTTGAACATCCCCATCAAAAAAATCATTTGATGCTCTTAATGCAAATTCTTTTGTACCCCCACCACCAGGTAGAAGACCTACACCAACTTCAACTAAACCTATATAAGATTCGGCAGCATAGATACCGGCATCACAATGCATTGATATTTCACATCCTCCTCCAAACACATAGCCTTGAGCTGCAACTACAACAGGTATTTTAGAGGTTCTAATTCTCATATTAATTTTTTGAAAATCAGAAACAAATTTGTCTAGAACTTCATACTGTTTTTGCATTGCTAACATTCCAATATTCATCAAATTAGCTCCGACAGAAAATTGTTTTGCGTTATTACCTATTACAAGACCATTCCAATCTCCTTGCTCGGCAATTTCTATAATTTCATATAAACCTTTTCCTATGCCCTCTCCAATTGAATTGCTTTTACTTGTAAACTCGAAGCATAAAACCCCATCTCCTATATCATGAACTTCACATTCACTGTTTTTTAATACTGGAGAGTTTTTACGATAACTATCTAAGATTATAAATGTCTCTCTACCTGGTAATATTTCATATTTGCTAGATTGAATATTAAAGTATTTCTTTTGGCCGTTTTCAAATTTATAGAATGAGTTTCCCCCAGATTCTTTCAAATTAATAATCCATTTTGGAACTGATCCACCTTTGGCTTCTATAAGTTCAATACCCTTATCTAAACCTAATAAGTCCCAATATTCAAAAGGACCATAATCCCATACGTACCCAGTTCGCATTGCATCATCTATTGGATAATACTGATCTGATATTTCTGGAACTCTTGAAGCAGAATATTCCAACAGGGTTGCAAAATAGTCTTTGAAAAACTTTTGTTCTTTTGAGTTACCATCGACAAGATAATTTAATCTTTTGTTCATTAATCCAATAGCCTTTGCTGATTTAACAATTTCTAATTTGGGACTTATGGCAGGCTCATATTCAAGTGTTTCTAGATTTAATGCGTTTATTATAGTTTTACCTTTAACATCCTTTTTCTTGGTTTTTTCGTAGAATCCTTTGCCTGTTTTATTTCCAAGAAATTTATTTTCTAAAAGGAAACGCATAAACTTGGGCTCTTTTAACTTTTTTAATGAATTAATGTATTTGTCATTTAGAACATTTTCCATAACAAAACGGCTTACATTATCACCAGTATCTAATCCAACTAAATCTTGTAATCTAAAACTTGCTGTATTTGGCCTTCCGATTAAAGAGCCTGTCATAGCATCGATTTCTTCTATTTTAAATTTATATTTTTCGGTAAGTAAGGTGATTTCTGTTCCTGATATTACACCAATACGATTTCCAATAAATGCAGGAGTATCTTTGCATAAAACGGTCTGTTTACCTAAGGTAATTTTTCCAAAATCCATAAAAAATTTAGCAACTTCAGGTAAAGTATTTTCAGTAGGGATAATTTCTAGTAGCCTTAGATATCTAGCTGGATTAAAAAAGTGTGTCCCACAAAAATGAGATTTGAAAGATTCTGAGCGACCCTCAGATAGAAGTTTAATAGGGATACTTGATGTATTGGAACTTACTAAACTTTTCTCTTTTCTGAACTGATCAACTTTTTTTAAAATCTCCTTTTTTATATCAAGACGCTCTATAACAACTTCAATAATCCAGTCGGCGTCTGCTACTTTTTCAAAATCATCTTCGAAGTTTCCAGTTTTAATTCGAGAGGCAAAACTCTTATTGTATAAAGGTGCTGGCTTTGACTTTAAAGCATTTTGTAGTGCATTGCTTGCTACTGAATCACGAGGTAATTTTACTTGTTTTGCATGATCTGGTAAAATATCAAGCATTAAAACTTCCATGCCAACATTGGCCAAATGACATGCTATTCCAGAGCCCATTACTCCCGATCCTAAGACAACTGCTTTTTTTAGGCGATACTTCACAGTATTTTATTTACGTTGTCTAATCTAAATAAAAAATATGACACCGTGTCACTTTTTATTTTTACTTTTAAGAAAATTTATATAATATGAGTCTAGAAAAAATGATAGCCCAATTCGAAAAGAGGGCATCAACTTCAGAGCCAATTGGGGGAAAACTTAAATTCGAAGTAGACGGTGTTGGAATTCTTATAGACGGAACCTCAGATACAAATATTGTAAAAGCTTCAGACGATGAAGCAGATTGCACCATAAGCCTTACAGCTGAGGTATTGAGAAAACTGCGTGATGGCGAATTAAATCCAATGATGGCTGTTATGGGGGGAGAGATAAAAATTAGTGGCGACATGGGATTAGCTATGAAAGTGCAGTCGCTAATGGGCTAGCTAATTTTTAAGCCTAATTCAATCGATGTGAGGGGCTTTATAAAGTCCAATGTTATTTAGAACTACTTGTTTTTTAAATTTAGATACCGAAAATCTAATACCATCTATACTTTTTGATTTAAAACGGATCAGCCTTTTATTGCCTACGGTTGTTCCTTTATAAACTTTTTCCCATTTTCCATCAGTCATTATTTCAAAAGAGAACGCTTTAATCCTTTGACCGAGCTGGATATACTCTTGAACCATAAAAGTATTAGCCTCAACAGGTGATTCAAAAGTTATAGTAAACTTTGGCTTTAGATCATTTGGATTTGAGACCCAATAAGTATCCTGGTTTTCATCAGTTAAATTTATTTTTCCAAATCCCCTAACCGATGAGGAAACTTCAATGTTTTGGTTGTAAAAATAATTTTTTGAAAAAGTCTGATCTAAATAAGACGAGAGTTGCATTAAATTTTCAATTTCATTTTCATGAATTAAACCACGTTTATCAACAGGTAAATTAAGTAGTAAAGAACTATTAAGACCTACAGAATTAAAATAAATATCTACCAGTTTAGATAAAGATTTAACTTTGCTGTCCTCTTCTGGATGGTAGTACCATCCAGGTCGTATGGAAACATCAGTTTCTGTTGGAACCCAATGGGTACCATTTTCTTGACCAGAAGAAAACTCATTAAAATTTGGCATACCCGGATACAGACTATCTCGATATATAGGTGACCATGTAGTTTCATTAGCGTATCCTTTTTCATTACCAACCCAACGAATATCGGGTCCTGCGTCACTAAATATGACAGCCTTAGGTTGCAAATCCCTTACAATCTGAATCGTATTAGGCCAATCATAATATATTTTTTTATCTACTTTTCTTGCCTCATTAGCTCCACCATAATAACCATCTCCGCCGTTTGCACCGTCAAACCACACTTCGAAAATTTCACCATATTGGGTTAACAGCTCACGCAATTGATTTCTAAAATATAACACATACTCGGGTTTTCCATAGTCGGGATGATTTCGATCCCATGGAGAAATATAAACGCCTAGTTTTAGACCATATTCTTTACAAGACTTCGATAACTCCTCAATCAAATCACCTTTCCCTGACCGCCACAAAGAATTTTTTACAGAATGTTCTGTGTATTTACTTGGCCAAAGTGCAAATCCATCATGATGTTTAGCAGTAATTATAATACCCTTCATTCCAGCTTGCTTTATAACTTTTGCCCATTGTCGTGTGTCTAGTTGAGAAGGATTGAATTGGATAGGTTTTTCATCTCCGAAACCCCATTCTTTGTTTGTGAAAGTATTCATATTAAAATGAATAAAAGCGTAGTATTCCATTTTTTGCCAAGCAACCTGATTTGCGTTTGGTAGAGGCAGGACAGGGCTAATGACATTTTCCTTTTTTCCACATTTTAAGAATATGCTTAAGAAAAAAATAAAAATTAAAACCCTTCTTGTTGAATATAACTTACTCATTTAAAATATTACTTAAAATTCTGATGTTCTATTTAATTTGAATCTCAATAATTGTATCTATAGGATCTAATTGATTGTTACCAATGTCAACAATAAATCCATATCTGTCATTTCTAAAATTTAGGTTTTCCTTTGAATTAAATATTTTAACTGATTTAACTTTACTTGGCAGTTTATTCATTTGTAAAATTTTTAATTCAGGATTTAAAACATGCAAATAAATGCTATTACCCTTTTGCGTACTTACAAAATTTTCGTTTGGCATAAATGGTCCCTTTCTAGTTTCATATATTGTATTTCCATTTTTACCTAGCCATTTACCTATCGCTTTTAAAGCGGTTTTATGTTCCGATTGAATTTTCCCATTTGGCATTGGACCAACATTCAATAGCAAATTACTCCCATAACCCGCAGCTCTTATTAGATAGTGAATTAGTTCTTTGTTAGACTTGTGCTCGCGGTCTTGAAGATTAAATCCCCATGAACCATTTATAGTTTCACATACTTCAAGTGGAAGACTTCCTATTTGGTCTTCAGGAGTACCAAAACCAGTAGTGTTATTCCCTGGAAGATCTTTTTCAAACATTTGAAAGTCTTCGCCACTTATTACACCTATATGATGGTTATTACCAATTAATGCTTGAGGTTGTAACTTATGTATCATTCCATATATCTCATCATAGTGCCAATCAACTTTACTATCTCCAAACTTTGTTCCATCCCATTCTTTCTGATCCCAATGCCCATCAAACCATATACCTCCAATTTCTCCATATTGAGTTAATAATTCTCTAATTTGTCCTTTCATGAACTTAATGTAGCTTTCCCATTTCCCTTCGCCCCTTCCAGCTATGCCCTTTCCAGTCCTTCCCCTTGGAAAATAATCATCCCTATTCCAGTCAAGTAGAGAATAATAGAAAAATAACTTGATTCCCTGTTTTCTGCATTCCTCTGCTAAAAGTTTAATGATATCTTTTCCGTAGGGAGTACTTTGAACTACATTATAATCGCTCATTTTGGTATCAAACATAGAGAACCCATCATGATGACGACTAGTAATTGTAATGTATTTCATTCCTGCTTCTTTTACCATTGAGACCCATTCAACGGGATCATAATCAATTGGATTAAAAAAAGTAGGGAGTTTTTTATACTCAGAAATACTAATATTTTGATTATTCATAACCCACTCACCATCTCCCAAAATACTGTAGACACCCCAGTGAACAAAAAGTCCAAAACGTGCGTTTTGAAACCACTCACGCGACTCTAAATTTTCTGAACTAGGCACATATTTTTGAGCCTTTAAATAAGGTCCAATTAAAATAATCGAAAATAAAATTTTGAAAATAATTTTTCTCATAAATGTGTAATTTAAGAAGATCAATACATTTGTTTGATTTGGAAACCAATTGCCCAAATCAATATAGTAAATTTTATTAATTTTATTTTAAACATAACAAATGAAAATTAGACTTAGAGTACTCACTTTTATAGTAATTGTTTTTCAGTTTACAATGACAATTGCTCAAGACCCTAATCCTATGGATTGGCCAAATTTTAAAAAATTTGAAGAACCTAATGCTAAACTCCCTAAAATAAAAAAAAACAAAAATAGAGTTGTTTTCATGGGTAACTCAATTACCATTGGGTGGTTACAAACCAATCCAAATTTTTTCAAGGATAAAGATTATGTAAATAGAGGTATTAGCGGCCAAACTACTTCACAAATGTTGGTAAGATTTAGAGCAGATGTAGTTGATATTAATGCTGATGTTGTTGTCATTTTAGCAGGAACTAATGACATTGCCGGTAACACAGGACCCGTTACATTAAAAATGATTGCAAATAACTTAAAATCAATGACTGAAATTGCACAGGCAAATGGTATAAAAGTAATTTTGTGCTCAGTTTTGCCTGCGTATGACTACCCATGGAGCCCGGGTAAAAAACCAAATATTAAAATTCCAAAGTTAAATTCTATGATAGAGGATTTTGCTAAAGAAAGTGATGCTTTTTATTTGGATTATTTTAAAGCTTTAAATGATGGCAATAATGGAATAATTAAAGAGTATTCAAATGATGGTGTGCATCTTACAGCAAAAGGATATCATCTTTTGGAACCAATGCTAGAAAAAGCATTATACAAAGTGCTGAATTTAGAGTAACTCTTATTTTGAAAAGGGCAGAGTCCCTCTATAATTACCCCATCCAAAATGAAGGTCAATACCTGTATTGCTTTTTTGAAATGCCATAGAAAATGCTTCAAGAGATTCGGTTAATTGTCTTAGGGGTACAGTGATTCTTACCACATCCATCTTTTGATCATAATAAGTACCCCAAATGTGTGTTGCTGAATTGATGATAATAGTTATTTGATTATCCCTTGGAATAGCAAACATTGTATAAGAACCTGCCTCAATTTTCTTGTCATTTACTTTCATAGGTGTATACAATGTCAATTCTGTAGCCTCATTAGCTCCAAATCTCCACAGTTGCCCTTCGGGAACAAGTCTAGTAATATCTCTCCCCTTAAGCTGTGGCCTTCCATATAATATTCTAGCTAAAGTATTTCCACCCCGAGCAGGATACTCAATCATGTCTAGTGGACTTTTATCAAGTCCTCTGAAATTTTGAGCATTTGTAAAATTTGATACAAAAACTAATAATAATATTGAAAACAAACTTTTCATGATCTAAATATTTATCTACTAATATAATTAAGTTTTTTTTTAAAATAGATGCAATTATTTGAAGAGGCACTTTAAATAAACAGGATGATGATCTGAAGCCCACAAACCTTTTGGTGTTTTGATCCAAAGATGTTCGGATTTTAAAACTTTAAATCCATTTTGAAAAATATAGTCTATCCTTTGTGGAGAATCAACTTGTTTTTTAAATCCATTAAATGTTCCGTATTTGCGATCTCCAATATTTAGATCAGCTAAAATATCTTGAAAAAGTGTTTGAAGCCTTTTAATAGGTTTTTTTTCAGGAGTCAAATTAAAATCTCCAGTTAACAAAATTGGATTTTTTTCTGTGTTGACTTCTTTAATTATTTTTAAAATTAATTCGACTGATTCATTTCTTGCCTTAACACCAATGTGATCAAAATGGGTGTTAAATACCCAAAATTCTCTATTATTTTCAAGGTCCTTGAATTTTGCATATGTACAAATCCTTTCTAGTGCAGCATCCCATCCTACAGATATTTTTTCTGGAGTTTCAGATAACCAAAAAGTTTCACTTTCGATCAATTCAAATCTATATTTATTAAAAAAAATTGGGCAAAACTCTCCCTTCTTTTTTCCATCCTCTCGTCCTATACCGACAAATGAATATTCGGATAGAGAAAAATTTAGGTCTAATAATTGACTGTTTAATACTTCTTGCATGGCTACTATGCTAGGAGATTTATATTTTAGATAATTGATTAGAGTTTTCTTCCTTAGATCCCATTGATTTTCCCCATCATCTAAATTTTCATATCTAACATTATATGAAATGGCTTCTATATTTTTTTGTCCAAAAATTAGTTGGAAAAAAAACAATATAAAAAAGCAAAAAAGCAAAGTTTTATTTTGTTTAAAAAAAAAGCTCATCCTTTTTTTTGTGATTGAAATTTTGATGAAAAAGTTATAGTCTTAATACAATGTAACAAATCTGATTTGATTTTTTTGTAATTTCTGATCCAAACTTTGTAACAAAAATGAAATCATTTTATCTTATTTTCCTCCTATTTATTTCATTTTCAATTGTCTTTGGACAAAATGGAAAAGTAATTGACGAACTCATAATAAATAGTAAAATCTTAAAAGGTGACCGTAAGTTCGCTGTATATCTTCCTCCAGATTATGATAGCTCAAATCGAAGTTATCCGGTTTTATATTTACTTCATGGATTAGGAGATAATCAAAGTGCATGGATACAATTCGGAGAAGTACTTCATACTACTGATAAAGCTATAAATTCCGGAATTGCCACATCTATGATTATAATTATGCCAGATGCGGGGACTGGGCAAATGGGTTACACAAATGCAATATCGGGCAAATGGAATTATGAAGATTTTTTTTTCGAAGAATTTATGCCCCATGTAGAAAATTTATATAGAATAAGAAAGAATAAAAGATATCGAGCCATCAGTGGACTTTCCATGGGTGGGGGAGGTAGCTTTTTATACGCTCTCCGACGCCCTGACTTATTTTCTTCTGCTGCCCCTTTAAGTGCCTCAATAGGGCCTCAAAATATTGAACAGATGGATGACTATTCTTATCTCGCCTATTGGGGATATAGCAAGTCAAACATTAATAAAAGTGATTTTGAAAAATTTAAGAAAAAAAATAATTCTCTTTATCTAATCGATCAAATGGACCAAAAAATACTTAATTCGGTTAGATGGTATATAGATTGTGGAGATGAAGATCATTTGTATAAAAATAATGTCTTAATGCACATTAAAATGAGAGAAAAAGGTGTTAAACATGAATTCCGTGTTAGAGATGGTGGCCATAATTGGGATTACTGGCGTTCTGCCCTTCCCTCTGTCTTGGAATTTATCTCTAAAAAATTCCATTAAATGGTTTATTTATTATTTTAGCAAATAACCAAAAACCAATATTCTAATGAGAGCAAATTTTTGTTTATTTGTTTTAATACTTCTTTTTTCTTGCGGGCAAACCTATAATACTGATAATGAAGAGACCCAATTTCTTAACGACTTCGTTGAAAACGACACCACGATTGAGAAAACTCCTTTAAAAACAATAAAAATTAATACTGACGCAGGAAGGGAGATTGTTGATGAACCAAAAATAAGTGCCTTCTTTCAAATTTTCCAGGGCGAGAATTTAATTGAAGAACATAATATTGGAATTGAAATAAGAGGCTCATCTTCGCAATATTTCCCAAAAAAGTCCTACGGCTTTGAGACTTGGGATGAAGCAGGAGAAGATTTAGATGTTTCCCTAGCTGGTTATCCAGAAGAGGAAGATTGGATTCTTTACGGACCATTTAGTGATAAATCATTAATTCGAAATGTTTTGATTTATAGGCTTTCAAACTTAGTTGGAAGGTATGCGACAAAAACAAGTTTTTATAACCTTCAAATTAATGGCGTATTTCTTGGATTATATGTTCTAATGGAAAAAATTAAAAGAGATAAAAACAGAGTAAATATTAGTAAAAATAGATCAGACGACATTACCGGTGGATATATAATTAAAATCGATAAAATAACAGGAGACGGAGATACTCTAAATGAAAAAATAGCTTTTATGTCAGAGTATACAAAAGATGGCATAAAAGGAATTAATAAAAATGTTCATTTTTTATATGAATACCCCAAAAATAGAGATATATCAGATGAACAGAAAAATTATATCCAAGGTTACATGAGAGACTTTGAAGATGCCATAGCCTCTGAAAACTTCACTAGTGAATCTGATGGGTATAAAAAATACATTGATGTTGATAGCTTTATTGATTTTTTTATTTTAAATGAGATTACAAGAAATGTAGATGCCTACAGGATTAGCACTTTCATGCATAAAGACATAAATGAAAAATTAAAAATGGGACCCATTTGGGACTTTAATATCGCGTTTGGTAATGCAGATTATTGTGAAGGTGGATTAACCACAGGTTGGGCATACAAATTTAACGAGGCCTGCCCAGCTGACGGAATGCTCGTTCCTTTTTGGTGGGATAGACTAATGCAAGATCCAAACTTTACTCAAGCTCTTAAGGATAGGTGGACTTCTTTAAGGTTAAACGAATTATCTAATTCTAGCATTATGGGTATTGTTGATGAACTAGTTGGTGAGTTAGAAGATAGCGATGCAATAACTCAGAATTTTGGTAAATGGTTAATATTAGGTACTTACATTTGGCCAAATAATTTTGTTGGTAATAGACATTCTGAGGAAATTACATACCTAAAAGAATGGATTGAAGGTAGGCTATCATGGATGGATCAAGAAATCTCAAAATTTTAATTAATTAAATTGAAGGTGAAAAGGAGAGATTTTTTAAATAAAGGGGTATTAGGAGTTGTAGGCATTTCCTTCTTTCCTCACAATAAAGTCCTATACAAAAATTTAAAAAAAATAAAAATTACTTTGACCCCGTGGTCATTAATCCGTTCGGGATTTGGAAGTAGAGATCCACTTAATGTTAATCACCTAGAATATCCTTTTGTAGCAAAATCGTTAGGTTTTGATTATATCGATCACGAAATGTTTCATTTTCCAACTAAACTTACTGCGAGTTATATCAATAAAATGAATAAATCAATGCATTCAGCTAAAGTGCAAAGTGCTGTAATGCTAACTGGTGGAAAAGGTGATGTTGGTGATAAAGATTTATCAAAACGTAAAAGGGCTCTTCAAACCTATAAATACTGGATAGATGTTGCTGCAGATTTAAATTGCAAGGCCCTTCGAAACGTTTGTGGTGAATATATAACAATACCCCATGAAGAAAAACTTAAATACGCAATAGAAGGGGTCGGGGAATTAGCTAATTATGCAAAATCAAAGGGTATAACTCTTTTGATTGAAAACCATAATGGTTATTCTTCTTATCCAACTTGGATGATATCACTTATGGAAGGTATTAAAATTGATAATCTTGGGATATTAGGAGATTTCACAAATTGGACTCTTGAAAGAAATCCAGATACTTTCTATCCAGATCCATACAAAGGATTTGAATTACTTAGTCCCTATATAGTAGCCATAAGTGCAAAATCTGAAAAGTTCGATAGTCAAGGTTATGAGACTACCACAGATTATAAAAGAATGTTTAAAATCTTAAATAAAGCTCCTAATTTTACTTTTGCCGGTGTAGAATTTTTTGGTAATGGAATTTCAAGAAATCAAGGAGCCCTTCTTACTCGAAAACTAATTGAGAAAACATTAAAAAGTATTTAACGAGTCAGATAAATCCATCCCCTTTTATCAATTAAACCATCATTCTCTAAATCTAAAAAGTAAAAATAACTTCCCTCAGGAACTTTTTGATCTTGATCTAATGGCCAAGTATTTTGATAATTTCTTTTATTATAAATTTCAACTCCAGACCTAGAATAAATAACAAGTGAACTATTAGGGTAGTTTGTTATTTTGACAATATTGAATACATCATTTATACCATCACCATTGTCTGAAATAAATTCACTTACTAAAAATTCATCATATTTATATGAATTTGGATCAATAATATCTGGAACTTGGTCATTATCTATATCAGAGTCTTGACAATCTGGAATTCCATCACCGTCAAAATCAGGACTTAACGAATTTTCGTCCTTAGGATCTGAGCCACATTCTATTTCATGTAGATCAGTTTGACCGTCATTGTCATCATCAAAATCACACAGATCACCAAATTTATCTTTATCGTAATTTTTTTGTAATGAATTAGGCTCTTCAGGACAATTATCGCAGAGATCCCCCACTCCGTCTTGATCAATATCCGATTGATCAGCATTTGATATATTTGGACAATTATCATTTACTATTAGAGTATAATCTGTGGAGTAAAATATTCCATCCCCATCTTCATCAAGATTTGGAAATTCATTTATATCTAAGTTATCTGTTTTGAAAAAGGATTCTATATCATCATTATAACCATCTCCATCGTCATCATCATCTAAACAATCCGGAATACCGTCACCGTCAGTATCAATGGGTATATCCTCATAACTAAGTGGATCTGTTCCACAAATAATTTCATTTTCATCACTTTGTCCATCATTGTCATCATCATCGTCAAAATAATCTATAACTAGATCCAGATCTGTATCAATGGGGAAATCATCTTCATCAAGGCTATTTGTTCCAACATCATCCTCTAATTCATCTGAAAAACCATCATTGTCGTCGTCGTCATCTGAGTTGTTCCCAATTCCGTCATCGTCTGTATCAGTCCATTCATTAGGATCGAATGGAAATGCGTCTATGTCATCCTCAAACCCATCACCGTCTGTGTCAATAGTGGTGGAATTAGAATCGCTTGGAGGATTAATTGAATTACCGCACACATTTAAATTATCTGAAATAAAAATATTTACCGTAGCTGAAGCTTTATTTCCAGATGTATCAGTTACGGAGAAAACAATTTCTTTAAGTCCTAAATTATCACATAAAAGCTTTAAGGGACTTTGTTTTTTTCGGATACTTTTTGAAGTTAGTGCTTGGTATTGTTTTTGCTGGATTTCTTCCAAAAGGGTTTGGTTTTCAGAAATTACCAATCCAGAGGTTTTAAATTTGATACCATAGGACTGTATATTACAATTGTCAGTACTTCCGTTATCGATTAGCTCATAAGGAATATTTAAATTGCTTTGGGAATCTAAGGAAATAACTAAATCCTTAGCTCTAGCAATTGGAGGCTCATTATCAAGAACTGTTACACTTTGAACCTTGGAAGAAAAATTTCCGTTAATGTCTGTAACACTGTATGTCACAAATGTCGTACCAATAGGAAACTGCATAGGTGCATCATTTGATGAGTTCAATATTCCACAATCATCATTAATTAGAATTGATCCTAAATTAACATTTGTTGCAAAACAAGAACCCACATCAGAATTAACAGTTATGTTATCACTTTGAATATTTATAGTGGGTTCTGTAGTATCATTGAATGTAACAAGCTGAGTAGCAGTGACAGTATTTCCAAATGTGTCACTCGCCGTCCATGTAATTGTCGTTGTTCCTGTTGGAAAAGAACTAGGTGCGTCATTTGAAAAAGTAAATGAACAGTTGTCATTAACTGTTGGGATTCCAAGAATTATAACACAAGAATTTGATGTTATGTTTGGTGGAGGTGTGATACTAGGTGAAATGTTATCTTCAACTGTGACACGCTGAAATGAAACTGAAGTATTACTTGCTAAGTCTGAGACACTCCAAGTAATGGTTGTTGTTCCAATAGGATATATATTTGGTGCATTATTAGACACACTACCTACTGCACAATTATCAGAAGTAGTTGGATTGCCTAAAATAACTCCTGTTGCTTCACACGAATTTATATCTGTAGTCACTACAACATCTGCTGGAGGTGTAATTAGTGGTGCAATTGTATCAGATACAGTAACCAATTGAGTTGCAGATACAGTATTTCCTGAGGAATCAGTAACTAACCAAATAACAGGGGTTATTCCAATAGGAAATGTTAATGGAGCATTATTTGTTGGTGTAACAACCCCGCAATTGTCTGTTGCAGAAGCTACACCAATAGTTAATGAGCAATTTGCTGAAATAATATCTGCGGGGATTGTTAAAGTTGGACTTTCAACATCAAAAACTGTAATTGTTTGCGTCACAGTAGTTGTATTGCTAGAATTGTCAGTAACTGTCCAAGTTAGGACATTTATTCCTTTATTGAAGGTCAATGAGGGCTTATCATTTTCTACCAAAGTAATTGAGCAGTTATCAGAAGTTGTTGGTGTTCCAACATCAGATTGTGAAAGAACAACCTCACATGATCCTGGATCTGTATCAACTGATATGTTAATAGGTGGTGTAGCAGTTGGTGGTACTATATCACTAGGAGCTACTGAAACATTTTGTGTTAATCCTACAATATTTCCATCAGTTAAAGTTGTGGAAATAGTTACGGAAAAATTTCTTGTTGTATTACTAGGTGAATAAAGTTTAGTGAAAGAAAAAGTTGAAGTTGACAATCCGCTTGAGCCTATATCGCCATTACCAAAATCAAAATTCCAAGATGCGGCAGGAGCCGGTATTGCATTGACAGTTACATCTTCTAATCCCCAATTATCCCAAATATCACCGTCATTATCAGGTTGATACCACCTGAAAATTGTTGAAGAGGTTTGAGCAGCTAATGGAATAGCAATATCATTTGCATACCAATCATACCATGCAGCACTATATCCACTTGCTGTATCCCAATCAGTAAAAATATCTTCCCAAGTGTTGCCTCCATTAATAGAGTACTGTAAATAGACTTCTTCATCTACTTTTTCTCCATCTTCACAACCAGGAGCAGGATCATCTGCTCCATACCTAATTAAAAATTCCAAACTCCCTCCATAGGAGACATCTACCGGATTAGTTTGAACAAATCTTTTCCCGTTATTTGGTCCTCCACTTTGAAGTATTGTAGCCCAAAAATAGTTTGTATTTGAAGGCGTATTCCCTCTTGCAGGATTACATGGTTGTCCAACAGTGT
>CACMZR010000008.1 GCA_902618245.1 uncultured Bacteroidota bacterium | reverse complement strand
TTCTCATTTAATATAAATTTGCATTAGTTTCTAAATTTTTATGAACATCACAAAAATAATTTTGGTGGGATACATGGCATCTGGTAAATCTGCTGTTGGTAAGGTGTTACACAAGTTATTAGATTATGATTATTACGATCTAGATAATTTTATTGAGAAAAATTACAACACAAGCATAGAAAATATTTTTAAAACAAGAGGAGAAATTTATTTTAGAGAAATAGAGCGCAAGTCTCTCGAAAAAATCATAAGAATAAAAAAGAATCTCGTACTTTCATTAGGGGGAGGAACACCCTGTTATTTTGATACTATTGACTTCTTAAATTCATTTAATGAAACAAAAACTTTTTTTTTAAAATCAACAATCAATACGATATATAACCGTCTTAGAAACTCAAAAATTAAAAGGCCTCTAATTTCACATTTAAAAACGGAATTAGAAATTAAAGAGTTTATTGGGAAACATTTATTGGAAAGAAATCATTTCTATGAAAAGTCTGAAAAAAAGATAAACACCGATAGTAAAACAATCTTAAATATTGCCAATGAGATAATTAAATCTCTAGGTTAAAAAAATCCCTGGATCAGGTCCATCTAAAATTACGCTAATGTGTTCATTTATGGTTGTTGCCAATGAAATTCCTTTAAAGTCTGCTTTTATAGGAAATTTTTTATGGTTTCTGTTAACCATTACCGCAGTTTTTATAGATTTAACAGGAGCCTGTAAAAAATATGATACTGCATAAATCAGAGTTTTACCTGTATTCAAGACATCGTCAACCACTACAACCGAATTATTTTTTAAAACATTTAAGGGTTTATCAGAATTGATTCTATTTAGAGGATTTTTTTTGTCAATATATAATGTTATTAACTCAACTTTTATCTTACTGATTGAGCTTAATGATTTACCAATTAATGAACTAAGAACTTTCCCTTTCTCTCCAATCCCAACAATAAATACGACCTTCTCCTCAGAATTACTTTCATAAATCTGATAAGCGATCCTCTCAATGCTTGAATGTATATCTTTTAAATTTTTGATCTTACTTCCGGTTGATTTCATTGTTCAATATTATTGTAATTTTTTAGTTTTATTTATTTAAATCATCTATTTCTCTTCTTTCTTTTTTTGTTGGTCTCCCTTTTCCTGGATCTCTTTCTATTCTGCATGAGAGTTTTTTAAGATTTTCTTTATCTAAAATATACTTATCGGTTGTTTCACTAATATAAAGATTTACTAATTTCGGTCCCATACGTCCCGCAGGAATATCTGTAATTCTATATGTACGCCACATTTGATTTTTTCTTATCTGTAACGTATCATTGATGATAACTTCTTTGGAGGGTTTAACTAATATGTTATTAATTTTTATATTACTTTTTTTACACCAAGAACTTGCTAAGTTTCTTGATTTAAATTGTCTTACACACCACAAAAATTGATCAATACGCATGTTTAAAACTTAATTAAGAAGTTCGCAAAAATAAAGTAAAATTGTATCTTCGACATTAAAAATAGAGTATTCTTGAAAAAGATATTTTTTTCTATAATTATATTTATAACCTTGCTTTCTTCGTGTAAAAAAGAAGAAGAAATTACGCCTCCTAGAGATGTCGCAGAACAAGCCTCTGAAGAGGAAGTAAAATTAGAAGAGTTTTTATCTTCACATTTTTATAATTATGAGCAATTTCAATCTAGTGATTTTCCAATCGAAATATCAATAGACACCATTGCACCGCCGAACGATAATAAAACAGCACTAATTAATCAAGTAGTAAAAAAAAATGTAAAGGTGAAGACTTCAAGTGGTGATTTAATTGATCATCCAATTTATACTCTTGTAGCAAAAGAAGGTTCTGGCCAATCACCTTCTAGAGCTGATTCAACCTACGTTTCATATGAAGGTATATTATTAAATAAAAACCAATTTGACAGGTCTTTTGAGCCAATTTGGTTCGATTTAACTACTGTGGTAAGAGGATTTAGAGAAGGACTTGGTGCCTTTAAATCAGGAGATTTTACTGTTGATCAAAATAATATAGCAACATTTTCAAATTATGGTCAAGGCATAATATTTATGCCATCAGGCCTTGGTTATTATAATCAAAACTCAGGTGCCATCCCGGAATACTCACCCCTAATTTTTATAATCAATCTGTATTTAGTAAAAAAAACAGATCATGATGGAGATGGTATACTCTCAGGCCTTGAATATGACAATGACGGAGATGGTTTGCCAGATGACACCGACGAAGACGGTTTAGCGGACTATCTTGATCAAGATTAATTATAACTTATATGAAAATCCAATACTCCAAATATTTGACTGCAGATCAACATTACCGACAATAGGTATATTGTTTTTTTCTAATAGAGATATTTCATTTGAATTTAATCCCCTATCATATCTTATGTCGGCATTTAAGGGACCTAAATGTAATCGAATTCCAAGATGTAGACCTAAATCAGTATTTTGTTGAACTTCAGATAAACTTACTTCATCAATTTTAGGATTGAAATTATATTGAAAATTTGGGCCTCCGAATGCGCTTAGTATTGGTATCAATTTATAACCTAACGAAACTGGTATTTCTAATTTAGATTGATTTAGTTTTAACGAATTGAAATTTCTGTTTTGAAGTGAAAATTGAAACTCAGGCCTTATGTAAAGAAATAATAATTTTAATGAAGCGTATCCACCAATAAAATAACCTGTTAGATTCTCTTTTAGGTTTTCTGCTGAAGTAAAATCGATAACGGCGTTTTCTATTTGGCCAGAGGCAGTTATATTTATACCACCTTTAATTCCGTATTCGAGTTGAGCAAAACTAACTGTTGATGTTAAAATTAAGAAATAGAAATATTTTTTAACTTGATTCATATTATTTGATTTACAAGCGTTTTTTTAGTTCTAAAACTTTTTGAATAATGGTGTCTTTATTTAATCCATATTTGGCCATCAATTCAGCAGGTGTACCAGATTCACCAAAAGTGTCTTGTGTAGCAACAAATTCCATAGGAGTTGGATACTTTGTGGCTAGTAATCCTGCAATACTTTCACCTAAACCACCCATGTAGTTATGTTCTTCAGCGCTTACAATACACCCCGTTTTTTTTACTGAATTTAATATAATATTTTCATCTAGTGGTTTTATTGTATGAATGTTAATAACTTCTGAGTCAATATCATAATTTTTTAATTCAACAGAGGCCTGTAGTGCTTCCCAGACAAGATGACCTGTTGCTACAATTGTTACATCAGAACCCGGTCTAAGGAGTATTCCTTCACCTATTTTAAAACTAAGATCATTTGTAGTAAAATTTGGAACAGCTGGGCGCCCAAAACGTAAATAAACTGGACCTTTATATTCCGCCACTGCTAAAGTAGCAAGTTTTGTCTGATTGAAATCACATGGATTTATCACTACCATTCCAGGAATCATTTTCATTAAACCAATATCCTCTAGTATTTGATGTGTAGCCCCATCTTCTCCGAGGGTTATGCCAGCATGTGAAGCGCATATCTTTACATTTTTATTCGAATATGCAATAGATTGTCTTATCTGATCATAAACGCGTCCTGTGGAAAAATTGGCAAATGTGCCTGTAAAAGGAATTTTACCTCCGATTGTTAAACCAGCTGCAATGCCCATCATATTTGCTTCAGCTATACCAACTTGAAAAAAACGGCTAGGATTTTCATCGATAAACTTTTGCATTTTTAAGGATCCAACAAGATCCGCACATAACGCAACAACATTGGGATTAGTCCTTCCTAATTCAGCTAATCCTTCTCCAAAACCTGAACGGGTATCATTATTTCCCAGATTTGAATATACTCTCATTTAGATTTTTAATATTAGTAATCACCAAGGGTCTCCTTATTTTGACTCAATGCGATTGATAATTGTTCATCGTTTGGAGCTTTTCCATGCCAAGCATGTGTATGCATCATAAAGTCAACACCATTTCCCATTTCCGTTTTCATTAATAAAACAATAGGTTTTTTCGAGCCAAGATCTGATTTGGCAAGCTCAATTGTTTTAATGAGGAGTGGAATGGAATTTCCATTTTCAATCTCATGGACTTGCCAGCCAAAAGCTATAAACTTATCTTTTAAACTTCCCATTGGAAGCACATCATCAGTATTTCCGTCAATTTGTTTACCATTTAAATCAATTATTGCAATCAAATTATCAACTTTTTTTCCTGCAGCAAACATAATAGCTTCCCAATTTTGTCCTTCCTGTAATTCACCATCACCCATAAGAACGTAAATAGTTTTTGGATCATTATTTAATTTTTTTGATAATGCAGCGCCTATTGCTACAGATAGGCCCTGTCCAAGCGAGCCTGATGCAATTCTTACACCTGGTAGTCCTTCATGTGTTGTAGGGTGTCCTTGCAGTCTAGAATTAATAAGCCTAAACGTGTTAAGTTCTCTTACAGGAAAAAAACCTTTTCTAGCTAGTACACTATAAAAGACTGGGGATATGTGTCCATTTGATAAAAAGAATAAGTCTTCGTTTTCACCATCCATAGAAAATGGTAGGTTATATTCCATTTGATTAAAGTATAGTATAACGAAAAGCTCTGCACAACCCAGTGAGCCCCCAGGATGCCCTGAGTTTACTCTGTGAACCATCCTTAGAATGTCTCTTCTAACTTGGATTGTTAAGCTTTCTAGAAAATCTAAGTCCGACATATAAACAAATGTAACTTAAGTCAAAGCATTATCAAAGATCAATTTCCAAATTTTCTTATGATCTTTCATTAAATAATTAACAAATACAATTTCGATTAACTTTTTTCATTAAGACACTATATTTGCAACCAATGAAATTTCATATTATAAAATCTGACAATCATACTAATGCGAGAGCAGCAAAATTAATTACCGACCATGGTACAATCGAAACACCGATTTTTATGCCAGTTGGAACTATAGGCTCAGTAAAAGGAATTCATAATAGAGAATTACAAAATGATGTTAATGCAGAAATAATTTTGGGGAATACTTACCATTTATATTTAAGACCTGGAATAGATACAATAAAAAAATCAGGGGGTCTTCATAAATTTATGGGCTGGAATCTTCCAATTTTGACAGACTCAGGTGGATATCAGGTTTATTCACTTTCTGCAAATAGAAAAATTGAAGAAAAAGGCGTAAAATTCAAGTCACATATTGATGGATCATACCACATGTTTACTCCAGAAAATGTTATTGAAGTACAAAGACAAATAGGAGCTGATATAATTATGCCTCTAGATGAATGCACACCATACCCTTGTAGCTACGAATATGCAAAGGAGTCTATGGATAGAACCCATAGATGGCTTAAACGTTCTTTAGAAAAACATAAAAGATTACCCTTTACATATAAATATAATCAAGAACTTTTTCCTATAGTACAAGGAAGTGTTTATTCTGAGCTAAGAAAAGAATCTGCTTATTTTGTTGCTGAACAAAATGCCTATGGCAATGCTATTGGGGGGTTGTCAGTAGGTGAGCCAGTAGATGAAATGTATTCTAATACAAATGATGCATGCGAAATACTTCCAAAAAATAAACCTCGTTATTTAATGGGCGTTGGTACACCAATAAATTTATTAGAAAATATTGCTTTAGGAGTAGATATGTTTGATTGTGTTATGCCAACACGAAACGGTAGAAATGGAATGATGTTTACTTCCGAGGGAACTATCAACATAAAAAATAAAAAATGGCAAAATGATTTTTCTCCACTAGATAGTTTCGGATATTCCTATGTTGATCATGATTACACCAAAGCATATGTAAGGCACTTATTTAGTGTTAATGAAATGCTTGGAAAACAAATAGTATCACTCCACAATTTAAGTTTTTATTTGTGGTTGATTCGCGAAGCTAGAAAGCATATATTAGAGGGAAGCTATTATAGTTGGAAAGAAAAAATGGTAAAAAATATGCAACAACGTATATAATTGAAAATAATTGATTTATATATAATTAAACGCTACATAAGTACATTCTTGGTGATGATCTTGTTATTCATTCCCATTGGAATAATGGTTGATATTGCTGAAAAAATTGATAAAATTAAAGAAAAAGAAGTACCACTAAGTAGCATCTTAGAGTACTACATAGATTTTACATGGTATTTTGCAAATCTTCTTTTCCCTATTTTTTTATTTCTTTCTGTCATATGGTTTACTTCAAAATTGGCAAATAATACCGAAATAATAGCAATTTTAAGTTCGGGAATCTCGTTTTTTAGATATTTGAGACCCTTTTTAATTAGCGCATCAATTATTGCAGTTTTTTCGTTTTTATCAGGAATGTTTATTGTTCCTAAATCAAATAAGGGATTTAATGATTTTCGATACAAATACCTTGTGAAAAAGGAAGCTAGAGATACTGATAAAGTATACTTACAAATTAATGAAAATGAATATATCTACGTAAATAGCTATGACCCTGTTCGCAAACAAGCTTCAAATTTTACATTAGAACATTTTGAACAAAACAATTTAAAATTTAAAATTGCTGCCAGAAGAATCCGTTGGATTGAAAAAGATAGTATTTTTAGACTATCTGGTTATAAAAAAAGAATATTTAAAGGAGATAAAGAAATTTACGAGGATCAATCAAGGAAGGATACAATATTTGATTTTGAAATTAATGACTTAGCCCCAGTGAATTATATAGCTGAAACTCTAACCTATGGACAGCTTAACAAATTTATTTATGAGGAAAAACAAAGAGGATCTCCTCTTATAAACAATCATTTATTAGTTAGACACAAAAGATGGAGTATACCGATTTCATCATTTATTTTGACATTAATTGCTGTAGCAGTTTCGTCTTTTAAGCGGAGAGGCGGTATGGGAGTTAATTTAGCATTTGGTATAAGTTTAGGTTTCCTTTTTATCTTTTTTGATAAAATTTTTGGTGTAATGGTAAATAAATCTACGTTTTCACCTTTTCTAGCAGCTTGGTTACCTCTTATTCTTTTTGGGTCTTTAGCTTTCTTTTTATTACGTCATGCTAAACGATAGAAATAAAAATTTACTATTATACCATTTCATCGTTTTTCTTTATGGATTCACTTCAATTTTAGGCGTACTAATTTCTCTTAAAGCTTTACCAATTGTAATTTATCGAATGTTAATTGGGGCTGCAGGTCTAGCTATATTTTTTCTTATTATTAACCCTACCTATTTTAGGATTAATAAAAAGGTTTTTAAAAAAGTTTTTTTTTCCGGTATAATTATAGGTGCACATTGGGTGACTTTTTTTTATGCAATTAAAATATCGACTATTTCAATCACTTTGAGTATGATGTCTGCTGGAGCTTTAATAACTGCATTTATTGATCCTGTTTATAACAGAAAAAAGATATCACCCTATGAGATTTTTTTTGGATGTATAACAATTATAGGTGTTATTGTTATTTATAGTGCTGAGTTTGTGTATTTAACTGGAATAACTATTGCATTATTATCGGCTTTTTTGTCATCCATATTTACAATTCTTAACCGTAATTTAGTAAGAAGAAATAATTTTATAACATTATCCTTTTATGAATTATTGATAGGGGGATTGGCTTGCCTAATTTTTTATCTTTTTACAAATGATTTTAAATCATTTGATTTTAAACTAAAAGGTTATGATTTTTTGTGGATCTTAATATTAGGAATTATTTGTACTTCGTATGCTTTTAATGCTTCTATAAAAGTCTTGCGACATCTTTCTTCTTTTACAGTTATGATGATAATAAATCTTGAACCAATTTATGGTATAATCTTTTCTATTTTAATATGGAAAGATGAAGCATTTTTAAGTTTAAATTTTTATATTGGATTTGCTATTGTTTTATCTTCTATTTTAATGGATACTTTTTATAAGAGGAACAAAGAGTCTGAAATAATTTAAATCTAATTGTGAAGAATTTTTACATTTGTTTTTACAATCAAAGTGTATGGAATATTTGGAATTCGAATTACCAGTTAAGGAGATGCAAGAGCAACTCGAAAAATGTAAATTGATTGGATCAGAAAGCAATGTTGATGTATCTGAAACATGTTCACAAATTGAAAAAAAACTTGAAAAAGTAAAAAAGCAAATTTACGGTAATTTGACAGCCTGGCAACGAGTTCAGTTATCACGCCATCCCTCTAGACCTTATACTTTAGATTACATTAACTCTTTAACAAATGGAACCTTTCTAGAACTTCACGGAGATCGAAATGTAGCTGATGACAAAGCTATGGTAGGGGGCCTTGGTAAAATAGATTCACAATCATTCATGTTTATTGGAACTCAAAAGGGATATAATACAAAAACTCGGCAATACCGGAATTTTGGAATGGCTAATCCCGAAGGATACCGTAAAGCCTTAAGATTAATGAAGTCTGCTGAGAAGTTTGATATCCCCATCATCACTTTTATTGATACTCCAGGAGCTTTTCCTGGTTTAGAGGCTGAAGAAAGGGGACAAGGCGAAGCAATTGCACGAAATATATATGAAATGATGTCATTATCAGTTCCAATCTTTGTGATTATTATCGGTGAAGGTGCATCTGGAGGTGCCTTAGGTATTGGAGTGGGTGATAAAATATTTATGCTTGAGAATACATGGTATTCGGTAATATCACCTGAATCGTGTTCTTCAATATTATGGAGAAGTTGGGAGCATAAAGAGGAAGCTGCAGAAGCACTTAAGTTGACCTCTAAAGACATGTTACAAAATAAGTTAATAGATAAAATCATTAAAGAACCTCTTGGTGGAGCACACTTTGATAGAGAAACAACATTTTTAAACGTGAAAAAAGAAATTATTTCTGCTTTCAAACAAATTTCAAAAATTGGATCACGAACAAGAATCGAACATCGGCGGAACAAATTTATTCGGATGGGTGAGATTTTAGAATAATTATGGTTCTTAACAAAAACGTGTAACTTATAAACAGGTCTTTTTCATAGATTGGGGATAACCAATTTATGTAGGCGTTGATAAAATTATTTATTTTAGTCCAATGGAAAACAAGAAACCTGAAGGTCTAAAAAAAATTATACAACCTACCGTTATAAATCTACAAAAAGGAAAAATACCTCCGCAAGCTGTTGAATTAGAGGAGGCTGTTTTAGGGGCAATGTTAATTGACAAAAAAGGTGTAGATGAAGTAATTGATATATTGCAACCAGAAGCTTTTTATAAGAAAGCTCATCAGTTCATTTTTGAATCAATATATAGTCTTTTTCATGACTCCCAACCAATAGATCTTCTTACTGTTTCATCTGCATTACGAAAAGAAGGAAAATTAGACCAAGTAGGAGGAGAGTTTTATTTGGTTCAATTGTCACAAAAAGTAGCCTCATCTGCTCACATAGAATTTCATGCAAGAATAATTCTACAAAAATTTATTCAACGTAGTTTAATTAGAATTTCAAATGAAATTATAGAAACTGCATATTTAGAAAGTACTGATGTTTTTGATTTACTTGACCAGGCAGAATCAAAATTGTATGACGTAACTCAAGGAAATATAAAAAAATCATCTGAAACGGCACAAAATCTTGTTTTAGAAGCAAAAAAACGTATAGAAGATATTTCCAACCGAGAGGGCTTAAGTGGTATTTCAACAGGTTTTGAAAAGCTTGATAAATTGACATCAGGTTGGCAATCTAGTGATTTAATAATAATCGCTGCTAGACCAGGTATGGGTAAGACAGCATTGACTCTTTCAATGGCAAGAAAAATTTCAGTAACAAAAGGAATTCCAGTTGCATTTTTCTCTTTAGAAATGTCCTCTGTACAGCTTATTACAAGATTAATATCTGCCGAAACTGGACTATCATCCGAAAAATTGAGAACAGGTAAATTATTAGATCATGAATGGCAGCAATTGAACATCAAAGTAACTGATCTAGAAAAAGCTCCACTTTTTATAGATGATACTCCTTCTTTGTCAATCTTTGATCTAAGAGCAAAGGCTCGACGCCTAGCTTCTCAAAATGGAATTAAACTCATCATTGTCGACTATTTACAATTGATGACATCTGGTACAAATAGTAAAGCTGGAAATAGAGAACAAGAAATTTCAATAATTTCTAGAAATTTAAAATCTCTAGCTAAAGAACTTGATATACCAGTAATAGCTTTATCACAATTATCTAGAGCTGTAGAGACACGTGGTGGAACTAAAAGACCTATGTTATCTGATTTAAGAGAGTCTGGAGCAATAGAGCAAGATGCTGATATAGTTTCATTTATATATCGTCCAGAATATTACAATATAGATGAATGGGATGATAATGAACATACACCTTCTCAGGGTCAAGCAGAATTAATTATAGCTAAACATAGAAATGGTGGTTTGGATAATATTAGAATGAAATTTATCCCTCATCTTGGTAAATTTGAGGATCTTGAAACATTCGATACTCCATTTGAATTTCAATCTAAAATGAATCCTAATAGTAACGAAAGAATAGAATCTGGAAACTCAAAAGATTCTGATGATTTTGACTCAGAGTTTGGCGATAATAAACCTGATAAGCTTTCACCTTTTTAAATTTTATTTAAACATCCATTTCCAACAAATAATCAGTTTGTAAGTCATTTCCCAACAAAAAATTGTGTTGTCCAAATTTTTTAAACCCGTATTTTTTATAGAATCTAATAGCTCTAAAGTTGTTCTCCCAAACACCTAACCATACTTTCTTGTAGCCCATTTCTTTACCCATATTTAAAATTTTAGTTAAAAGTTTTTTTCCTAGACCCTTGCCTTGAAATTCTGCGATTAAATATATTCTTTCAATTTCAAAGCCATTATGTAGATACATTTTCTCCCTTTGGGAATCATTAAAATTTATCTTTAAATAACCAATAATTTTATTTTTTTGGTAAACAAAGTAAAATTTAGAATTTGGATCACAAATTTCTTTTCTTAACTGTTTTGTGCTGATTTTATTTTTTAGGTATAAACGAATATTTTCTCTAGTGTTTTGTGCTGCAAATGTTTGCTTAAAAGTTTCTATTGAGATTGATCTTAAATCATTTAAATCATCAATTGATATTAATCTTAAAATAAAGGATTTTATCATTTATTGCAAGATTCCATTAATTTCTAGATCTGTTTTTAATTGTAATGGATCTTTAAAATGAATTGTTTTGATACCAAATTTATTAGCAGCTTTAATATTGCGAATATTATCATCTATAAAAATAGATTCGGTTGCTATTAAATTATATCTATTCAAAATTATTTCATAAATGTCGGAAAATGGTTTTCTGGTTTTTTCAGTACCTGATACAACTATTCCCTCAAATAAATGCAGAAAATCAAATTTTTTCAAAGCTATTGGAAAGGTTTCTGCGCTCCAATTAGTTAAAGCTAAAACACGAAAATTATTTTCTTTAACAAGATTTTTTAATATTGTCACGACCTCTTTGATTTCTCCACCAATCATTTCCTCCCATTTGCCATAATACATTCTAATTTGATCCTCATATTCAGGAAATATTTTAATTCTGTCTTCGGTCGCTTTGTCAAGTGGATATCCTGCATCTTGATTTTCATTCCATTCAAAAGTGCATACTTTTTCGTAAAACTCCTTTAATTTTAACTTATCACCCTTAAAAACTTTTAAAAAAACATAATCAGGATTCCAATCAATGAGTACTCCTCCAAGATCAAAGATTATGTTTTTTATATCTGAAGTACTATTTTTTTTGGTCATTTTGTTTTGTTGTCATTAAATAGGCCTTTAAAAAAGAATCAATTTGTCCATTCATTACAGCATCTACGTCATTAACCTCGTGCTGAGATCTAACATCTTTTACAAGTTTATAAGGATGCATTACGTAATTTCGTATTTGTGATCCCCACTCAATTTTCTTTTTTTCAGCTTCAATCTTATCTCTTTCAGCAAATTTTTTTTGAAGTTCTATCTCATATAGCTGTGAACGTAAAAGCTGCATCGCTTTATTTTTATTTTCTAGTTGTGATCTAGTTTCAGAATTTTCAATTATTATACCACTGTTCTTATGACGAAGTCTAACAGCTGTTTCTACTTTATTCACATTTTGGCCACCAGCACCACTAGCTCGCATTGTTTCCCAAGAAATATCAGAAGGATTAATTTTGATCTGTATATTATCGTCAACTAATGGATAAACATAAACAGATGCAAAAGAAGTGTGTCTTTTTGCATTACTATCAAAAGGTGAAATACGAACTAATCTATGAACTCCATTTTCCCCTTTTAGCCAGCCAAATGCAAATTCACCTTCTAACTCTAAAGTTACGGTTTTTAATCCAGCAACATCACCAGCCTGATTATTCAGTTCTCTTATATTAAATTCTTTTTTTTCAGCCCACATTAAATACATCCGCATTAACATTTCAGCCCAGTCACAGCTTTCGGTACCACCCGCTCCAGCAGTGATTTGTATAACAGCACTTAAATTATCACCCTCATCTGAAAGCATATTTTTAAATTCAAGATTTTCAAGTAAACCCAATGTTTCGTTATAAATAATTAAAATTTCGTTAGGATTAGATTCACCATTTTTAGCGAATTCCAAATAAATCTCTAACTCTTCAATTTTACTTTTGAGTTCATTAAAATTAGTAACCCATTCTTTAAGGTTACGTAGTTTTTTCATGTGCTTTTCAGCTTCCTGAACGTTATTCCAGAAGTCTGGGGACAAAGATTTTTCTTCTTCGTTCTCTATTTCTATTTCTTTTGAATCAATGTCAAAGATAGCGTCTTAGGGCACCAAGGCGATTGATGATATCTTTAAACTGCTCTGTAGTAATCATTTTTAAATTTAAAAAAAATATATTTAGTCAGAGGTTTCAACTTTTTACTAGTATATTACTGTATATGATGTTATTAGTTTTTAGTAATTTTATTTTTATGAAAAGTTCAATGAAAATTAAAACATTTTTATGCTTTTTGTTTTTCCTGATTTCTTTCATCAACTCAGCGCAAAATAAAGGCAAATTAAAATCAAATAAATTTTCAGAAAAAAATTTAACTTTTTCTGGCTTTTTTGATTTCACTTATAATTATGATAAAGATCTTATCTATTTAACAGTAAATGAACTTGAAAAAGAATTCCTTTATGTTAACAGTCTAAGCTCTGGTATGGGCAACAATGATATTGGTCTTGACCGAGGTCAACTTGGGAATCAGCGTATTGTATATTTTTCAAAATTTGGTGACAAATTGATGCTTATTCAACCAAACCTTAGCTATCGTTCAACATCAGAAAATCCAAAGGAAAAAAAATCTGTAAATGAGGCATTTGCAAGATCGGTCCTTTTTGGTTTTCCTATAGTTGAAATTTCTGAAAGTGGATATGTAATTGATTTAACCCCTTTTTTGATGCAAGATGCTCATGGGGTGGCCAATCGGCTAAGTCTAATGGGTGAAGGTGATTATGAAATAGATCCTAAACGGTCTGCAATTTCATTACCTAGAACTAAAGCTTTTCCAAAAAATATTGAATTTGACATAATGTTAACCTTTTCTGGAACACCTTCTGGCTCATTAATATCATCTGTAACACCAACCCCAGAGTCAATTACACTGAATCAGCATCATTCATTTGTCTCATTACCTGATTCAAATTACAAACCACGTCAATTTGATCCTAGGTCTGGCGCAAACGCATTGACCTTTTATGACTATACAACCCCTGTTAGCCAACCTACAAAAAAACAATATCTATTACGTCATCGTCTTATAAAAAAAAATCCATCTGCCAATTTTAGTGAACCTGTTGAACCAATTGTTTATTATTTAGATAATGGAACTCCTGAGCCTGTTCGAAGTGCTCTGATAGAAGGTGGAATGTGGTGGAAACAGGCTTTTGAAAATATTGGGTTTAAAAATGCATTTCAAATAAAAATGTTACCTAATGATGCTGATCCGTTAGATATCAGGTATAACGTAATCCAATGGGTTCATCGTTCTACAAGAGGATGGAGTTATGGTTCAAGTGTTATAGATCCAAGAACAGGTGAAATTATCAAAGGACACGTAACATTAGGGAGTCTTCGAATTAGACAGGATTTTATGATAGCCCTTGGACTTATTGAGCAACCCTTCTTAGAAGACAACAATAAAGAAAATATTGCACTTGAAATGGCATTATCTAGGATACGTCAGTTATCAGCACACGAAATCGGTCATACATTAGGCTTTGCGCACAATTTTACAGCAAGTTCAAATTTAAGAAGCTCAGTCATGGATTATCCGCATCCTAATATTATGTTTAGTAATGGAGAAATTTCTATTTCTGAGGCGTATGAAAAAGGTATAGGTGAATGGGATAAAATTAGTGTAGCTTATTCATATAGTCACTTCCCAAAAGATATTAATGAAAAAAAAGCTCTTGATTCTATTTTAAATAAAAGTGCTTTGAATGGACACCGATTTATTACCGATAAAGACGCAAGACCCATTGGTGGTGCTCATCCACTTGCTCACTTATGGGATAATGGTAGTAACCCTACAACAGAGCTTATACGTTTGTTAGACATTCGCAAGAAGGCCCTTCAAAACTTTTCCATAAATCATCTAAGAGATGGTGAAACTTATAGTACGCTTGAAGATCGAATGGTTCCAATTTATTTGCTCCACAGATATCAAATGGAAGCGGTTGTTAAATTAATCGGAGGGGTTGATTATGATTATGCTGTAAAGGGATCACAAAAGTATAAAGTGAAAGTTGTTGATGGTACAAATCAGAGGAATGCTCTATTAGCTTTCCAAAAAGCATTATCTCCTGAATCTTTAACTATTCCAGAAAATTTGCGTGATCTTCTTCCGCCTCGTTCTTTTTTCAATCCACGAACTAGAGAAAATTTTTTATCCGATACAGGTATAACATTCGATTATCTAGGTGTTGCAAATATTACAAGTGAAAACTTTATAAAAATGTTACTTCATCCTGAGCGTGCTAACCGATTAGTCACTCAATATGGTTTTGACAGTAATCAACTTTCTTTAAGTGAGACATTAAATAATTTAATTGACTCACATTTTAAGGCTGAATATAGAAATAAACATTTTCAGCAATTGAACGATATAGTGAAAAATAATATTCTTAAGCATATAATTATATTGGGTCTTCAAAAAAATGCAAATACAATAGTAAAAGCTACTGTTTTTAATCAACTAATTGAATTAGATCGCTGGCTTGCAGCACAAAATGAATACGGTTTTTCAGAAGTATATCGTTCCCAAATTGATAAATTCTTTACTGATCCCCTTTCAATTAGATTGCCTAGCACCAAGAAACTTCCTGATGGATCTCCAATAGGAAATTATTCATGTGATTTTTGATTTATGATTGTCAATTTAATTAGCGATACAATAACAAAGCCTTCTTTTAAAATGCTTGAGGCCATGTTTTCAGCTCCTGTAGGAGATGATGTTTTCAAAGAAGATCCTTCGGTCAATAAGCTTGAACAAGACTTAGCTTCATTATTTGGAAAAGAATCTGCACTTTTTTTTCCCTCTGGAACTATGACAAATCAAACAGCTATAAAAATTCATACCCAACCAGGAGAACAAATTATATGTGATCATTTTTCACATATATTTAATTATGAAGGTGGTGGTGTTAGCTTTAACTCTGGTGTTTCCTGTAAAATGATTTCAGGTGATAGGGGAAGAATTACAGCTGAACAGATTAATGAATCTATTAATCCACCCGATTTTTACCATAGTCCTAAAACAAGTTTGGTGTGTTTAGAAAACACAACCAATAAGGGGGGTGGGGCTATTTATGATTTAAATGAAATAGTCAAAATCAGAGAACTATGCGACAAAAAAAAACTTGGTTTACATTTAGATGGGGCAAGACTTTGGAACGCATTGGAAGTTACCAAAGAAAGTCCAAAACAATACGGCGAACTTTTTGACACAATCTCCCTTTGTTTAAGTAAGGGTTTAGGTTGTCCAGTGGGTTCAGTTCTAGTAGGATCTAAAAAAAATATTAATAAAGCATTAAGAATTAGAAAGGTATTTGGAGGTGGAATGAGACAAGCGGGATATTTAGCAGCTGCTGGAAGTTATGCATTAAAACATCATCGTTCAGACCTTAATACTGATCATAAAAAAGCAAAAGAGATCGCTAGCACACTTAAGAACTGCACATATGTAAATGAGATAAATCCGGTTGAGACAAACATTATTATTTTTTCGCTAAAGAAACAATATGATGAAGTTTCGTTTGTTGAAAAATTAAAAAATAAAAACATATTAATAATGAGCCTTGGTAAAGGAAAATTACGAATTGTAACCCATAGAGACTATACAGAAGATCAACATGCATACCTTTTAAAAACATTGCCTAAAATTGAATATTATGCTTAGGATTATTAAAATAATGATCATCATATCTACATTTGTATGCTGTAAAAAGAAAATTGTAATGAAATTTGATTCAACTATTAATGCTCCAAGGGCTGAGAAAATTCCATATCAGCTAAAAAAGCACGGTGATATTAGAGTAGATAATTATTATTGGATTAAAGAAAAAGAAAATCCTGAAGTTATTGATTACTTGGAAAGAGAGAATGATTATTACCAAAGAATGACAAAAAGTTCAAAATCCTTAAAAGAAGATTTGTTCATTGAAATGAAGAAAAGAATAAAAGAAGAAGACGAGTCCGTACCATATTTTTCGAATGGCTTCTGGTATATAACTCGATATGAAAAGGGGAAACAGTACCCTATTTACACAAGAAAAAAAGATTCTTTAACTGCAGATGAAGAAATTTTATTTGATTGTAACAAGCTAGCAAAGGGACATGACTATTTTCAGCTAGTTGGTGTTAATGTAAGTCCAGATAATACTAAAGTTATATATGGAATTGATCTTGAGTCAAGGCGAAAGTATACACTCTATGTAAAAAATTTACTAACAAACGAGGTACTTGAGACAAATATTAAAAATACAACAGGGTCAACTGCTTGGTCATCAAATAATAATAATTTTTTTTACGTAAAAAAAAATGAACAAACACTAAGACCAGAAAAAGTATTTCTACACGACATTTCAAAGCCTGATAATTTGGATGCACTTATCTATGAAGAAAAAGATGAAACATTTTCCGTATATATAGATGAGTCTAAATCTAAAGAGTATATTTTTTTATCATCTTATAGTACATTAACCTCGGAATATCAATTTATTAAATCATCTGAACCATTTTCTGATTTCAAATTAATTCAAAAAAGAACAAGAAATCTTGAATATTCTGTTTCACATTTTAAAGATAAATTTTACATAATGAATAATAAAGATGGAGCATATAACTATAAGATTTCCGAAACCTCGATTGATAATCCTTCAAGTGAAAATTGGATTGATATTTTGGAACATCGAGACCAGGTTTTGTTAGAAGATTTTGAGATTTTTAGTGATCATTGGGTTGTAACTGAACGTGAGAACGGTCTTACAAGAATAAAAGTAAAACGATGGGATGAAACAGAAGATTACTACATACCAGTAACAGGTGAAACTTATTCATTATCAGGGTCGTTTAACCCTAACTTTGAAACTTCAAATTTTCGCTTCGGTTATACTTCATTATCAATCCCAACAACAATTTTTGAATACGACATGAATTCAAAAACAAAAAAAATGTTAAAGCAAAGATCAGTTCCTAATTCAAATTTTAAATCTGCTAATTATATTGAAAAAAGACTCTGGGCAAATAGTAGAGATGGAGAAAAAATCCCTATTTCTTTAGTTTATCATAAGGATACAGAGCTAGATTCTAACACTCCATTACTTGTTTACGCTTATGGCTCCTACGGTTATACGATTGATCCATATTTTTCCTTAAATCGTTTAAGTCTCCTTAATCGAGGTTTTATTTACGCCATCGTTCATGTTCGTGGTGGACAATATTTGGGGCGTACTTGGTATGAAAAGGGTAAGTTGTTGAATAAGAAAAATACATTTAATGACTTTATTGATTCTACTAAATTTTTAATTAATAGTGGAATTTCTAGTGCTGATCACATCCACGCAATGGGTGGATCTGCAGGCGGATTATTAATGGGAGTAATATTAAATGAAGCACCCTTTTTATATAAAAGTGTAATAGCATCTGTACCATTTGTAGATGTTATTACTACAATGCTTGACAAAAGTATTCCATTAACTACTGGTGAATACGATGAGTGGGGAAATCCAAATTTTGAAAAATATTACAATTATATAATTTCTTATTCACCCTACGATAATGTAAAAAAACAAGATTACCCCAATATTATGGTTACATCAGGATATCATGATTCTCAGGTACAGTACTGGGAACCTACAAAATGGGTAGCAAAATTAAGGGACAATAAAACTGACTCTAACGTATTGTTTTTATTGACCAATATGGAAGCAGGTCATAGTGGACTTTCAGGTAGATTTAATTCCCTAAAAGAAGTTGCAAATCAGTACGCTTTTGTGTTACAATTAGAAGGAAAGGTAGACTAATTTTTTTTCATTAAATTTGCACAATTTTGTATTTGATTTAACTATGAATCATTCTGTGAATGCCTATCAAAATATTTTAGAATTAATAGGAGACACACCACTTATCAAGCTTAACCGTACAGTGAGGGATTTCCCTGGTCAATACTTTGCCAAGTTTGAAGCTTTTAACCCAGGTCATTCTAATAAAGATAGAATCGCCTACCATATTGTAAAAGAAGCCGAGCGTACTGGCTTATTGAAAAAAGGTTCAACTATTATTGAAACTACATCCGGAAACACAGGTTTTAGTCTTGCTATGGTTTCTATGATTAAGGGCTATAATTGTGTTTTAGCAGTAACTTCAAAATCATCTCAAGACAAAATTAACATGCTTAGTGCAATGGGTGCTGAAGTACACGTTTGCCCTGCGAATGTTCCAGTTGATGATCACCGTTCTTATTACGAAGTAGCGAAAAGGTTAAATAGTGAAATTAAAAACTCACTTTATATAAATCAATACTTTAACCAACTTAATGTTGAAGCTCACTATAATTCAACTGGTCCTGAAATATGGAAACAAACAAAAGGTAAAATCACTCATTTTATTGCATCTAGCGGAACTGGTGGTACTATTTCGGGAGTCGCTAAATTTCTCAAAGAAAAAAAATCAAGCATTAAAATTATTGGTGTCGATGCTTATGGCTCAATACTAAAAAAATATCATGAAACAAACGAATTAGATCCAAATGAGATTTACCCATACAGAATAGAAGGATTAGGGAAAAATTTAATTCCAGAAACAACGTATTTTAATTATATTGATCATTTTATTAAAGTTACAGATCAAGACAGTGCACATGCAGCAAGAAGCGTTACTAAAAATGAAGGCATGTTCGTAGGCTACACCTCTGGAGCAGCAATGCAGGCAACAATCCAGTTGGTAAACGAAGATTACTTTAACCATGACAGTAAAGTTGTTTTAATGTTTCCCGATCACGGTTCCAGATATATGAGTAAAATTTATAGTGAAGATTGGATGGAGAAGCAAGGTTTTTTTGATTCTGATCATGAATCACATCAACAGATAGAATATGTAAATGAGCTAAATGAAAAAAAATGAAAGATTTATTTGATAGAATACACGAAAATAAAGGTCCCTTAGGTAAATGGGCATCTCAAGCAGAGGGGTATTTTGTATTTCCAAAGCTAGAAGGACCAATCTCAAATAGAATGAAATTCAAAGGTAAAGAGGTTATAACATGGAGTGTCAATGACTACCTAGGATTAGCTAACTTACCTGAGATCAGAAAAGCTGATGCTGAAGCTGCAGCTGAGTTTGGGTCAGCCTATCCAATGGGAGCTAGAATGATGTCAGGTCACACTGAACTCCACGAACAGCTAGAGCAAGAGTTAGCTGAGTTTGTAGACAAAGAGTCCGCTTATCTTTTGAATTTTGGATACCAAGGAATTCTTTCCACTGTTGATACCCTAGTTAGTAAAGACGATGTAATTGTATATGACGTAGATGCCCATGCATGTATTGTTGACGGAGTTAGGCTTCATATAGGAAAACGTTTTACCTATAAACATAATGATGTTGAAAGTTTAGAAAAAAATTTGCAAAGGGCTACAAAAGTTGCTGAGCAAACTGGTGGAGGTATCTTGGTTATATCAGAGGGAGTGTTTGGGATGCGAGGTGAGCAAGGTAAACTTAAAGAAATAGTAAAATTAAAATCAAAATATAAATTTAGATTTTTAGTAGATGATGCTCATGGTTTTGGTACTTTAGGGGAAAACGGTAGAGGTGCTGGTAACGAGCAGGATGTACAAGATCAAATAGATGTTTATTTTGCAACTTTCGCAAAATCTATGGCATCAACTGGCGCTTTTGTAGCAGCTGATAAAGAAATAATTGATTATCTGAAATATAATATGCGTTCTCAAATGTTTGCAAAATCATTGCAAATGCAACTTGTAAAAGGTGCACTAAAAAGGCTAGATTTGTTACGCTCTAGACCGGAGCTTAAAGAAAAACTTTGGGAAAATGTAAATGCTTTACAAAACGGACTTATTAAAAGAGGATTTGATATTGGAACTACTCAGAGTTGCGTAACTCCTGTTTATTTAAAGGGAAGCATACCTGAGGCAATGGCACTCGTTCAAGACTTGAGAGAAAACTATGGAATTTTTTGTTCAATTGTTGTATATCCTGTTATTCCTAAAGGATTAATTTTATTGCGTTTAATTCCAACTGCAACTCATTCACTTGAAGACGTAGATATAACTTTGAACGCATTTGCGGGTATAAGAGAAAAATTGGAAAATGGTACATACAAGCGTTTATCTGAACTAGTTAAATCAACCATATAGTTGTAGTATCAAATTTTTAATTTCTTAAAAATTTAATATGATTTGGGATGCTTATGTTTTATGATCAAGAATTTAGCATGACAGGCATTACTAACATCGTAACTTCTTCACCTTTATCGAAGCTGTCCAAAGGAGTTATTAGACCTGCCCTATTAGGGAGTGACATTGATAATTTGATTTCATCACAAATTAAACCGTTTAACATTTCAATTAAAAACCTTGAGTTAAACCCAATTTTTATATCATCTCCTTGATAATCACAATTTAAACGTTCCTCAGCACTATTGCTATAATCAATGTCTTCTGCAGATATTATAATTTGTGCTCCAGCAATACTTAGACTAATTTGATAAGTTGTTTTATTTGAAAAAATACTGACTCTTCGGACAGAATCTAAGAATTGCATTCGATTTACAACCATTTCATTTGGATTTTCTTTAGGTATTACAGCCTCATAGTTAGGATATTTTCCATCAATAAGTCTACAGGTTAAAATTGAATTACCAAATCTAAATTGAGCATTAGTATCGTTATATTCAATAGTTATATCAATATCTAATCCTTGCATTATTCCTTTAAGAAGCTGGAGTGGTTTTTTGGGCATTATGAATTCAGAAGTTTGATCAGTTTTTAGGTCGTTTCTTGTGTATTTCACAAGTTTATGTGCATCGGTTGCAATAAATTTGAGTGATTCTGAATCAAATTGGAAAAATACACCACTCATTACTGGTCTTAAATCATCATTACCGGTTGCAAAAAGTGTAGAATTAATTGCTCTATGTAAAATAGTACTTGGTATAACTGTTTTTATTGAATCTGTAATTTGAGCTGCTAACGGGAATTCACTTCCATCAACATATGCCACAGAATATTTACCACTATTAGCATTAATTTCAACTGTATTTTTTTCAGTTTTCAAAAAAGTAAGAGGTTGATCTGGAAATGTTTTTAACGTATCTAACAATAATTTGGCAGGTAGTGCAATTCTACCATTATCTACAGATTCTATATTTATTTGTGTTGAAAAAGTTGTCTCAAGATCAGACGCGGTTAGAGTCAACTTATCGTTGTTTATGTCAAACATGAAGTTTTCTAAAATAGGAAGGGTAGTTGTGTTATTTATAATACCCCCTATCATTTGAAGTTCTCTAAGAAGTAAGCTACTTGAGGCAATAAATTTCATCTCTTTAAATAATTTATATTAATTAGAATATAGATAGTTGGTAATTTTTAAAAGTTTGTGATAATCTTCAAATATATTTGAAAACCTTATAATCATAAAAGAAACTTATCAACAGTTATATTTTCAGTTGTTTATTTCTTAGCCTATTACTAATCAATAAACTAAGTATTCCAATTATGTAGGGAAAAAGAATTAATGACCATTTCCAAAAAGATCCAAACTTATTTATTTTAGAAATATCAAAGAAAGCAAAATTCCATTTTTTACCTTTTGTGCTAAGATAATTTTTATTACCAGCTAAAAAATGAATAACATTTATTATCCAAGCTCTATTGGAATAGAAATTGTTTGTCCATTTGTCGTAGCCTAATGATAAGGGTATACCCTTATCAATTTGATTTTCAGCAATATTACCATCACTTATAATTACCATTTCAAATTTCCCTTTTTCAATATTACCATTAAATTTGAATGGTTTAATCCTATTTCTAAATAGGGAATAATCTTGGCCTTCAACTAAATAACTAATTGCATTTGATTTTTGAAGGAAAGTTGAGGGTTCAATTTTACTAGTAGCTTTTTTTAAACTTATCACTGCAGGAAAAGAGGATGTTTTTATGAAATCTGAACTTTTCAAAAGCAAAAATTTAGAAAATTTATTTTCTATAGTCTTAATTGGACTTGCATATCGACAAAGAATTGGACCAGTATTTTTTCCAATTGTTGAGTCTTTAGGTTTTATTATTGGATAGTATACCCATGGATAAGGAATGTATTGAACATCATTTTCATAACCACTTGCAAGAACAATAGGAGCACAATATAGGTCTTGAATTAATGTTTTTTCTATTCTAATGCCTTTATGAAAAAAATAATCTTCAAGATTAAGTTCTTGAGGCAAAGCATAAGTTTCCCCAGATCCATTAACAAGACTATCTTTATTTACCGCCACTCCATTGATCATCCATATCAATTTTCCACCTCTAAGACTATACTGGTCTAAAATATACTTATCAATTGGGGAGAATTTTTTAGAGGCATTTGAAATTATAAGTAAATCAAACATCGTTAAATCATTTAATCTTTGTAAAGGTGTAGCTTTTGAATTTTTTAGATTAAATCCTGACAAATTATAATACGGTTTTAAGTTTTTTAATAAGTCTGCGATTTTAATTTTTTTTGTAGTGCCGTGTGAACTTAAAAAAGCAATATTTCTCTTATTTCTTAAACTAACTCTATATATTCCATCCATGATCTCATTCTCAAGAAGTTGAATGGAATGATAAATATTTTCATTTTGAGTATTTCCAAGTTGTTTTTTTAAAAGTCCTATTTTTTCAGATTTTCCTTTATAATTAAAAATTAACCATGGAAAAATTATATTTTCTTCACGATTTCCGTTTTTATTCTGAACTACAATTTCTGGTGCTAATCCAAACTTTAGCATATCTTCATTTATAGACTCTGAATTTGCATATTCTAAAGGATCAGTATATTTAAGAATGATTTTATTATTATAATACTTTAACCGATTTAATATTGCATCTAACTCATTTCGAAATGGTAAATATGCTTTTGGCAAATTTCCTGTTAAAAAAATATCAATTATTAGCGGCTCGTCTATTTTCTTTAGTTCATTGAGTGAACTTTTGGAAAGACTATATCTTTTATCATTTGTAAAATCAATTTGAATAAAAAACATATTACTTAAATACATTAAAATTATAATCAATAAAATTGTTAATAGTAGTTTATGATTCAATTTCATTTAAGTTGACCTTTTTTAATTTGATTAATACCGAGCATATGAATAATTACTATTAAACCAATTAAATATACAATGTCTTCAAGTTTTATAATACCATGTGATAGTCCTACATAATGTGTTTTTATGCCAATATTAGATACTATTTTGAAACTCCAAGGGTTAGTGACAAAACTAGCCAAGAAATCCCAAAAAAAATATTGAAAATTACATAGGATAAAAGCTGTTAAAAATGATGCGACTTGATTTCCAAATAAAATTGAGCAAAATAAGCTTATACTTATAAATATAATTCCGATAAGAAATAATCCGAAGTAGGAAGAAAATATTAATGACAAATCTAATTCTGACTCAAATGTCAATAAGGAATTCAGTGCTACTATGTTAAAAATATTCATAAAAATGCATACACAGAAAATAAAAGTAATACCTAAAAACTTTCCTTCAAATATTTCATTTGCATTTAGGGGTTTTGTGACTAATAATTCTATAGTTCCACTTGATACCTCTCGAGAAAAACTTCCCATTGACAATGAGCAAATTAAAATCATTAAGAGCCAAGGACTTATTTCAAAAAATAAATTTATATCTACAATCTCGTAATTTAAAAAATTGTAAGGTGTGTCAAAAAACCACAAAATTAATGTGTTGATTGTTAAGTAAGATCCTATCACCAAATACGCTGTAAAGCTGTTAAAATAAAAATTAAATTCATTCTTTGCTATATACCACATATCAATCAAATTGAACAGTTACAGGGTCACGGTAACCCAATCCAAAAAGAGATCCAGCTCCACCAACTGTTAGTGGATTACTTTTGTAAACAGCCAATTCAAGATGACCAGCAGTGTTAAACAGAGCGATTTTTTTTCCATCCTCTTCTCTTTTTTCTTTTGGTAATCTGAAATTAATTGCCTGGCTGTAGCTTTTATATATTTTTTTAAATTTTACATTTCTTGCAAAAATTGTAAAGCCTCTTGATTTGCCAACATCATGGAAAAGAGATTCTTTAATGCTCGTAACTAAATTGCCATAATTATCAATGTAAATAACACTACCTAAAATCTGGTTTTTATCTTTATTTATGACAGGTTTAATATTTGTCAATTCTTTGATCTTGGTAACTGATTTACCAATGACTTCGAGTTTTCCGTTTCTTGCAATATGAGCAGCGACATTTATAAAAACATCTAAAACAGGAAATGCAGAGATCACTTTTTTATGGATATTGATTTCAACAATTTTAGTTGCAATAAAATCTTCTTTTATTAATGATAATACTCCATTGTCAGAAGATATGAAATAGTGTTCTTGAAATTCCATAACTAGGTGAGAATTTTCTGGTGTCCATTCAGATTCTACACCAATAATATGTATACTTCCTTTTGGAAATGATCGAAATGCATTTTTCAAAATGTATGCAGTTTCTGATGGGTTATAAGGACTAATATCATGAGATATATCTATGATTCTTACATTAGAAATTTGTTGTATCAAAGCCCCTTTAATAACTGAAACAGAGTAGTCTTTATGTCCAAAATCTGTAGTTAAAGTTACTATTGGCATAAAGTGAGTTTATAATTATTAATTATGTTAAAAATATCTAATTTTATAAAATAGAAATTAACTAAATATAAAAATAAACCATTTTAAATTTATAGCCTTTGAATGAAATTAAAATTGACTTATCTGGAGTAAGCGTTCAAGAATTTTTTGGTAATCAGAATGCAAATATCATTAAAATAGGAACTTATTTTCCAAAGATTAAGATAGTTGCCAGGGGTAACACCCTTAAAGCATATGGAGAGGAAAATATTCTTCAAGAATTTTCTATTAAAACGGATATGCTTATTGCACATTATGGCAAATACAATGTTTTAAATGATGAGATAATTGAAAGAATTATTTTTGCTGACAAAAAAGAAAAAAAAGTATTGAATGGTGGAACGGAAGTTAATATTTTACATGGAGTAGGTGGGAAAATTATTAAAGCCAAGACACTTAACCAAAAAAGGTTAGTAGAATCGATGGATAAAAATGACATGGTATTTGCGATTGGCCCTGCTGGAACTGGAAAAACTTACACTGGAGTCGCTTTAGCAGTAAAAGCTTTAAAAGATAAAGAAGTTAAAAGAATAATTTTAACACGACCTGCAGTTGAAGCAGGAGAAAATCTAGGTTTTCTTCCCGGTGATTTAAATGAAAAACTTGATCCTTATATGCAGCCATTATATGATTCATTACGCGATATGATTCCAAATGAATCCCTGCAAAACTATTTAGTAAAAGGCACAATTCAAATAGCTCCATTGGCTTTTATGAGGGGAAGAACCCTAGATGATGCTTTTGTAATTCTTGATGAAGCACAAAATTCAACTCATTCACAAATGAAAATGTTTTTAACTAGAATGGGTGTAAATTCAAAATTTATGATCACTGGTGATCCAGAACAAATTGATCTTCCTAAGAGCATAATGTCAGGGCTAAATGAGGCTCTTTTGATACTTAAAAATTCAAATGGAATAGGAATCATAAAGCTTGATGAAAAAGATGTGATTAGACACGCACTTGTGAAAAAAATAATTGAAGCATATAAAAAGACTGAACAATAAATAAAAATGTCTAATGTATTAGTAAAAACAGATCTCAAAATTCAGGGACTAAATAAAAAGTACACTGGAAAAGTTCGTGATGTTTACAAATTAAAAAATAATCTGTTAGTCATTGTTGTGACAGACAGGATATCAGCTTTCGATGTAGTTTTACCTAAAGGCATACCGTATAAGGGTCAAATACTAAACCAGATAGCTAATAATATGCTTTCTATGACAGAGGATATTGTACCCAATTGGCTACTAGCGACACCTGATCCAAACGTTTCTGTTGGGAAAATTTGTAGGCCATTTAAAATTGAAATGGTGATAAGGGGATATCTGACAGGTCACGCTGCAAGACTTTATAAATCAGGTCATAGAAAAATATGTGGTATTAATCTTCCCGACGGCATGAAAGAAAATGATAAATTTGAAAGGCCTATTATAACACCTTCAACTAAAGCAGATAAGGGTAGTCACGATGAAGATATTTCTAAGGAAGAAATAATTATTCGGGGAATCGTTAGTAAGTCTGATTATGAGGCTTTAGAGATTTACACTAAAAAATTGTTTGAACGTGGTACTGCTATTGCAAAAAAACAAGGATTAATACTAGTTGATACAAAGTACGAATTTGGTAAAACTACAGAAGGAGAGATTGTATTGATTGATGAAATTCACACACCTGATTCTTCTAGATATTTTTACGAAAAAGGTTATTCTCTAAGACAAGATAAAGGAGAAAGTCAAAGACAACTATCAAAAGAATTTGTTAGAGAATGGCTTATCGATAATAATTTTCAAGGACTTCCTGGACAAAAATTACCTAAAATGAATGCCAACTTTGTCTCATCTGTTTCAAAACGATATATAGAATTATATGAAAAGATTATGGGTAAATCTTTCATAAAAAACTCTTCACCCGATATATTAAATAGAGTGCAAAAAAATTTAAATGATTACTTAGAAAACTTATAAAATATATTTCATAAAACTGGAAGAATTTTATTGACTTTAAATTATAAAGTCTTGACAACTTAATTTAAATCATTTAAAATATTAAAAACTTCTGAAGCAGATTTCGAAGAAGAAAACCTGAATGCATTATCATATTTTTTGAACCACGTTATTTGTTTTTTTGCAAATCTTCTTGTATTTTTTTTTATCTCATTGATAGCATCATCAAAAGAAAGTATTCCCTCAAAATGATTAAAAAGTTCTTTATACCCAATAGTTTTTAAAGGTGTTAAATTTCTATATTTCATTAAATTATATGCTTCTTCCTTGAGTCCATTGTGTAGCATTAAATCGACCCGTTTATTAATTTTATTATAAAGTTTTTCCCTCGGACACTGAAGAAGAATCATTTTAGAAACAAAATGACGTTTTTTATTTGACTTTCCTAAAAATGAGGAATAGGGTATACCAGAGCTAATCGAAACTTCTAATGCTCTTATAAGGCGAACGGGATTTTCCTTGTCAACCATATTGAAATAAATCGGATCTTTTTGATAAAGTAATTTTTGCAATGATTTTAGACCATGGGCTTTGTAGTAATAATTAATTTGTTTTCTTGTTTCTTTTGAAACTTTAGGGAATTTATCTAAGCCAAACATAACCGCATCCGCATACATGCCTGATCCCCCAACCATTATAAGTGTCTTATTATCTTTAAAAAGCTTATTTATTTTATGAATAATTTCTTTTTCAAAGTCTCCTACAGTATATATATCTCTTATTGACTTATGTTGTATAAAGTGGTGCTTAATCGCTGATAATTCCTCTTTACTCGGAACACCCGTACCAATAGATATTTCTTTGTAAAATTGTCTTGAGTCGCATGAAAGTATTTCCGTTTTAAATTTTTTAGCAAGCTCAATACTGAATTTAGTCTTACCGACACTTGTTGGTCCAGCAACATAAATTAAAGTATTATTTTTCATCATTAAGTATTTTACCACACTCGTGACAATAAATTGCACCTTCTTTGTGATCAGAATTCATACAATATGGACAAGATTGGGTATTTAAATCTACATTCTTGTTTTTTGTCATTTCAGCTGTAACAATTCCGGTTGGAACAGCTATTATACCATAACCTAAAACCATTATTATTGATGCTAAAAATTGCCCAAATGGAGTTACAGGTGCAATATCACCGTAACCAACAGTTGTTAGAGTTACTATACACCAGTAAATACTACTTGGTATACTAGTAAAACCACTTTTTTCACTTTCAACAAGATACATAATACTTCCAAAAATGATGCACAAAATGACTACACTAAAAAGAAACACGAATATTTTCCTTCCGCTTGCTCTTAAAGCTTTTAATAAGGCATTAGACTCGCCTATATATGGCGCAAGCTTAAGTATTCTAAATACTCTTAATAGACGAAGTGCTTTTAAAGCTACTAAACTGTTTGTCCCAATTATAATCAAAGAAAGGTATTTTGGGACAATTGAAACAAAGTCAATTATTCCATAAAAACTGAAAATGTAACTGAGTGGTCTCCGAACGCATATAATTCTCAGTAAATATTCAATTGTAAATAAAATTGTAACTACCCATTCTGCTATATTCAAGTATTCACTATAAACATTACTTACTGATTCAATACTTTCTAATGAAACAAAAAAAACACTTAATAATATAGTTATCAATAATAAAACATCAAAAAGTCTTCCCGCCGGAGTATCAGCTTCATATATTATTGTGTGAAGACGATGTTGCAATCTTTTCATTATTATAAATTAAAGTAAACTTCTAATTAAAATCTATTATATTTTCTGAATACTTATAAATTTATCAACTTTAAATATTTCTTTTTTATTAAAAAACTATAAATTAATTTTTTAACATCATTATTTTCTTCCATTGAAACAAGACGAGATTCTATCTGTGACATTGATTTAATTTGATGGTATAATTCAAAATATCCATAACCTTTAAATTGATTATTTTTTATTAAAATAAAAGTGAATTCTCCATGTTTTCTACCGTTTTCGGTGAACAAGAAATCAGGGAAAGGATATGAAAATGACTTACATAATTCCATGATTTTTTTATTATGCTGTTTAGGTGTATCTTTTTTTTGAATTGTCTTGTTACTATCTGAATTTATGCTGTTTGAATTTTTGAGCTGTATTTTAAATTCGTCTGCCAAAATTGATACTGTCTTTTCTGCTAAATTTTTGTTTTTAAAGACAGATAAATATTCAAAATTATTTTTGACTTGCTCAACAATTATACTATGATAGGTTTTTGTATTATCAATTCTGATTCCAATTGGATAAATTCTATATTTAGCGGAACCATTTAATTTAGGACGATTAATTTTTATTTCATTTTGTTGCTTTAGATGTATGGTTAGTTTTCCGCCAGTAATAGAAAAAGAGACCTTAGATATTTTATCTTGAATTATCATAGATTTTTTGTTTGATGAGGTTAAATCCTGAATAACAGATTGTTTGATATTTTTGCTTTTCCCGATGTATATAATTTCGTTATTTGCATCAAGAATATAATATATTCCCATTTTAGATGGTAATTTGTCAATAATTTTAAGATACCTTTTTGGTGTTTTATTATTCTTTAAAATCTTTGTATGTTCTCTAATTATATTTTTACCTATATCTTTTTCAATAAGTAATTCAAAGAGTTTAAGAGTTGCTTGGGCATCTCCAAATGCTCTATGTCTTTCTGAAAAGGGAATACCAAGATTACTAGCTAGCTTTCCTAAGCTAAACGCTTTTTGATCGGGTAGTAGTTCCTTTGATAAATTTATTGTGCAAATTGTTTTCCTTTCATAGACGTAACCAAGTCTTTTGAATTCAGTTTTTAATATTCTATAGTCAAAAGCGGCATTGTGAGCAACAATTATACAATCCTTTGTAATTTCTACAATTCGTTTAGCAACTTCAAAGAAAATAGGTGCATTTCGCAGCATCTTTTCATTTATTCCAGTAAGTTTTCTTACAAATGGTTGAATCTGTTTTTTGGGATTAATCAAACTACAAAATTGGTCTGTAATTTTATAACCATCATATTGATATATTGCAATTTCTGTAATTCCTTCTTCATCATAATCACCCCCAGTTGTTTCAATATCTAAAATGGCATACATTTCAAAAGTTTCTCTCTCCAAAAATTTTACTTCCAATTCTTATCATTGTTGAGCCCTCTTCAATTCCTATCTGATAGTCGCCACTCATACCAATTGATAATACTTTAAGATCACTAAAATCATCATAAAGGTTTGAAAGCATTCTAAATTCATTTCTAATCTGATTTTTATTGTTTGTAAAACTTGCCATCCCCATTAGTCCTGTGATCTTAATATTTGGTAGCATTTTAGAAAAATTTAAAAAATCATTTAACTCTGAAGGCTCTATACCAAATTTGGTGTCTTCATCAGCAATCCTGATTTGTATGAGGCATCTTATTATTCGTCTGTTTCTATATGCTTGTTTTTGAATTTCTTTAAGTAGTTTTTGACTATCGACCGACTGTATAGTATTTACAAAAGCGGCCATATATTTTACTTTATTTGTTTGTACATGTCCAATCATGTGCCACTCTATATCTTTTGGTAATTGCTCAAATTTTGCTACCATTTCTTGAACTTTATTTTCACCAAATATTCTCTGACCGGCTTGATAAGCTTTAATTAAGTCATTTATGGGTTTGGTTTTTGATACAGCAACAATATCAACATTGTCCGGAATACTATTTTTTAAATTACTTATGTTATTTTCAATGTTCATCAATTTTAAGAGTGTGATAAGATTAATATTCCCTTATTCAAAGGAAGGAAATTTACTTAAAAAAAAAGGCTACTTGTATGAGTAGCCCTTTCTTAGTTTTTTATAAATCCGCTTATTGGGCAGACTGCATACCTTGATCTATAAGATCGTAAAATTGGTCTAATTTTGGTAGGACAACAATTCTAGTCCTCCTATTTTTCGCACGATTAGACGCAGTATCATTATCTGCAACTGGCAAGTAATAGCTTCGTCCCGCAGCAGTCATTCTTGATGGTGCAACACCAAAATCTTTTTCTAAAATTCTTACAACAGCTGTTGCACGCTTAACGGAAAGTTCCCAATTATCTTGAATTCCGTCAATTTTAATAGGAACGTTATCTGTATGACCTTCAACCATAAATTCGATATCAGGTTTTTCATTTACGACTTTAGCAACCTTTCCCAAAACTTCTTTTGCCCTGGTTGTTACAGTATAACTACCACTTCTAAATAATAGTTTATCTGAAATTGAAACATAAACAACACCTTTTTCGACATTTATCTCTATGTCATCATCACTAAGGTTTCCAAGTACACCCTTAAGACTTGTGACTAGTGCTAGGGTGACTGAATCTTTTTTTGTAACAGCGTCTTGCATTTTTTGGATTCGAACATCCTTTTCCTTCATGCTTTCTAGAGACATTTCTAGGTTTTCCGCACCCTTTTTGGAAAGAGTTGTAAGATTTCCAATGTTATCGATCAAATCTTGATTATTTTCTTTTAAAAACTTATTTTGTTCAGTGAGAGTGGCAAGTTGTGCTAATGCAGCCTCTTTTTCTTCGCTAGTAGCATTTAATTTTACAGTTGTTGAATCTAAAAGATCTTTTGTGTTTTGCTGTAATTCTTCTAATTCTGTGAATTTTTTTTGCGATACACATGATGCAAGTAAAACCCCAGATATTAATAAAGTTATAGCTCTTTTCATAATAAATTTGTTTTAAAAATTTTTATTTTACAAATTAAACGAATTTATTTAATTTTTGTGCTTTAAATCTCCGAAATATGAGTGTCCTCTAACTAAATATGCATGTAAAATGCTTTTATATTTAAAATAATCTGATTTTTTGTTCACTTTAATCTCTTTAGCAGCAAATCTTCTAAATGAAGCATAAAATGCAATATGTGCACGAAGTATAGAAACTATATTCAATAATTTTAATGAAAATAGATAATAAAAAATAATAGAGTAATCTATCAATAATCGTACAATCAAAATATTAAATTTATTTTTATTTGGAAGGTTTTTTATTAACATGAAAAGTGAATTTCTGTGGTTTAAATATGTTTTGTTTGGAGATTTTGGTAAAGTAGCGCCACCTATATGATAGACCTTAGACTCACCTATTGCATATATTTTATAGTTCCGATTGAAAATTCTCCAACATAGGTCAATTTCCTCTTGATGCGCAAAAAAGTCAGAATCAAAACCATTTAATTCCCAAAATAATTTACTTTTTATTACAAAACAAGCACCACTAGCCCAAAAAATTTCTTTAGGTAAATTATATTGACCTTTATCTACCTCAGCAGTTCTAAATATTCTGCCTCTGCAATATGGGAAACCATATTTATCAATATATCCTCCTGCAGCTCCTGCATATTCAAAATAATTTTTATTATTGAAATCTAAAATGTGGGGTTGAATAACACCTATTTTACTACTAGTCTCTAATTTTTTGATAATCGGATTAAGCCAATTTTTTGTAACAATCAAATCAGTATTTAAAAGGGCATAATATTTGTTTTTTACGTATTTAAGCCCTTTGTTATAACCCCCTGCATATCCATAGTTTTTATCTAATTGTATACAAAGTAAATTTGGATATTTTGATTTAAACCAAGATACTGAATTATCGGTTGAACAATTGTCAATTAAAACAAAATCTGCCTCAGCACTATATAAAATTGTATCCTCTAAGAATTTTTTTAATAATTCTAAACCATTAAAATTTAGAAGAACAACTGCAACTCGTTTCATTTTTCTTTCGAATAAGAAGGAACAGAATCTACAAACTCAATTTTTTTTTCATTTTGAATTACATTGCAAAAATAATGATTTAGGCCATTTGTAATCATAAGATAAGGACATTTGAGTTTAAGGTTATATTGAATAATTTGATCAAATGCTTTTTGATTTATTTTTACAACAGGTGATTTACATTCTATTAAAATAAAGGGTGACAGATCGATATTGTAGACTAATAAATCAAACCTCTTTTTTAATCCATAAACATCTATTTGGTGCTCAACACTAATTAAAGAAGGTGGATACCCTTTAGTATGAATAATATAATTAATACAATTGACCCTTACCCATTCTTCAGGTGTGCACAAAAGCCATTTTTTACGTATGGGTTCGAAAATATATTTTTTATTTTCTATATTTTTAATTTGTAGATTATATTTTGGAAATTTTAATTCTTCCATTGTATAAAGGTGCAACAAAATTTTTAGATGCAAGATTATAATAAAATACTCTTAAATATTAAAAAGGAGAACTATTCACCTTTCTATCTTCTATCGGGAAAAGAAAATTATTTTATAGATTCTATTTCATCTATCATTGTAAATAAAATTGTTCAAGAATCTTCAAAAGAGTTCGACTTCACAAAATTTTATGGGCAAGATACAAGTGCATCTGAAATTATTGAATCGGCTAGGCGTTTTCCAATGTTATCAAAATATAATCTGATAATAGTAAATGAGGCTCAAAATATGCGCATATCTGAATATGATTATTTGGCAAAATACGTATCTCAACCTTCTGAGCATTCGATTATAATTTTTTGTTACAAAAATAAAGAATTTGATAAAAGAAAAAAGCTATACAAAAATGTCAAAATTCATGGCGAGATTGGAAACTTCAGAAGTATAAATGATAATCAGCTACTAAATTGGATACGAGATCGTGCTAATAATATTAGATTAGAAATTTCTCCTATTGCAACTGAGTTACTTGTATCGAATATTGGAAATAATTTAAGCCGTTTAGACAGTGAATTAAAAAAATTAAAAATTATAATTTCAGAAGGAGAAATAGTAAATGACGAACACATTGAAAAATATATAGGGATAAGTAAAAATTTTAATGTTTTCGAATTACAAAGCGCAATTGGGCTAGGATATTTTTCAAAGGCATTTCAAATTGCAAAATTCTTAGGTAGTAATTTAAGAGAAAACCCAATTGTCCTTATTTTGGGATCATTACACACTTATTTTCAAAAACTGATTTTGTTGAAAACTGTTGGAAATGACTTAAGCAGAGTTGGTATTAATCCATACTTTATGGATGAATATAAAAGAGTTTCAGAAAGATTTTCTATAATACAAATTTCTCAAGCACTTGAATATATTATGAAAGCTGATTTAAAATCAAAGGGTGTTGGTGGATACAACAAAAAGAATGAAACAGTTCTTGAAGAACTGGTATTGAAACTTTTTTCAATCAAAAACTAGTTTTTATTTACCAGACACAATAGGATATTTAATAGGATTATGTTCATTCATAATTTCATAAGCTGCCTCAAAAATATCGTCCTCAGAAGGTTTTGAAAAATAATCACCATCACTTCCGTAAGCGGGTCTATGTGCCTTTGCTGTTAACAATTTGGGAGTTGAGTCAAGTAAATTGAATATGTTTTGTTTTTCAAGTAGTTGATGCAGTATATATGCCGAAGCACCTCCTGGAACATCTTCATCTACAATTAATAATCGATTTGTTTTTCTTATACTTTCTTTAATTTCATTTTTAATATCGAAAGGTATCAAACACTGCAAATCAATTATTTCAATTGAAACTCCTTCCTGCAATAACCTTTTTGCTGTATTCTCAACAATTCTCAATGTAGAGCCATAAGATAAAACTGTAATATCATTTCCATCTAAAATAGTTTCAATTTTGCCTATTGGAATAGTAAACTCACCTAAATTTTCTGGCATTTTTTCTTTAACTCGGTATCCGTTTAGAGATTCAATCACTATAGCAGGCTGCTTAATTTTCATAAGCATATTGTAAAAACCAGCAGCTTGAGTCATATTACGCGGTGTCAGTATATAAATACCGTTTAGTAAATTAATTAAACCACCCATTTGTGAACCTGAATGCCAAATTCCTTCTAAACGGTGACCTCTTGTTCTTACTATTAAAGGCGCAAATTGTTTCCCTACAGTTCTATAGCTCATTGAAGCTAAATCATCACTTAATATTTGTAAACAATAAAGAATGTAATCCAGATATTGGATCTCTGCTATTGGACGAAGTCCACGGAACGCCAATCCTATTCCCTGTCCAATAATTGTTGACTCTCTAATCCCAGTGTCTGATACTCTAATTTTTCCATATTTCTTTTGCATACCCTCCATACCCTGATTTACATCACCAATTTTTCCAACATCTTCTCCAAACATTATAATATTGTCATACTTTTTAAATAATGCATCAAAATTGTCTCTTATAATTATTCTCCCGTCAACAGTTCCTGACTCTTTTTTATAAATTGGCTGAATATTGTTAATCTTTTCCAAATCATTTACAGAGACACTATATAAGTCAGATGAAATTTTGTTTGACACGAATTGATATAAGTCTCTAAACCATTTCATATAATTTTCAAAACCACTGTAATCGTATTTTGCAAGAATTAAATTTATTTTTCTACCTGCAGATATAAGATCCTTATATCCAATTTCATCTATTTTTTCTAAATGCGAAAAAATTAAGTGTATTTGTGGGTCATTTTGTGTAATTTTTTTTAGTGCTGATTCAAATTTTATCAAGTTTTCTCTTTCTTTGATTATTGGAGACTGATAGTTATTCCATGCTTCACGCCTTATGTTCCTTACCTCAGTTACAATTTGTTTTTCGATATTCTCTAATTCTAATTCAGTTGCTAAGCCTTCACTTATTATCCATTCTCTCATTTTAAGGTTGCAGTCATACTCTTTTTCCCACTCAAGACGTGATTTAGTTTTATATCTTTCATGTGATCCAGAAGATGAATGTCCTAATGGCTGAGTTAACTCTTTTACATGAATCAAAACCGGTACATGTTCAGACCTTGCAATTTTTGAAGCAAAATTATACGTCTCGATTAAGCTTAAGTAATCCCATCCATTTACCGACAATATTTCAAAACCCTTTTCACTATCGGTCCTTTGAAAACCTTTGAGTGCCTCGGAAATGTTTTGTTTTGTTGTTTGCTCTTCATTTGAAACTGAAATCCCATAACCATCATCCCAAATGCTTACTACCATTGGAACCTGAAGAACACCTGCAGCATTTATCGCCTCAAAAAACATTCCCTCACTTGTACTTGCATTTCCAATCGTTCCCCATGCAATTTCATTTCCATTATCTGAAAAGTTTTTACTGTTTTTTATATTAAGGTCTCTATAAATTTTTGATGCCTGGGCAAGACCCAATAGTCTTGGCATCTGGGATCCAGTGGGTGAAATATCTCCACTATGATTTTTGATTTTTAATAAGTTTAACCATTCATTATTTTGATTTTTGTTGGCTGTCATGAAGTGGCCACCCATTTGCCTTCCTCCTGACATAGGTTCTCTTTTAAGATCTAAGTCAGCATACAAGGATGCAAAAATATTCGATGTAGTAAGGAGTCCTTGTGCCATTAGGAGGGTCTGGTCTCTATAATATCCTGCTCTATAATCACCTTTTTTAAAAAAATGATTTAAGGCTAATTGAGGTAATTCCTTCCCATCTCCAAAAATTCCAAATTTTCCTTTCCCAGAAAAAACCTCTCTTCTTCCAAGTACACTACACTCCCTACTCGTTACAGCAATTTTATAATCACTAATTACTTGGCCTTTAAAATCATCATATGAAATCTTAAGTTCCTCTCCTTTATTTTCAATATTCATAAGCTGCTGCAAAATACAAAAAAGGTGGCCTTAAATTACCTTAGACTTAAATTAAAAAATTTTTTATTTAAATTATTAAAACCATTTTCGAGTAAAAAGACTACTTAATGTGCTTAACCTAGGATAAAAAAGAAATCTAATTTTAGTGGAGTAGAAGTCTTGTGATGGTTCAAAACCATTTGAAGAATAAAGAGGAAAAAACAGTTCAAAATAATCTTGAACAAGATTTAATTTAATTCCTGAATCAAAATAACTTACTGAATTTCTTCCTTGATTTTTTAGAGTCCCTATATCACCATAAAGCTCTATCCATTTCCAGATTCCTATTGAGGCATTAATCGATAGCATGTAATTATTCGATGAGGACTCATCAAAAAATGACTTAAATCCACCTTCTGCAGGAACAAATTGTTGACTCCAAATACCAGTTTCATCAGATCTACCTAAATAATCATAACGAAAAAGATAATCAGGTGAACGATTAAGATTAAAATCAAAAAATTGAGTTTCAAGTGTATTATGCCAAATAAATTTTCCAGCAAAAAAACGAACTGAAAACTGGCGACCGCTAGGAAATAATTTTCTGTATTGACTTGTAAAATGAATTTTACCAAATTTACCAGATATTTCAAGATTTGATGTTGTTGAAAAAACATTTACCGCATCAGAGTTATTGTAACGATGAAGAAAACTTAGTACACTGTAATCAGGATTAACTACAATTTCAGGATCTCTTTCTCTAAAAACGTTATACCATGAAACATTTAATTGTTGTCTCTTGTTGGATCTCAAATCTAAAGGTCTGAAATACATTGAAAAAGAGGGTTGTATCGAGGTATATCTTAAATTTGTATTGTAATGATAACTTTTACCTGTTATAAAAGCCTGATTTAGATAATTTTTACTTTTATGGTTGATAAACCTGTATCGTGTTCTAAAGAAACCAACATAATCATTTTCCTTAAATGAGTATTGCGGATGTACATCAAGTTCGAAAGGTTGATTTTTTACTCTTGTATTATAAATTCTCATCCCTGCAGTAAACCCGTCATATACATTAAAATCTGATATTGGGTGATAAAATAGTTGATTACGTTTTAGGTTTTCACTGTCACCATAAAATGTTAATTTGAGGGGTTTAATACCATGAGATGGTTTTAAGTATTTCCAATTATTATGTCTGTTTTTTTCAGGTAAGTACCGGTTAGAATTTATAGCCACATAATCATATTCACCTCTTTTTAATTTGTATATTGAATCCTTACCTGAATGAAAATACCATTTCTCTTTTATAATGCTGTCATTTTTAATAAAATCTAATTTAAATGGTAATTTTCTACCGTTCTTCTCGCTAATTGTAATCAAAGTTGTTGTTTTATTTTTTAAAGTATTTTTTATGTGAAGGTCAAATGCCTCTCTGTCGGTTATATAGTCACTAAAAAACCAATTTAGATTTTTGCTAGATTTATTTTCTAAAATTATTTTAAACGAATCTTTTCCATTGCTCGAAGAGAATTCACGCAGACCTTCTTCTAATATATTTTTCCCTAAATATTGATCAAGATAAAATAAACCTGATCCAACATGATAGGGTGAGGTATAAAGCTCATTAGATTTTGTCAATTTTTCTCTGCCTAGAGTATCTGATTGCTGGTTATTTGCATGTTCCCCAAACTCATATATAAAAGAAAAACTTTCATTAAATCCAATTTTGGGAGCACTATACCCTTTAAAAAATGGAATTCCTAAAATTTTAAAATCCTTTAAAGCTCCGAGAAATTTTGTTTCAGGATAAAATTTTTCAACGTATTTCATCATTATATATGTTTGAATACCCCCAGGAATCCAATGATTTTTTCTCTTATTTATATCTAAAAGTTCGTGTAAATATGATGCCAAAAATGCTTTAATAAACTTTGTTTCAAAAATAAACTCTTCACTAAACGGCTTTAAAAATGAGAAGGCTTCACTTATCCCGACTAAAGGATTTTTGATATAGTCTTTCCTGAGAACTAGTAATCTATCTCTTTCCAATGGACCTAAGATATTTTTTGTGAATAAATAAATTTTTTGTAAAGATTTTTCTAGCTTGACGTTTCCATTTTTTTTTGGCAAAATATCAGTCTCGACAATAAATCCATCGCTAAAAACTATTTTCTTAAAATCATTCTTTTCATCAAATATAAATTCAGGACTTGATAATTTGGCTGCTTCAAATTGATTGGATATTAGATCACCAGCATAATTTTTTTTTGATATGTTTTTTAAGTTTGAAACTAAATTGTAGTTACTAGGATATTTCCAGTTAATAAAATAACTAGAAGGAGGGTTACTGTTGTCCCTTAAACCAAGATTACTCTGTAAAATCCAAGAATCCTTTTTCAAAGGACTAACGCTTATAAAAAAATCTCTGAAGAATATCTTATTATTTGAATTTACACCATATCCAGTAAATTTATCGTCTGGTAGTTTAACTTTATAATTAATAGAAAAATTTGTTATTTCGCCTGGATTCAAGGGATCGTGTAGTATAACTTCGATTATGTCAAGCTGATCCTTAAGCCTTGACCATATTAAAATACCTTGGTTACCATTTATTCTTTCAATTTCACTGTATCCAAGCTTATTTTTTGCGCTAAAATAAAAACTGCGATTAAATTGGTTTGCTAAATGATTTACAAGCTGAGATTCTGTACCTTCATATGAATTGGCCCAATCATTTAAATAAATTTTATCTAATTTATTATTTGATGTGTTTTTAAATGTTATTGTTTGAGAAATTGTTATTGTTTTTTCTTTTGAATCTAATTCACAGTAAATATTATAGTTAGTTTGAGATATTACTTTGAATTGTAGCAAAAAAATAAAGATACAAATGAAAGGATCGAATTTCTTTTTCATTTAAGTCGTCGTGTATTTCATTTCTAATTCTTTCTTTAAAAACTTTGCAGTGTGACTGTTTTGATTCAGTATTAGCTCTTCGGGAGTACCTTTACATGTTAATTCACCTCCATTTATTCCACCCTCGGGTCCTATGTCAAAAACACAATCTGCCTGCTTGATTACATCGAGATTATGCTCAATAATCATAACCGTATTTCCTTTATCAACCAAAATATTTAAAATATCCATAAGAACACGTATATCTTCAAAATGAAGGCCAGTTGTAGGCTCATCTAAAATGAATAATGTATTACCCGTATCTTTTTTAGAAAGTTCAGAAGCAAGTTTCACTCTTTGTGCCTCTCCTCCTGAAAGTGTTGTTGAAGGTTGTCCTAGATTGATATAGCCTAAACCAACTTCTTGTAATGCATTAAGTTTTCTAAATATTTTTGGAATTTGTTCAAAAAAATCACAAGCTTCATTTATCGACATATTAAGAACATCTGAAATAGATTTTCCTTTGTATCTGACCTCAAGGGTTTCTCGGTTAAATCTCTTTCCACGACAACTTTCACATTCAACGTGAACATCGGGTAAAAAATTCATTTCAATTATTTTCATTCCTCCTCCTTGACAATTTTCGCAACGACCACCGATTACATTAAAACTGAATCGTCCTGGTTTATAACCTCTAATTTGTGCTTCTGGGGTTTTTGCAAATAAACTTCTGATTTCACTAAAAGCCCCGCAATAAGTAACAGGATTACTTCTTGGAGTCCTTCCAATAGGACTTTGGTTTACATCAACTATTTTGTCAATATTTTCTAGTCCACTAATACTTTGATAGGGGAGTGGAATTTTAAATGAATTATACAGATGGTTACTTATTGCAGGGTACAAGGTTTCATTTATTAAAGAGGATTTTCCACTTCCTGAAACTCCTGTTATAGCAATCATAACACCAAGTGGGAATTCAATATTTATATTTTTCAAATTATTTCCTGAACAACCAACTAAATTAATTTTTTTACCATTTCCTTTTCTACGAAAATCGGGAATACTAATTTGTAAGTTTCCATTTAGGTAATTTGCAGTTAAAGTATTGTCTAAAAGAATTTGTTTTGGTTTCCCTTGAGATATAACTTCACCTCCTTTTTTTCCAGCTAAAGGTCCCATATCAATAAGATGATCTGCACATAACATCATGTCCTTATCGTGTTCAACTACTAAAATTGAATTCCCCAAATCCCTTAATCTAATTAAGGAGCTAATAAGCCTCTGATTGTCCCTTTGGTGTAGACCAATGCTTGGTTCGTCTAGTATATATAATACATTCATCAATTGCGATCCAATCTGAGTAGCAAGCCTTATTCTTTGGGATTCTCCGCCAGAAAGAGATTTAGATGATCTACTAAGCTGAAGATAATTAAGACCTACATCAAGTAAAAACTTTAATCGATTTGATATTTCCTTTATAACTTCTGTTGCAATTTTTCTCTCATTTTCATTTAAATATTTGTAAAGTGATTTTATCCAATTAAAGAGATCATTCAAATCCATTTTAGTGAGTTCGGATATATTTTTATTGTTAATTCTAAAATTAAGCGCTTCTTTCCTTAATCTTGATCCAAAACATTGTTCGCATTGAAACTTATCCATGAACTCATCTGCCCACCTTTTTAGGCTTGCTGTGGGTGATTCCACATAAATATTTTTGATATAGTTCTCTATTCCTTCAAAATCAATATTATATGTTCGTGTAATTCCTAAATTTTTAGATGGGATTTCAAACTTCTTTTTGCTTCCCTTCAATATAACTTCCATTGCCTCGATTGGAATTATTTTTATCGGATCAGTCAAATTAAAACCATAGCAAGTTGCAATGGTTTCAATCTGACGATAAGTCCAACTATTTTTTTTTGTTCCTAAGGGTGCAAGACCACCTTGAGCGATTGAGAGCTCATCATTCGGAATTATCTTTTTTAGATTCACTTTGTGTTGAATCCCCAAACCTTTACATTCGGGACACATTCCTTTTGGCGAGTTGAATGAAAAGGTATTTGGTTCTGGTGATGGATAAGAAATCCCTGAAGAGGGACACATTAAGTTTTTACTGAAATAGCGTGTATATTCTTTTTCTAAATCAAATATCAATACAGTTCCATCACCGTAATACATTGCAGTTTTTATTGACTCTTCAAGACGTTTTTTAAACTCATTATTATTTTTGACTACAAAGCGATCAATTACTAATTCTATATCATGTGTTTTGTATCGATCTAATTTTAATCCAGGTGATAAATCAATTATTTTTTGATCCACCCTTACTTTTGAAAATCCTTGCCTCGATAGTGAATCCAGTAACTCTCTATAATGACCTTTTCTCGACTGAATTATTGGTGCTAAGAGAGATATTTTATTGTTTAAATATTCTTCAATAATTAATTCTTGAATCTGTGAATCAGAGTAGCTAATCATTTTTTGATTTGATTTATAGCTATACGCAACTCCAATTCTTGAAAATAATAGTCTGAAGTAGTCGTACAATTCCGTTATTGTTCCTACTGTTGATCTTGGACTTTTAGAGGTGGTTTTTTGTTCTATTGCAATCACTGGTGAAAGACCATCTATTTTATCAACTTCAGGACGTTCCATATTTCCTAAAAATTGCCTTACATAAGCTGAAAAAGTTTCCATGTAGCGTCTTTGTCCTTCCGCATAAATTGTATCAAATGCAAGTGAGGATTTTCCACTTCCTGAAAGCCCTGTAATAACTACTAATTTATTTCTTGGAATTTTTAAATCAATATTTTTTAGATTGTGAACGCGGGCTCCCTCAATATTTATGTAGTTATTTTCTAGCATGCAATAATATAAAGATTAATGATACAAATGGGATGCTTTATCGTCACCACGTGGGTCTGCACCAGTTGTTATAATTCCATTTTTTGAAATTAAAATAGCATCCACTCGTCCAATCACTCTAGTATAATCTTGCTTTATGTCATACCCTTTTTCTTGAAGTTTTTTCATCGAAACCTCGTCAAATACACCATTTTCGAATTCGATCTTTTCTGGTAGCCATTGATGATGAAAGCGTGGGGCATTTATCGCTGATTGAATATCCATTCCAAATTCGAAAACATTTAGTATTGTTTGGAGTACAGATGTGATAATTGTTGATCCTCCTGGAGTTCCAAGAATCATATAGAGCTTATCATCCTTCATTACTATTGTTGGTGTCATAGAACTCAACATTCTTTTTTCTGGTTTTATTGAATTTGCTTCGCTACCGATCAAGCCAAACATGTTTGCAAATCCTGGCTTAATACTAAAATCATCCATTTCATTGTTGAGAAAATATCCTCCATCTTCAACAAATACCTTTGATCCATAGCTCCCATTTAGAGTTGTTGTGACAGAAATTGCATTTCCTTTTTGGTCTAATATTGAGTAATGAGTAGTTTCCTCACTCTCTGTCCAAGAAATTTTACCAGCTTGAATGTCTTTTGATTGAGAGGCTAGATCGAAGCTAAATGACTTCATCCTATTATTTAAGTACTTATTACTAATTATTTGATTATAAGGTATTTTATTAAAATCAGGATCTCCTAAATGTTTACTCCTATCTGAATATGATCTACGTTCAGCTTCAACTATGAGCTGGATTGCCTTTTCAGAATTATGATAATACTGACCTATGTTAAATGGCTCAATCATTTTAAGTATTTGACCAAGACAAACTCCACCACTTGATGGCGGGCCCATTGAATATATATTTAAGTTTTTATATTTGAAATTTAAAGGCTTTCTCCAAACAGGCTTATATTTAATTAAATCTTCGTGAGTAATTATTCCTCCAGCTTCACGAACTCTCTTAATTAATGATTCAGCTACAGGGCCCTCATAAAATCCTTTAGCACCGTATTTAGAGATACGTTTAAGTGTTTCAGCTAAAGCTATGTTTTTCACTGTATCACCAGCTTTAAAATCCTGAGCATAAAAAGTGTTTTCACCATTAATTTTGATAAAATCATCTTTTTTATTTCTAAAGCTTCGTTCCTGTTTCTCAGTAACTATATACCCGTTCATAGCAAGATCAATAGCGGGTTTAACAAGATCTTCCCAAGGCAATGTGCCAAATTTGCTATGAATTTCAGCTAAACCTGCGACCGTTCCTGGAACACCAACTGCCAGTCCACCCAATGTACTTTTTTCAGGAATAACGTCTCCATTTTCATCCAAATACATTTTTTCATATGCATTTAGTGGAGCCTTTTCACGATAATCCAAACTACCAACTTCACCTGAGGCAGTTCTGTATACTAAAAATCCACCTCCAGAAATATTTCCTGCATTTGGAAAGCAAACGGTAAGAGCTAAATCGGTTGCTATCATAGCGTCAAATGCAGATCCGCCCTTATTCAATATAGTTATTCCTATATCTGAAGCCTCTTTACGTGCACTTACAACAGCTGCTTTAATATCTTTAGTCTTATTACAACCACTTAAAAGGAAAGAAAGGCTTAATATTATATATGTGAACTTTGTTAAAATTCTAACTATCATAAATCTTTTAATTTATTTTTTGAAAAAAAAATTACATCCTCCATAAAATGGAAAAAATGGCTTTCAAAATAGGTATATTTTTCAATTAAATCATAAGTTGAAGCTGCTAATTTAGAAGGGAATTTTGTCCTTCCTTCCATTTGCTTCAAAATAGCCTCAAGATCTTTAAGATTTGAATATTTTTCTAGCCATTTTTGATTAATCAAATTACATATAAAGTATTGAACCTGATCATTGAAATAAAAACACGATTTTTCAAGTTTCTCATAAAAACTATTTGAATAAATTTTTAAAGGTGTTTTGTGAAAATTATCCCAGTTAGTAGCTAAAAAATGATCAAAATACATGTCAATAATAATTCTACTGTAGTGTCTGTATTTTGGAAATAATTTACGAACACATTTTTTGTATGAGATATGATTATCTGTAAATTCATCAATTAATCTGTGTAAAACAATCCCATTTTTTATTTTATCGGGCAGTTCTGAAATTCTATTTCCCTTTATTTGGTCAGCGACTAGATTGCCTATAGCTAATTCTGTATCCTGACCTGACAAATAAATGTGACCTAAAAAATTCATCCCGCTAAATTAATTCTTTTAATAACTTTTTTTTAAGAATTTATAATTGGGTAAAATGATTTTCCATTATTGAATTGAATATTATAATAAAAACTTGTCAAGCGGCTAGATTTGCTTATTATAATTTAAATTGCAAGGTTTTAATGTTTCAAATAATATGACCTTAATAAAATCAATTTCAGGAATTCGTGGGACGATAGGGGGTATACCTGGGGAAAATTTTACTCCATTAGATATTGTTCGATTTACTTCAGCTTATGGAAAATGGATTAAAGAAAATAGATCAGGAGAGATAATGGTTTATACTGGAAGAGATTCAAGAATTTCTGGTTCTATGGCTCATTCATTGGTTAATAACACTCTTGTTGGAATTGGAATTAACGTTGTTGATTTAGGTGTGTCACCAACTCCTACCTTAGGAATAGCTATAAACTCAGAAAAAGCTAGCGGAGGTATCATGCTATCTGCTAGTCATAATAAAAAGCAATGGAACGCATTAAAGCTATTTAATTCAAAGGGGGAATTCATAAATGAAGAAGATGGAATTAAAATTATAAAATATGCTGATAAAGTCAATTTCAATTACGCAAATATTGACGAACTGGGAACAATTACATCCCGAGACGATTATATTGAGAAACACATAAACAAGATATTAAAATTAGAATCTGTGGATAAAGTTGGAATACAAAATTCTAAATTTAAAATAGTTGTCGATGGAATAAATTCAATTGGTGGCGTAGCAATTCCAAAACTTCTTGACTCTTTAAATGTTGAAGTTGTTAAAATTAATTGTAATCCAAATGGAAATTTTGCTCACGATCCAGAGCCGCTAGCAGAAAATCTTAGAGAACTATGTGATGCTGTGTTAGAAAACAATGCTGATCTTGGAATAGCTGTTGATCCAGATGTCGATCGTCTTGTATTTGTAGATGAAAAAGGGAAGCTGTTTAGCGAAGAATATACTCTAGTTGCTTGCGCTGATTACATACTATCGCAGCATAAAGGTAAAACAGTTTCTAATCTTTCCTCTACACGTGCTCTTTCTGATGTTACTAAAAAATATGGCGAGTCATGTTTTGCGAGTGCAGTTGGTGAATTAAACGTTGTCAAGGAAATGAAAAAAGTTAGTGCTGTTATAGGAGGAGAAGGTAATGGTGGTGTAATATATCCTAAACTTCATTATGGAAGGGATGCAATGGTTGGTACAGCATTATTTTTGTCATTAGTTACAAGTAAACAAAAAAGTGTTTCTGAGATAAAATCATCTTATCCGAGTTATTTTATGAGTAAAAATAAAATATCGGCTAATGAAAATGTTAATTTGGACAGCATATTAGATCAATTAGCTAAAGAATACAGTAATGAGAGAATTTCAGTAGTAGATGGTTTAAAAATAGATTTTCCAGAAATGTGGGTACATCTAAGAAAGTCAAATACTGAGCCTGTAATTAGAATATACACTGAAGCAACTACAAAATCAGAAGCCGATAAATTATCGAATAAATTTATTTCAAAAATTAATCATCTCATTGAGAAAATTTAAATCTCTTGTGAGTCCATAAATATTGAGTAGGGTCCTCAAAGATTTGTTTTTCAAGCCATTTTGTATAAGTATTTGTTATCTCATTTTGCTTTGTCTTTATGGGAATCCTTGATAAAATTTTAAATTCAACATTATAATAACCTCTTTTTACTCTATTAATTTTTGAGTACACAACAGGTATATTTAAATCTCGAGAAAGACGTTCTGCACCAGTATATGCTGGTACTTTTTTGCCTAAAAAACTTATCCAATATGTAGAGCTTTTGGGTCTTGGAGATTGGTCACTAGCAAAACCATAAACTCCTAGTTCTTTTTTCAATTCTTTTGATTTTATAATTTCTATAGCTTTTTTTTGAGGTATCATTTCAGAGTTGTGAACTCTTCTTATTTTATTAATAAGTCTATCGAAATAGGGGTTTCTTATTGGACGATAAATACCATAACCTTTGTGTTTTATATGATATCCTAATGACATCATCCATTCCCAGGAAGAATAATGACCACAGAGTAAAAATACTGAACGGTTCTCTTTTTCAAATAATTTCAATACTTCAAGGTTTTGAACATTAAATCTTTCTAGCATTTCTGTTTTAGACATAGCCATAGATTTGATTATTTCCAAGAAAATATCACAAAAATGTGAGTAGAATTTTTTTTCAATTTCTTTAATCTTAGATATATTAACCTTGGGAAAAGCAGTTATTAGATTTGATCTTACAATATTTCTTCTATACCTGATAATTCTGTAAATAAAAAAACAAGCTACATCAGAAAAGATATATAGAATATTAAACGGCATTCGGGATATTAAATATAAATATGGATAAATTATAATATAAGTTATTCGATCCATCTGAAGTTTATTTCAAAATTATGCTTTATAATATTTACGGGCAGTAAAATTTTTCTAATGTAAAATTTTTTCAGAATTAAATTCCTCTTAAAAATTATTGAATATTGCTTTAGGTAATTTACTTTTATAAGATATACCTTATTTGATATGAAATTTTCTAGTGATACTGTGATGACAAGAATTTTAGATGAACTTTTTAATATTTATGCTAAACGAGTTCCTGATGTGAAAAAAATTACAAGTGCTATGATAGAAAGAGGAATGGTTTCAAGCCAAAATGAAATAATTAACGATCACATAGCTTTTAGAACTATGGGTGTTCCAAATCTAGGTATATCGTCATTTGAAAAGATTTTTTTGGCAAACGGTTATAAACGTATGGATTTCTATCATTTTGCTATAAAAAAATTAGATGCTTATTGGTATTCTCCTCCTACAGAAGATCTTCCTCGAATTTTTATTAGTGAACTTAAAGTAGAAAAACTTTCACCAAAAGTTCAAAATATCATAAGGTTTTATACCGATTCTATTGTTCAAGATCCAGTTGATAAATTAAATTTAGATGATTATAAAGCTGTTGCAAAATATTTTCAAACACCTCTTTGGGATCTTCCTTCATTAAAAGATTACGAACAATTGTTAAGTGAAAGTGAGTATGCAGCATGGGTCATATATAATAGATATTACTTAAATCATTATACAATAAGCGTACATGATCTTCCAAATCCTTATAATAAACTTGAGTCATTTAACGAGTTTTTGAGCGATATAGGAATAAAACTGAATACATCAGGCGGAATAATAAAAACTAGCAAGGATCAATTACTTCGGCAGAGTAGTTCTGTAGCTAATACGGTAAGAGCAAATTTCACTAACGGAAATACAAAAAAAATTGCCGGCAGTTATGTTGAATTTGCTGAAAGAAGCCCATTACCGGAGTTTAGAAATTTAAAATCAAACAAATTAAAAAGAGAGCATCGTCGAGAAGGGTTCGAAACGTCAAATGCTGATCGTATTTTTGAAAGTACATTTACTTCTCAAATAAAAAAATCATAAATATGGAGGTTAAACAAATACTTGAAAATCTAAGGATAAAATCTCTTCAGGGTGGATGTAATGTTGGAGTTGAGTGGTTTGGATCAGGTGATGAAATTTGTTCTTTCAGTCCTGTTGACGGAAGTCTTCTTGGAAAATTAAAAATGACCTCTATTCAAGATTATGAAATAGTTATTGGCAAAGCAGAGAAAGCTTTTAAAAATTTCAGGAAAATTCCTGCTCCTAAAAGGGGAGAACTTGTAAGACAATTTGGCAATAAGCTTCGTGAAAATAAATTAAGTCTAGGACATTTGGTTTCATGGGAAATGGGAAAATCCATTCAAGAAGGATTGGGTGAAGTTCAGGAAATGATTGATATATGTGACTTTGCACTTGGGCTTTCTAGACAATTATATGGATTTACAATGACATCAGAAAGAGAATCACACCGATTATACGAACAATATCATCCTTTAGGTCTAGTAGGTATTATTTCTGCATTTAACTTTCCAGTTGCAGTTTGGAGTTGGAATGTGGCCCTAGCATGGGTATGTGGTAATGTGTGTATTTGGAAACCTAGTGAAAAAACACCTTTTTGTAGTGTTGCATGCCAAAACTTAATTATAGATGTTTTAAAAGAAAATAATATTGACGAAGGAGTCTCGTGTGTAGTTAATGGTGGAGCTGAAGTAGGCAGCTGGATAGCAGATGACCAACGTATATCGCTTGTTTCAGCTACTGGATCTACTAAAATGGGAGTAAATGTATCAAAAAAAGTAGGCGCGCGACTTGGTAAAACCATATTAGAATTAGGTGGTAATAATGCAATTATAATAACACCTAACGCGGATTTAGATATTGCGATTCGTGCGAGTATTTTTGGGGCAGTTGGTACTTGTGGTCAACGTTGTACGTCAACAAGACGATTAATTGTTCATGAATCGATATTCATTAAATTCACAGAAATTTTAAAACAATCCTATGAGCAATTGAGAATTGGAAATCCAATTGATGAAAAAAATCACATTGGCCCTTTGATTGATGAAAATGCTGTGTCGATCTATTCTGATGCTTTAAAAAAAATTGAAAATCAAGGGGGTACTTGGTTAATCAAGGGAGGTGTTTTGTCTGAAAATGATTACGGTAGTAAATGCTATGTTAAACCAGCAGTTGCAATTATTGATCACGAGGCTAAAATAGTTCATAATGAAACATTTGCTCCTATTTTATATATAATTAAATATAAAGGTGATATTGAAGAAGCAATCTCAATTCAGAATGAAGTTAAACAAGGGCTTTCATCATCGATAATGTCTCTTAATGTTAAGGAAACAGAAACATTTTTATCAAGTTGGGGCAGTGACTGTGGGATTGCAAATGTGAATATAGGAACTTCTGGTGCTGAGATAGGTGGTGCTTTCGGAGGCGAAAAAGATTCAGGAGGTGGTAGAGAAAGCGGTTCTGATGCTTGGAAGGTATACATGAGAAGACAAACTAACACGATAAATTTTTCCAATCAAGTCCCTTTAGCACAGGGTATTAACTTCAAAATATAAGCAATTAAATGCTCGAAACATTTCCACTAGTTGGAGCAATCATTGTAATTATAAATATTTTATCTAGTATAGTAGGTTTTCGGGATAGAAGATTTTTTGAAAACTATAGTTTCGAAATTGATAAAATTCGAAAAGGAGAATATTATCGGTTGCTAACTTCAGGATTTCTTCATGTAAACACTACTCATCTAATATTTAATATGATTACACTATACTTTTTTGTCTCTTTTGTAACGTATTCTTTAGGTGGAATCTCATTTCTAATACTATACTTCGCAAGTTTAATAATAGGAAATCTTTTAACTTTAATGATTCATTTCAATCAGCCTAATTACAGTGCAGTAGGAGCTAGTGGTGCTGTAACAGGTGTTTTATTTAGTTCATTATTACTTTTCCCATCAATTGAATTAATGATTTTCTTTATACCTATACCTATTCCAGGATATATTTTTGGTATTGGATATATTTTATATACACTTTATGGAATAGGAGCACAAAACGATAATATCGGGCATTCTGCTCATTTTGGTGGAGCTATAGGAGGTGTAATTTTAACATTGTTCTATGATTTTGAAGTTATAAACAATTCAAAATTAATGTTAAGCATCTTATGCGCGACCACACTTATTGCAGGCTTTTTACTTTACATTAAACGAAAATAGGATTATATATTGGAAAGTAATTCTTCTATTTTTTTATATAGCGCTGCACCACGTAAATTTCTAGCAACTATTACTCCATTTTCATCTAGAACAAATGTAGCAGGGATGGCAGAAACTTTGTATAATTTAGCGATTGGATCATTCCAAAACATAAGATTTGATACATGGTCCCAAACCAAACCGTCATCTTCGATTGCTTTTAACCATTTATTTCTTTCTTTATCGAGAGAAACTCCAACTATATTTAAACCACGATCTTTATTTCTATGGTATAATTGAACTAAATTAGGATTTTCGATTCTACATGGTCGACACCAGCTTGCCCAAAAATCTATGATTGTCACCTTGGCTAAACTATTTTCAAATACAAAAGGTTTACCACTAGGGCTATTACCATCGAAGCGAGGAGCTATTTGCCCAACTTCTACAGAGTCAACGCTTTGCTCAAGTTGATTTTTTACAGATTTACCAGATCTAGTATTTTTAATTCTTTCTTCAAGGGAATCAAAAAGATTTTTTGCTTCATTTATTGGAATAACTTTACTAGATATGAAACGTTCTAGGATTAAAATTGATAGCAGTGAATTTGGAGATGCTTTTAAAAAATCAAGTTCATAATCCTGAATTTGTTCACGTACCTCTTTATATTGTTCTTGAAGATCTTGAGCTAATAAACTATCCCTTAAGATCATTGCTTGTTGTAAATCATTGCCAATTCCATTTAATGATTCTATGTATTTTTTGGTTTCTGACTTATATCGCATAAAATCATCATTTGAGGTAGTTCCTTTAGCTTTTGAAAGACCTAAACTATCTTTAAATAATGAAATATTTACTGTCCCACTTTCAGCTATAAAAGGGAAGGTATTATTATCTCCTGCGATCTGGAGAAAGTAAAAATTAGGTTCAATTATCTCAGTTTCTAATTCAAATTTCCCATTATTTGAAATAATTGTATCAAGTGTTACAGGTTGATTATTTAGATCAGCAACGATTAGATAAATACTGGTTTGACTATCAATGTCAATTTCACCTTTAATTCTTAAAGTATTAGAGTTATTACTTTGACAAGAGTTTAGTAATATGAAAATAATAATAAGTGAAAAAAAATATTTATTCATGATCCTGATTGATATTGGTAAAATTAATCAATTGATTGGAAATGGAAAACTTATCATTATTTTTACTCCTTAAGTATGATTTATTTAAAATAGATGAATTTCTCTAATATTATTGAAAGGTTTAAAGACCTAATAGGTGTTCAATTTGTACTTACCAAAGAGTGGAATAAATTACCACACACCAAAGGCTGGAGATATGGCATGGGAAACGCGTTGGCTGTATTGAAACCTGGCAAATTGACTCAGATATGGAAGATATTAGAGATTTGTGTTGAAAGTGATTTAATTGTCATAATGCAAGCAGCAAATACGGGTTTAACTGGAGGATCTACTCCTTTTGGAAGTGACTACGATAGACCTATTGTAATAATAAATACAATGCGTATTAAAGATATTCATATAATAAAAGAAGGCAGTCAGATAGTTGGATTGACTGGAAGTACACTATATGGGTTAGAGAGAAAATTAAAACCTTATGGAAGAGAACCCCATTCTATTATTGGATCTACTTCTATTGGAGCTTCAATAATAGGGGGAATCTGTAATAATGCAGGAGGGTCATTAGTCCAAAGGGGTCCCTCTTACACTGAAATGGCGCTCTATGCTAGAATTAGTAAAACAGGGAAATTAGAGCTGGTAAATGAGTTAGGAATAAATTTAGGTTCAAATCCAGAAGAAATTTTAGATAATCTACAAAATCAAAATTATGATGAATCGGATATTCATGAAACAGATCAATTGGGATCAGATAACAAATATTCAGAAATTGTAAGAGAGATAGATAAAAGCACACCTGCAAGATATAATTCTGACAGTCGGCTTTTGTATGGAGCTTCTGGCAGTGCAGGAAAAATTGCAGTTTTTGCTGTAAGACTAGATACCTATGTTTCCCCAACTGAAAATAAAGTATTCTACGTCGGAACAAACAATCCAGATGTGTTTTGGAAAATTAGAAGGGATATTCTTTCAAAATTTAAAACTCTTCCAACACTAGGAGATTATTTGCATAGAGACTGTTATGATGCAGCAAAAAAGTATAGTAAGGATACATTTCTAGTTATTGAAAGATTAGGAACAACATTTCTGCCAACATTATTTGAACTAAAGAGGAGGGTTGATATTATAGCCAAGAAGCTAAAGATTTTACCTGACAATTTTTCTGATAGATTAATGCAATTTTTAAGTAAACTTTTCCCTAATCATTTGCCTAAAAGGATGGATAGATTTAGAGATTTATATGAACACCATTGGATTATAGAAATGTCAGATGAAGGGATAAATGAGGCAAGAAATTACTTTAGTAAATTTTTTAAAAACAATGATGGTGATTTTTTTGAATGTAATGATTTTGAATCAAAAAAAGCATCCCTACATAGATTTGTTTCTGCAAGTGCAATAGGGAGGTATCATATTCTAAATTCTGAAACTCATGGGGAGATGATGTCACTAGACATTGCATTTCCTAGAAACGAAAAAAATTGGTTTGAAAAGTTGCCTAAGGATATTGATGATATGCTTGAAATGAAACTTTATTATGGCCATTTATTTTGTCATGTCCTCCATCAAAACTACATTGTTAAAAAAGGAATTGATGGTGAAAAATTAAAAAACAAGCTCTTAAAATTATACGATAAAAGGGGGGCTGAATATCCGGCAGAACATAATGTTGGCCATGAATATTCAGCAAAACCGTCATTAAAAAAATTCTATAAGGAACTTGATCCTACAAATGGTTTTAATCCTGGAATTGGCAGAACAAGTAAAAATAAAAATTGGGCTTAAATGTTAATTTGTTTTATCTCAACTGATTTTTGTCAAATAGAAATATTACCTATAACACTTTTGAATACTAAATAACACATAAAGGTTTATCTTTGTTGCATATTTGGTAATATGGCTGGTAACATTTTTGGCTCACTTTTTAAACTCACAACCTTTGGTGAATCACATGGCCCTGCTATAGGAGGAATTTTAGAGGGTTGTCCTGCAGGAATTGAATTAGACCTAGAATCTATCCAAGAAGACTTAGATAGGCGAAAGCCTGGACAATCTTCAATTGTTACTCAACGAAAAGAATCTGACGAAGTTTTAATACTTTCTGGAGTATTTGATGGTAAAACAACGGGCACACCTATAGGTTTTACGATAAATAATACAAACCAAAAACCAAAGGACTATTCCCATATTCAAGACTCCTACAGACCATCACATGCAGATTATGTTTATGATCAAAAATATGGTATACGTGATTATAGGGGAGGAGGAAGAAGTTCAGCAAGAGAAACAGCTAGTAGGGTAGTTGCTGGTTCTATAGCGAAACAGTTTTTATCTCCTACTAAGATAAACGCATATGTTTCAGCAGTAGGACCTTTATCACTTGACAGAAACCCATCTAACGTTGATTTATCCCTCATAGAAAAAAATCCTGTTCGCTGTCCAGACCAAAAGATGGCTTTAAAAATGGAAGACTTTATCAAAAAAATAAGAAAAGAAGGAGATACAGTCGGAGGGATTATAACTTGTATTATTAAAAATGTAAAAATTGGTCTTGGAGAACCAGTCTTTAATAAACTTCATGCCGAACTAGGCAAAGCTATGCTTTCAATCAACGCAGTAAAAGGTTTTGAATATGGAAGCGGTTTTAGTGGAACAAAAATCAAGGGAAGCGAACACAACGATTTGTTTAATGAAGATGGGACTACAAAAACTAATCACTCGGGTGGGATTCAAGGTGGCATATCTAATGGAATGGATATTTATTTTAATGTTGCTTTTAAACCCGTAGCAACCATTATGCAAAATCAAGAAACTATAAATTCAAAAGGTGAAAAAGTTGAAATGCAGGGTAGAGGTAGACACGACCCTTGTGTAGTACCACGTGCAGTACCAATTGTAGAAGCTATGGCTGCTCTTGTTCTAGCAGACTTTTCTTTAATTAAGAGAACAAATAAAATATAATTTAATTTGAGAAAAATAGCTTTACACTGGAAAATATTAATTGGAATGAGCCTTGGAGTATTGTTTGGCATTAGCTTTTCTTTTATTCCAAGCGGGGACTTATTTATCGCAAATTATATCAAGCCCTTTGGGACAATTTTTATCAATTTATTAAAGCTGATAGCAGTACCACTTATTTTAGCATCCTTAATAAAAGGAATATCAGATTTAAAAGATATTTCTAAATTATCAAAAATGGGAGGTCGAACTATTGTTACCTACCTAATCACAACATTAACTGCCGTGACTATTGGCTTAATTTTAGTTAATGTAATCAAACCAGGAAAATCGATCAGTGTCGATACTAGAAATGAACTCGTTGAAGCTTATGCAACCGATACCCAAGCAAAGCAAAAAGCAGCAGCAAAACAGCAGGAATTAGGTCCATTACAGGCACTAGTTGATATGGTACCGTCAAACATCTTCTTAGCCGCTTCAAATAATAGAAATATGTTGCAAGTGATCTTTTTCGCATTATTTTTTGGTATAGGAATGATTCTTCTAAATGAAAAAAAAGTAGCTCCAGTTAAGAATTTTTTTGACTCCTTCAATTCTATCATTCTAAAGCTAATTGATTTAATAATGCTCTCTGCCCCATATGGTGTTTTTGCGTTATTGGCAGCATTAGTAGTGGAAGCCCCAAACTTAGAATTATTCAAAGCATTAGCACTCTATGCGATAACCTTGCTATTAGGCCTTGCTGTAATGATTATAATTTATGTTTTGATTGTTCAACTTTTAACCAAACGAAAAATTTCTTTTTTTGTCCGTGGTATTGCTCCAGCACAGTTACTAGCATTTTCTACAAGTTCTAGTGCTGCAACCTTACCTGTAACTATGGAATGTGTTGAAGAAAATTTAGGAGTAGATAAAGAGGTAGCTAGTTTTGTCCTCCCTATAGGTGCAACAATTAATATGGATGGAACATCAGTCTACCAGGGAGTTGCAGCCGTTTTTATTGCGCAAGCTTTTGGATTAGATCTTAGTCTCTCTGCACAGCTGGGTATTGTCTTTACTGCTACGCTTGCATCAATAGGTACAGCAGCAGTACCAAGTGCAGGCATAGTTATGTTAGTCATTGTTTTGGCTCAAGCAGGAATTCCTGAAGCTGGCTTAGCCCTTATTTTTGCAATTGATAGGCCTTTAGATATGTGCAGAACAATTGTAAATGTAACTGGAGATGCAGCTGTTTCAATGATTGTAGGAAAGTCAATAGGTAAGTTAAAAGACTAAATGAATTTTTTCTTGAGCGTTAAGATCTAGAGTCATAAAAACTTGTGAGCATATTTTTTTTCTGGTAATGGACAAATATCGTGCTTCCCAAACCAATTATACCTATTTTTTGCTATAAATCGATATATTATATTTAATAAACTCGTTGGTAGAAGATTAAAAATTAAAAATAAATTCCAGAAGCCATTCAAATATTTTAAAACTCTAAATACAGCTTTTGCTTCTGAACAATATTGCTTTTCACTATCCCAAGAAATTATTGAATCGCAATCTAGAATTGAACTTGGATTATTCTTAAAAAAGGACTTTGCATAGTCACTATCAAGATTGGTAAATCTGATATTGTCATTTTTATCCCATTTGCACAACTTTAGAATTATCGAGTTACACAATATACATGGCCCATCATAAAAGACTATGAGTTCTTTCATTTCTTATTTTGTTTATCTTCAACTATCTCTAAAAGATCTAAGCTGACTTGTGTTTTAAAGACTCCATAATTCACAATTGCTTTATTTTTTTCTATCAGGTCAATAGATCCCACGGATCGACCGTCAAACATTCTTACACTATCACCAACTTTAAGTTTAATATTTGATTTCTTCGGCTTATCAATTTTATTTTTCTTTTTTTCCTTTCTAACCAGAGCAATTTCCTTATTTACCTGCTCATTAATTTTTTTCTTCTTTTCTTTTTCAGTTTTAAGCAAAAGGTTTGACTTTTTTTTACGTTTTGAGTTTTCATTTTCAACCAATTTTAAAAGTTCTGATATTAATGGTCTTTTTTTATTGTTTTTAAAAAAGCGCTCACCGATTTCATTAAATTTATTTCCTAGAACAATCATTTTTTGATTGTGGTCAAAAAGTTCTTGATAGCTTGAGAGTTTAGATTTTAATTTGGCCTTAATTTGAGCCGTTTGTTCACTTTGCTCTTCAGCTTTTGATTCTTTTTTCTTCAAACTTTCCCCAGTTTTTAAAAGTTGATTACGTTCTTTTTGAAGTTTAGCAATTGTAGCGTCAAATCTGACCTTACCCTTTTCAATTTTCTTTTTTGCACGATTAACAAGGTTATATGGAAGTCCATTTTTTTGTGCTACTTCAAAAGTAAATGAGCTACCTGCTTCACCTAAAACTAGTTTAAAAATTGGTTCTAATGTCTTGCTATCGAATTGCATATTAGCATTAATCATTTTTGGAAGCTCTGTTGCTAAGACTTTTAGGTTAGAATAGTGTGTGGTTATTAATCCTAATGCCTCTCTTTCATAAAAATCTTCCAAAATAACCTCAGCTAGTGCTCCGCCTAATTCTGGATCAGAACCAGTCCCAAATTCATCTATTAAAAATAAAGTATTCGAATTGCATTTTTTTAAAAAATACTTCATATTATTTAAACGATAAGAATAGGTACTTAACTGATTTTCTATTGACTGATTGTCTCCAATATCAGTTAAAATCAATTCAAAAATACACGCAACACTGTTTTCTTTTACTGGAATAAGCATTCCACTTTGTAACATTAGTTGTAATAAGCCGACTGTTTTTAATGTAATACTTTTTCCTCCAGCATTAGGTCCAGAAATTACGATAATTCGGTGTTCAGAATTGAGTTTTATATCTTGCGGATAAGTAGATTTATTTTGTAATTTATTTGTCTGAAGTAAAAGAGGGTGGAAGGCCTTCTTATAATTGATCTCTTTTTCATCTGAATTTATTTTGGGAAAAATTCCGTCAATTTCGTTACCATAACAAGCCTTTGCATAAATAATGTCAAACTTGAGTAAAAAGCTGTGTTGGTTTTGAAAGTAGGGGAGGTAAGGACGAAAAAAATCAGTTAATTCGGATAATATTTTTTTTATTTCCTCTGTTTCTTCAAATAGCAGATTCTGTAATTCTTGGTTTTGTAAATATGTGGTTTCAGGCTCAATAAAAACGATGCTACCTGTTTTTGAGCTTCCCATTATAGTCCCTTTTACCTTTCGACGATACATTGCTTTAACAGCAAGAACTCTTCTATTATTGACAATTGATTCTTTTATGTCATCTAAGTAATCTGCTCCGTTATACTGGCTAAGTGATTTGTTAAAACTACTACTTATTTTACCTCGTAATTGCTGTAATTTTTTACGTATTGAAAACAAATTATCAGATGCCTTATCTCTTATTTCACCAAAACGGTCAATGACTCTTTCTATTGCTGGAATAATATCATTTTCAATGCTAATATTATTACTAAATTCATAAAGCGTCGGATAGTAAGCTTGAAACTTTATTAAAAATTTAATTAGCTTATTAGTTGTCTCAGTATTTGTGGCCATATTCCGAAACGAGCTAATTGCTAAGACACTATTTTCAATTTTTAGTAAAGGGATAATATCCAAAAGTGATTCAAATCCATGGTTTGGTATTCTATTTTCATTATCAAATGAAGATTTAAATTCAGATACAGATTTTAACTGCTTTTCAATTTGTTCTGTGTCTACAGAGGGTTGCAATTTCTGTATTGCATCTTTCCCTAATTGAGTAATTGCAAAGTTTGCGCATTGATTTAAAACTTCAATATACTCTAAATCTTCAAGGGTTTTATTAGGAATAAGACTTTCCACTTTTCTTAACTTAGCCTCACAAAAGTAGTAAATTCATGAAGGTTCAAATAAATTCTAATTGGGAAAAACTTTTAAACTCTGAATTTAGAAAGCCTTATTTCACTGATTTAGTAGATTTCGTTAAAAATGCATATAGCAAAACTGTTTGCTATCCACCTGGTAAAGATATTTTTAGAGCGTTCAACGAATGTCCATTAGATGATGTTAAAGTTGTTATTATTGGGCAAGATCCATACCATGGTCCAAAACAAGCTCACGGTTATTGTTTTTCAGTTTCTAATTCAATTTCTCATCCACCTTCATTAATTAACATTTTTAAAGAGATTCAAATGGATTTAGGACTCGAATATCCAAAAAGTGGTGACCTGACTCCATGGGCAAGGCAAGGTGTCTTTTTACTAAATGCAACATTAACTGTTGAGGCCAATAAAGCGGGCAGTCATCAAAAAATAGGATGGGAAACATTTACTGATTCGGTTATTAGAATAATTTCTGAGAAAAAGGAAAATATCGTTTTTATGTTGTGGGGTAGTTATGCAAAACAAAAAACTAACTTAATAGATAGTCTTAAACATTGTGTTCTGAAAAGTGGTCATCCGTCACCACTGAGTGCTAACAGAGGCTTTTGGTTTGGGAATAAACATTTTAGTAAATGTAACAGCTACTTAAAAGAGGTAGGTAAAAATGAAATAAATTGGTCACTAGATTAGTGAATTTATTTTAAATGAAACGGTTTCATAATTTATTTGAGTGTTTAAAATCATCACAAATAGCATAGTTATTAGTAATTTTCAAAACGCAATTATTCTAAATGAAAAAGATATTTGTAACTGCATCATGTTTTATAATATTTTCGTGTTTTAAAACAGATATAGTTCAATTCGAGAAAAAAAATAAGCTTGCCCCTAGAGATGCGAGTGGACTTCAATATGGTGGTATTGGAGGTATGACTGACACAGCAATAATTTGTGATCCAGCAGGTCTTGGAAGAAAGTTTTGTCGATTTTTACGAAAATATGATAATACATTTTGGGCAGATACAGAAAATTATTACAGTGACTTTTCGGATATACAATTTTTAAACTCTGGATATTTTATATCCTTCTTTGATATTACTAATGATGTATCATATTGCAGAGGATGGAGGCCAGGTGAAAATACTTATGATGGAATAAAATGGAACATAGAAATCAAAAGAGATGAGGAGGATATATTTTGGTTTGATTATGAGTATTATGGGACAAGTCAAGAAATTGAATACACTATACTGTATAAATATGAAGTAATTGATAGTTTACTTCATTTTTCAAGTTCTGATGATGAAAATTTTATTTTTAGCCCTTCAGAAAAAAATTATTCAAAAGATTCTATCGATACAGGTGAAATTATTGAAATGGAAGGATGTACGTTTTACGGAGCATGAAAAAAATTCTTTTGCTAATTCCGTTTTTTGTAATTTCTTCTTGCTTTAAGTCAGATATAGTTCAATCCCAAACAGCTAATACAGATCCTGCCAGTATGCATAATGGACAAGTTTACCCAACGGCTCCTCGTAGCTACACAAGTTTTTGTAATGCACCAAAAAACTGTAAATTTTTATTCAAATATGATTACACATTCTGGTCAGATACAGAAAATTATTCCAGTGATTTTTCAAGTGTCAGATTTTTGAATGCTGGTCCATATTTCATCTCTTTTTTTAATATTGATAAAGATATTTCATATTGTAAAGGATGGAAAAAAGGAGATAATACATCCGGTGCGATAAAATGGAATATTAAAATCAAAAAAGATGAGTGGGATGAGTTTTGGTTTGACTATGATTATTATGGAACAGACCAAGAAATTGAATACACCATAACCTATAGATACGAAGTAATTGATAGTTTACTTCATTTTTCAAACTCAGAAGGAGATTCTTTAATTTTTTATCGGACTGATGAAATAAAAGATTTTGTTGATTGCATGCTTTATAATTAGATTAGACTAAGAATTAAGAATAGCAATTTCATTAATCTTAAAACAATAATTAAATTTAAGTCAAATCATAAATCAATGCGAAAGTTATTCATTAGCTTTTTATGTTTAGTTATGTTTTCGTGTTTTAAAACAGATATAGTTCAATATGGGTCAAAAAATTTAGATCCTGCTACATTCGCTAGTGGACAACAACTTCCTACTGCGCAACAAAGTTATACTCGATTTTGTAATCCAGGAGGTTTGGGTAGAAAGGGCTGCAAGTTTTTAGCCAAATATGATAATACATTCTGGTCAGATATCGAAAATTATTATAGTGACTTTTCTGATGTACATTTTTTAAATTGGGTATATTTTGTATCCTTCTTTGATATTAACAATGATGTTTCATATTGCAAAGGATGGAGAACAGGTGAAAATATTTTAGATGGAAAAAAATGGGATATAAAGATCACAAAAGATGAGTGGGATGAGTTATGGTTTGAATATGATTATTACGGTACTAGCAATGATATTGAATATACCATAACTTATAAATATGAAGTAATTGACAGTTTACTTCATTTTTCAAATACAGAGGGTCAAGAATTTATTTTCTACCCATCTGATAAAGATTATTCAAAAAATATTGTTGATACTGGTGAAATAATTGAATTAGAGGGATGTATGTTCTACTAGTTTTAAGTAATTATCATTAACAGATGAAAAAAATATTTGTAGCTTCTTTATGTTTAGTCATGTTTTCATGTTTTAAAACAGATATAGTTCAATATGGTTCAAAAAATTTAGATCCTGCCACATTCGCTAGTGGACAACAACTCCCAACAAAACCAAAAGACTTAACATACTTCTGCAATCCAGCAGGTCTTGGAAGAAAAGGTTGTAAATTTTTATCTAAATATGACGGTACAATATGGGCAGATACAGAAAATTATTATAGTGACTTTTCAGATGTACAATTTTTAAACATTGCATATTTCATATCCTTCTTTGATATTAATAATGATGTTTCATATTGCAAAGGATGGAGACCAGGTGAAAATAATTATGATGGAATAAAATGGAATATAAAAATAAAAAAAAATGAATGGGATGAGTTTTGGTTTGATTATGAATATTATGGGACAAGTCAAGAAATTGAATATACCACAACTTATAAATATGAAGTAATTGATGGTTTACTTCATTTTTCAAATACAGAGGGTCAAGAATTTATTTTCCACCCATCTGATAAAAATTATTCAAAAGATATTGTTGATACTAGTGAAATAATTGAATTAGAGGGATGTATGTTCCTCTAGTTTTAAGTAATTATCATTAACAGATGAAAAAAATATTTGTAGCTTCTTTGTGCTTAATACATTTTACTTGTTATAAGACAGATGTAATTCAACACGGTACAGCAAATTTAGATCCACGTCAATGGGCAAGTGGAGGACAAATAAACAGTTTATCGCAACAATATAACGTTTTCTGTGGTGGAGTAAAGACTTGCAAATTTCTATACAAATATGATGATTCAATGTGGGCAGATACAGATAATTATTACAGTGAGTTTTCGGATATAAAATTTAAAAACGCAGCTACATATTTTATATCCTTCTTTAAAATTGATAATGACGTTTCATATTGTAAGGGATGGCAAAAAGGTGAAAATATTTATAATGGAATAAAATGGGACATAACTATCAAAAAAGATGAGTGGGATGTTTTTTGGTTTGATTTTGATTATTACGGGACTGGCCAAGAAATTGAATATACAATAACCTATAAATACGAAGTAATTGATGGTTTACTCCATTTTTCCAACTCTGAAGATCAATCATTTATTTTTCATCCATCAAAAAAAAATTACTCAAAAGAATTAATTGATACAAACCAAATAATTGAACAAGAAGGGTGTTTATTTTTATAATTAGGATAAACTAAAAATAATAATCTATAATTTTAATTAAGTTTATAAATTATATTTGATAATCATAAATCAATGAAAAAATCACTAGCAGCTGCCTTATTGAGTTTTTTAATTTCTTCTTGTTTTAAAACTGATGTTAGGCAATATGAGTCTTGGAATCAAGATCCATTTACTAAAACAAGTGGTTATCAAGTTAATCGATTACCGAAACAATATAATTCATTTAGTGGTGCTAGATTTTTAAGCAAATATGATGATACAATGTGGGCAGATACAGATAATTATTACAGTGACTTTTCAGATATCAAATTTAAAAGAGGTGGGCCAGTATTTATATCATTCTTCAACATTAATAATGATGTGTCATATTGCAAAGGATGGAAAGGAGACGAAAATGTTTATGATGGGATAAAATGGAATATTACATTTAAAACGAATGAAGAGGATGTTTTATGGTTTGATTATGATTACTATGGAACAGGTCAAGAAATTGAATATACTATAACTTATAAATATGAAGTAATTGATGGTTTACTCCATTTTTCAAATTCAGAGGGTCAGGAATTTATATTCCATCCCTCTGACAAAAACTACTCAAGAGAATTAATTGACACAGGTGAAATAATTGAGCAAGAAGGCTGCCTATTTTTGTGATCAATTTAACATTAAGGATTTGGATATATTATACTTCATTATTTTCAGGGAGTATTTTGTATATTACTACTTATTAACCATAAATCAATTAAAATGAAAAAATTTATACTAATATTTATATTTTCAAGTAGTTTTCTCTTTTCTCAAGAATACTATTGGACTAGCTACAGTTTTAACGTTGCCCCAGAAGACGTAGAAACTGTGGGAAAACTAACTGATGATTACTTCAGCAAAGAGGGAAGTAAATCTGATGGTGTAACGGTTTTCCTTTTTGAGAATCACTTTAGAGACGGTACTATTAATGCGTCACATTCACTTGTCTTTTACGGCACACAGGAGGCAATGGGAAGTCAATATTCTAGTGGTCAAAATACAGACTTTCAACTTTATCTAACAAAGATGGGCCAATTAACCAAAAGTCACTCATCAGCAGCTGGAAAAAGTCTTGTCTCAATCGGTACTCCTGGCAACTATCCAATACAAGCCGTTTATTGGATGAAGGTTAAAAATGCCTCTCAATTTGCAAAAGGGTTTGGAGATTATCAGAAAAAATACGCGCCAAAAAACCGAAGAGTAACTCTTGGTAGTTTCAATTTAGGTAGAAGTCCATACGGAGAAACACATTATATTCTTGTAGGAGTTGAAAGTTTTATGGAAGCATTTGATGTTGGAAAATTTAGACAATCTAATAAAGCTTCAATGTCTGCTTGGGGTAAATTTATTGAGAGTAATCAAGGCAACGTAGAATTTGTTAGAAGTACCACCCGAGTTATGATGGGTAAGTGGTAAACTTTAGAAATATATTTAGATCCCCCTATGAGAATGGGGGGAACTTCATATGATTTAAGTATTGCGCTAAATCATAGGCATATCCTCTTCTTTAAGTTCAGGGAGTAATTTGTATATTGTAACTAACAAACCATAAATATAATTCAAGTAATCACCTTTATCGAAATTCAAATAATCATAGACCAATGGAAAAATTAGTATTAATATGTCTTGTGTTTTATGTTAATATAATTTATCCTCAAATTGATAAAAAAAGTATAGAAGATATTGCGAACGATTTTATAAGTACACTTAGTCCTGATTTAAGAAAAAAAACTCTTTTTGATTTAAATAGCTCTGAAAGGACAAAATTTTATTTTGTTCCAATTGATCGAAAAGGTGTAAGCTTAAATAGCTTAAATGATAATCAAAAAAAATCTGCACTAAAATTGTTAAGGGCCTCATTAAGTAAAGATGGATTTAGAAAATCACAAGAGATAAGAATGCTTGAAAAAGTATTACTTAAAATTGAGATGCCACCACCTATTTTTATGGGTAAGCAAATAATTCGTGATTATTTAGATTATCATTTCTGGATTTTTGGTTTACCTGCTAAAAATAGTATATGGGGTTGGAAATTTGAAGGTCATCACATATCATTTAATTTCATTGCAAAAAATAACAAAATATTATCCTCTACACCTTCCTTCCTAGGTGCTAACCCGGCAATAGTAGAAATTGATGGATTTAAAAAAAAGCAAGTTTTAAAATACGAAATGGATTTAGGAAGTAAACTTGTTTCATCTTTAAATTTAAATCAGAAAGAAATTGCTAGATTTTCAGAAAAAGCTCCCGCTGATATCATTACAAGCAATAAATTTAAGGCTGAAAAACTAAAGCCAATGGGAATAAGCTTCAATAAACTAAATAAAATTCAGAAGTCAGTTTTTTTAAAACTTTTGAATGAATATATTGATAATTATAGATTTGGATTTTCGGATGATTTAAGGGAAAAAGTATATAATTTCGGAATAGAGAATCTTTACTTTGCTTACGCTGGTGAAATTGACTCTAATAAAGGATTTTATTACAGAATTCAAGGTGGTACATTGTTAATCGAATATGACAATATTCAGAATGGAGCTAATCACGTTCATTCAGTTGTAAGAGACTTATCAAACGACTGGGCAGAATCTATACTTAAAAATCATTATAAAACACAACACCATATAAATTAAATCATCGGCATATCCTCTTCATTATGTTCATGGACTAATTTGTATATTTGAAAATAACTATAAATCAGTGTCAAAGCCGTTTTTTCTGTTTTTGTTCATATTTATATTTTCTTGTTATAAAACAGATGTAGTTCAATACCAGACCTGGAATTTAGATCCTGTTACTAAAGTAAGTGGAATGCAAGTTAATCATTTGCCACGGCAATATATTGTTTTCTATGGGAATAGATTTTTAAGTAATCATGATGAAACAATTTGGGCAGACACTCAAAATTACTATAGTAATTTTTCAGATATCAAATTTGAAAGAAATGGGCCAGTATTTATATCATTCTTTAACATTGATAATGATATTTCATATTGTAAAGGATGGAAAAAAGAGGAAAATATTTATGATGGAATAAAATGGTTTATAACCATTAAAAAAGACGAGGAAGATGTTTTTTGGTTTGATCTTGATTATTACGGGTCTGGTCAAGAAATTGAATATACTATAACTTATAAATATGAAGTAATTGATGGTTTACTCCATTTTTCAAATACAGAGGGTCAAGAATTTATATTCCATCCGTCAGACAAAAACTACTCAAGAGAATTAATTGACACAGGTGAAATAATTGAACAAGAAGGTTGCCTCTTTTTGTAATCAATTTAATATTAATGACCTCTATATGTAGTGTATTAGATTTAAGTACTAATTTGTATATTGGATATTATTAATCATAAATCAATTACAATGAAAAAAATAATTTTGTTACTTGTTGCAACTATGGTAATTAGTTGTTCTACTACAGGGCCCCAGATAACTACTGGTGATGAGAAGTCAAAATCAATTTTAGCTGCATTAGACAGTTACCTAGCAAATGATTACAGTTGGGCTGAAACTTTATATTCGCCTGAGATTTCAATATATATAAATAGTGTTGAACCTGTTGATATAAAAACAAATATAGCAGGACTTGCGTCCCATCACGAATTATTTAGTGATATTTCCATAAACAGCCCTGTTGGAGAGGGTGGAGCTTATGTTCAGACAACAAACTATAATAATGATGCTGGAGTATGGTCACACGCATGGTTTGTGTGGAAAGCTACTGGGAAAGCAACGGGAAAAACAATCGAAATTCCAGTTCATGTTGCCTACAAATGGGATAATAAAGGTACCATTTCTGAAACATACCTTTTTAGCGATCAAGCTCCACAACTAGCCGAGATTAATGCTTCTCAAATGCAATAACTCTATAAAATTAGATACCATTATAACACACCCTCCTAAACGGAGGGTTTTTTTATATCATTTCAAAATCAGATAATTATCCTCCAACACGTTTTATTTTGTGTCCCATATCTTGAAGTATTTGAATTATTTTATCCCTAAAATTTCCCTGTATGATTATTTCCCCATTTTTTATACTTCCACCAACACCAACTTTATTTTTAAGTGTTTTAGCAAGATTTTTTATTTCACTAGGACTACCTGAAAATCCTTTTAAAATTGTGACTGTCTTTCCAGCTCGCCCTTTATTACTAAAATGTGCTTCAAGATTTTGCGAAACAAAAACAGGTGCTGAAACATTTTGGTCTTCCTTAGGAGTGGGCTGAAGATTATCAAATTGAATTTTACCTAAATCTTCAAGTGAGTTCAATTTCTTTGACATATTATAATTCTAGTTGAAGGACTAAAATAGTATTTTTATATATGAAATTTAATTTTTAAAAGTTTTGATGATGGCAGATAAAGCTCCTTTCCATATAATTCCTGATTCACCCGATACAATATCCTGTGTTAATATAATAACTCGAATGTTGCAAGGTTTAGGTTTCAGATACCACTGGGCTACTAAAGGACTTAGAAATAAAGATTTAGATTACAGACCTACAGATTCAGCAAAAAATTGTTTAGAAACATTAAAACACATTTACATATTAGTAGAAATTATTAATGCTGCTACTCAAAATAAAATTTCTGTTCGTCCTGCACCAATAGAAAATATTCCAAATGAATTTGAAATATTAAGAGAAATAACACTAAATAGAATTAAAGAATCATGTGTTTTATTTGAATCAATGACATTGGATGAATTAGGATTATTAAAAATAAAATTTAATAGGGGAGGTGCATTTTCAGAATTTCCTGTTTGGAATTTAATTAACGGCCCTATTTCTGACGCTATTTATCATGTCGGACAAATAGTAAGTTTCAGAAGAACAAGTGGAAATCCAATAGAAAAGGGAGTAAATGTATTCTTAGGTGAAAAAAGATAACTTTTTAATTATCACGATCTTCAAAATTTTCACTTTTTTCTTTGTTGATTTTATCTATATATAAGTATACCAAAACTCCAGCAACTATTATGATTAGTACTAATGTCATGGTAAATTTACTTTATAATGACAGCTGTACCATAGGCTAAAATCTCAGAACAACCTTGCATGACCATTGATGTAGTGAGTCTAACATTAACAATTGCATTCGCTCCAAGGGACTCTGCATCATCAATCATTCGTTTTAAAGCTTGTTCTCTTGATTGTGCTTGAAGCTTTGTATATTCAGATATTTCTCCACCGATTATGTTTTTTAAACCAGCGAATATGTCTTTTCCAATGTTTCGAGCTCGAACAGTACTTCCTCTGGCTATACCAAGGGTTTCTACAATCGTTTTATTTGGGATTTGTTCTGTTGTAACTATTATCATATAGAGTAGTGGCTAAATTATTGGGATTTAGATTATCAAAGATTCTATTTTACATAATATAAATTATAGTTTTCTAATTAATTAATTTTTTAACCATGCATTTCGTAGAATGATGGCTTTTTCGGCTGCATTAGGATCTTCAACAACCCCACTAACTTTTGCATTAGGTTTCCCCGTAATTCCAATTAAAGTTTGTTTCTCCATATTTCTCTGAATTGTGAGTGTAAACTCTTTTTTATCATCCCACATAAAGCTTGGTGTAAATACTGCATTGATTTGTTCAGCATTTTCTTTTTTAATCTCAGGTAACATCTTACCATCTAATCCTAAAAAGATGTCACCTATTTCAACTCCCATTGATTCTATTGTATCATTTAAACCAGTGACCACATATCTTAATTTTCCATCTTGGTCTGGCTGTGGCTCAAAAAATGGATTCTGGTTGTCTTTAAAAAGAATACTTGGTAACGGTACTTCAGTTTCTCCCATTGTAAGGCCAACCTTATTTAAATATTCCATATAATTTATTGGTACTTTCCCTTCAACATGATTTTTGAAAAAATCTGCTACTTGTGGATAAGTCATTGAAATAATTTCGTCTATAAGTAAGTTGTCTTTAAATGGTTTTTCTTTACCATATTTCTTTGCAAGATCTTGCATCACTGACAAAATCCCCTTCTCACCACTACTGTTTTCACGAATTATTATGTCGAGGCACATGTTAATCAGCGCACCTTTTTGATAAACGTTACCATAATTGGTTTGATAGGGCTCGTCTACAATTTTTGAACTCATTTCAGTAAACGACATCTTATCATCATAGCGTTTCGAGTAGTTTAGTTTTTCAAGGATTCGATTATAGAAATTCTGTTCATCAATAAGGCCTTGGTTAATTTGGAACAAGTTCGCGAAATACTCTGTAGTTCCCTCATACATCCACAAATGTTTTGACATCAAAGGTGTATTATATTCAAAATTATGGATTTCTTCAGAATGAATATTTAAAGGAGTTAAAGTGTGAAAAAATTCATGTGAGACAACATCAACTAAACTCTGAGTTAATTCCTCAGGTTGCATTTGATCAACAAAAACAACGGTCGTTGAAGTGTGATGTTCTAAGGCTCCCATCATTCCACCAAAATATTGCAAATCTTCCATTCCCATAAGGTGTAATAGAATATCGTACGAAGCTGTATTATTGGCATCTCCCAAGAAATTTTTTTGCGCAATCATCATTTTTTCAATAGCATCTCGATAGTCTTCTGCTTTATGAGTACCAGTAGGCGAATAAATAGCTAATCCAACTTTTATATCATCCAAATCAAATGAAACAGCATTTGGCGCACTGTACAATATTGGGTTATCAATTATATGAAAATATCTTTTGGCTGAAAATATATCCAGTGTATCACTTTTTGAAATAACTGATAATGATGTAAAGGGTTCCAAATTTTTTGGTGATCGAATACTAAGTCTGTAAGGCTTTTGTTTCATACCTCCAAAATATCCAATCATACTATGTAAATTCAATAGAAAGGTTACATCTTTTTTATAATTAGTACCCCCCATTGGGTATATGGCTTTTCCATCAGGACCATCAAAGGTATCATTAGTAAGATATGTTATCTTATCCAATTTTTTTGCTTCAGTTATAGACCAAGTATTATCATCTTCTTGGTTTAATGGTAATTCATTACCACGATAATCAAAAGCTTTAATATTTTCAATGAACCGACCAAAATTTGAATATTCATAAGTTCCAGGTACAATTTGAGGAATATAAAAAGTAATTTCATCATCACTAATCTTTGGTGGATCAATTACGACTTTAACTTTATCGTCATTTACATCAACCAAGTCAATAGAGGCATTAATATCAACTTGTTTGACAGTATTATTTTTTTTTAGAGTAGCACAACCAAAAAATATAATTGATAAGGAAAAGATTAAAAGATTATTTTTCTTCATTTTAAAATTAAATTTAGAATTAAATAATTGGAACGCCGTTAAGATCAGTTGTTAAGATGTTTGTCATGTGATCAAAAAATGGTCTTATAGCTATAAAATTATTAATTACTTCATTAAGAAAATCAGACGAAAGTACACTTTTATCATTAAATTTTTTAATAAAAATATATTGTTTATGTCTAATCAGATCAATATCAGGATGTTCTTTATTAAAATTTTTTGGTGCTGTTTTAACCTTTTCACCCTTTAATTCACCCCAAATTAAATTGAATTTTTTTTCGTTAATTATATTTCTAAGTTCTTGAGCATCAAACTCTAATTCTTTTCTAATACGAAACAAATCCTTAGGATTTGGATCCCAGAAACCACCTGCTATAAATGAATTTTCGGGTTTTATATGCATATAATAACCTCCTCTTAATTTTGGTTTTTTTCGATGAAATGATACACCGACATGTGTTTTATATGGTGTTTTATCTTTCGAGAATCTGACATCCCTGTAGATCCTGAACATTTTAACTCTTTCAATATCGTCCTCTTTATCCAAACCATTCTTCACCTCTTCATTAAACATTTTAAGCTCAGATTCTAAAGCTTTGTATCTTGACTTTTGCTTTTCAAACCACTCACGATTATTATTTTTTTCTAAGTCTTTATAAAAAACTAATATATCCGGATTAATTTTTATCATATGTATCCTATTTAAATATTTTCAATTAATAATTAATTCTTTTGATAATTTAAGAAGATTACTCTTTTCACTAATGCTTCTTTTAATAGGTAACTGAGCATAGCCAATTAATCGTCTTATAATCTCAATAGCACAGTAGATGGCTACTTCATTGTTATCAATTTTATCTGGATAATTATCACAAATTTTTTTTAAATATGATATTTGACCGGTTGCCAGAATTAAATGACCACTCATTACCCCTAAATCGAATTCTTTTGATCCTAAAAAAGTAAATTCAGGATCAATAATATAGATATTATCATTTCTTTCCATCCAACTTCCGGGGTAATAGTCCCCATGTAGAAGTATACTCCCAGTATCTAAGTAATTTTTCCCCGCATTATTTACTCTACTAATAATATCCGTATTTTCTTTAAATGGTATTGCTAATTCTTCTAATCCTTCTTGAATATTATTTAATTGTAAGCCATTATCTTTTAAAAATGGGAGAACAAAAATGTGATCATGATTAAGTTTTCGAAGAGTTAGATTTGTTGGATAATTTTTGTCTGCGCTTGTTATATGAATATTGTGGAGAATAAGGGTAAGCTTATTTACTTTATCGTTATCAATTTTCCTACTATTATAGATATAATTTAAATCACGACATTTTTTTAAATCTTCCAAAAACAATACATAGTCTTCACTAATAAATCCTAAAACTTTTGGTAAAAAATTCTTTTTAACTAGATTATAAAAGCAGTATTCAGCAAAAATTCTTTCTAATGGAGCTTTAATATGAGCGAATTTTTTTACATGGGATCTAGATTGTTTCAAAATAAATGATTTAAAATTTGTCTTTATCCGTAAGACTACATTCATATTCCCCTCACCTGCACTCTCAACTTTCTTTATTATTTCATTCTCTCTGAGTATCGAGGTGTTTTTTTTTATGTAATTAGTTATTATGTTAATTGATGTTGATTCATCAAAAAAATTCATATTAATTATTCATTAGTTTGTTGTAATGTCTCCAGAAATCAATTTTCATATTAGTAGAATCAATATAAGTGTAAATCTTGATATTACGCTCTAGATTTTTAGGTGGTGTTTTGAAAGTATTAATTTTTGAAAACTCAGGGTTAGCTATAGCTTCAATTAATGCTAAATCCCACATTATCCATTTTTTTTGTTCAGGATCTTCGGATGTCCACCATCTTTTATAATTATTCCAACGCTTTTTAATAAAATTCCCTAATTTATTATTTCCTAAATTTTTAAAAGTTTCATTTTTATTAAAAATTAGATTTTTCGATACACTAGCACTCATCACATTAAAATCTAAACCCTCTTTATCTAGCAGAAAATTTGTAGCAATAGAATCATTTCTTGTATTAAATTCATTTTTATCATATTCATTAGTTAGTGGATTATGCCAAAAACCTACATATGAAATTTTAAGCTTACTGACTATTTTAGGCTCATGCACAATAGCAGAGGCTGCGTTTGTACAAGCCCCTAATATAATTATATGTAGTTTTTTACCAGCTGGAATTAATTTAGCCTGGTTGATTATAAATTTAGTTGCCTCAGAGGGCTTTGATCTTTTTGTTTTTGACATTGGCTCGGGACTTCCAGCCTTAAGAACTAAATCATTTTTTTTTAATAATCTTTTGAGCAACTTATTCATTTTATAGCTTTCCAATGCTGAATTTTTCGATGCATAAGGGGAGCTGTGAAATTGAGATGCTGTTACTCCTAATATTTTAAATTTGGGTACATTTATTGACCTGATAATAGCAAATAAATCATCAATTTCATTTGCACTATCTGTGTCTATAATCATATAAGTTTCATTATTTATATTTTGAGAATATGTGTTTGAAACCGTAAGGCCTAAAATTATTACACAAAAAATCTTCTTAAAAAACAATATAACTTATCGTTTTCGGGTTAATAAAACTTTTTCAACATCACTAAGTCTAAAGCCCTTTGCTTGCAATAAAATTAGATAGTGAAATAATAAATCTGCACTTTCATTTAAAAAAAGTTGTTTATTTTCATCTTTAGCTTCTATAATTGTTTCTGTGGCTTCCTCCCCTACTTTTTGAGCAATTTTATTTATCCCTTCTCGAAATAATGAAGCAACGTAACTGTTCTTTTTATCATCTTTTTTTCTTTCTGCAATTATTTCTTCTAATTGAGATAGATAACCAAACTTGCTTAAGTTTTTCTCTCCCCAACAACTATCGGTACCCAAATGACAAGTTGGCCCTTCTGGTTTTACATAAATTAAAATAGTATCGTTATCACAGTCCACTTTCATATTTACTAAGCGAAGAAAGTTCCCACTTTCCTCACCTTTAGTCCATAAGCGTTTTTTTGTTCTGCTATAAAATGTAACATTACCTGTTTTCTTGGTTTTTCTGATGGCTTCATCATTCATATATCCGAGCATCAAAACGGTCTTTGATATACTATCTTGAATAATTACTGGTATCAGACCGTCTTTGTTTTTTGAAAAATTTAGTTCCATAAATTCAAATTCTAACAGCAATATGCTGTGTTTTGAGTTGTTTTTTTAAGTTAAATAAGTCAATTTCATCATAGTGGAATATACTAGCGGCCAAAGCAGCGTCTGCATTACCTATTTTAAATACTTCTATAAAATGTTCTATTGTCCCAGCACCTCCTGATGCAATAATAGGTATATTGACAGTTTCAGAGAGTTTAGCTAAGGCCATATTAGCAAAACCATTTTTAGTACCATCATGATCCATAGATGTAAATAAAATTTCTCCAGCCCCTCTATTTTCTACTTCTCTTGCCCATTCAAAAAGATCAATTTTAGTGGCTTCTTTTCCTCCAACAAGGTGGATTTTCCAATCATTATTAATTTGTTTTGCATCTATGGCAACCACCAAACATTGATTTCCAAATCGTGTTGCAACTTCATTAATTAAGTTGGGTCTTTTAACTGCTGCAGAATTTATAGAAACCTTATCTGCACCATTTTTCAATAGTACAGAAACATCTTCAATTGAACCTATACCTCCGCCAACAGTGAAAGGGATATCAATTGCTGCAGCAATCCTTAGAACAAGCTCAGCTAGTGTCTTACGCTTTTGCTCTGTTGCTGAGATATCTAAAAAAACTAATTCATCGGCATTTTGATAAGCATATTTTGTTGCAAGTTCAACTGGATCTCCAGCATCTCTAAGATTAATAAAATTTACACCTTTAACAGTTCTACCGTCTTTAATATCTAAACATGGAATTATTCGCTTTGTTAACATTATTTTTCATTTAAATTTCTATCATCGTAAAACCCTAAATCAGATTTGGTCAATTGTTTTACCCAAAAGGCAATCTGACCCACATGATATGAAAAATGTTCTACTGCATGTAAAACAACTCCAAGTCCTGATAATTCAAAACCCTGAACTTTGCGATATTCAATAAATTGATTTTTAGTGGCCTTATTGATTACTAATTTAGATTCTGTTATTGTTTTATCTAACTTTTCTAATAATTCAATTTTATTGAATCCTCGATCAGTTGAAAATTCTAAATCACGTTCTCTTTTATCAATATTTTCTCCAAGTGAAGAAATTATGTATTGAGTCATATTTCCAGAACAATGTAATAATTGATTACCCAAAGCCATTCCATTATCGACTGGCACCTTCCATAAATCATTCTCTGCTACTTTTGTTAGTGCGATGTGAATCATACGCTGACCTTCATTCAAACGATAACAGCAGTTTTTTTTAAACTCCACAAGAAATGGTTCTTCCATCATTAATTGTTTAAATTATATTTTTCAAGTTCTTTTAATGAAATACTTTTTTCATAAATAGCTTTTCCTATAATTGCGCCCTCACATCCTATTTCACTGAGTTGAGTGATATCATCAATTTTTGAAATACCTCCAGATGCAATAAGATCAATACTATTTTGTTTTAAAATTTTTTTATAAAGACTAATCGAAGGGCCTTTTAACATTCCGTCCTTGCTAACATCGGTACATATAGTTGTTCTAACCCCATTATCAATGTAAAACGATAAGAATTTATTTATTGTTTGATTAGATGTTTCAAGCCAGCCATTTATTGCTATTTTTTCCCCATTTACATCTGAGCCTAATATAATTTTATCAGGCCCATATATATCTATCCATTCCAAAAATAAAGATGAATTCATTACAGCTACACTACCTCCTGTAATTTTTTTTGCTCCACATTCAAAAGCAATATCAAGATCTTTATTTGATTTTAGACCCCCACCAAAATCTATATTTAGATTTGTTTTTGTTGCTATTAATTCTAAAACTTTATGATTTACAATATGGTTTGATTTTGCACCATCTAAATCAACTAGGTGTAAAAACTTAAATCCATGATCTTCGAAAGCTTTAGCGATTTCAATAGGATTTTCATTATAAACTTTTTTCTTACTATAATCACCATTTGTAAGGCGTACACATTTTCCATCTATTATGTCTATTGCAGGTATAACTCTCATAATTCTAAAAAATTCTTTAATAGTTGAGAGCCTGAAGAACTACTCTTTTCAGGATGAAATTGAACACCAAAAAAGTTTTCTTTCTGAACAGCAACACTATAAGTTAAACCATATTCACTTTGACCTATTGTTTCATTAATTGTGGGAACAAAGTATGAATGCACTAAGTACATATAATCACCCTCATTAATCTTATTAAAAAGCCTTGTCCTAAGTTTTTTCACTTTATTCCAACCCATCTGTGGTACTTTTAATTTATCAGAAAATTTGATGACATTACATTTTATAATTCCTAGCCCATCAACATCTCCTTCTTCAGTATTTTTACATAACAATTGCATGCCAAGACAAATTCCTAAAACAGGTTGTTTTAAATTTGGAATTAATTTATCTAAACCAACTTCTTTTAACTTATCCATTGCAGTAGATGCAGCTCCTTGACCAGGGAAAATTACTTTTTCTGATTTTTTTATGAGTCCATAATCGTTTGTTAAGATACTTTTTACTCCTAATCGTTCAAGAGCAAATTGTAAGCTTTTTACATTTCCAACATTATAGTCTATTATAGCAACCATTATAAATTCCCTTTAGTAGAAGGTAATATCATTTTTTCAGGGTCACGTTTTATAGCTTGTTTAATGGTTCTTGCAAAGGCTTTAAAGATGGCCTCTATTTTATGGTGTTCATTTTTACCCTCTACTTTGATATTTAGATTAGCCTTAGCTCCATCACAAAAAGACTTAAAAAAATGCATAAACATTTCAGTAGGCATTTTACCAATCATTTCACGTTTAAATTCAGCTTCCCAAACAAGCCAGCTACGACCACCGAAATCTATACTTACCTGTGCAAGACAGTCATCCATTGGCAAGCAAAAGCCATAACGTTCAATGCCAATTTTTTCTCCTAAAGCGTCATGAAAAGCCTCCCCTAGAGTTATTCCAGCATCTTCAATTGTGTGATGTTCATCAATATCTAAATCACCATTAATTTTAAGATCTAAATCTATACCGCCATGGCGGGCTAGTTGATCTAGCATGTGATCAAAAAAACTAATTCCTGTATCAATTGTGCTTTTGCCTTTTCCATCAAGATTAAGGTTCATAACAATATCAGTTTCGTTTGTTTTCCTTTTCTTTTTTACCACCCTATCTTTTAACTTTAAATGTGAATAAATCTCAGACCAAGAATTAGTTTTTAGAGATATAACATCGTCAAAATCATTTTTTGTTTCCTCTTTCAGTTTTATGTTATCTATGTTTATTAATATACCTTTTGAATTCAAATTTTTGGCTAATTCCATGTCTGATATTCGGTCACCAATAACATAAGATTCAGATAAATTATACTCGCTGTTATCTAAATAATTGGTTAACATACCGGTTCTAGGTTTTCTAGTTGAAGCATTATCGTTTGGAAAGCTTCTATCAATGAAAATTTCAGAGAACGTGACTCCCTCATTTTTAAAACTATTTAAAAGTTTATTATGAGCTGGCCAAAAAAATTCCTCCGGAAAACTTTTCGTACCTAATCCATCTTGATTAGTCACCATAACTAACTCATAATCTAATTCTTTTGAGATTTTACCTAGATAAGTAAAAACCTCAGGATAAAATTCAAGTTTTTCTAACGAATCTATTTGTTCATTATCAGGTTCAAGTACAAGAGTTCCATCACGGTCTATAAATAAAATCTTTTTCATTTTCTATCAATATTATTCAAAACATCAATTAACCTCGTATTTTCCTCACTCAGACCAACTGTGATTCTTAACGTATTTTCACAATTCAAATTTTTGGATGAATTTCTAACAACAATACCATTATCAATGAGTTGCTGGTATCTTAAATTACTATCGTCTACTTTAATAAGTAGAAAATTCGCATCTGATTGATATACAGTAATAATAAAACTAATTTTTCTTAGAGCTTTTTCTATTCTTTTTCTTTCTTTAAGTATAATTTTCGCTTGTTTTTTAATCAAATTTTGTTCCTCTAATCTTAATAGGGCAGCAGACTGTGTAAGTGAATTTAAATTATAAGGTGCTTTAATTTTATTCATATAGGCGATAAGTTCGGAATTTGCAAAGGTCATTCCTAATCTTGCACCTGCCATACCTTGCCCTTTAGAAAAGGTTTGACAAACAATTAGATTTGAGTTTTTCTTAATTGAATCTATAAAAGATGGAGAATTTGAAAACTCAATATAGGCTTCATCAATAACTACAAGTCCACTAAAATTTTTAATAATTTTTATTATTGATTTTAAATTAAAGCTATTACCTGTAGGATTATTAGGTGTCGGTATAAAGATAATTTTTGAATTTTTATTAGATTTTTCTAAAACTAATTGAGCATCAATTTGAAATGAGCTGTCTAAGGGTACTTCGTTAACTTTAATACCGTGGACATGAGCTGAAACTTTATACATTCCAAAAGTTGGAGGAAGAGTAATTATATTGTCTATTCCAGGTTCACAAAAAGCCATTATTAATTGTGATATTGATTCGTCACTTCCGTTGCTGAGATAAATTTGATTTTCATTTACATTTTTCCAATTTGCAATACGATTTTTCAATTTTGTTTGCATAGGATCTGGGTATCTATTTGAACTTGATGTAAAAGGATTTTCATTTGCGTCCAAAAGAATCATTTTTACACCCTGATTTGCATATTCTTCTCTAGCAGATCGATAAGGTATCAGATCAATTAGATTTTTTCGAAAAAACCTATCAATTTTACTTTTCATTTTCTAATTTTTTTAATCTAATACTAACAGCATTTTTATGTGCCTGTAAGCCTTCTGCATTTGCCATTAGTTCAATTGTTCCGCCCAAAAGTTGGATTCCTTTTTTACTTATTTTTTGAAATGTTACAGATTTAGTAAAACTATCCAAATTTACTCCACTGTATTGTTTTGAATAACCATTTGTAGGCAATGTATGGTTAGTTCCTGATGCATAATCACCAGCACTTTCAGGTGTATAATTACCAATAAAAACAGATCCTGCATTTTTTACATTTTTTATATAGTAATCCTCATTCTTAACACATATTATGTAGTGTTCAGGACTATATTCATTAATAAAATCAACAGCGCTTTTATCATTATCGAATATTATTGCCTTAGAATTTAAAAGAGCTTTTTTCACTATATCATTTCGTTGTAATTCATCTATTTGATAACTAATTGATTTATTTACTTTCTCTACAAAATCTTTTTTTGTACTTACCAAAACTACCTGACTATCAGGTCCGTGTTCTGCTTGAGATAAAAGGTCCGAAGCAACAAAATCAGGATCCGCAGTCTCATCAGCGGCAACCAATAATTCACTAGGACCAGCTGGCATATCTATTGAAACACTATAGCGAGTTGCAAATTGCTTTGCAGAGGTGACATATTGATTACCTGGACCGAAAATTTTATAAACTTTAGGTATACTTTCAGTACCAAATGTCATAGCAGCAATAGCTTGAATTCCTCCAATTTTAAAAATTTTATCAATTCCACAAAGTGAAGCCGTAAAAAGAACTTCATCAGGTATTTTACCGTACGAGTTAGGTGGAGAGCATAATATGATTTCTTTACAACCAGCAATCGTTGCGGGAATAGCTAACATTAATATCGTCGAAAATAAAGGTGCAGATCCACTAGGAATATATAACCCTATTTTTTCTATTGGTAATTTTTCCTGCCAGCAAACTACGCCCTCTTGGGTTTCAACCTTAATCCTATTTGTTTTCTGGGCTTTATGAAAAGCATGAATGTTATCCTTTGCATTTTTAATTGCTTTCCTTAGATTCTTAGGAATATTTCTAATTGCTTTTGAAATTTCACTATCATTTACAGCAAATTCTTTAAGCTCGAATTTATCAAATTGTTTCGCGTAATTTAATAAAGCTTCGTCTCCATGATTTTTAACATTTTCAAAAACTTCATTAACTAGTAACTGGTGATCATCCAAAGTAAATGTAGGTCTCTGTATGAGATTTTTCCAAGTAAGTTTTGAGGGATTATAAAATTGATTCATTACAAAACCATCTTTTCTATTGGACATACTAATATATCTTCTGCACCAGCTTCTTTCAATTGATCTATAACTTCCCAAAAATCCTGATCATTTATAACTGAATGTAATGAGCTCCAACCCCCTTGAGCTAAGGGTAAAACAGTAGGACTTTTCAACACTGGAAGTATAGAGCTGATAGATTTAATTTTATTATTGGGAGCATTAAGTAAAATATATTTTGATTTTTTAGCTTTTAAAACGGCTTGAACTCTGAATTGAAGCTTCTCTATATAACCTAATTTTTCATTTTTCAAATTATTACCTTTTACAAGTACAGCTTGTGATTCATCAATTTTAATAACTTCTTTAAGGTTATTTTTAAATAATGTACTACCGGTTGATACGATGTCGCATATTGCGTCAGCTAAACCAATATTAGGTGCTATTTCCACTGATCCATTAATGATATGTAAATCAGCCTTAATTTTATTTTTCTTTAAAAAAGAATTTACTGTGTTTGGATAAGATGTAGCAATACGCTTTCCATCCAAATCTTGAATCCCATTGAATTGCACTTTATTAGGGACGGCGATAGATGTTCTACAGGACGAAAAACCAAGTTTTTCAATAACTTTTAATTTAACTTCTTTCTCTTTGAGAAGGTTTTCACCTACTATGGCAAGGTCTACCACACCATCTTTAAGATATTGAGGAATATCACTATTACGTAAAAAGAAAATTTCGATTGGAAAGTTACGTGCCGAAACCTTTAATTGATCTTCACCATTTTCAATTGAAATTCCACAGTCTGTTAACAAATTCAGTGACCCCTTATTTAGTCTTCCTGATTTTTGTATAGCAAGTCTTATCATAATATTTAAATTAAAAAACCCGTTTGATTTCTCAAACGGGTTTAAATTATTTCATAGACAATTTATCTACATCTCGTTTGAGTAGTTTTTAAATTGATGTGCATGATGTAATAATATTTTCATAAAGTACAAATATATTTATTTTTTTTAAATCAAAACATATTTATTGATTCCCTAAAATTATTGGAAGACCATCTTTCCCACTTCCAATAATAATAACCTTTGAATTTGCTGACTCTGACAACTTTGTTGTTGCTTCAATTCCTTTTTCTTGGAGGATCTTTTGTGTCAATGAGGCACTTAAAATTCTGTTAGCCGTAGCTTTTCCTTCAGCATCAATTCTTTGACGTTCAGCTTCTTGCTTTGCCTTTTCAATTCTAAACTCATATTCTAAAGCCTCTTGCTCTTGACGTAATTTTCTTTCGATGGCTTCTTTTATGGCAACTGGAAGGGTAACATCTCTAACAAGAACTGCATTTAATTGAATATGTTGAGATTCAACATTTTTTTGAGTCTCTTCAAATATTTCATTTTGAATAGCATCTCGTTTAGTCGAATAAAGCTGTTCGGGTGTGTAGCGACCAACTACAGATCTTGCAACAGCTCTGATTTGAGGAATTAAAACAATATTAACATAGTTTTCACCCTTGGTTTTATGGAGTAATCCCAGTTCACTGTACTTAGGTTGGTATAAAACAGAAACATCAAGTGATATTTCTAATCCATTTGAAGAAAGCACTTGCATATTTCCCTCAAAAAATTCTTGCTGTTTCACATTGTATATAAACACCTTATTCCAAGGCGCTATAATATGAAATCCCTCACCAAGTGGTGCTTGGTCAGTTACTACTCCACCTCCAAAAGTCTTAAAAAGAACTCCCGCTTCTCCGTAACCAATATTAATTGATGATTTTGAAATAAATATAAGTAGGACCACAACCAATAAAATTACTGGTAATCCAATTTTAGGTAATTTTTGCATAATTATTTTTTTTTAAGTTAACATACCTCCATCTACATGAAGAACTTGACCTGTAATATAATTTGATAAATCAGATGCCAAAAATACACATGCATTTGCAACATCGTATGGTTTTCCACCTCTTTTTAGTGGAATTCCGTCTCTCCATCCTTGGACAACATCCTCGGGAAGTTTTTCCGTCATTTCAGTTTCTATAAAACCAGGTGCAACAACATTTGATCTAATGTTTCTAGATCCAAGTTCTAGTGCTATAGACTTTGAGAAACCTATTATACCTGCTTTTGAAGCAGCATAGTTTGCTTGACCAGCATTTCCTTTAACTCCAACAACAGAGCTCATATGAATTAAAGAACCTTTTCTTTGTTTTAGAAATGGTCTCTGAATAGCTTTTGTTAGATTAAATACAGACTTTAAATTTACTTCTAAAACCTGATCAAAGTCTTCTTCACCCATTCTCATAAGTAAATTGTCTTTTGTTATTCCTGCATTATTTACTAAAATGTCAATGTTGCCGAAATCATTTAATACATCATTTATCAAATTTTGAGCTTCATTAAAATCAGCAGCATTACTTTGATACGCTTTAACATTACATTCTTTATTTTCTAATTTATTCACTAATTTTTCTGCTTCAGCTTTACTGGAGTTGTATGTAATAGCTACAGAGCATCCATTTTCAACAAAAATTTCAGCAATACCCTTTCCAATACCTCTACTTCCTCCTGTAATAATCGCAACTTTTTTTTCTAGTAATTTCATTTTTATTATTTAGAGAGTATTTCAGCAACTTTTGATCCTATTAGGGCAGGAGAATCAACAACATGAATTCCACACTCACGCATAATTCTCTTTTTTGCTTCAGCAGTATCATTAGATCCACCAACAATAGCCCCAGCGTGACCCATTGTTCTTCCCTTAGGAGCCGTTTCTCCTGCTATAAAACCTACTACCGGTTTTTTATTACCAGAGGATTTAATCCAATATGCAGCGTCAGCTTCAAGTTGACCTCCTATTTCGCCTATCATAACAATGCAGTCTGTCTCATCATCATTCATAAATAATTCTACCGCATCTTTAGTAGTAGTTCCAATTATTGGGTCACCTCCTATCCCAATGGCTGTGGAAACTCCTAAACCCTGACTTACCACCTGATCAGATGCCTCATATGTGAGTGTTCCTGATTTAGAAACAATGCCTACTTTACCTCTTTTAAATACAAAACCAGGCATAATACCAACTTTTGCCTCCCCAGGTGTTATTACACCAGGACAATTTGGACCTACTAGTGTTGATCCTTTTGACTTAACATATTGAAAAGTTTTTGTCATGTCGTTGACCGGTATTCCCTCTGTAATTGCAATAATCACCTTAATTCCAGCCTCTGCAGCCTCCATAATTGCGTCTGCAGCAAATGCTGGTGGAACAAAAATTATTGAAGTATCAGCACCAATTTTATCTACAGCTTCTGCAACTGAATTAAATACAGGTTTATCAAGATGTGTTTGCCCACCTTTTCCTGGTGTTACACCACCCACTATATTTGTACCATATTCAATCATTTGAGTTGAATGAAATGTTCCTTCACTTCCAGTAAAACCTTGCACAATAATTTTCGAATTCTTATCTACGAGTACACTCATCTTTAGTTGTTATTAAATCAGTTTAATTGATCTTAATTCTTTCAATGTAATGTCCTTTTTCAGTGTCAACTTTAATTTTATCACCTTCATTAATAAACAATGGTACATTTACAATTGCTCCTGTTTCTAATGTAGCAGGTTTTGTAGCATTAGTAGCAGTATTACCCTTTAAACCAGGCTCTGTGTGTTTTATCTCTAATATTACACTTGCTGGCATTTCTGCAGATAATGGGGTGTTATCTTCAGTATTAATTGATATTGAAACCATTTCTCCCTCCTTCATTAATTCAGCATTATCGATTATAGTTTTATTTAAACTTATTTGATTGTAATCATCAACATTCATAAAGTGATATTCATCATTATCATTATACAAAAACTGATACTTGTGTGTTTCAACTCTTATATCTTCAATCTTATGTCCCGCAGAAAAAGTATTTTCTAAAACTTTACCGTTGGTGACACTTTTGAGCTTGGTCCTCACAAAGGCAGGTCCTTTTCCAGGTTTTACATGCAAAAAGTCTATGATTTTGTAAATATCATTATTGTATCTTATACAAAGACCTTTTCTAATATCTGATGTGGTAGCCATGAATGGGTAAAATTAATCTATTTAGATGTACTTTTTAAAATTCCTAGCCTAGATTTCTCCATAAAAGTAATAATTACATTTTTTTCAAAACTTGCATCAAAATTTTTCTCTATTGCTTCTATGGCTTGAGTTGTATTTTTATTGCTATTGTAAATGAAACGATAAATCATTTCAATAGTTTTGATTTGATCTGATGAGAAATTATTTCGTTTCAGCCCAATAGAATTGATACCAAGAAAAACTAGTGGATCTTTTCCACATTTCACATATGGAGGAATATCCTTTCTAACCCTTGATCCTCCAGCAACAAATGAAAACTCACCAACGGAGCAGAATTGTTGAATAGCAGTAAGACCTGACAATACCGATCCTCTACCTATTTCAACATGACCGGCAAGAGTAGTGTTATTGGACAGTATAGAATGATCTCCAACTGAACAATCGTGTGCTATGTGAGAATATGCCATTATTAAGCAATTTGATCCAACTTTTGTAATTCCCCGAGCAGCTGTCCCACGATTTATTGTAACACATTCTCTTATTGTAGTATAATTTCCAATTTCAACTATTGATGACTCATTATTAAATTTCAAATCTTGTGGAATTGCACTTATTACAGCACCAGGAAATATTTTGCAGAAACTACCTATTCTTGCTCCATCCATTATGGTTACATTAGGGCCAATCCATGTACCTTCACCAATTTCGACATCTTTATAGATTGTAGTAAAAGGTTCGATTGTTACATTATTTCCAATTTTTGACTCAGGATGAATGGACGTTAAATTTTGATATGTAATCATAATATTATTACGTTCGCCTTGATATTTGCGCCATTAGATCGCCTTCACTAACAATTTGTCCATTCACAAAGGCATAACCTTTCATGTTACATATTCCTCTTCTTATAGGTGTAATTAAATCCAATTTAAAAATTAATGTGTCACCTGGATGGACAGGGCGTTTGAATTTAAAATTATCAATTTTCATAAAGAAAGTTAGGTAATTTTCAGGATCTGGTACAGTACTTAAAACTAGTACTCCACCAGCTTGCGCCATAGACTCAATCTGAAGCACACCTGGCATTACAGGTGCACCGGGAAAATGTCCTTCAAAAAATGTCTCATTCATAGTAACATTTTTTAATCCAATGACATAATCTTCAGTGAGTTCTAGGATTTTGTCAACTAATAGAAAAGGTGGTCTATGCGGAAGCATTTCCATTATCTTTGTTGTATCCATCAAAGGTGGCTTACTTAAATCTATGGATGGCGCATTGTTCTTCATATTATTTTTAATCAATGTGCTAATTTGCTTCGCAAAATCTGTGTTTATTTTGTGTCCTGGTTTTGTTGCTATTATTCTCCCTTGTATTGGCATTCCAATTAATGCTAGATCTCCTAAAAGGTCAAGTAACTTATGGCGAGCAGCTTCGTTCGAAAAATTAAGTGGAAGGTCATTTAAAATACCTTCTTTAGATACAGATATTTCCTTTTTCCCATTAATGCTTTCTAATAAATCCTTATCATTTTTAGTCAAAGGGTGATCAACATAAATTACAGAATTATTTATGTCGCCGCCTTTTATTAAACCTAAATCATGCAAATCCTTAAGCTCGTGTAAAAAACCAAATGTTCTTGATGGAGCTATTTGACTATTAAAATTATGTATTGAATTAAGTACAGCATTTTGAGAACCTAGTGATTTTGATTTATAATCAATCATTACTGAAATTGAAAACGTTTCGTCAGGTACGATAATAATTTCACTTCCCGAAGAATCATCCTTTATTTTTAAGATTTCTTCAACCACAAAAATACCTTGTAATGATTCCTGTTTTTTTACACCAGCACTAATAATTGCATCAGTAAAAACCTTAGAAGATCCGTCCATGATTGGAATCTCAGGTCCATCTACAACAATTAAACAATTATTTATTTCACAACCAACTAAAGCTGCTAAAAGGTGCTCTATTGTTTTTACTTCACTCTCACCTTTAGCTATGGTTGTACATCTTTCCTTTTGCGTCACAAAATTTACTAGTGCCGGTATTTTTTCATCTGGATCTATATCGCTTCGGACAAAATTAAAACCACTGTTTTCTTCAGCTGGCTTTAATGTAAGGTTAATTTCAGAACCGGTATGCAATCCAATCCCATTTAATTTTATCTCTTTTTTTATTGTGTTCTGTTTTTTATTCTTTTGAATCATTTCTTTATTTTTTTTTCAAGCTCTCTAATTCGAGATTCAAAATTTGGCAGATTTTTAAATATTGAATAGGATTTGTAAAAAGACCTAAAGTTAATTGCTGGAGTACCTTGAATAATATCTTTATTTGCAACATTATTTATAACACCAGTTTGACCTTGTATTTGAACATCATCTCCTATTGTTAAATGACCAATAATTCCCACCTGTCCACCGATTTTACACCTAGCTCCGATTTTTGACGAACCAGCTATACCAGTTTGAGCAGCAATGACTGTATCAGAACCAATCTCGACATTATGAGCTATTTGAATAAGATTATCCAATTTAACCCCGTGGCCAATAATTGTTGATCCCAATGTAGCACGATCAATTGTTGTATTTGCCCCAATCTCAACATTATCTTTAATCACTACGTTACCTATTTGAGGTGTTTTTGAGTATTTTCCATCCTCATTCTTATTGAAACCAAAACCTTCAGAACCAATAATTGCTCCAGCTTGAATTATACAGCACTTTCCAATCTGAGTTTTGTCAAGAATTATAACTCCAGAAAAAATTTTTGTGTTTTGACCAATAACCACATTAGAGCCAATAGCTGAATTTGAATTAATAACTACTCCCTTTTTAATTATGGCTGATTCTCCTATTGTAACATTTGGGCCTACATATACATCTTCGTGAATATTGGTATTGGGGTGAATTGATGCAGTTGGGTGAATGCCATAGTTTCTTTTTTCTTTGTCTTGAGAAAAATCAGTAAGAAGTTTTGAAAAAGCCACATATGGGTCTTTAACTCTGATGAATGTTATATCTGAATTATTTATTGCTTTAAATTCATTGGAAATCAGTATAGCGCTTGCTCTAGTGTTTTCTAAAAAAGATATATACTTTGGATTTGCTAAAAAAGAAATAGATCCTTTTCGAGCCTCTTCTATTTTAGAAAGTTTATTTAGTTGGACCTGTCCATCACCCTCTACTCTACCGTTAAGTTTTTTTGCAATCTCTAAAGCTGTAGAATTCATCGAATAAAAATAATGATTTATAAAGAATATATATCCTTTGGATAACACAAATAATACCGAAAAATAGGTTCTGAAAACTCTTTAAAATCTAAATAATCAATTAATTTATTGATTGGTTTTACCACTCCCACTTTATCTTTTAAGAAAATTTGTGAATTATCAGACCTGTATGTTTGATTTGAAATACTTCCTGTAAAGACATAAAAATTTTGATTTTCAACATTACTATTTTTTTTGAGACTTTGAAGTTGAGTATCAATTTGATTTTTGGTAAAAGGGTGGTCTTGTATTTTAATTTTTGGTAGCCTTCTTTTAATTAACTGATTTGAAAGATTTCTTAGAACATCGTCATCATTTTTTTGCCAATTTTTAATTAAAAAAAATACTTCATAATCTTCGATTTCTAAATAATGATTTAAAATTTCATTTGGTATTTTTTGATTTGATAAATTCAATGATATAAGAGTTTTTATTTTAGGGGTACTTTCATCATTATATCCTTTATTAATTAAATCACGATAACGCTGAAATAATTTTTCTAATATTAACTCTGCAGCTAAACTCGTCTTGTGCAAATAAACTTGCCAATACATTAAACGTCGAGCGAGTAAAAACTTTTCTAATGAATGTAATGCCTTGCTTTCAAAAACGAGCTTTTCACTTTCAACATTCATCATTGTTATTATTCGTTCTACATTTATGTTTCCCTCCGCTACACCAGTATAAAAACTATCACGCTTAAGATAATCCAATCGATCCACATCGATTTGGCCTGACACAAGTTGATACATAAATTTTCTTTTATACTTGTTCGTAAAAATTTCAATGGCTAGACTTAACTTACCTTTCATCTCCTCGTTTAATAATTTAATTATATTGAGTGAAATAATTTCATGATTTATCTCTTTCAAAAGAATATTTTCAGTTGCATGCGAAAAAGGTCCATGACCTATGTCATGTAATAAAATGGCAATTTGCATTGCTTCATTTTCATCTTTTGAAATCAAAACACCCTTGTGTTTTAATGTGTAAATAACTTTTTGCATAAGATGAAGAGATCCTAATGCATGTTCAAAACGTGTATGGTGTGCTCCAGGATATACTAAGTTTGACAAGCCCATCTGAGAAATTCTTCGTAATCTCTGAAAAAATTTATGATTAATTAGTTCTAAGATTAACTTACTTTCTATAGAAATAAATCCATAAATTGGATCATTAAATAATGTTTTATTGAAGTGCAAAAAATAAAAAATTTCTTTTATCAAATATAGTATAATGAATAAGATTAGAGTTTTATGGGTAGATGATGAAGTTGAAAATTTAAAACCGCATTTTCTTTTTTTAAATAGCCGTGGTTATGAAACAACTGGAGCGACAAACGGCCAAGATGCATTGGATCTTATTAAAACGATTGAATTTGATGTAATTTTATTAGATGAAAATATGCCTGGACTCAGTGGCATAGAAACATTGCAATCAATAAAAACTATAAAACCCCAACTTCCTGTAATAATGATTACAAAAAATGAGGAAGAAAAAATAATGGAAGATGCAATAGGTGAAAAAATATCTGATTATTTAATCAAGCCTGTTAATCCAAATCAAATTCTTCTTTCTTTGAAAAAAATATTGAGACATAAGGATTTAATTGCTGAAAAAACAATTGAAAATTACCAAAAAGAATTTGGAAGATTAACACAAGAACTCCATTCACTAGAAAGCTATCAAGATTGGATAAATCATTTTGAAAAATTAGTTTATTGGGAATTAGAATTAGAATCACTCGAAGATCCAAGTATGCTTGAGATATTTGAATCACAAAAAATAGAGTCTAATTCACTTTTTGGAAAATTTATAGAATGTAATTATTTAGATTGGATCAATAGCAACAATGGGCCGATTTTGTCACATGATTTATTTAAAAAATTAGTTATTCCTAAGCTAAAAGAATATAAACCAACTATTTTGTTGGTAATTGATAACCTTAGACTAGACCAGTGGCATATCATTCGTGAAGAATTAATTACCTCTTACTCAATAGAAAGCGAAATAAAATATTTCAGTATTTTGCCTACAGCAACGCAATACTCTAGAAATGCTATTTTTTCTGGCTTAAAACCAATTGAGATTCAAAATAAATTCCCTAAGTGGTGGAAATTTGATCATGAAGAAGGTGGGAAAAATCTTTTTGAGGAAGATCTACTAAGAGAACAAATCAAACGACTAAATACTAACATTATTTTTAGTTTTCATAAAATAACCCAGTTAGTTCAAAGTCAGCAACTCTTAAAAAATTTACAAAATTATTTACGAGATAATCTGACAGTTATTGTTTACAACTTTGTAGATATGATTTCACATGCCAAAACAGAAATGGAAATTATAAAAGAATTAGCACCTGACAATAAGGCATATAGATCACTAACCTTAAGCTGGTTTAGAAATAGTCAACTAAAAAAAATACTAAATAAATCAGCTGAATTGGGTTTTCAATTACTTCTTACAACTGATCACGGAACTATTAATGTAAAAAAACCAAGTCCTGTAATAGGCGATAAAGAAACAAGTTTAAACCTTCGCTATAAAACAGGAAGAAGTATAACATATGATTCTAAGGATGTTTTAAGCCTAAAAGATCCCAGTCTTTTAGGCTTACCAAGTACTTCTATCAATAGTGAATACATTTTTGCTAACCAAAATAATTATTTTGTTTACAAGAACAATTTCAATCATTATGCGAATTTTTTTAAAAATACTTTCCAGCATGGAGGTGTTTCACTTGAAGAAATGATTATTCCATTTGTCCAATTAAATCCTAAGATTAAATAAATTTTAGTATGGAATATGTTTATAATTTGGATAATATTAACAAAGCAAGTAAGTTGATTATTGATAATATAAAAACAACTGTAGTTAGAATTGATGGAAAAATGGGTGCGGGTAAAACAAAAATAATTTCAAATATTTGTATGCAATTAGGGGTGAAAGAAGTCATCACAAGCCCAACATTCTCTCTTATAAATACCTACCAATCTACTAATGGTCCAATATATCATTTTGATTTTTATAGGCTTCAAAATTCAAATGAAGCATTAGATATTGGTATTGAGGAATATTTAGAATCAGGTAATGTGTGTTTTCTAGAATGGGCAGAAAAAATTGAAAATCATCTTCCATTAAATTATGATCATTATATTCTTAAAGTTTTAAATGATAATACTAGAAGAATATTTTCATTAAACGGTAAATAATATTATGAATGAGAGTTATTGATCGTTTTGGTTACTATTTAGGAGGCTTTTCAGTTGGCCTAATTTTTTTAGGATTTGTATTTAGCGGAAAAAAAACAAGCTGTAACTATGGTCCTTCAGCAAGAGTAAAAAATAATTTACTTCAAAAGAAAATTGCTTTTTCTCCGAATGATAATAATAAAATATTTTTAAGTGATAGTCTTATTAGATCATTAATAAATGTTGGTGTCATAAACTTTTCTAAGAGTAATACAAAAAAAGATTCGTGTCGAACATATTTTATAGATTTAGATTTAGAAAATAATTTTTATTTGGAAATCGCAAATTGTCCTAAAACAATAAAAATAATTGACTTCAAATTGCATTAAATTTTCGCCTTTTTATTTCCCTTTTTATAAGATTTATTTCTTTAGGTAATTGACTATTAATCGATGTATTTTCCTCTGCCCTTCTAATTAAATAGGGAACTACTTGTTTTATTGGACCATAAGGGACATATTTTACTACTTGATACCCACGAGATGCAAGGTTAAATGATATATGATCGGCCATCCCAAATAACTGCGAAAACCATATTTTTTTATAACCATTTGATATTTTATTTTCTTTCATCCATTTCAGAATTTTTATGATACTTTTTTCACAGTGAGTTCCAACAAAAAGATCACATCGTTCTATGTTTAGAAGTATTTTATCTAAAGCATTATTAAAACTTAAATCGGTTAGATTTTTGTTTTCAAATATCGGCGATGGGAGACCGCTTTTAGAAGCCCTTTCATTTTCTTTTTCCATATAAGCACCTCTAACTAATTTGAATCCGAGATTATATTTTTTTTTGATTGAATTTTGAATTAATTTATTTAAATATTTAAGACGATCTTTTCTATACATTTGAAGAGTTGTGTAAATAATAGTCTTTTCTTTATTGAATTTTTCCATTAAACTTTCTGCAATTTCATCAATTATGGGTTGGATCCAAGATTCTTCAGCGTCAATAAAAATTTTAACATTTTGACTGGCAGCGTGTTTACAACATGATTTGATTCTATTAATAGTTTTATTCCATAATTGTTCTTCTAATTGCGATAAAGCAGAGCCTGAACTTTTTTTTTCAAAAAGATTAAACTTTCCTAGGCTCGATGCCTTAAATACAGTAAATGGTAATGCGGCATCTTTATTAGTTATGTTAATAGTGTCTTTTATAATCTTTAAATTATTATTAAAATCATTTTCTGATTTATTCCCTTCCGAAGCATAATGCATATAAGACTTTACATTCAATTTTTTTAATTTTCTCACAACTTGAATTGAATCTTTTTCATCAATTCCAGCACAAAACTGTTTAAATACTGTTTTATTTAAAATACCTGATATCGGTAAATTAAGTTTTAATGACAATGAAATAATTTTTGTAAAAACTGATACAAGGGTTCTACTTGAAATAAGTCTAAAAATTAATAGACTCCTTAAAAGTTGTTTGTTTGACTTCAGTTTATATGCTATTTCGGTATTCTGAAAATTCATTTAGTAAAAAACTATATCATAAAGGTTTAATTTAATTTTTATCATTCAAAAGTGGTACAAAACGAAATTTACCAAAAGATTCTTTGTTAAACTCTTTTTCAGCAATACGAGTAAATCTTAGCATTTCTTGTTCCTTCAATCCAACAGGAATAACTAATTTACCTCCTATTTTTAATTGATCAAGAAGATTTTTAGGTACTTGAGAAGCACCTGCTGTGACTAAAATCCGATCAAAAGGTGCATCATCGGCTAAGCCAAGAATACCGTCACCAAAAATTATTTTTTTTGGCCTTAAACCAAGGCTCTTAAATAATCTTTGCGTTTTTTTAAATAGCTTTTGCTGACGCTCAATTGTATAAATTTGTGAACTTAATTCTAAAAGTATTGCAGTTTGATAGCCCGAACCTGTACCTATTTCGAGAATTTTATTATCGGTTTCTATTTCTAGTAATTGGGTTTGGAAAGCAACTGTAAAAGGCTGAGAAATTGTTTGATTTGAACTAATAGGATATGCCTGGTCTTCGTATGAAAAATTTATAAGACTATGGTCCATAAAATGTTGCCTTGGAACACTTCCAACTGCTTTGAGTACACTTTTCGAATCTATACCTTTACTTTTAAGAAGCTCAACTAAATGTCTTCTTAAACCTTGATGTTTTATGGAGTCTTCCATTATCACAGAAATGTTTTTTTATTTGTTCTCGCACATTTTAAAATGAAGGATTGTTCATGAACGTCGATTATAAATTAATTAAAAGATTTTTTGGAATATCACCTGCTCCTTTCCGAATAATTTCATAAGGAACTTTAGTTAAATCAATTACAGTTGACGGAATATTTTTTCCATAACCATCAGAAAGCATAAGATCAATTTCTGAATTCCATTTTTCAAATAATATTTCAGGATCTGTAGTGTAATCCAAAATTTTATCGGGATCATGAATTGAGGTAGACACAATTGGTGAACTTAAAATTGGCAACAATGATTTTAGTATTGAATGGTCTGGTATTCTGACACCAACAGTTTTCCTTTTTTCAAAAGGTCTAGGAAGCTTTTTTGCTGCTTCCATAATGAAGGCATATGGGCCAGGTAACATGCTTTTAATAAATCTGAATGTTTTTGAATCCATAGGTGATACGAACGATGACAATGAGCGAATATCACTAAATAAAAAACTTAAGGGTGCATGCTCTAATTTTTTTCCTTTAATTTTAGCAATATCCTTCAATCTTTCCTTTTGATTTGAAAGGCAGCCAAGTGCATATACAGTATCTGTTGGAAAAATTATAATGCCACCATTTTCTAAAACCTCTTTTGCTTCGATTATATATTTTGAATTTGGTCTTTTTGAATAAAAATTTCTCAGTTTATTTAATGACATTATTTGATTTTTAACTTTGCAAATCTCAGAAGAAGGTTTTTAACTCCTGAGGATTGGAAATTAATAATTGCCTTTTTGTCACTTCCCTTGCCTTCAATATTGATAACAGTTCCGTGTCCAAAACGGGCATGTTCTACACTCATTCCCGTTTTAATTTTTATTGAAATATCATTATCTGTTTTCAAATTTTCCTGCCTAATTTTACTTAATCTGCTTAACTGTTGAATACTTGGATTAGATATTTTGTTTTCACTAGTCTCTCTAGAAATTTTTCTAGACTCCCGTTTTTCAAAAATTGAAGTATCAATTATGGGTTTAAAACTATAATTATTGCTTATTTTAATGTGATTCACATAATCTTTATCAATCTCATCAATAAACCGACTGGGTTCAGCATCAATTAATTTCCCCCAACGATAACGAGAAAGGGTATATGACAAAAAAGCTCTTTTTTTAGCTCGAGTTAATGCAACATAAAATAATCTACGCTCTTCTTCTAATTCTGCTCTTGTATTTAGGCTTAAAGCTGAAGGAAATAAATCTTCTTCTAAACCAACAACAAATACATACGGAAACTCAAGTCCTTTGGCAAGGTGAATAGTCATAAGTGAAACTTTATCTGAGTTTGCATCATCTTTATTATCCAAGTCAGTTATCAATGCTACATCCTCTAAAAATTCGTCAAGATTTCCTGATGCATCTGAAAGTTCTTTCTGACCTTCGGTAAAATCACGAATACCATTTAGCAATTCTTCTATGTTTTCTATTTTAGAAATATTCTCAGGAGTAGCATCATTTTTTAATTCCGTTAAAATTCCAATCTTTTTAATTATTAAATCAGTAATTTCAAATGCATCTAATAACTCATTTTCAATTTGAAAACGTTCAATAAGAGTAACAAAGTTTTCTAACTTATTGGTAGTTCCATGATTAATATTTAAGTTTATTTCTTTAGCTTTTTTAATGGCATCAAATAGAGTAATATTGTATTTTTTCGATGCAACTATAAGTTTATTAATAGTAGTTTGGCCTATACCTCGGGCAGGATAATTAATTATACGTTTAAGGCTTTCTTCATCTTTGTTATTAATAACTAATCTTAAATAAGCCATGACATCTTTTATTTCCTTACGCTGATAAAATGATAATCCCCCATATATTTTGTATGCAATTTCTCGTTTTCTAAGGGCGTCTTCTATAGCTCTAGACTGTGCATTGGTTCTATATAATACAACAAAATCGCTGTTTTTTAATTGTTCCCGCATTTTAAATTCAAATATATTGGAGGCTACGTGACGGCCTTCGTCAGAATCTGTAGGTAATTGATTAATATCAATTAATGATCCCATTTCATTTGATGTCCATACGATCTTTTCAATTTTATTTTTGTTATGGCTTATAATTGAATTTGCTGCATTAACAATATTTTTTGTCGACCTATAATTTTGTTCTAAACGGTAAAGTGTTACATCAGGATAGTCATTTTGAAAATTTAATATATTACTAATATTAGCACCTCTAAAGGCGTAGATGCTTTGTGCATCGTCACCTACAACACAAATATTTTGATAACGATCAGCTAAAGCCCTAACAATTAAATATTGAGAATGATTTGTGTCTTGATATTCATCCACCAAAATATATCTAAACCGTTCTTGATATTTAGCGAGAACATCAGGATAAAGGTTAAGTAACTCATTTGTCTTTAAAAGTAGATCATCGAAATCCATGGCTCCAGCTTTAAAGCATCTTGTAACATACTCTTTATATATTGCTCCTGTTTCAGGTCTTCGCATCATTTTGTCTGCTTCTTGTATTTCAGGATTATCATTGTAGGCGTTAACTGTAATAAGACTATTTTTAAATGAAGAAATTCTAGTCCTTATTTGTTTATACTTGTATAGATCTTTGTCAAGACCCATCTCCTTGATTATAGATGCAATTAATCTATCCGAGTCTTGAGTGTCGTAGATTGTAAAATTAGAGGGAAATCCAAGCTTTTCTGCTTCAGATCTTAACAACCGTGCAAAAACTGAATGAAAAGTACCCATCCAGAGATTTTTTGCTTCACTTTCACCCACAAGCTCCCCAATACGGGATTTCATTTCTCTTGCAGCTTTATTAGTAAATGTTAAAGCTAAAATTGAGAACGAATCGACTCCTTGGGACAATAAGTAAGCAATTCTATATGTAAGTACTCTTGTTTTACCTGAACCAGCACCTGCTATTACAATAAGAGGGCCATCTTTATGTAAAGTGGGTTTCCTTTGGGCATCATTTAATGTATCTAGATTTATTTTAAGTTCGTTTTTCATCAACATTTAAAAATAACTATTTCGTTTATCTAGTTGATCAGTTTTACTTATTTATTATAAACATTGTATATTCATATTTATACTGATTATAATCAAAAAACACTTTCGAATGAGTGAAAAACAAAAATCCATTGAATATTTGAAAGGTGTTGGTCCTGAACGTGCTCGTCTTCTTAAAGAGGAACTTAAAATAACAACCATTGATGATTTGTTACATTTTTTTCCAAATCGTTATATAGATAGGAGTCAGTTCCATCTAATAAATGAGCTTCCAAAAAATAATTCTGAGGTTCAAATTAAGGGAAAAATTACTCAGATAGAGATTTTACAACAAAAAAGAGGTAAGAGAATGGTAGCACATTTTGAAGATACATCTGGCAAAATGGACTTGGTTTGGTTTAGGGGCTACAAATGGATAAGAGAAAATTTAAAAATTAATCAATCATATATAATCTTTGGAAGACTTAATTGGTTTAAAGGTTATGTTAGTATGCCACATCCTGAAATGGAATTAGAAGTAAATTTTAATAAATCAATTAAAAAATTATTTTATCCAATATATCCATCAACAGAAAAATTAATCAGAAGCGGTATATCGCAGAGAGTTATTCAAAAGTTGGTCTTAAATTTGATTGAAATGGGTGGGAATTTTTTTTCGGAAACTTTACCAAAATATGTCCTAGATTATTACAAACTAATTGATAAAAATGTTGCTTTAAAAGAAATACATTTTCCTACTTCTCAAAAAAAATTGAGCCAAGCACAAATTAGACTCAAATTTGAAGAATTAACTTATATCCAATTGCAATTAATTCTAAAAAATCAACAAAGGAAGAGGAAAATAAAGGGTTTTTTATTTTCAGAAATTGGAAGCACACTGAAAAACTTTTATAATCACCAATTACCATATCAATTAACCAGTGCTCAAAAAAGAGTCATAAGGGAAATACGCGAGGATATGGGATCAGGGAGGCAAATGAATAGATTACTTCAGGGTGATGTTGGATCAGGAAAAACTATTGTTGCTTTATTTG
>CACMZR010000007.1 GCA_902618245.1 uncultured Bacteroidota bacterium | reverse complement strand
ATCTATTCCTTTATCCTTCAAAAAATCTTGATATTTTTTCATTGATAATCTGTGAAAAAAAAGTTTTTGTTTATGAAATACATATTGATTAAAAAATAAAGATTCCTCTACAAGATAAATCGTGGATCTATTTGAAAATACTGGTGATTTTTCAAATAATTGATTAGGTAAAACTATTGATGCAATTTTTTCTACTTTATCCATAATTTTTCAAACTTTTTTTTAGGATCATACTTTTCTGATTGCCAAGAAATATCAAATTTGCGATCTCTTGGGTCATTTCCAACTCCAGAGACATACATCCAGTTTCCATAATTACTATGGACATCGTAATCAATTAGTTGAGATTCAAAATATGCAGCACCTATCCTCCAGTCCATAAATAAATGTTTAGAAAAAAATGAGGCCGTATTTTGTCTGCCTCGATTACTCATCCAACCAGTTTTTTTTAATTCTATCATGTTTGCATTCACAAAGGGTTCAACAGTATCTCCGTTAATCCATGACATTAAAATTTTATGATTAGATTTCCAATCGTATCTTTTTTTTAAAATACCCTCTAGCATGAAAATGTTATTTCCATGTTTTAGTGAAACATACTTAAAATAATCTCTCCAAATTAACTCAAAAATCATCCAATATGTTGATTGATTTTTTTTCACTTTATTCTCATAATCTTTAACCTGCCAGTAAATTTCTCTTGCAGATAGTGAACCATTTGATAACCAGGCTGAAAATTTAGAACTGTAGTCTTTTCCAACTAGACCATTACGAGTCTCTTTGTATGTTGAAATTTTTTTTGTGTCCCACAGGTAGTAATTTATTCTATTATACCCCTCTTTACTACCCCCACTAAATGGAAACGCAGAAAAAGGAGGAGGGTAAAATTCCGAAAAACCAAAATGCTCTAACTTAGGTATAATAAATTCATCATCTAAAAGATTTGTACTTGGAAAAGTTTTAATTTCAGGAAAAACTTTCCTTACTAATGTGTTTTTTTCGCAACTCTTTCTAAAAATTGTGAATACTTCAGGTAATGCGTCCAGTTCAAATGAAATGTCATCCGGGTGATATAAAAACTGATCATAATATGTATGAATTTTAATTTTTTTTGAAATTGCCTTTTTGACACTATCTGATATATCGTTTTCCTCCTTTGTCCACTCATTTTGATAAAATAAATCTGTAATTTTTAGCGAATCAATAAATTTTGGAATACCAACTGTTGCTGAATTAATATCGACAATAAGTGTAACATTTTTTTTCTTCAATTCATCTTTAAGACATTTGAGTGTTTGGATTAAAAAAAGTGTTCTAAATTTTTCAGTTTTTTTAAAACCCCATTTGGTAACTTCAAACTTGTCTGAATCAAAACTGAAATAAGCAAAAATCTTGTCACAATTTCTTGCTGCGTTATAAAACCCACAATGATCTTTAATTCTTAAATCATTCCTTAGCCATATTAAAGCATTCTTTTTTTCGTTTTGCATCTTTTACTACAATATTTTACATTATTCCAATCTCTTTCCCATTTTTTTCTCCAAGTAAAAGGATACCCACAATTAAGACAAATTTTTGAAGGTAAGTTTGTTTTTAGTACACGCTTCATTAAGAATTTAAAGCGCTTTTATATGTTTTTAAACAACGTTCACGTGCTAGTTTATGGTCAATTATTGGTTTTGGGTAAGAAATTTCTTGAAATTCTGGCACCCACTTATTTATGTAATGCAACTGTTTATCAAATTTTTTTACCTGTTCTGTTGGATTAAAAATTCTAAAATATGGAGCTGCATCAACACCACAACCTGCTACCCATTGCCAGTTACCAACGTTACTTGACATCTCATAATCAAAAAGCTTTTCTGCAAAATATGCTTCACCCCATCTCCAGTCAATAAGCAAATGCTTGCATAAAAAACTACCAACTAACATACGGACACGATTATGCATAAAGCCGGTTTTATTTAATTCTCTTATACCTGCATCAACAAGAGGAAAACCTGTATTTCCGGAACACCAATTTTCAAAATCTTTTTCATTGTTTCTCCACTCTATTCTATCATACTGAGGTTTAAAACTTTCTTTACATGTGTGAGGATAATGCCACAAAATCTGCATAAAAAACTCTCTCCAAATGAGTTCCTTTAAGAAAGTTTTGTTAGGCCTGCTTGCTGCTTTTTTTACTACTTTCCTTATACTTATTGTACCAAATCTTAAGGCTGTTCCTAATCTTGAGGTTTTATTTAAATATGGAAAGTTTCTTGTTGACTCATAATCATCAATAATTTGATTGTCAAAAAAATATTTGGGTTGATTAATAGTGCTGCTTGTAAATCCCAATTGATCTAATTTTATTTTGGGAAGCTCTTGCTCAGAATAACAATTACTTAATAAAGATTCCGATGGATACTCTTCCAAGCATTGGGTATCAAAATAAGTCAACCATTTTCTTGAATACGGTGTGTAAACTTTATATGGATTTCCATCATCCTTAACAATTTCACTTTTTTCAAAAATTACTTGGTCTTTATAAGCTTTAAAATCTATTCCTTTTTTACTCAAAAATGTTTTAATTTTTTTATCTCTTTTAGTAGCATAAGGTTCATAGTCATCATTACAAATAACTTCTTCAATTTGGTATTGATTAATTAATTGATTAAAAATAGCCTCGGGGGTACCATGATATACACCAACATTGCACCTGTTCCTCTTCATAGCAATATCTATGGTACCCAAGGCTAATAAAATGAATTCGACTCTTGCATCTTGTTTTGGTAATCTGTCTAAAATATTTGGATCGAAAATAAAAATGGGTATAACCTTATTTTTTCCACTGAGGGCTTTATAAAAACCGTGGTTGTCCTCAATTCTCAAATCACGCCTAAACCAAAAAATAGTATATTTTTCCAATCAAATCATGTTTTAAGGTTACCTATACCTCCATCAAGTTGTAAAACTCTTCCAGTCATCCAACTGCTTTCTGGACCAAGAAGAAATCCTGCAGCTTGTGCAATCTCCTTAGCATTCCCTATCCTGCCTAAAGGATGCCTTTCGTTTGCTTTTTCAATTTTAGATTCGTTATTTAAAAATTTTGAAGCAAGAGGTGTATTTACAAGTGATGGCGCTATAGCATTTACTCTTATTTTAGGGGCAAATTCTGCTGCCAATGAGCGTGTGAGGCCCTCTATAGCTCCTTTTGAAGCAGCTACAGAACTATGGAAAGGCATTCCAGTTTGTACTGCAACTGTGCTAAAAAAAACAACAGATGCATTACCGCTAGCACTTAACCTTGATAGAACTGATTTTAATGAATTAATTGCACCAGTAACATTAATTTGAAAATCTTTTTCAAATGCTTCTGTTGATAGCCCTTTAAAGGGTCTTAAATTTATGCTCCCAGGACAATAAACAAATCCATGTAATTCTTCAGGTAATACAGTAGTGTCTAATTCAGCTGATGTTGCGTCGTATGGTAGATGATTTAAATCTAAACTACTTAAATTTTCATTTGATCTACTAGCTACAAAAACTGAATTTGAGGGAGATAAAATTTCTGCTAGAGCTAAACCAATACCAGAACTACCTCCAATAATTAATATGTTTTTATCTTTTATCATTTAGGGTATGGTCCAAAAATTTCAACTAATGCTTTTTTTCTATAATCAAAAATTTCCTTTAGTTTAGGAAATACAAGTAAAGGGTGTAAAAGTCTTCCCAAAAATCCAAAAGGTATTTTGTAGTCAACAATATCAATCATTTCAACCCCTTTTTCAATAGGTTTAATGAAGTGTTTGTGATGCCACAAATCATATGGTCCGAAACGTTGTTCATCAACAAAATAATTACCATCTTCAACATGAGTTATTTCAGTAACCCATTTTGTTGGTATACCTAGAATTGGGGTAACTATATATTGTATTATTTGGCCTGCATAAATCTTTTCTGACAAACCACTAACTATTTTAAATCCCATATAATCAGGGGTTATTTGTTTTAAATTTTTCGGGTCAGACAAAAATTGCCATGCCTCCTTTTGGGAAATAGGTAGATTTTGAATCGCTTTTAAGCGATATATTTTCATATTTGTTTATTTGTAACAAAGATATTAAATGTTTAACTATTCAGCATAATCCTTAAACATTTATTTTGAATAGTTTTTAACAAAAAATTATTCATTGGGTTGCATCTTGAAATTTTAAAGCCAAAAATTTATATTTATAACAACGAAATTAAATTAAATACGAAATGAAATTTTTTAAGTTTTTAACCTTATTATTGTCTATTACTACCTTGGCACAAGTTCAAACGCCACAAGCCAGCCCAATAGCTGAATTCACTCAAATTGTAGGATTAACTGAAATTAAGATAACTTACTCAAGACCTGCTATGAAGGGAAGAAAAATAATAGGAGATTTAGTACCATATGGTGCAATTTGGAGAACAGGTGCTAATGATAACAGTTTAATAAGTTTTAGTGATGATGTTTTAGTGGGTAATAAATCTTTGAAAGCTGGTAAATACTCTATATACACAAGGCCAGAAAAGTCAAATTGGGAGGTTTATTTCTATAATAAAACTGATAATTCAGGTTTACCTAAACCTTGGGATGAGTCATTAATTGCAGCGAGTTTAACTGTTAAAACCAAAAGTGTCAGCGAAGCTAGAGAAAATTTTACTATTTCAATCGAATCAATTAATAATGACGGGGCTTTCATAAGGTTAGCTTGGGAAAAAACTGAAATCAATATTCCCTTATTAGTACCTACTGATGAAAAAGCAATGAGCACTATTGAAAAGACTTTAAGTAAAAACCCAGCTCCAAGTGATTATTATAAAGCAGCTGTATACTTTAGAGAAAGCGGTAAAGATCTTAAAAAAGCAAAAAAATGGATTGCATACGCAATTAAAAAGGATCCTGGTAAGTTTTGGATGTACAGACAACAGGCTTTGATTTTAATTGGATTAGGAGAAAAAAAGGGTGCAATAGAGGCTTCAAAAAATTCACTTAAATATGCTGTGAAAGCCGGAAACCAAGATTATGTGAGAATGAATACCAAAACAATTGATGAATTATCCAGATAATTCTGATTTGAGAACTGGCTTGATTTATTTGAATCTAAACTTATACCAAATATTTAGTAATAGAGCAACGATTATTAATATAGCTCCTAAGATCTGAACAAGGTCGTATGCTTCATCTAGTAAAAATATGCTCATTGTGAATGTAAAAAAGACTTCAACATATTTAAACGGGGCTACTAAATGGGGCTTATAATTTTGAAAAGCTAAAGTCATATAATATTGTCCAAAAAAACCAAAAAACCCTAAACTAATTAAAAGTAGAAGTTCTTTTAATTCAGGGGTTTTCCAAAAAAAAATAGATCCAATACCACCAATTAAAGAGCCAATGAACATAAAATAGTGGACTATTGTAACTGGATGATCATTATCACCAATTTTTGAAATAATTAGATAAACAATTGCAGACAAGAATGCAGCTCCTAAAACCAATAAAACTCCTATACTCGATGATAAGGGTTGAAAGCTTTCGATAAGATAAACCCCAAAAAAGGCAAGAACAAAAAAAGTCCATTGAGGTATTTTAATTTTCTCCTTGAAAAAAATAACAGCTAAAATTGCAGCAAAAATTGGGGATGTGTATCTAAGTGTTACAGAGCTAGCCACACCTATGTATCGAATACCTAAAAAAAAGAGTATCATCGCTGAAACTCCAACCAATCCACGGATTAATAGTAGTGTTTTTTGATTTCCTAAAAGAGGAATATTTTTTGTTTTAAGTATTGAAAAAGTTATAATTAAAGATCCTAATGAGCGAAAAAAAACTAGTTGAAATGTATGATAACTAATTAAGTACTTTACCAGTGCATTCATTAATGCAAAAGACAAAGTACTTAGTATCATAAATCTAATTGACCTAACAAATTTAGATTCCAATCTTTTTATTGCAAATATCTAAAAACAGATTTGTTTATAATTAGAGAATATGCGTAAAATAATATATACTATATTGTGCGTAAGTTTTATTTATTGTTTGATTTAGAAATTTATAAATTTTCCATTGCAGCTTTTTGCTCATTCCTGTTGGGAGTTTCAAAAGCTGGTATTAAAGGAATAGCAGCTTTAATAGTAACTGGATTTGCATTGGCTTTTGGTGCAAAAGCATCCACCGGTATTTTGATGCCTCTTTTACTTTTAGGCGATATTTTTGCTGTAAGTTATTATAAAGGTTTTGTAAAATGGAATTATATAATTAAACTTTTACCATGGATGATTTTGGGTGTACTAATTGGAGTAATTGGGGGTGGTTTAATATCAGAAATTATTTTTAAATATTCTATGGCTGGTATTATTTTGTTTAGTGTTGGGCAAATGTATTATTGGGAAAACAGAAAAGAAAAAAAAATTCCAAGTCATTGGAGTTTTGCTAGTTCAATGGGAATTTTTGCCGGATTTACAACAATGGTTGGAAATTTGGCTGGGGCTTTTTCAAATATTTATTTTTTAGCTATGCGATTACCAAAAAATGCATTTATTGGAACCGCAGCATGGCTTTTTTTTATAATAAATATTTTCAAAGTTCCATTTCATATATGGTCATGGCAAACTATTAATAAGGTTTCTTTTTTTAAAAGTTTAGAGCTAATGCCTTTTGAAATTTTTGGTTTAATATCAGGGGTTTTTATTGTAAAAAAAATTAACGAAAATAGTTATCGTAAATTGATCCTTTTGTTCACAGCTCTAGGTGGAGCTATGATTTTATTCAACTGATTTTATGGATTTAACAACCTCAATTAAGGTTTGTTTGTCGCTATGCCGAATTTTTTGTTTTAAAAATGACAATTTTTGATTAATTCCATCTGGCATTGGAATTGTTTGTATATCCTCACCTGCAGATAAATGAATATATTTAAAACCTTCTTTTTTAAATTTTTTACAGTTAGAAACTCCAATTCCACTACCTGGCATGATTGTTATGTCTGATCCAAATTTAGTATTCCAATAGGTAAGATTATCAATTCCTTCTTCAGCCTTTTCTTTTTGGCCCGAGGTTAGTATACAGTCAAAACCCAAATCAATTAGTTGATTTATAGATTCTAAGGGATTTACTAAAACGTCAAAAGCCCTATGAAATGTTAAATGCATTCTTCCTGCCAAAGTTTTCCATCTTTTGAGCAACGTTAAGTCAAGCTTGAAATTTTGATCATGTGCGCCAACTACGACACCATGGCATCCTAATTCACGTGCATTTAATATATTTTTTTCGATAACTTTAATTTCATCCTTACTATAAAAAAAATGACCGGGTCTAGGTCTGATTAAACAATGAATAGGTAAAAGTTTTAAATCAACAGCCTCCTTAATTAAACCAAATGAAGGAGTTAAACCCCCTATCTCAAGTGCTGAACATAACTCTATACGATCTACTTTTGCATCAGATGCATTTTGGATTGATAGAATAGAATCTGCACATACTTCAACTCTCATCTCACTTAAATTATAGAAAAAACTTACCCTAAAATAAGTAATAATTATTTCTCCTTTTTTTATTAGTGTAAAATTGTTATTAATTTAGAAGAACAAATGAATAGACGAAATTTTCTTAACAAAAGCTATTTAGGACTGTCAACTATGTTAGTTGCTCCTGAAACCATCACCAGCTTGGGCAACAAAAGTATTTCTTCCATTTCAAAAAACTCCGAAACTTATGCTATTAGCACCTGGAGTGTACCTGAAGCAAATATGAAGGCTGGCAGGGCACTTGAAGGTGGATTTAGTGCTATTGAGGCCGTGGTCAAGGGTGTAGCATATGAGGAGTCTAATCTACTAAATACAACTGTCGGAAAGGGTGGTGCACCTGATCGTGATGGAGTTGTTAGCTTAGATGCTTGTGTAATGAATCATACTGGTGATTGTGGTGCTGTTTTGGCAGTCGAAAATATAACTCACGTAGCAGCCCTTGCAAAAGAAGTTATGGAAAAAACTCCTCATGTAATACTAGCAGGAAAAGGCGCTCGTCAATTCGCAATAAAACAGGGTTATAAGCCTGAAAATCTTCTTACTGAGAAAAGCAAAAAGGCTTGGGAGAAATGGCTTAAAAATGGAAACTATCAACCTGAAATAAATGTTGAAAATCATGATACTATTGGGATGATTTGTTGCGATAATTCAGGTAATCTGTCAGGAGCTTGTACTACAAGCGGACTAGCCTACAAGATGTCAGGGCGTGTTGGTGATTCACCGATCATTGGATCTGGATTGTATATTGACAACAATGTTGGTGGAGCAGTAGCCACTGGCTTAGGTGAAGAGGTGATCAAAACTGTCGGAAGTTTTTTAATTGTTGAACTAATGCGCGGCGGTCTAAGTCCTCAAAAAGCATGTGAAGAAGCAGTAAATAGAATATTAGAAAAGCAAAAGGGAAAACCAAACTTTCAGGTTGCCTATCTTGCTACAAATAAAAATGGCGAAGTTGGCGCATTCAGTATACAAAAAGGTTTTTCATATACCTTCTACAAAAACAAATTAAATAAAAACATACCATCGAATTCGATATATAAATAAAGGAAAATGGAGATAATCGAAAATAAAAAGAAATACGATGTAGTAATTGTCGGGTCAGGAGCCGGAGGAGGTATGGCAACAAAAATACTTACCGATAGCGGATTAACTGTAGCTTTAATGGAAGCAGGACCTTTTTTTGATCCCGCAAACCCGGATCAACAGCTTCATCTAAAATGGCCTTACGAATCACCTCGAAGGGGTCGGGGTTCTACCAGAGCTTTCGGAGACTTTCACGCTTCATATGGTGATTGGAAAGTAGATGGAGAGCCATATGAAATGAAAGGTGACACCAAATTTAATTGGTGGCGTAGTAGAATGTTGGGAGGAAGAACAAATCACTGGGGAAGAATTTCATTAAGATTTGGTCCAAATGACTTTAAAAGAAAAAGTATTGATGGATTAGGTGATAATTGGCCTATATCTTATGAAGATATAAAACCGTTTTATGAAAAAGTTGATAAGTTAATCGGAGTCACTGGTACAAAAGAAAATATATATAATGAACCCGATGGTTTTTTTCTTCCTCCTGCTAAACCAAGGCTGCATGAAATGTACTATAAAAAGGGCGCTGAAAAAGCAGGAGTAAAAGTTATTCCATCAAGACTGTCAATTCTAACAAAAAGAATTAGCAATGAAAGAGGAGTTTGCTATTATTGTGGTAATTGTGGAAGATCTTGTGGAGTATATGCTGACTTTTCGGCTAGTTCATGTTTAGTTTTTCCATCTCAAAGAAATGCTCAAGGAAGACTCGATTTGTATGTTAACAGCATGGTAAGAGAAGTTTCTGTAGATAAAAGTGGTAAACCAAATGGTATAGTTTATATAAACAAAGACGATAAAAAGGAATACAAAATAAATGCTAAAGTGGTAGTATTAGCTGCATCTGCGTGCGAAAGCGCTAGAATTCTATTAAATTCTAAAAGCCCTTATCATGAAAATGGTCTTGGTAACAGCTCTAACATGGTTGGAAAATATTTACACGATTCAACAGGCACTAATAATTTGGCTTTTATTCCAGATTTAATGAACAGAAAAACTTACAATGAAGACGGGATGGGAAACATGCACCTATATTCTCCCTGGTGGCTTGACAATAAAAATTTGGATTTTCCAAGAGGGTACCATATTGAAATTTATGGCGGTCTGGGTGCTCCTTCATATGGTACGGGTTTTAATTTTAATAGCTTAAATAGCTTTTTTGGTATTGAAGTTGGTGGATACGGAGATAGGGTTCGTGATGAGGTCAAAAAATATTACGGATCAACAATTGGTTTCAATACTAGAGGTGAATCAGTTCCAAATATTAATAATTATTGTGAAATAGATCCAGAAAAAAAGGATAAATACGGAATACCAGTGTTGAGGTTTAACTATAGTTGGACAGATTATGAGCGTAAACAGGCAAATCACATGAATGAGACTGTTAAAGAAATAGTTAACAATATTGGTGGCCATTTGCTTTGGGAAAATGGAGGGCCTGACAACGGCTTACTTACACCTGGCGAAGTGATTCACGAGGTTGGAACTACAAGAATGGGAGATAATCCAAGGAAATCAGTTGTGAATAAATATGAGCAACTTCATGATGCTAAAAATGTTTTTATAGTTGATGGTGGACCTTTTGTTTCTCAAGCTGATAAGAATCCTACTTGGACAATAATGGCACTTTCATGGAGAACTTCAGAATACATTATTGATCAGTTAAAAAAACAAAATATTTAGTAATGAACAGAAGAGATAGTATCAAAACAATTGTAATTAGCTCGTTGGCAAGTGGATTATTGCTTGAGGGTTGCTTGCCAAAAGAGAAAAAAATAGTTTATGAGAATGTCTGGAAATACAAATATGGTCGTACACCAGAGGAATTAAAACGAGACCTTGAACTTTTGAATCAAGTTTTCTTTTCAAGTGAAGAATTAAATAAAATTCGTGTACTAGCAAACTTAATAGTCCCACCAAATAAAGATGGTAATATCGATGACGCTGAAGTTCCTGAATTCATTGAGTTTATAGCCAAAGATGCACCATCATTTCAAGATATTTTAAGAGATGGTTTGCAATGGGTAGATATAATATCAAATAAAGAATTTGGAAAAAACTTTATTGATTGCGACGTAACTGAGCAAAAGTCAATTTTAGATACTGTTGCATTTCCTGAGGGAAAAAAAACTAAAGAGGAAGTATTTTTTTCTACATTCAAAGATTTAGTAATTACCGGATACTTCACTTCTGAAGTTGGAATAAATGATCTAGGATATAAAGGTAACCAACCTAACTTCTGGGATGGGGTTCCTGATGAAATAATGAAAGAACACGGTTTTTCATATGAGAAAGATTGGAACTATAAATTTGTAGACCCATTAAAAAGAAACGATTTGGCAAAATGGGATGATGAAGGAAATTTAATTAGCTAGGATCACCAAATAAATTTCTACTTTAGCTAAATGAGTGAGTACATACTTTCCATTGATGCTGGTACGACAAGTTCTAGAGCTATAATTTTTGATAAAAAAGGTAAAACAATTGGGGTTTCTCAACTTGAATTTACACAGTTTTTCCCAAAACAGGGCTGGGTTGAACATGATGCATTGGAGATTTGGAATACTCAGCTTAAAGCAATTAAGGAAGTGCTTCAAAAAACTAATATCAATGCTTCTCAGATTAATGCATTGGGAATTACTAATCAAAGAGAAACAACCTTACTTTGGGACAGAAACACTGGGATTCCTGTTCATAAGGCTATAGTATGGCAAGACAGGAGAACAACTAACATATGTAATTCTATTCTAAAAAAGGGTAAGGGAGATTTATTCCATGAGAAAACCGGATTAATTTTGGATTCATATTTCTCAGGCACAAAAATAAAATGGATTTTAGATCAGGATCCAGATTTAAGAAAAAAAGCTGAAAATGGAGAAATTATTTTTGGAACTATTGATTCCTGGTTGATATGGAATCTTACAGGAAGAAAAGTACATGTCACTGATGTTACAAATGCTAGCAGAACACTCTTATTTAACATACATTCTCTAAAATGGGATTCTGAATTACTAGAAATACTTGATATACCAGAAAAAATTTTACCAAAAATAGTTTCTTGTTCTGAGAAAATAGCTTACACCAAACAGGGCCTATTCGAAGATAAAATTTTAATAAGTGGTATTGCAGGCGACCAACAAGCTGCTTTGTTTGGACAAATGTGTATTAACCCTGGAGATGTAAAAAATACTTACGGAACTGGATGTTTTTGTATAATGAATACTGGCGGTAAACCTGTTAAATCAAAAAATAAAATGTTAACTACTATAGGTTATCAAATTAATAATAAAACACATTATGCATTAGAAGGAAGTGTTTTTGTGGCTGGTGCAGCTGTCCAATGGCTAAGAGACCAATTGGGAATCATTTCTTCTGCATCTGAAATAGAGTCCTTAGCAAAAACCGTAAAAAATAACGGAGGTGTAACATTTATTCCTGCACTGGCTGGTTTAGCAGCTCCCTACTGGGATCCACATGCAACAGGTACAATAATGGGTATTACTCGTGGAACTCAAAAAGGGCACATTGCGAGAGCAACTCTTGAAGCTATAGCAATGAGAACAAAAGAGATAATTACTGCCATGGAAAAAGACGCAAAATTTAAATTTAAGTCTTTAAAAGTTGATGGAGGTGCAAGTAATAATAACCTGCTAATGCAAATACAATCTAACTTACTCGGCGTAAATGTAATTCGCCCTAAAACTACGGAAACAACTGCATTGGGTGCAGCTTTTTTTGCTGGACTTGCAAGTGGTTTTTGGTCATCTTTAGAAAAATTATCCTCTGTTTGGGATATAGACACAGAATTTAACCCCAGAGAAAATGAAGAAACTTTAAGCATAATTAACAACTGGGAAAAATGCATTTTAAAAATGAGTAATTCTCAAGATCATGAATAGAGATTTCAACCTTGGTATTCTTCAAAAAAATAAAGAATGGGATGTTGCTATAATAGGAGGAGGTGCAACTGGATTAGGTATTTCAGTAGATGCAGCAAATAGAGGGTTTAAAACCTTATTAGTCGAAAGGAGTGATTTTGCGAAAGGTACTTCATCAAGAAGTACCAAGCTTATTCATGGTGGTGTCCGCTATTTGCAGAATGGAGACATTTCATTGGTAATAGAAGCACTAAGAGAAAGAGGTATTCTAAGAAAAAATGCACCTCATCTAGTTAGAGATTTGAGTTTTGTAATACCTTCATATGATTGGTGGAGTAGCCCTTTTTACGGATTTGGTCTCAAAGTTTATGATATGATGGCTGGTAAGTTAGGATTAGGACCCTCAACTTTACTAGATAAACAAGAAACACTTAATCATATCCCAAATGTTAATAAAAAAGGGTTAAGGGGAGGTATAATATACCACGACGGTCAATTTGATGACGCAAGGATGGCAATTAGTCTTGCTCTTACAGCGACAAAAGAGGGGGCTACCCTTCTCAATTATGCTGAGGTGAAGAGTTTCACAAAAGATGGTGGACTAATTAATGGCTTATGTTTTACTGATATGATAAATAAGAAAGATTATAAAATAAAAGCAAAAGTTATTGTGAATGCTACTGGTGTTTTTTCTGATCAGCTAATAAAATTAGACCAACCAAATGCAAAACCAATGATTCGGCCTTCACAAGGAGTTCACCTAGTATTAGAAAAAAAGTTTTTAAATGGTCCTTATGCTATAATGGTTCCACAAACTTCCGATGGCAGAGTTCTTTTTGCAGTACCATGGAACAATTATGTAGTGGTAGGAACCACTGACACTCCTATTTCAAAGACTTCTGATGAGCCTACTGCTTTAAAAGAAGAAATCAATTTTATCCTAAGAAATGCTGGTAATTACATGACAAAAAAACCAAAAATATCAGATGTAAAAAGCGTTTTTGCCGGATTGCGTCCACTTGCAGCATCAGAAAATGAAAATGAGCCAACTAAAGAGGTATCACGTCACCATAAGGTTACAGTTAGTACAAGTGGCCTTGTAAGTGTCCTTGGAGGAAAATGGACTACATACAGAAAAATTGCTGAAGACACAGTTAATACAATACAAACAGTTGGTGGATTACCAGAGAAAAATTGTAATACTGAAGAAATACCTATTTTTGGATATGATCAAAATACTAATTGGCAAAACCCTTTACATTTCTACGGTACAGAGGCTAGGAAAATAGAATCATTGAGTAAAGACGGAAATAAATCACTTTCAGAAAAAATACATATAACTAAAAATCAAATTTTATGGGCCTTGAGAGAGGAAATGGCAATTACCCTTGAGGATATTTTAGCTAGAAGAACAAGATGTTTATTTTTAGATTCAATTGAAAGCGAGACATTAGCAGAAGAAGTAGTAATAATTATGGCTGATGAAATGAAAAAAAATAGTACTTGGATCAATCAAGAGTTAAAAAATTTCAAATCACTTATTAAAAATTATAAAACATGATACTAAATCACTATTTAGCTGAATTTATTGGTACTACAACCTTACTCTTATTTGGAACAGGTGTTGTAGCGAATGTCAATTTAAACAAAACTATTGCTGAAAAGCAAACTCCATGGGTTTTAATAACCGCAGCATGGGGCTTTGCTGTATTTGTAAGTGTTTTTATTACTTCCCAATCTAGTGGTGCACATCTTAATCCTGCTGTTACTCTTGGTCTAGCAATAGCAGGAAAATTTTCATGGTCTTTAGTACCTGGATACTTTATGGCTCAGCTTACTGGTGGTATGTTTGGTAGTTGGTTAGCTTACATAACGTATATAGATCACTATCGTTTAACCAATAATGAAAGCACAGTAAGAGGTACATTTTGTACTGGTCCAGCAATTAAAAACATAAAAAACAATTTCTTTAGTGAGGCAATTGGAACTTTTATGCTAGTCTTCGGTGCATTATTCATTGTTGCACCTAACATTAAAATCAATGGTACAGAAGTTGAAAACTTTGGTTTGGGTGCTCTCGATGCGTTACCAATTGGTATTTTGGTTTGGCTTATTGGCATGGCTCTTGGTGGAACAACTGGATATGCAATTAATCCTGCTAGAGACTTTGGCCCTAGAATCGTATACCAATTGATTCCTCGAAAAAATAAAAATGCTGAATGGAATTATAGTTGGGTTCCTATTTTTGGCCCTTTTTTTGGAGGAGCAATAGCAGGAATAATGTACAATTTTTTAGGATAGACATTCTATTTCGTTCGTTTAGTGAAAGTAAGTTTGTTAAAATATTCAAAATAAATAAAAAACCTGTGCCAGAAAGATTTTTTGTATAAACTCCAAAAAATCAAGTTTGAGGCTACACAATTGATCAAGGATCTGTTCAAAGACAGCTTGCTTTTACAAATGAAACTCACCTCTTCTAATTAAAAGCTCGTTGAGTTTATCAAAAAAAACTAGCACAGGCTGAGATTCAAAATTTCTAATATGTATCTAAGTGTATTTCTATCATTTCAATCAACTCTTTAATTTTTTCGTCATCGTAAGTTCTAGAGGTCGAAGCATTTCTTTTATAATTTTCTACCTGTGTAGCAAATTGCAAGGAACACATTGCAAGTACATCCTGTTTATCTCTAACAGCATAGTTTTTTTCAAGTTGCTGAATTGTGTCATCTATCTTCCTTGCTGACTCTCTAAGAGAAAATTCTTGATCAGCTGGAATTGAAAGTGGATATACCCTATTTGCTATGGTTAATTTAATTTTTATTGTTTCACTCATAATACTAATTCATTTCAGAAAGCTTTTGAATACAGTAATCGACCTCCTTTATCAAATTATTTATTTTTGTTTTAGTTTGCGATTTTCCCTCATTACTACCTAGCAAATTATTTGCCACTTTTAAAGATTTATTATCATCTTCAAGCTTTAAAATTTTATCCTTTAAAATCTTATTTTCTTGTACAAGAGAGGTTTGCAAATCTTTAAATTTAACTAAGTCAAGATGGTTTTCTTTTAACTTATTTAGTAATACTATGATTTTCTCTTCTAAAATTTTAATTGGCTGGACTGCGTTATTCATTGTGACAATTAAAATAACTTATTTGTAGACAAATTTATTGAATCTTTTTTCAATAAATACCTGGTTAGTATGATTAGTTTGTAAATTTAACTTTATTAAAATAGTTCCTCACGCACAACAAGTATGAAGGTTTGAAAATACATCACTTAATTTATCTTTTTCTTACACCAAGCTTTTTGTTATCTCAGATCAAGAAAAGTTCAACTTTACCAATCGATATTCCGGTCCAACTATCAGGAACATTTGGTGAACTTAGGAAAAATCATTTCCATGCGGGTTTAGATATTAGAACACGTGGTCGGGAGGGATTACCTGTAAAATCAATAAAATCTGGTTGGGTTAATAGACTTAAAGTTAGTTTAAGTGGCTATGGAAAGGTATTATATATAGAGCATAATGATGGACTTGTATCAGTTTATGCACATTTAAAAAAATTTAATCCTAGAATCGAATCTTATCTTAAGAAAAAACAATACGATAAAAAATCTTTTGAGATCGAGTTATTTCCTGGTGAAAATGAACTTAAAATTAATGAAGGAGAAGTAATCGGCTACAGCGGTAATACTGGAGGATCTTTTGGTCCACACTTACATTTTGAAATTAGGGAAGCAAATGGTCAAATTCCTATAAATCCAATACAGTACGGAAATATATATGTTGAGGATTCCAGAAATCCACAGATACAAAGTTTTTATTTGTACAAAGGTTTTGGCCAAGATGAAAAGAGAAAAGAATTTTTGCTTGTAAAAAAAAATGACAGTGTTTTTACTACAGCTGGAGTTATTGAAGCTGGAAAAACAAATATTGGTCTAGAATTTTTTGATCGTCAGAATCTTTCTCAAAATAAAAATGGAATTTATAGTGCTAAAGTTAAATTAAATGGGCTTGAGATTTTTTCTTATAAAATGGACAAAATATCATTCAATGATTCTAAATATATAAATCTATTTATAGATTATCGTGAATTAATCAGTAGCAGAAGAAAAATCCACCGCTTTTTCTTACATCCCGAACAAAAAATGTCATTTTTAAAGGATTCAACTTTATCTGGTGAAATTCTTATTGAAAATGGAAAATCTTATCAGTTATTAATTCAAATACAAGATTACAATAAAAACACTTGTCATTTAGAAGCTTACCTGAAAGGAATTCCAGAAATTATTTCGCCTGAAATAGATACTGAAAATTTAATACTTAAAGAAAATGAGTATAATTTCGAGTTTGTAGATAAATCTGTTTCTTTTCCAAAAAGGAGTTTTTTTTATGACGTGAATATAAAAGTCGAGGAAAAAGATGATACTTTAAAAGTAGGTGAAAATATTTTTCCTTTAAGAAAACCCTTTTTGATAAGACACAGGGTTCCTAATGGAGATAGCTTAAAAATTGCTCAATCATTTTTAGCATTAATAGATAAAAATGGAAAAACATCTTTTTTAAGCGGACATAAAAATGACGGCTATTGGGAAGCTAAATCAAAAATATTAGGAAGTTTTATAGTTAGTAGAGATAGTATTGCTCCAGAAATCAGAGCTCAAAATTTTAGAAATAATCAGAGGGTAGATAACTATAATTTTTTGTATTTTAAAATTTCAGACGATTACTCAGGTATCAAAAAATACAGAGGCGAAATAAATGGAAAATGGATATTGCTCGAATTTGAACCAAAAAAAAATAAATTATTCTACAATTTGAACGATATTGATTTTGACACAACTCTCCACAAATTGAAAATTGAAGCAGAAGACCAAGCAGGAAATAAAACAGTATATAAAATTAAATATTACAGGAAGATTAACTAGTTTATACAATTTAAAACAAGCAAATTAATTTATAAATTCTTTTAAAGAATAAATTACATAATCCACCTCCTTGATTGTGTTAAAATTAGAAAACGAAAATCTTAGTGACGGTCTTTGCCTTAGTTTTTTAGATTGAATTGAATTTAATACATGTGAACCTGAGGAGCTACCCGATTGACATGCGCTCCCTTTAGAGCAGGCTATTCCCTTTAAATCCAAATGAAAGTCTAAAAGACTTGCTTTTTCATTATCGATGGGTAGAGCAACATTTAAGAGTGTATAAGTACTAAATTCATCACTAGCAGAAAGACCATTAAAGACAACATCAGGAAAAATATCTAGCAATGAATTTTTAAAATGATTTTTTAAATCTAATATATGAGACTTCTCGACCTCTAGATTTGAATATGCCATTTCCAAAGCTTTATGCATTCCAACAACATTGTGTACTGATTCAGTTCCAGCTCTTAATCCTCTTTCTTGAGCACCTCCGTATATAAATGGTTCTATACCAATGTTTTTTTTAATGAATGAAAAACCTATTCCTTTGGGTCCATGAAATTTGTGAGCCGCAGAGGAAAGAAAATCAATAGGTAGATTTTCCATATCAAATGTGTAGTGTCCAACTCCTTGAACTGCATCTGTGTGAAAAAATGCTCCGTTTTCATGACATAACTTGCCAACCATTTTAATATCGAGGATATTACCAATTTCATTATTGATATGCATTAAACTCACTAACTTTTTAGAATTGTCTTTTTTTAATAAAACTTCTAAATGCCCAAGATCAATTGAACCATCATTATCAATATTAATATATTCGACATTTACTTTATGAATTTTATTTAATGCTTCAAGTGCATGAATTACAGCATGATGTTCAATAGGTGATGAAATAATTGTTTTTACACCTAAATCTTTGACTGCACAGCATAGAACCATATTGTCAGATTCTGTACCACCAGATGTGAAAATAATTTCTTGGGGAGAAGCATTAAGTAAACTCGCTATTTTCTTCCTAGCAGTTTCAACATATTTTTTTGCATTTCTTCCAAATGCGTGAGTAGAAGATGGGTTTCCAAATGAGTCATTCATCACAGAAGAAATGGAATCTATTACCTCCTTTCGCATTGGAGTTGTAGCTGCGTTGTCAAAATATACGTTCATTTCTCAATAATATTTAATTTTTAGGATTCAAAATCCTCTAATGTGTTTTTAATAATTGAAATACAATCATTGATTTGTTCATCTGTTATTATTAAGGGGGGAGCAAATCTTATTATATTACCGTGAGTAGGTTTTGCTAATAAACCATTCCGCATAAATTCTAAACATATTTTCCAAGCAATATCGTTATCATAAGTATTATCTATTTCAATTGCATTCAATAGTCCCTTACCTCTTACATTGTTAACAATAGAACTAATTCGCGAATAGTCTTTCATAGATGATCTAAACTTTTCTCCTAGCTTAGATGCATTCCCAGCAAGATCTTCATTGACAACAATTTTTAATGCAGCTATACAAACTGCAGATGCCAATGGATTTCCACCGAAAGTCGATCCATGCTCTCCTGGTTTAATGCAAAGCATAATTTCGTTATCTGCTAAAACTGCTGAAGCCGGGATGACACCTCCAGAAAGTGCTTTACCTAAAATCAAGATATCAGGTCTCGCATTTTCGTAATCAGTTGCTAACATTTTCCCAGTTCTTCCTAAACCAGTTTGAACCTCGTCAGCAATAAATAAAACATTATATTTCGAACACAAATATCTTACACCTGTCAAATATCCTTCGTCAGGAACAATAACACCCGCTTCACCTTGAACAGGTTCAACCATAAAAGCGGCTGTATGGGGATTTTTTAATTTTACTTCTAATGATTCTAAGTCATTGTAAGGAATAATATCATAACCTGGCATGTAAGGTCCAAAATCCTTATATGATACAGGATCATCCGAGCTGGATATAGCTGCTAAAGTTCTACCCCAAAAATTACCATTTGCAAAAATAATTCTAGCTTTATTTTCTGGAATCCTCTTTTTTAAGTAGCCCCATTTTCTTGCTAATTTTATTGCAGTCTCACCACCTTCAACACCTGTATTCATTGCAAGCACCTTATCATATTTTAATAATTCTGTAATGTATTTTGCATAGGTTCCTAAAATGTCATTGTAGAAAGCTCTTGAGGTTAGGGTCAATTTTTTTGATTGAGATTCAAGTGCCTCTAATATTTCAGGGTGACAGTGCCCTTGATTTACAGCAGAATATGCCGATAAAAAATCAAAATATTTTTTCCCATCCACATCCCATAAATAAACTCCTTTACCTTTGGATAAAACTACTGGCAAGGGTTTATAATTTTGAGCACCGTGAATGTTCTCAAGATCAAAAAAATATTTTGATTTAGAAATTGTTTCCAAAAGCTTAATCTTATTGGATAAAAATACTAAATATAGAGCCCAAAAACCTAAAAGAGATAGTTATTTATTATATCAACCAGACTAAATTTACAGAATGTTGAAAAAACCATTTAAAAGTTCCACAAAAAATTTAAGTGTAATTGATATCAACAAGAAAGGTATGGGAGTAGCAAAATCCCCTGAGGGTATTGTTTATTTCATAAAAAACACTATTCCGGGCGATATAGTTGATGTAAATCCTTACAAAAAAAGAAAAGGATATATTGAAGCAGAGCCTATTAAGTGGGTGACTAAGTCAACAAAAAGAGTGAATCCTAAATGTGACCACTTTGGAGTATGTGGAGGTTGCAAATGGCAAAATATGAAATATGAAGAGCAATTAGTTTACAAGGAAAAGAGCGTTATCAATGACTTAAAACAAATAGGAAAAGTTGAAATTCAAAAAAGACTACCAATACTCGGCTCTAGCGACTCTTATTTTTATAGAAATAAAATGGAATATTCATTTTCAAAAAATCGATGGCTAACAAAAAATGAAATTGAAAAAAAGGAATCGATAAATAAAAATGCTCTCGGTTTTCATAAACCAGGAAGATGGGATAAAGTTGTTGATATTAATTATTGTTATCTCCAATCTGAGCCTTCAAACAAGCTTCGAAACTCAATTAGAGATTTTGCTTTTAAAAATAAATTAGAGTTTTTTGATCCGCGGGAAAAAAAGGGTTTTTTAAGATCCATTATCATCAGAAACACTCTCAAGGGAGAAGTTATGATTATATTTCAATTTTATAAAGAAAATAAAGTCCAAAGAGAATTAATTCTTGATTTTGTGAAAGTGAACTTCAAGGAAATCACTTCATTATTTTATTGCATAAATTCTAAAGAAAATGATTCGATTTATGATCAAAATATAATCCATTTTTATGGCAAGAATTTTATAACCGAGAATATTGATAAACTAAAATTTAAAATTTATCCAAAATCTTTTTTTCAAACCAATCCTAAGCAAACAGAAAAACTATACGAGATAATTAAAGATTTTTCCACGTTGAAGAAAGATGAAACAGTTTATGATTTGTATTCGGGAATTGGAACAATAACTCTATATCTCTCTTATTATTGTAAAAAAATAATAGGTATTGAATCAATATCAGAAGCAGTGAAAGCGGCGAAAGAAAACTGTTTACTAAATCAAATTAACAATGCTTTTTTTGAGGAAGGTGAAATGATTGATGTATTTGATGAAAGTTTTTTTAATAAATATGGTAAAGCTGATGTAGTTATTTTGGATCCACCTAGAGGCGGTATTCACAAAAAAATTGTAAAAAAACTTTTAATATTAGAACCTAAAAGAATTGTATATGTGAGCTGCAATAGTTCAACTCAGGCAAGAGATCTAGAACTCATTAAAGAAAAATATGAATTAAAAATTAGTCGAGCTGTTGACATGTTTCCTCAAACCCACCATGTTGAAAATATTGTACTTTTACATCTTAAGTCAAATAATGTTTAAACCATTAATTAAGTTTTGCTCCTTCTTTTTGAGTCTAATACTAGTTATAAGCTGCGAAAGGGATGACATATGTATTGAAGATATTCAGGAAAGTCCCGATTTAATTATTTTAATGCTTGACATTGAAAATAAAACTGAAAGAAAGGTACCCTTGGGTTTTTCTATCCTAGCTATTGGTAATAATGAAGAACTTCCCTCTAGAGGAAATTTAGATTCTATTGCACTACCATTTAAAATTCAGGAAAATATTATACAATTTGAATTTATAATCAATCAAGGAACACCCAGTGAAAATGTTGATACATTACAAATTAATTATGATAGATTTGACAACTTTATAAACTCAGCATGTGGTTTTAGATCAAATTACATTCTTAAAAACCCACCAGCAACTATATTAAATCCAGGAAATAATTGGATTAAAGGCTTTACAATACTTAGAGATACAATATCAGATGAAACTAACGCGCACTTGGGTATTTTACATTAGTTTACTAAGCTTTTACTATTCAGTAAGCCAACAAAATAATGATATAACTATCAATGACAGTCTGAATTTAAAAAAAGAGAAATCTATAAATTTAAGAGTAGGAATTGATCTGTATAGAATTATATTATCTAGAGTTTCCGACAACTTTAATGGCTTTGAAATTGTTGGAGATCTAAAAGTTAGTAAGGATTTTTTTATTGCTTTAGAATTGGGCAGTTTAGATACTAATAAACAAGTTGAGCAAGTAAACTTTACTACAAATGGTAGTTATTTTAAAGTAGGATTTGATTACAATATGTTTGAAAATTTAGAAGGCATGAATAATCATATAACTCTTGGTACTAGATTTGGATCAAGCAGACACAATCAAACTTTGAACAGCTATACCATACTCAATCGAACAAGATACTGGCCAGGTTCCAACCTACCTGTTTCAAATGGTTTTGCAACTGGAAAAAGGTCTGATTTAAATGCACTTTGGTTTGAAGTTGTACTAAATTTCAAAGTTCAAATTCTAAAAAATATTTACACAGGTATAAGTCTTAGATTAAACCGGTTGATAAGTGATAAAATACCTTCAAATTTTGATAACATTTATATACCAGGATTCAACAAAAAAACACAAGACAATGTATTTGGAGCTGGATTTAATTATACTCTTACTTATAATTTTTCGCTTTTATCCAAAAAAAAATAGTTTAACTATTTAAACTTGTGAACTTTTTTGGAACCTTCATAGATTCGGAAATGTAATAAACGAGACTCAAGTTTTCCATTAAAAACTTTAATTTTCTTACTTGGCCTTAAGCCGACAAATTTAGATGCCTCTAAGTTAGAAGTAATTAACCATGCGTCAGTGTTAGGAAAGCCAGTTTTAAGATTATCGCCTATACATTTGTATAGATATTTTATATCACCTTTCAATCTATGACCATATGGTGGATTTGTTAGAAGATGTAAATCATTTTTATTTTCTTTTTTTATTTTAAAAAAGTCTGTTTGATCTACTTTAATAAATTTATCAAGTTTTGCATTTTTAATATTTTCTTTTGTTTTTTTGAATGCTGATGGTGCTTTATCTGAACCTTTTATAGTTATTTTTGGGGTAATAATCTTATTTAATTGACTATCAACGATAAGTTTATAAAGGCTAGCATCAAAATCATTCCACTTTTCAAAAGAAAAACTTTTCCTATTTATGCTTGCTGGAATTTTACATGCCAACATCGCTGCTTCTATTAAAAAAGTGCCACTACCACACATTGGATCTAAAAAATCTTTTCTTGCCTCCCAACCTGAAAGATTAATAAGTCCTGCTGCAAGTACCTCATTTATAGGAGCTATATTAGTTGAAGCCCTATATCCTCTTTTATGAAGCGATTCTCCTGAGCTGTCTAAAGAAATTGAACATGAATTATTTTGAATATGTAAGTTGATTTTAATATCAGGAAAAATGGTATCCACGTTTGGTCTTTTGTTATATTTCTTTCGAAAACGATCTACCAAACCATCTTTGGCTTTTTGAGAAGCATACTGAGAATGATTAAATATTGTGCCTTGCACTACACTTTCAATCATAAATTTTGAAGAAATATTCATATACTTTTCCCAAGGAAATTGATAAAATACATTGTATAATTTATTCTCGTTAATAATTTTACATTTATGAATAGGCATTAAAATTTTTAGTGCAGTTCGAAGACTAAGATTTGCTTTGTATAAAAATCCCTTATCACCTTCGAAGGAAACAATTCGATTACCTTTGATAACATTTTTAGCCCCTAAACCAACCAATTCTTTTTCTAGTATGTCCTCAAAGCCATAGAAAGTTTTAGCCAACATTTTAAAATCTACCGACACTTCAACAATAAGTTAAATTGAAAGTCAAAAATAATATTAATTGGATCAAATATTTTTTAATTCCGTTAAATAAATAAAAACATAATCCGAATTTTTGAAGATAAATTTGTTTTAGTAGTTTTACAGTGATGAAAATTAAAGCAATAAATTCAGATAAAATGGGAATTATTTCAAGTCTATTTTGCTTGTTACATTGTGCCATTACTCCTATTTTATTCATCTCTCAACCAAATGTTTTAAATACTTATTCAGAATTTCCTGAATTATGGTGGCGTTTAGCTAGTTTACTGGTTATACCTGTCTCATTATATGCGGTCTACAGATCAAACAAAATTACAACTAACAGGTCTTTGGGAACTACTATGTGGTTATGTTGCTTCATTCTTTTAGCAACTGTTATTGATGAGGCTTTCGAAATATTTTCTTTGGAAGAATATATCAGTTATGGAGCATCAATCACACTTGGGTTTTTGCATGTATACAACCTAAAATATTGTACTTGTAAGGATGATGATTGTTGCACCCATAAATAAAACTTACCTTTTTTCAATGGGATTTTTAGGCTCCTTCCATATGGTGTAAAGTGAATCTAGAGTATATGTCAGTGCTGTTGGATCCAAATCGATAATGCCATCTCCATACGCCCTTTGTAAAATATCTTCTATTAAAAAATCTTCATAAATTGTTTCAGGATCATAAGTGTCTTTCAGTGACAATTTAAACATAGAAGCAGTTGTCTGATATAAAAATGCCCTCCAACCATTCCGTAAATCTTTAACAAGCGAATGTGTTGTCTCACCTGTTTGACGATGAACTAATTTTATTAGAATTCTTCCCTGAGATCTTGAGAGCTTTCTAAGCTCTTGTTCAAATTCAGAATATATAAATTTTTCAACCCGTTTCATGTAGATTTTCTTTGATCTTTTTCTTTTAATTTCCTTTAATCTAATGCTAAGAGTATCTAAACGATCAGAGGCTAATTTAGCATAAGGATAGACTCTAAGAGTTCTATTTCTAAGTAAAACATAATCTTTTAAATCATCAATTGTTTTAAATTTCAAAGGCTGGAAAAGAACTACCTCTTTGAGGCGAATTCCTGACTGTGGAATTGAATCTGTCTCAAATTTATAGAGCAATTCTGACTCAAGATCATTTTCACTATTTTGTTGAGCAATAATAATATTTGTCACAATCAATAAAACTGTGTTTAGAAATAATCGATTCATTTACTTAAAAATTAAAAACATAGTATTCAAATTCATTTTTTTAATATCTAGAATAAATACATCAGGATCTAAAATTACAAATATTTTGAAGTACAATTTTTGTTACGGAATATTCTTATTTTTGATAAATTAATTATTTGTAGATGAGTATTCTTAATAAAAAATCACTTTCATTTTTAGAAAAATATTTAAATAATGCTTCCCCAACTGGATATGAAAGTACTGGGCAAAAAGTCTGGATGGATTACCTCAAGCCATATGTGAATAATTTTATAACTGACATTTACGGGACTGCTGTAGGTGTAATTAATCCTGACTCTAAATACAAAGTAGTGATAGAGGGACACTCAGATGAAATATCTTGGTATGTAAACTACATATCCGATAACGGATTAATTTATGTGATTAGAAACGGAGGTAGCGATCATCAAATTGCACCATCAAAATGGGTCAATATTCATACAAAAAATGGAATAATAGAGGGTGTGTTTGGTTGGCCTGCAATACACACTCGAAAACACGGTAAAGAAGAAGTTCCGAAATTAGAAAATATTTTTATTGATGTTGGTGCTAAAGATAAAAAAGAGGTTGAAAAAATGGGGGTTCATGTTGGTTGTGTAATTACATATCCTGATTCTTTCAGAATACTTAATGAAAATAAATTTATTTGTCGTGCAATAGATAACAGAATAGGTGGATTTATGATTGCTGAAGTTGGTCGTCTACTATTTGAAAATAAAATGAAATTACCTTTTGGATTATATATAACAAATTCTGTACAAGAAGAAGTTGGTTTAAGAGGGGCCGAAATGATAACACAAACAATAAAACCTGATGTTGCATTAGTTACAGATGTTTGCCATGACACAACAACACCAATGATTGATAAAAAAATTGAGGGACATACTGAAATTGGAAGCGGACCTGTAATTTCCTATGCTCCTGCAGTTCAAAATAACTTAAGAGAAAGAATTATAGATACAGCCTCAAAAAGAAAAATACCCTTTCAAAGATTAGCCTCCTCTAGGTTTACTGGAACAGATACAGATGCTTTTGCTTATAGTAATGGAGGTGTAGCTTCCGCATTAATATCACTACCGCTGAGATATATGCATACAACAGTTGAAATGGTACATCGTAATGATGTTGAAAATGTAATAAAGTTGATTTATGAAACCGTCCTCTCTATTAAAAATGGGGAGTCGTTTAGTTATTTTGATAAAAATTAAAAGAGTCTATAATTAGGTTTTTTCTCTAATTAACAAGGCTTTATTAATTCGTTTTACAATACCAGGGCCTTCATATATAAACCCAGTATACATTTGAACTAAACTAGCTCCTGCATTAAGTTTTTCGATAGCATCGTCTGGCTCATGGACTCCTCCTACACCAATAATTGGAAAAGCTTTTTTACTTTTTTTGTGTAAAAACTTGATTACATCTGTACTTTTGTCTTTTAACGGTAGACCACTAAGCCCACCCGCTTCATTTTTTTTAGATGATTTTAGATTTTCCCTACTTAAAGTTGTATTAGTAGCAATCACACCGTCAATATTTAGATTGGTTACTATTTCAATAACGTCTAACAATTGCTTTTCATTTAAATCAGGCGCAATTTTAAGAAGTATAGGTTTTGGTTGATCTTTTGTTTGATTTAAATTTGAAAGGGTAGATAAAAGTCTTTTTAAATTATTTTTGTCCTGAAGTTCTCTCAAATTTGGTGTGTTGGGAGAACTAACATTTACAACAAAATAATCTACGTAATCAAAAAGCATGTTAAAGCAATAGACATAATCTTTTACTGCATTTTTATTAGGAGTAGTTTTATTTTTTCCAATGTTGCCACCAATAAGAACACCCTTATTTTTTTTTAACCTATTGATTACTGATTCTACCCCTTCATTATTAAAACCTAGTCTATTTATAAGCCCTTTATCTTCTGTTAATCGAAACATGCGTTTTTTTGGATTTCCGACCTGTGGTTTCGGTGTTAAAGTTCCTATTTCAATAAAACCAAATCCAAAATTTGATAATTCATGATAAAGTTTTGCGTCCTTATCAAAACCAGCTGCAAGTCCAACTGGATTGGGAAAGGTTAAACCAAACAAATGGCGCTCTAATCTTTTATCTTTTATCACATAAATGGAACGTATAATATTTGAAATACCTGGGATTTTATTTGACAATTTTATTAATTTAAAAACAGTATGATGTACAAGTTCTGGATCAAATAAAAAGAATAATGGTTTTAAAAGAAGCTTATACATACTATTTTAAAAAAAAACCCGCTCTCAGCGGGCATAAGAAATAATCATTTTTTAGAAGGTGGAAGATTTAATTTAGAGCTGAGTTCTAGCGAAATTGCAGACCTTTCAATCTTTAATTTACCTGCCAGGGTTTCAATTATACAGGTATTGTCCTTATCATTCAATTCCATTACTTTACCGTGAACACCACTTTTTGTGATTATTCTGTCCCCTTTTTTCATTGAATTCATAAAGTTCTTTTCTTTTTTTTGCCTACGCTGTTGAGGTAGTATTATGAAAAAGAAAAAAACAACCAGCATTAATAATAGGAAAGGTAGTTGTCCCGATAGGCCTTCAGACATTATATATATAATTTAATTTTGTTGTCTGGCCTTTGCCTGAGCATCACGTTGTTTTTGTTTTATCGGATCAGGTGTAACGTTGGCTTTTATTCGCAACATTTCCCTACCTGAAGAAGTGTTAGCTGATAATGTTACAGATTTTTGTTGCATTCCAGGTTTGTTGCTTGAGTCAAAACTTACTGTTATGGTTTCAGACTGACCCGGCTTGATAGCAGTATTTTTAGGATATTTTGGTACCGTACAACCACAACTGCCTCTAGCATCAACTATAATAAGATCTGCACTTCCTGTGTTTGTGAAAGAAAATTCAGTTGTTACTTTATCTCCTTCATTAATTGTTCCAAAGTCATGAGTAGTTTTATTAAAGGTCATAACTGGTCCATCAGTAGTTGATTTAGAGGAGGATACCTGAGTCGTTTCAACAGGTGCAGTACCGTTTATTTTCTTAGCAGCACTTTCTTGACATGAGATAAAAGCGCTTAAAAAAATTAAGATAATACATGATAAAAAATTTTTCATTTTTTTGTTTTTAATTTATTCAAAATTAACAAAATTTGTTTTTACAACAAGCCTCTTCCTGTTTTCATTAGTCTATTTTCATTTTTAAAATCTTTCACCAATTTATCTAATACGCCATTGACAAAATTATTACTATTAGGAGTCGAATAATCTTTTGCAATCTCTAAATATTCGTTTAATGTTACTTTTGTAGGTATATCCTCAAAATGGAGTAATTCTGCAATGGCTGTTCTAAGGATAACTTTATCTATAAATGCAATTCTTTCAGGGTCCCAATTTGGAGTTTTGCCTTTTATTTCATTGTATAATTCACTGCTTTTAGAAATAACTATTTTAAGCAATTTAACGCCAAATTTTAAATCCTCCTCCTGCTGCTTTGGTTGAGGGAATTTTAGACTATTTGAATCTTTGATATCAAAATTTTTAAACATTTTTAATAAAAATGTATTTACTAATGGAAGATCTGCAATCCAATATAAATTTTGATCTTCTAAATAATTATATAAATATGATGAAGGAGCAATTATATCCTTGAATAAGCTAATAAATGAGTCTTGGCAATCTTCTAATTTCGGTGACTTTATTAGAGAATATTTTTTGAAGTTTTCCGATTTAATAATTTTTAATACTAGCCTTTTAATAAACTTGAATTCCAAATCCCAATTTATGAAATTTTTATTTTTTATTTGACTCTCTAGTGCAGCATGATTGTCAAAAAAATCTAGAAATTTATTTTTGGCTAAGCAATTTATTCCTAAATAATTTTCATCCTTAGTTATACTATTTTTTTCATATGCCAAAAGTTGTTCTTTTGAATAAATTTTTAATTCTTTGAATAGAGATAGCATCAAAAGATATAGATTATAAGTTTCAAGAATACTTTTATTAAAAAATAAAATTTGGTCATCAATTTTCCTCCCTTTATCCAGACTAAAAGAGTAAACAGACTGTATAATCTTTATTCGAATATGCCTACGCGTTAACATATTTTTAAACTTGGTACCGCAAAATTAACTTAATAAAATTCATGATAAATTTAATCTTTCAAAAAGTTTAATGATTAAAATAAATACGTTTTCATTTGCTTACCTTTGATAAGTTGATGAAAGCTTTACAATACCTAAATAAATATTTTTACAAATACAGGACAAAACTTTTTTTAGGATTCTTAATCACTATTGTAGCTCGTATTTTTTCTCTTTTTGCACCACGTTTAATTGGTAACTCATTAACTGCTGTCGAATCTTATCTCAAGTTGGAAGCAAAGGACATAGAATTTATTAAAAATATTTTATTAACAAACATATTAATCATAATAGGGACTACCCTTATATCTGGATTTTTTACCTTCTTAATGCGGCAAACAATTATAAATGTTTCAAGGTTTATAGAATTTGATCTGAAAAATGAAATATTTTGGCATTATCAAAAATTAACACAGCGTTTTTATAAAAATAATCGCACAGGTGATTTAATGAATCGAATAAGTGAAGATGTAGGAAAGGTTAGAATGTACGTAGGTCCAGCATTTATGTACAGTATCAATACAATTTCATTGTTTATAATCGTAATTTCATATATGCTAAGTATAGCCCCAGGATTAACTCTCTACACTTTATTACCATTACCAGTATTATCTTTTACAATATATAAACTAAGTAAAGTAATTAACATAAGAAGTACGCTTGTTCAAGAAGTTTTATCCAAAATGTCATCTTATGCCCAAGAAAGTTTCACTGGAATTTCGGTAATTAAGTCTTACAACATTCAAAATAAAGTTTTTTCAGATTTTGAAGATTTATCCGAAGAAAGCTATCTTAAAAATATGTCCCTAGCTAAACTTCAGGCTTGGTTTTTTCCGTTAATGATTCTGCTTATAGGGTGTAGTAACCTAATCGTAATTTATATCGGTGGGAATAAATACATAAATAATGAGATTGAAATTGGAGTTTTAGCTGAATTTATAATCTACGTTAACATGTTAACATGGCCTGTAGCTGTAGTTGGTTGGGTAACTTCAATTGTCCAGCAAGCAGAAGCATCACAAAAGAGAATAAATGAATTTTTAAAGGAAAAACCCGACATAATAGATGGAAAAGGTGTGAAATGCAAAATTAATGGCTCTATAGAATTTAATAATGTATCTTTTTTGTATCCTGAAACAAATATTAAGGCGATTAATAAGATTAACTTAAAAATTCCTGCGGGAAGTACAATAGGAATAATTGGAAATATTGGATCAGGTAAAACCTCTTTATTAGATTTAATCGTTAGACTCTATGATCCAGTTGATGGAATTATTAAAATTGATGGGGTTGATATTAAAAAATATTCATTATATCAACTCCGTAGTTCCATAAGTTATGTTCCACAAAATGCTTTTTTATTTTCGGAAACTATAGAAAGTAATATTGGCTATGGATTAATGTCTGCGATATTTAAAGATATTGTTGAAGCAAGCAAAAAAGCAGCAGTTCATAAAAATATAATTAGCTTTTTGGAAGGCTACAAAACACTTTTAGGTGAAAGAGGGGTAACACTTTCTGGAGGACAAATTCAAAGAGTATCAATTGCTAGAGCAATAATTAAAAATTCAAAAATTTTATTATTAGATGATTGTCTTTCAGCTGTAGATATTGACACTGAAGAGAAAATTCTGAAGCATCTAAAATCTTTTACGAAAAGTAAAACAACAATTATTGTAAGTCACAGGATTTCATCGTTGAGATATGTTGACAAAATTATTGTTTTCGAAAATGGTGAAATAGTTCAACAAGGCAAACATTCAGATTTAATAAGGGTTAAGGGCTACTACAAACAATTATTTGAAAAACAAAACGCTGAGTAAAGCAAATAATTTGTTTTGTTTAATTTTTTTAATAAAATTGCTTTTAATTCATATTAAACTTCAAACAAAGTGTCAAATAATTTGAGTGATAATCAAGAAGAAATTTTTTCTAGAGTGCTTAGAGCAGGAAGAAGAACTTATTTTTTTGATGTAAGAGAGACAAAAGCTAGTGATTACTATCTAACCATTACCGAAAGTAAAAAATTCACAAATGAGGACGGTTCGTTTTATTACAAAAAACATAAAATTTATGTTTATAAAGAAGATTTTGAAAATTTTTCAAATTTTCTGAATGAAACAATGTCATTTATTTTTGATCAAAGAGGTGTAGAAGTTATTAGTGAACGTCATCAGAAAGATTATTCTCCTGACAGAATAAATTCAGATTAATCTTTTTTTACAATTATTAAAAAAGATAAAATTGTCTTTAAATATAAAGACAGTACTAAAGGGAATAATTATAATATTACTTTTTTAAAATCTTAATTTATTAGCAATGGCTTTAACAGAATCTTTTATGCTTCCTTTAGGAACTGATGCACCACCATTTAGATTACCTAATGTTGTAAACGATGAAATGCAAGAACTTAACCAACTAAAGGGAGTGAAAGGGACTTTAATTATTTTTATGTGTAACCATTGTCCGTATGTAATTCACTTATTAGATGATATTTTGAAAACAGCTGAAAAATTATCTAATAAAAAAATAAAAACTATTGCTATATCAAGTAATAGTGTAATTACCCATCCACAGGATGGTCCTAATGAAATGAAAAAATTAGCTATTTCAAAAAGATTTAGCTTTCCTTATTTGTATGATCAAACTCAAGAAGTAGCTAAAAGTTATAAAGCTGAATGCACACCTGACTTTTATTTATTTGATGAAAAATTAATTTTAAGTTACAGAGGCAGATACGATCAGTCTAGACCTGGAAATCAAATAAAAGTTACTGGTAATGATTTACATAATGCCGTTGAATTAATGATATCTAATTCTGAACAAATAAAAACACAATATCCTAGCATGGGCTGTAATATAAAATGGCACCCTTGAGTTAGTGACTTAAAATTCAATTAATTCTACTTCAAAAATTAGAGTGGCATCAGGTGGAATAATTCCTCCTGCACCTTGCGACCCATATGCAAGATTACTAGGAATAACAAACTTTGCTTTCGACCCCTTATTTAATAACATTATACCCTCATCCCAGCCAGCAATGACTTGACCGATACCTAATGAAAAAGTTATAGGTTCATTTCTCTGGTAAGAAGAATCAAACACTGTTCCATCAATAAGACTTCCTTTATAATGAACCGAAACATTATCACCTTTTAAAGGGCTATTTCCAATACCAGATTTTAAAATAGAATAATATAATCCATTTTCAGTTTTTTTCATACCACTAGTTATTGATGCAATTGCTTTTTTTGAAGATTCAATGGCTTCTTTTTTTCTAATTTCACCTTGACTATTAAATTTTTTAAATGCTAACACTGAATCCCACTTTTTAGAATCTTCTCCATAACGATCTATTGTTATATTTTTAATAATATCATCCTTTGCTATTTGATTTACTACATTCTGACCTTTTTTTACATAACCAAAAACTGTGTGCTTTCCGTCAAGCCAATTGGTTGGAATATGAGTTATAAAAAATTGGCTCCCATTTGTATTTGGTCCTGAATTTGCCATCGAAAGTGTACCTTCTCTGTTATGCTTTAAATCTTTATGAAATTCGTCATCAAATTTATATCCTGGATCGCCAGTTCCTGAACCAAGAGGGCAACCTCCTTGAATCATAAAATCATCAATAACCCTGTGGAATTTTAATCCATTATAAAATGGCTCTCCCAGCTCCTTATAATCATTTTCCACCAGTCCCTCAGATAAATTAATAAAGTTAGCGACTGTCCCAGGTGTTAACTTATATGTTAATTCAATTAGTATCTCCCCTTTAGTAGTTTCAATTCTTGCAAATATTCCTTCCATTTAAATTTTCGTTAGAGTAAATATATAAATCTCATTAATTAAATATTCTTAGTTAGCAATTTCACTCATAAATTTTAACCTATAAAGTCTCAATTCCTCCTCATCATATTCACCTTTAAATTCTTCCTCAGCAAGCTTTATTGAATCTGAATCAGATTCAATAAAATATTCGTAAAGCTCATTTAACTGATCCTCATCAAAAATTTCTTCTAAATAATAATTAATGTTTAATTTAGTTCCTGAGAATACAATTGTTTCCATTTCCTCAATTAAATCTTTAATTTCCATACCCTTTCCATTTGCAATATCCTCAAAAGGTAATTTTCTATCAATATTTTGTATTAGATAAAGTTTTAATCCAGAATTTACTCCTGTGCTTTTAACAACTAAATCATCTGGCCTGGTAATATTATTTTCGTTAACATATAATTTGATTGTTTCAACGAATTTTTGCCCATATCGCTTAGCTTTACCTTCACCAACCCCATTAATATTTGACAACTCTTGGTTTGTAATTGGATACTTTAAACACATTTCTTCTAATGAATTTTCCTGAAATACTGCATAAGGAGGCACTTCATTCACCTTTGCAACATCTTTTCTAAGCTTAATTAAAATCTTCATAAGAACTTTATCAAAAAAGATATCCGCCTTATTACTACTTTTGAATTTTTTAGCACCAATAATTTCATATTTGTGGTCCTCAGTCATTAAGAAACTCTCTGGTTTCTTGAGAAAAGATTCTCCCTTTGATGAAAGACGAATCAAACCATAATTTTCTATTTCTTTCACCAAAAAACCTGAAACAAGTGCCTGCCTTATTAATGCCATCCAAAAAGAAGAATCCTTTTGAGATCCCAAACCAAAGACTGATAATTTGTTTGTTTTGTGCGATTTGATCAACGCAGTATTTTCACCCGTTAAAGTTTTAATCAATTCTTTAGGTTTGTAGATTTCTCTTGTGTCTTTAACTACTTTTAGTAAAATCTCTAGTTCTATCTTGGCTTCAAATTTATTTTTAGGATAACGCATATTATCGTCCATATTACCTCCTTCTCCAGATTCATTATCAAACTCTTCACCGAAATAGTGCAAAATAAATTTTCTTCTTGAAATCGAAGTTTCGGCGTAAGCAACAATATCTGATAACAATGCCATACCGATCTCCCTTTCAGCTAAGGGCTTTCCAGACATAAATTTTTCTAATTTTTCAATATCCTTATATGAATAAAACGCTAAACAATGTCCCTCACCACCGTCGCGACCAGCACGACCAGTCTCCTGATAATAACTCTCAATACTTTTTGGAATATCGTGATGAATAACAAATCTTACATCAGGTTTATCTATTCCCATTCCAAATGCTATTGTTGCAACAATTATATCACAATCATCTTTTAAAAACTGATCTTGATTAAATATCCTAGATTTTGAATCTAATCCAGCGTGATAAGGTAAAGCATTAATTCCATTTACTTGCAGTATTTGAGCAAGCTCCTCAACACGTTTTCTTGATAAACAATAAATAATTCCTGACTTACTAATATTTTGTTTTACAAAACGAATAATATCATGATCTATATTTTTTGTCTTTGCTCTTACTTCATAATATAAGTTTGGTCTATTAAAAGATGATTTAAAAATTTTAGCATTAACAATCCCTAAATTTTTCATGATATCTTCCTGTACTTTTGGAGTTGCAGTAGCTGTGAGGGCGATGATGGGTATTTTTTGATCAAACTGTTCTACAATAAATTTTAGGTTTCGGTACTCAGGGCGAAAGTCGTGACCCCATTCAGAAATGCAATGAGCCTCGTCAACAGCTAAAAAAGAAATAGTGACAGATTTTAAAAAATCAATGGTTCCACTTTTGGATAACGATTCTGGAGCAACATAAAGTAGTTTTGTCAAACCAGAAGTTATATCATTTTTAACTTGAGCTATTTCTGTTTTATTTAAAGAAGAATTAAGGACATGTGCAATTCCGTTTTCGGTTGAAATACCGCGAAGGGCATCTACTTGATTTTTCATTAATGCAATTAAAGGAGAAACTATAATTGCAGTTCCTCTTTGAACTAATGCTGGAAATTGATAACATAGCGATTTTCCTCCACCAGTTGGCATTACAACAAAGGAGTTTTCTCTATTTAAAAGATTTCTAATAACGCTCTCTTGTAGTCCTTTAAAACTGTTGAAGCCAAAAAGTTTCTTTAATTGAAATTTAAGCTCATCAATCTTCATAAAGAGGAAATAGAGTTGTATTATTCAAGGAAAATATTTATACCCAATATAAAAATAATTAGTGATAACCTGTAACCCTTTTATAATAAAAATGAGTGATTAAAAGCTTATATAATAGTTAGCATTCCAAATTGTTTTTGATACTTTTGTTTAGAAAGTAAACCAAATATTAATAAAAATCAGATGAGTGCTGAATCACCGAAGGATGAGATGTCATTTTTGGATCATTTGGAAGAGTTACGTTGGCACTTAATTAGGTCTGTACTAGCAATACTTTTTGTAGCAATATTTGCGTTTATTTTCAAGGACTTTATTTTTGACGTTCTTCTTTTTGGTCCAAAACAAAAAAATTTTATTACCTATAAATGGTTTTGTTCGATATCACAGACTATAGGACAAGGCAATAGCTTTTGCATAGAAGAGCTCCCTTTCAGAATTCAGAGCAGAACTATGGCAGGTCAATTTTCCGCACATCTATGGACATCAATTTTAGCAGGATTTATTGTAGCATTTCCTTACATTATATTTGAATTTTGGAAGTTTATAAGCCCAGGTCTTTATGAAAACGAAAGAAAAAATGCAAGAGGCTTTATTTTTATTTCTTCTGCACTATTTTTTTTAGGAGTTTTGTTTGGATATTATGTAGTTACTCCACTATCGATAAATTTTCTAGGAAACTACTCTGTAAGTAGTGAAATTTTTAACGATTTTGATCTTAGTAGCTATATTGGGCTACTACGGGCATCTGTATTGGCCTCGGGTATAATTTTTGAATTGCCAATTGTTGTTTATTTTTTAACTAAAATTGGAATTATTACACCAAATTTTTTAAGAAAAAATAGAAAAATTTCTTTAGTTGTTGTTCTAAGTTTATCAGCCATAATAACACCCCCCGATATTGCAAGTCAAATAATTGTAAGTATTCCTATATTAATTCTTTATGAAGTTAGTATTTTGATATCTAGAATTGTAACCAGAAAACAACAAAAAATTTAAAACTATTAATGAAATTAAAGGCAGAAAAAATAGAAAAAGCTTATAAAGGCAAAAAAGTTGTGAAAGGAATTTCTTTAGAAGTTTCTCAAGGTGAAATAGTAGGTTTGTTAGGACCGAATGGTGCAGGCAAAACTACTTCATTTTATATGATTGTTGGACTTATAAAACCAAATAATGGTTCTATTTTTTTAAATAATAGAGAAATAACTAAACTTCCAATGTACAAAAGAGCTCAAAAAGGAATTGGATATCTTGCTCAGGAGGCTTCCGTTTTTAGAAAACTTAGTGTTGAGGATAACATATTAAGTGTTCTACAAATGACAAATCTTGCTAAACCTGAACAAAAAGAAAAAATGGAATCATTATTAGAGGAGTTTGGTCTTGAACATATTCGTAAAAATAGAGGAGACTTGCTTTCAGGCGGTGAGAGAAGAAGAACCGAAATTGCAAGAGCTCTCGCAACTGATCCTAAATTTGTTCTCCTTGATGAGCCTTTTGCAGGAGTTGATCCTGTTGCAGTTGAAGATATTCAAAAAATAGTTGCCCACCTTAAAAAGAAAAATATTGGTATACTGATAACTGATCACAATGTTCAGGAAACTTTAGCTATCACAGACAAAACATACTTGATGTTCGAAGGAAATATCTTAAAAGCTGGTACACCTAAAGAATTGTCCGAGGATAAAATTGTAAGGAAAGTCTATCTGGGTAAAAACTTTGAACTTAGAAAAAAGAAATTACTATTTTAATTATTACGTTTTAATTTTGAACTGAGTCCAAGTTTAATTGCAATTATTGCTAATAGATTTAAAAGAATATAAATCAAAATGATCATTGGAAATGAAGCAAAATAAAATATAGAAAATAGGGGAATACTTAAAATTAAAAGAACTAATATTTTGAAACGTTCATTTTTTAGTGATATAGATTTTAATGAGAAAAAAGGAATATTGTTATTCATAAGTATACATGAGATTATAATTATGGCTAAAAAGGTAGCTTGGGATTCTATTGAATGTCTAAAATCCATTATTAAGGGATTTTCAATAAGTAATGGTAAACTCACGATAAAAAGGGCATTTACTGGTGCAGGAAGCCCTTTGAATTCAGTTTTAGTATCCTTATCAATATTAAACTTTGCCAAACGTATCGAAGTTGCTAGAGTTATAAAAAAACCGGCAAAACTTAATGGTACAAATGATATATTAAATTCATTTTCAAAAATTTTAAAAATAAAATTTCTGCCCTGTAAATCAGTTCTCGCTAGTAAATTATACATAACAATCCCTGGGACCATTCCGCATGTTATTAAGTCTGCCATCGAATCAAATTGAATCCCAAAATTGCTTTCAACCTTTAGTAAGCGCGAAAAAAGGCCGTCGAATAGGTCAAAAAATGTTCCTAGGAGTACTAAAAAAAAAACAATTTCGAAAAAACCTTTAAAAGCGAAGTATGTGGCAAAACAACCAGTGATAAAATTTAAAGCCGTTAAAGTATTAGGAATAATCCTTTTCAATGACTGCACTAAAATATTTTAAGTTTTCGACAAGATAATAATTGCTATAGCTCCAAAAAAATTAATTTCGTAAAAATGTTTAATCAGTTTAGATACCTTTTTTTTTCAATATTGTCTGGTTTAGCACTTGGACTTGCTTGGCCAACTGATGGTTTTACTGTACTAATTTTTGTTGCTCTAATTCCACTCCTACATCTTGAAAATCTTGTAAGAAAAAATTTTAATAGTAAAAAAGCTTTAGGCATACTTGCTTATAGCTATTTAAGTTTTTTGATTTGGAACTTAATCACAACATGGTGGCTATATAATTCTACTATATACGGGATGCTTTTTGCGAATTTTTGCAACAGTTTATTTTACTCTATAATATTTTTATTGTTTTTCTGGGTGAAAAGCAGGATGCCATTACGTAGTGCTTATATTTTTTTAATTTGTACCTGGCTAGCTTTTGAAAAGCTTCACTTAATGTGGGACTTCTCCTGGTCATGGTTAAATTTGGGTAATGTTTTTTCTGAAAAAACTAAATGGATCCAATGGTATGAGTATACTGGTACTTTTGGTGGCTCATTATGGATTCTTATATTGAACGTGTGGATTTATGAAGTAATAAGAAGTTACCATTTTAAAAAATTAGATTTTGCTATAAAAAAAATTATTGGTCCAATTCTTTTTATGCTGATTCCCATAATCTTTTCAATTTATTTATTTGGACAAATAAAAGATAAGGAGGATAAACTACAAGTGGTAATTATGCAACCAAATATTGACCCATACAATGCAAAATACCAATTAACAAATATTTCTTTATTAGAAAATTTTATTAGAGACTCTAGGGCGTTTATATCTAACGAAACATCCTATATAATTAATCCAGAAACCTATTTTGCCGAAGGATATGGTGAAGAATTAAGTAATTATGAGTTTAGTGTGCTACACAAAGAAATTCAAAAAATTCTTAATGATTATCCAAATTTAGAGTTTATAACCGGTATTCAATTTTTCAATAAATATTTCCAAAAGAAGCCACCCTCGTTGACAGCCAATTTAGTTCGTAAAAATTTATGGTTAGAATTCTATAACAGTGCATTAAGCGAGCAATTTGAAAAAAAGTTTGAAGTGTACCATAAATCAAAATTAGTCGTAGGTGTAGAAAATATGCCTTTTAAAAATTTTCTAAAACCTCTTTTGGGAGATGTACTTATTAATTTAGGTGGAACAGTTTCAAGTAGGGTTACTCAAAATGAACGCTCTGTTTTTAATAATAATTCTATCTCCAAAAAAGTTGCCCCGATAATTTGTTATGAGTCAATTTTTGGTGAGTTTGTTACAGGATTTACCAAAAAAGGTGCAAATTTTTTTGCAATATTAACTAATGATGCTTGGTGGGGTGAGACACCAGGACACAAACAACTTTTAAGTTACTCCCGACTCCGAGCTATTGAAAATCGAAGGGATATTGTAAGAAGTGCAAATACGGGAATATCAGCAGTTATTAATGCAAGAGGAGAAATCATTAAAAAAACAAAATACAATACAAAAACTGTCCTGGTGGGAGAAATTAGTCCTAGATCAGAATTGACCTTCTACTCTATTTATGGGGATCTTATTGGACGTTGGGCCATATTTATTTCAGGAATTCTTATGCTTATTGCTATAAGTGGCCGTCTAAAGAAAATATAATTTGAGAGTCTTCGCCTGATAAAATGAATTTAACTAATAAATCATCAACTAATTTTATTATATAGTTGCATTTTTTAGATAAAAATTTATTTTTGCAAAAAAAACTTGTCTTATGTATTGGACACTTGAACTTGCCTCATATCTAAGCGACGCACCATGGCCTGCAACAAAAGATGAATTAATTGACTTTTCAATTAGAACCGGAGCTCCACTTGAAGTTGTTGAAAATCTTCAGTCCATGGAAGATGAAGAAGATATCTACGAATCAATTGAAGAAATCTGGCCAGACTTTCCTACAGAAGAAGATTACTTGTGGAATGAAGACGAATATTGATTCATTCGAAGAATGATTATTATTATCTGCTAGTGTAACATTTTTTTTTAATTATTTTTACTTGACTGAAGAGTTATTATGGGCTTACTAAATAGTATTATTAAAACATTTGTTGGAGACAAAACAAAAAAAGATCTCAAACAAATAAGTCCTTTGGTAGATAAGATAAATCAATACCAAAAAGATTTCGAAAGTCTTAACCATGATAAACTTCGAAAAAAAACAGAGGAATTTAAATCTCGATTGTTTGACAAAAACAAAATACTTTTTGATAAAGTTGATTTACTTAAAAAAGAGGTAGAAACTACAGATGATCTTGATGAAAAAGAGAATTTGTATAAAGAAATTGATAAATTAAGTGAAAACATTCAAGAAAATACTGATATTTTTCTGAATGAAATACTTCCTGAGGCTTTCGCTGTAATTAAGGAAACTGCTAGAAGATTTGTTAACAATTCCGAAATTAAAGTAAAAGCAACAACTTATGATCGTCATTTATCCCAATCTAAATCATACGTTAATTTAGCAAATGATTTTTCTATATGGTCTAATTCTTGGGATGCTGCCGGTAAACCAATTAAATGGGACATGGTCCATTATGATGTTCAGCTAGTTGGCGGTATTGCTCTACATCAAGGTAAAATTGCAGAAATGCAAACAGGAGAGGGAAAAACATTAGTAGCTACTTTGCCAGTTTATCTCAATGCTCTAACTGGAAAGGGTGTACATCTAGTTACAGTTAATGATTACTTGGCTAAACGTGATAGTGCTTGGATGGCTCCACTTTTTGAATTTCATGGCTTGAGTGTTGACTGCATTGACCATCACCCTCCTAACAGTCCTGAAAGGAGAAATGCCTATAGAGCAGATATTACATACGGCACAAATAATGAATTTGGTTTCGATTACCTAAGAGATAATATGGCTCACACGATTGAAGACTTAGTTCAACCTAAACATAATTTTGCAATCGTGGATGAAGTGGATTCTGTATTAATCGATGATGCTAGAACACCTCTTATAATTTCTGGCCCAACGCCGCAAGGGGATAGACATGAATTTGATGTTCTAAAGTCTAAAGTAAGCAGCCTGGTTTCAAAACAAAGAAACCTACTTAATAGTGAACTCGCTGAAGCAAAAAATAAAATAAAATCAGGTGACAATAATGAGGGTGGTATAAAACTACTTAGAGTTTTCAGAGGCTTACCCAAGAATAAGGCTCTTATAAAATTTTTAAGCGAAGAGGGGGTAAAGCAATTATTACAAAAAACAGAAAATCATTATATGCAAGATAATAATCGTGAAATGCACATTATCGATGCTGAATTATATTTTGTAATTGATGAAAAGAACAATCAGATTGATCTTACTGACAAAGGAATAGAGGTACTCTCTCAAGATAATTCTGATCCAAACTTTTTCATTTTACCTGACATTGGCGCTGAGATTGCAAAGATCGAATCAAAAGAAAAAGATCCCAAAAAAGAGGCAAAATTAAAAGAAGAGTTGTTTAAAGATTTTGATCTTAAAAGTGAACGTATTCACAGTTTAAATCAACTCCTTAAGGCATATACACTTTTTGAAAAGGATATTGAGTATGTTGTGATGGACAATAAAGTGAAAATTGTAGATGAGCAAACTGGTAGAATTATGGAGGGTAGAAGATATTCAGATGGTCTTCACCAAGCAATTGAGGCAAAAGAGAGCGTGAAGATTGAGGCTGCCACACAAACATATGCAACTATAACTTTACAGAATTACTTCAGAATGTATCAAAAACTTTCAGGTATGACAGGTACTGCAATAACTGAAGCTGGAGAATTTTGGGAAATATACAAACTTGATGTTATTGAAATTCCTACAAACAAACCTATAGCAAGAAAAGATGAAAATGATTTAATCTACAAAAGCAAGCGTGAAAAATATAATGCAGTAATTGAAACTGTGAGCAAACTCACTTCGGATGGAAGACCAGTATTAATTGGGACTACATCTGTAGAGATATCTGAATTGTTAAGTAAGATGCTTAACATAAGAAAAATTAAGCATAATGTATTGAATGCTAAGCTTCACAAGAAAGAAGCAGAAATTGTTGCTGAGGCAGGAAATCCTGGTATTGTTACAATAGCAACAAATATGGCAGGTAGAGGAACTGATATAAAATTATCTCAGAAGGTAAAAGATGCAGGTGGCCTTGCGATTATTGGTACTGAACGTCATGATTCACGTAGAGTTGACCGCCAATTAAGAGGTCGTTCTGGCAGACAGGGAGATACAGGGAGCTCACAATTTTTTGTTTCTTTAGAAGATAACCTAATGCGTCTTTTTGGATCTGAAAGAGTTGCCAAGGTTATGGATCGAATGGGATTAGAGGATGGAGAAGTGATTCAACACTCAATGATGACAAAATCTATAGAACGAGCACAAAAAAAAGTAGAAGAAAATAATTTTGGTATTAGAAAGCGTCTTTTAGAATATGATGATGTTATGAGCTCCCAGAGAGAAGTGATCTATAAAAGACGGAGACATGCAATTGACGGTTCGCGACTAAAACTTGATATATTGAACATGCTTTTTGATACCTGTGATGAAATTGTTCTAAAAAATAAATCGGCTAAAGACTTTAAAAACTTTGAGTTTGAAGTAATCAGTAATTTTTCAATGACTTCACCCGTTAGTGAGTCTGAATTTGAAGAAATTGAAGAGAACGAAATCACAAGAAAACTATATAGTGATTTGCTAAATCACTACAACAATAAATGTCAAGACAATGCAAATTCAGCATATCCTGTAATAAAAGAAGTCTTTGAAAGGCCTAACAATAAATTTGAAAGAATTGTTGTACCCTTTAGTGATGGTGTAAAATCTTTAAATGTTGTGACTGATTTAAAGCAAGCATATCAAACAAACGGAAAAAGCTTGATAAATGACTTTGAACGAAATATCACATTAGCAATAATTGACAACTCATGGAAAGACCATTTAAGGAAAATGGATGAGCTTAAACAATCTGTCCAATTAGCTGTACATGAGCAAAAAGATCCATTATTAATCTATAAATTTGAGGCTTTTGAACTTTTTAAAGCTATGATTACTGCATTAAATAAAGAAATTATCTCTTTTCTTATAAAGGGAAGCCTTCCAAACCAAAGTGCATCTACAATTCAAGAAGCTAAAAGATCAAATAATAAACAAAAGCTAAAAACTTCGAAAGATGATATCCTAAATACTGAGGAAATGGCCCAAAAAGCAAGGTCTGTTGGAGCAGGAGCAAGTAATTCTCAACAAAGAATTATTGAAACGATTGTCCGTGAAAAACCAAAAATTGGTAGAAACGAAAGAGTGACAATTAAAAATGTAAATACTGGGGAGACAAAGAGTTTAAAATTTAAGCAAGCGGAGCTAATGATAAAAAACGGAGAATGGGTCATTATTTCATAATTTATTAATTTTAAGAAAATTAAATATGTATGAATGAGTATGCTTCGGTTTTGCTGTGGGCAATTCCAGGCTTTCTAATCCTGGTAATTTTTGAAATTCTTTATGGCCACATAACAAAAAAGCAATCCTACGTGTTCATGGATACATTAGCGAGCCTAAGCTCAGGTATAACAAATATTTTGAAAGACATACTTGGGCTTGCAGTAATTATAATCTCATACCCCTATATTCTTGAAAAAATTGCAATTTTTGAAGTCGAAAATAGTCTTTTAACTTATTTCATTGCTTTTATCTGTATTGATCTTGCCTCATATTTTGTTCATCTAATTAACCATAAGATAAATTTTTTTTGGAACCAGCATATTATCCATCACAGCAGTGAGGAATTTAACTTAGCTTGTGCACTAAGACAGAGTATTTCAAATCTTGTAGGTTTTGGAGGTATTTTTTTAATCCCAGCAGCACTTATGGGTGTACCTACAGAAGTAATTTCAACACTTACCCCTATCCATTTATTTGCACAATTTTGGTATCATACAAAGCACATTGGTAAAATGGGCTTTTTGGAATATATAATTGTAACCCCCTCTCAACACAGAGTTCATCATGCCATAAACCCAATATACATTGATAAAAATTTAGCTGCAATTTTTTGTATCTGGGATCGTATTTTTGGGACCTTCCAAGAAGAATTAGATATAGAACCTCCAATTTATGGAACTTTAAAACCTGTTTCAAGCTGGAACCCCTTTTGGATAAATTTTCAACATTTTTTTTTATTAGCAAGAGATGCTTGGTATACCAAAAAATGGGAAGATAAATTTCTGCTTTGGTTCAAACCCACTGGGTGGCGCCCAAAAGATATGCAAATACGTTTCCCGGTTATAGAACGTAAGTTGAATATTAATGATAAATATTCTCCTAAGTACAATTGGAAATGGAAAGTAATTGGTTCTCTTCATTTTATAGTCCTTATCACAATTTTAGTTTATTTTCTATTTTGTTTTAGCAATTTCACACCTACATTTCAGCTCAATTTTGGAATTTTAATTTTTACTACTGTATTTGGCTTTACATCGCTAATGGACTATTATAATTGGGCTCCAAATTTTGAAATCTTTAGAGGTTTTGCTTTTTTGACTTTATTTTATCTTGCGCAAGGAGAAATTATTCTTCAAACTAACTTTTGGCTTTTCAATTTTTTGATTACTTACTTTATTTTTACAATTGGGGTGGGTATTTGGGCAAAGTATAATATATCAAACAGAAAACTAGCTTTAACCAAATAGTGAAAAAAAATTTGGATTATCTTCTTATTGGTCCTGCATATCCATTCCGAGGTGGTATTGCTGAAACACAACATCAACTTGCTTTAGCACTTCAAAAAAAAGGGAGAAAAGTCGAATTATTAACATTTAGGAATCTTTATCCAAAAATTTTATTTCCCGGAAAAACACAATTTAGTCACGAAATAGTTCCAGAAAAATTAAAAATTACTAGGTTAATGCACGCTTACAATCCATTTTATTGGAGAAGAGTTTTAAGATATGTTGAATCTTGTTCTCCTAAGTTTGTTGTTTTCAGATATTATACACCTTACTTAGCAATGTCATATGGGTGGATGGCAAAAAGACTTTCAGAAAAAATTATAAGAGTTGCTTTAGTTGATAATTGGATTCCTCACGAAAAAAATATTTTTGATAACGACTTAAATAATTTTTTCGGAAAACAAATTGATTTTTTTACCACACTATCTGAGTTTGTTGCAAAACAAATAAACAATCAATATAAAAAACCAATATGGTCTGGTTTTCATCCTATTAATGAAAATCTTCTCCCTATAATAAATCAAGATGAAATTCGAAGAAAACTTAATTGGGAGCAATCAACTAATTATGTTTTATTTTTTGGTTTAATACGGAAATACAAAGGTCTCGATCTTTTAATAAAATCATTTAGTACAAAAATTCTAAAGAATAAAAATATTAAACTTTATGTTGCAGGAGAGTGCTATGAAAATCCTAAAAAATACTTCAAATTAGTTGAAAAACTTAAATTGAAAAAGAGAATTATTCTTGATTTTAAGTTTATGAATAAAAAGCAAATACAAGATCTATTTTCTGGAGCTGATATTATTGCACAAACTTACACAACTGGAACGCAAAGTGGAGTTACTCCAATTGCTTACCACTATAACAAACCCATATTAATATCAAATATAAATGGATTAAAGAATCCAATAGTCAAAGACAAAACAGGCGAAGTGGTTAAAAATGATCCCCAATCTATTGCAAAAGGAATAATTAGTTTATTAGAAAAAAGTAAAAAAATTGAATACACGAGTAACATTAAAAAAAATATTAGTAAGTATAGCTGGACTTTGTATGCTTCAATGTGGGATAAATATTTGTCACAAAATAAATAGACAATCAAATTTAACTTGAATAAAGCTGGATTTTTTTTTGGTCTCTTTATGTTTTCAAAATTGATTTGGTCACAAATAAATTTTGAAGATTACAAGATCCTCATTAAAAAAACAAATGAAAAGATTAAAATTGATGGTATAATCGACGAAGTAACTTGGAAAGAATGCGACATAGGAAAAGATTTTTTTATGATAACTCCAGTAGACAACCAAAAAGCATCTCAATTTTCTGAAGCAAGAGTTACATTTGATGATGATTTTTTTTACGTCGCAATAATTTTTTTTAATAATTCAGTAAAAGGTAAATATGTAGTCGAATCTCTAAAAAGAGACTTTTCATTTAATAAAAATGATAATTTCCTTTTAGCAATAGATCCATTCAATAATCAAACTACTGGTTTTACATTTGGTTTAAATGCATATGGTGCACAATGGGATGGAACTATGTATGATGGTCGAAATGTAGATTTGAATTGGGATACAAAATGGTACTCTAAGGTTAAATTTGATGAAAAAAAATGGGTTTGTGAAATTGCTATTCCTTTCAAATCTATACGTTATGATAAAAATAGTTCAGAATGGGGAATAAATTTTAGCCGACTTGATTTAAAAGCAAGTGAAAAATCAAGCTGGGCACCTGTACCACGTCAATTTCCTTCAGTATCATTAGCTTATGCGGGAGCACTGATTTGGGTGGACCCTCCACCAAAACAGGAAAATAACATTTCCTTGATACCTTACGTTGCAAACAATGCTTTTAGAAAAAATGATAATGTAGAGGGCAATAACTTTAAAATTGGGGGTGACATAAAATATAATTTGACTTCTGCTTTGAACTTAGATATTACAGTTAATCCTGATTTTTCCCAAGCCGAGGTAGATAGACAGGTAACAAATCTTGATCGATTTGAACTTTTTTTCCCTGAGAGAAGACAATTTTTTTTAGAAAATGCAGACCTATTTTCAAATTTTGGATACAAAACTATTCGTCCTTTTTTTTCAAGGAGAGTAGGGCTCAATGTACCTATTATTGGGGGTCTAAGATTAAGTGGAAATATTGATGAGAATTGGAGACTAGGTCTTCTAAATCTTCAAACTCAGTCTGAAGAAAACTTAGCTTTAGCTTCTGAAAATTTCGGTGTCATTACTTTACAGAGAAAAGTTTTAGATAGATCTAACATTAGTTTAATTTTTGTTAACAAGCAAAAATTTAATTCGAATAGTTCACCTATTTCAAATCCTATATTTAATAGGAATCTTGGGATTGAATACAACTACTTTTCTGAAGACAACTTATGGAATGGTAAACTATTATTTTTACAGTCATTAAGTTCATTAAAGGAGAATCAAGGAAATGTCTTTGCTTCTCATATAGCTTATCAATCAGTAAGATGGAATTGGAGAGTCCAACAGGAATATATTTCAAAAGGTTATACAGCAGAAGTCGGTTTTATACCTAGAAAAAATATTTTTAAGCTACATTCAAGAGCTGGACATTTGATATACTTACAAAATGAGAAATCTTTACTCTCGCATGGTCCAAGTATCGAACAAACATTTTTTTTTAATACCAATTGGGATAATAAAGACAGATTAACATCACTAAAATATCTCTTTAATTTTAGAAATCGAAGTCGTCTATCAATAGGCTTTCAAAATCAATTCATTCAATTATTATCTGATTTTGATCCTTTAAGAAATGGAATATCAACACTTCAAGAAGGTACAGAGCATAATTGGAATAGTTTAATTTTTTCTTATGAAGGTAAACCCCAAAATAGATTTACCTATTCAGTGGAAGCTATTAATGGTGGATATTACAACCAAGGAAAAAGAACTGCCTTTCTTGGAGAGTTTGGATATAGATTTCAGCCACTTTTGGACATAAGTTCTGTAGTGAATTTTAATCAAATTAATCTTCCATATCCATGGAAAAATAATTCATTTTGGCTTTTCGGATTAAAAGCAAATCTAACATTTACAAATACGATTTTTTTTTCAAACCTAATACAATACAATGAACAACAAGGTGTTTGGAATTTTAATTCTAGGTTCCAATGGCGCTATAAACCTGCCTCTGATATTTTTTTAGTATTTAATAGCAATGAAACTAAGATCCCTTTAACTTTAAGGACATGGAGTTTAACACTAAAAATAAATTATTGGTTAAATTTATAAAATGAGTAATAATGTAGAACATTGGAATAATATATATGAAACAAAGGGACCTTCTGAAGTTAGTTGGACTGAAGATTATCCATCCTACAGCATAGAATTTATTGAAAGTTTAAGTTTAGATAAAAGTTTACCTATTATAGATATCGGTGGTGGTGATAGTCGTGTTGTTGATTCACTTCTAGAACTGGGGTTTGATAACATTACTGTTTTAGACATATCAGAAAATGCCCTTAAACGTGCAAAACTAAGATTAGGAAAAATCTCAAATAAAATAGAATGGATTTCATGTGATATTTTAAACTTTAAACCAAAAAAAACATATAATCTTTGGCATGATAGGGCTTGTTTTCATTTTCTCACTGAACCAAAACATATAAACTATTATAAAGATGTTGTAAGAAAGAATGTTAAAAATCACCTATTAATTAGTGCATTTTCAGATCGTGGTCCACTTAAATGTAGTGGACTTCAAGTTACTCGATATAATTGTGATACAATAAAAAGTAATTTTGAAGACAGCTTCAAATTAATAGACTGTGAGTATAAAATACATAAAACTCCATTTAACACAGAACAATCTTTTATTTATTCAAGTTTTAAAAGAAAATTTAATTGAATACTACAGCAAATAGTCTGTAGAGACAAAGTTTGATTTTTCTGAGTTAAGTAAGCGCTCTAAAATTTCATTATTTGAGGGTGTATCTTTTGAAGCCAAAAAGGTTCTTATAGAAAAGGAGCGTAAGGCGTCGTGAACACTTAAGGTACTCACAGCTGAATTTTTTCTTCCTGTGAAAGGGTAAACATCTGGACCCCTTTGACATGCAGAATTAAGATTAACTCGGCAAACTAAATTGGCAAGTGTGTCTACTAGAGGAGCTAGTCTAGATACATCTCTGCCAAACAAACTAACTTGCTGACCGTATTCTGAAGCAGCCATAGCGTCAAGAGGTTCATCAATTTCTTTATAAGGAATAATTGGAATTACAGGACCAAATTGTTCTTCTTGATAGAGCTTCATATCTTCAGTGACTGGATATAAAATTGCAGGAAAAGAATAATTATCAGTTAATTGACCACCTTTTTTATTTATAACTTTAGCGCCTTTATCGATTGCATCCTTAATCAATTCTTGAATATATGATGGTTTTGTAGGTTCTGGTAAAGGTGTCAAAAAAGCATCATCCCAGGGCATTCCTAATTTCAAATTATCCACTGCCTTAGCAAATTGCTGATTAAATTCATCAACTATAGATTCATGAACATACAATACCTTAAGAGCTGTACATCTCTGGCCATTATAAGACAAAGTTCCAGATATACACTCTTTAATTGTATGGTCTAAATCAGCGTCAGGAAGAATGATACCTGGATTTTTAGCTTCTAAACCAAGTACTAATCTCAAACGATTTTTATTGGGATGTTGATCTTGTAGTGAGACAGCTGATGAACTATGACCAATTAAGGCTAGAACATCAATTAAACCAGTCTTCATTATTGGAGTAGCAATTTTTCTTCCCCTACCGAATAAAATGTTTACAACTCCAGGTGGGAAACTCTCTTGAAATGCTTTTAGTAATGGCGCTATTAACAAAACTCCATGTTTTGCTGGTTTAAAAATAGCTGTATTACCCATAATGATTGCAGGAATTAACAAACAAAAAGTCTCATTTAAAGGGTAGTTATAAGGACCTAAACAAAGCACAACGCCTAAAGGACCTCGTCTTATGTGGGCATAAATACCTCCTTCTTTGTCAAACTTTGCTGCTGTTCTATCGAGATCCTTATAAGCTTCAATAGTATCATATATATAGTCAATTGTTCTGTCGAATTCTTTATATGAGTCGGATTTATTTTTACAAATCTCCCACATTAAAAGATTTACTACTTCTTCGCGATGAAATTTCATTTTTTCCACAAAGGTTTCCATACATTTTAGTCGTTCTCCAACTTTCATTGTAGGCCATAAACCTTGACCTCTATTAAAGGCTGTTTTGGCAGCATCTAGAGCTTCCAAAGCAGAATCAGTTTCCATGTCTGGAATTGTTCCTAGTAGTGTGGGTTCCCCATCAGTTCGTATAACAGAAAAAACCTCTGATGTAGCTCCTTTCCATTTTTTTATTTGGCCATTTACCAGATATTCTTCGCAAGCCAAGGGTTTAATTTTATGTTCGTCTGGTATTTCAGTTATAATATTTTTCATTTTCTTTTTTTGCAATTTTAGATTAAAAATTGAAACAAACTCTGTTTGTTATTTAAATAATCGAAGTGAAAGTTATACTTTTTCATTCTTTCTACCAAAAGCTCAAAATCAGCAGCTTTTTTTAATTGAATTCCAACAACGGCAGGTGCATTGTTTCTGAAATTTTTTTTGGAAAACTCAAAATGGGTAATGTCATCATTTTTCCCTAGTATTTGAGTAACAAATTGTTTTAACGCGCCAGAGCGTTGAGGAAAATCAACTAAAAAATAATGTTTTAATCCACCATAGACTAGAGCACGTTCTTTAATTTCTGGCATGCGGAAAACGTCATTATTACCTCCACATAGTAAAACACCAATATGCTTTTTAGAAATAATGTTTTTTATCATATCTAATGCAGAAATAGCTAACGCTCCCGCAGGTTCAGCAATAATACCATCCATACTATAGAGATCCAAAATCGTTTGGCACACTTTTCCTTCTGGGACCAAAATAATTTCATCTAAAAGATCTTTACAAATTTTGAATGGTAATTTCCCCACTTGGCGAACAGCTGCCCCATCTACGAATCCATCGATCTCACTAAGTGATATTCTTTTTCCTAAATTTATTGAGGTCTTCATACTTGGGGCACCCTCAGGTTCTACACCTATAACTTTAGTATTTGGAGAAAGTCCTTTTAGAACTGTTAAAATACCAGATACAAGGCCACCTCCTCCGATTGGGACGATTATGTAATCATAACTTCTTGAGCTTTGTTTAAGCATTTCCAATGCTATTGTTGCCTGACCCTCGATGACAATTTTATCGTCAAAAGGATGAATAAAAATTTTTTTGGACTTTTTTGCTGCATTTAAGGCAACTGTTTGACAGGCATCATATGTGTCTCCAACTAATTTGATATCAACATAATCCCCTCCAAACATTCTAACTTGTGAAATTTTTTGTTGCGGAGTTGTGGCTGGCATATATACCTCACCACTTATTTTTAATTTTTTACATGAAAAAGCAAACCCTTGAGCATGATTACCAGCACTAGCACATACAATTCCATTTTTAAAGTCGTTTTCATCTAGTGATGAGATTTTATTATACGCACCCCTAATTTTGAATGACCTTATTTGCTGAACATCTTCTCTTTTTAAAAGAACAGTCGAGTTAGTAATATTAGATAAACGTTTATTGAATTCCAAAGGAGTGACTCGTATTAAACCCTTAAGCCTTTTTTCCGCTTTGGTCACTCCTTCTAGTGATGGAAGTGATTGCATTTACAAAATTTTCTTCATAGCTGTCATTGAGGTCCTCAATTCGTAGCCAATTATCTCTACAGGATGGTAACGTATTATTTCATTAATATCAATTAACTTTTTATTATCAACACCATAATCCCCAAAATTGTTCCCATTACCAATAACATCGGATTTAATGTCTTTCATAAATTCAGCCAAAATAGGTTTTGCCGCGTGATCAAATAAGTAACAACCATATTCTGCTGTATCAGAGATTATTCTATTCATCTCAAATAATTTTTTTCTAGCAATCGTATTGGCAATTAAGGGCGTTTCATGTAATGATTCGTAATATGCTGATTCTTCTTTAATACCAGCGGCAACCATTGTGTCGAATGCAAGTTCAACGCCAGCTCTTACAAAAGCAACCATTAAAATTCCATTGTCAAAAAACTCCTGTTCCAATATTTCCTGTTTTGTAATTGGTGTTTTTTCAAAAGCTGTTTTTTCAGTTTCAGCTCTCCACGCCAATAAGTTTTTGTCGTCATTATCCCAATCTTGCATCATAGTTTTAGAAAAATGTCCAGACATAATGTCATCCATATGCTTTTGAAACAAAGGGGTCAAAATTTTCTTCAACCTTTCAGACAATTCAAATGCCTTTATCTTCGCTGGATTTGATAAACGATCCATCATATTCGTTATTCCTCCGTGCTTCAATGCCTCGGTGATAGTCTCCCAACCATATTGAATTAATTTAGCTGCATATCCGTGATCTATTCCTTCATCTACCATTTTGTTGAAACTTAAAATAGATCCTGTTTGCAATACGCCACAAAGAATTGTTTGCTCACCCATCAAGTCGGATTTAACTTCAGCAACAAAAGAAGATTCTAAAACTCCGGCACGATGACCTCCTGTAGCAAATGCATAGGCTTTTGCTTGATCAAGTCCGTCACCATTAGGATCATTCTCAGGATGTACGGCAATTAATGTTGGTACTCCGAACCCTCTTTTATATTCTTCTCTTACTTCTGATCCTGGACATTTAGGTGCAACCATAATTACAGTCAGATCCTCACGCACCTTCATACCTTCTTCAACAATGTTAAATCCATGAGAATATGACAACGTTGCTCCTTTTTTCATTAAAGGCATAATTTCTTCTACAACTGAGGTATGATTTTTATCTGGAGTTAGATTAATGACAAGATCTGCAGATGGTATTAATTCTTTATATTGTCCTACTTCAAAGTTATTTGTTGTTGCATTAGCGTAAGAAGCTCTCTTTTGTTTAATAGCACTCTCTCTAAGTGCATATTTGATTTTTAAACCTGAATCACGCATATTTAATCCTTGGTTTAAGCCTTGAGCTCCACAGCCTATAATTACAATTTGTTTTCCTTCAAGAACTGAAATACCTCCTTCAAATTCTGATGATTCCATAAATCTGCATTGTCCTAATTGGCGAAGTTGCTCTCTCAATGATAGTTGATTGAAATAATTTGACATAATTTTTACTATTTCGTGATTTTAAAAGTATTTAAAATTTCTGATATACCCATCTTTGCTTTTGTTACTGAAATCCTCCCTGAACGAACAAATTGTAATAGCCCGTATGGTGTCAAATCTTTTCTTAATTTTTCAGTTTCTTCTCTAAAGCCAGTTAATTCAATTACAAAGAATTCTGGAGAAACTGTAACAATGGTTGCATGACTTGACTTGATAATATTTTGAATATGGCGTTCTTCGAATAATGAGCTTGACTTTACTTTATATAATGCATTTTCTTGAAAGATTGTCTCCTCATCAGTATGGTAAAAAGCCTTAATAACATCAACTTGTTTTTCAATTTGTTGAACAATTTTTCTAACCCTGTCTGCATCTGTATTAACAACAATTACAAATCGAAATACATCTGGAATTTCTGATGCAGATGTGGAAAAGCTTTCTAAATTTATGTGGCGCTTTAGAAAAATTGCAGAAATGCGATTTAGCAAACCAACATTATTCTCTGCATATACTGATATTGTGTATGTGATATTTTTCATATTATTCTAACCGTATGTCTGAAACACTTGCACCTGAAGGTATCATTGGAAATACGTTATCTTCTTTTTCAACACAAATTTCAAGGAAATATGGTTCTTTTGAATTTATCATTTCGCTAATAGCAGTTTCTAAATCGTCTCTTTTTTCCACTCGTTTAGCTTTAATCCTAAAGCCTTTAGCGATTGTTACAAAATCTGGGTTGACCATTTCTGTCGAAGCATAGCGTTTGTCAAAAAAAAGCTGCTGCCATTGGCGAACCATTCCTAAAAAGTCATTGTTTAAAACAACAATTTTAACGGCAATTTGTTGTTGGAAAATGGTTCCTAATTCTTGTATTGTCATTTGATAACCTCCATCTCCTATAACAGCAACAACTTCTCGTCTGGGAGCTCCCATTTTGGCTCCAATAGCTGCAGGTAGAGCAAAACCCATTGTCCCAAGGCCTCCAGAAGTTACATTACTTTTCGTTTGGCTAAACTTAGCATAACGGCAAGCCACCATCTGATGTTGACCAACATCTGTCACTATAATTGCGTCGTTTTTAGAATACTTATTAATCATTTCTATACTTTCACCCATTGTAAGCCCTTCTTTTTTTGGATGTAAATCATGCTTGATTACTTTATCATATTCTATTTTATCAAGATCATCAAAACGTTTAATCCAGTTTGGGTAAACTTTAGTCTTAATTTTTTTGTTCAATTCTTGCAATGAAATTTTACAATCAGAAATTAAGGCTACATCCACAACTACATTTTTATTTACCTCAGCAGGATCTAATTCTAAATGTATAATTTTTGCTTGTTTTGCATATGTGTTAAGATCACCAGTCACACGGTCATCAAAGCGCATACCAATCGCAATTAGTAGGTCGCATTCGTTAGTGAGTATGTTAGGCGCATAATTTCCATGCATTCCAACCATTCCCCGATTCATGGGATGGTTGGTTGGAAGTGCTGAAAGTCCAAGAATGGTCCAAGCTGCAGGTATTCCTGATTTTTCCAAAAATGTTTTTAATTCATTCTCTGCATTTCCCAATATTACTCCTTGTCCCCAAACAACAAAAGGCTTTTTAGCTAGATTGATTAATTCCAAAGCCTCTTCAATTGATTTATTAGAAAGTTTTGCTGTTGGGGTATAGCTTCTAATACCATTACACTTTTTATATGAAAATTCAAGAGAATCAAATTGAGCATCTTTAGTTATATCTATTAAAACAGGTCCAGGTCTACCAGTTCTAGCTATATAAAAAGCTTTTGCCATAATCTCAGGGATTTCACTCGCCTTAGTTATTTGGTAATTCCATTTTGTAACCGGAGTTGAGATACCTATAATATCAGTTTCCTGGAATGCGTCAGATCCAAGTAGATGAGAGGCAACTTGTCCTGTAATACACACCATTGGTGTAGAATCAATTTGTGCATCGGCAATACCCGTAACTAAGTTAGTCGCTCCTGGACCTGATGTTGCCATTGCAACACCAACTTTCCCTGAGGTTCGAGCAAAACCTTGTGCGGAATGAGCTGCACCTTGTTCATGACGAGTAAGTACATGGTGTAGTTTATCTTGATACTTGTATAATTCATCATAAATTGGCATTATGGCCCCTCCAGGATAACCGTAAACCAAATCTGCTCCCTCTTCAAGTAAACACCTTATTACTGCTTCAGCACCAGAAATTCTAATTGAATTATCATAATTTGTCATTGATTTTTTTTTCGTTTTAATTTCCATACGTTTATGAATCAGTTACACATCCCTCTGATGCAGTAGCGACACTTTTTATATATTTATATAATACTCCTTCTTCAAATTTATATGGTGGCTTTGTCCATTTTGCTTTCCTGACTTCTAACTCTTTGTCGGAAATGTTAACATTTATAGTATTTTTTTGAGCATCAATGGTAATTTGATCTCCATCCTGAATAATTGCTATAACACCACCTTCTTGTGCCTCAGGTACAATATGCCCAACAACAAATCCATGCGTGCCTCCTGAAAAACGTCCATCAGTAATAAGAGCGACGCTTTTACCTAATCCTGCACCCATAATTGCTGCAGTGGGCTTAAGCATTTCAGGCATTCCAGGTCCTCCTTTGGGTCCTTCGTAACGTATAACAACAACATCTCCAGACAAAACTTTTCCAGATTTAATTCCCTGATTAGCAGCGAACTCTCCATCAAAAACCCTTGCTGGACCTTTAAAAACTAAACCCTCTTTACCTGTAATTTTAGCAACTGATCCCTTTTCAGCAAGATTACCTTTTAAAATTCGAATATGGCCTGTTTTTTTAATTGGTTTATCAATAGATAGTATTACATCTTGGTTTGGAGATAGAGGAGAAACTTTTTTTAGATTTTCTTCTAAGGTCTTACCTGTAACAGTTATACAATCTCCATGTAACATACCTAATTCCAACATATATTTCATAACTGCTGGAACACCTCCAACAGCATGCAAATCTTTCATCAAATATTTCCCACTTGGTTTAAGATCAGCTAAAAATGGGGTTGAATCACTAATTTTCTGAAAATCATCAATACTTAGATCAATTTGGGCTGCTTTTGCTATAGCTAAAAAATGAAGTACAGCATTTGTTGATCCACCAAGTACTGTAATTAAACGTAATGCATTTTCAAGAGATTTTCTTGTGAGAATATCACGAGGTTTTAAATCTTTTTCTAATAAACTTTTAAGATAAAAACCTAAATTTTCACATTCATCATTTTTTTGATCACTTACAGCAGGATTAGAAGAATTAAAAGGTAAAGACATCCCGCATGCCTCTATAGCTGACGCCATTGTATTAGCTGTATACATACCCCCACACGCACCAGCTCCTGGACAAGCATTTTTTATTATGTTTTTGTATTCGGAGTCATCAATTTTACCTGCAACCTTTTCACCCCAGGCTTCGAATGCAGATACAACATCGAGCTCTTTATTGTTATGACATCCTGCTGCAATAGTTCCTCCATACATCAAAATAGAAGGTCTATTCAAACGTAACATAGCTATAAGTGCTCCAGGCATATTTTTATCACACCCTACAATGGTAACTACACCGTCATAAGACATCCCCTGTACCACTGTCTCGATAGAATCTGCAATAATATCTCTTGAAGGTAAGGAATATCGCATACCAGAAGTTCCCATAGATATTCCATCACTAACACCTATTGTATTAAAAATTAGACCAACCAAAGATTGTGAATTAATACCAGTTTTTATTTTTTGGGCAAGTCCATTCAAATGCATATTACATGGATTACCTTCATAGCCTGTGGACGCAATACCAATTAGAGGTTTTTGGAAATCATCATCCGACAGACCAATTGCGTGTAACATCGCTTGTGCTGCTGGCTGGGTAGGGTCCTGTGTGACTGCTTGACTATATTTATTAAGTTTCATGAACGTTAATATACAAACGAAATTATATTTTGTGATTGTCGTTTATTTAATTTGTTTTAACCTCGTCTTATACTCAAAGGTGTATTATAATTTATAACTAATTGATATACAATATTTTTACATATTTTTTTTTACATATTCAACTAGTTAAAAAAATACGCTCTTTTTTTCTACTATATTTGATTGAATTAGATAAATTAAGTTTATGGATTCCCTAAAAATTGCAGAATTAAAAAGGGCACATCAGGAGTTTTTCAAAACAAATAAAAATCAAAAGATCAAATCTCGTGTTAATTATCTCAAAAAATTAAAACGAGTGATAGATGGAAATGAAAATTTAATTTTCGAAGCCTTACATAAGGATTTAAAAAAACCAATTTTTGAGTCATTTGCGAGTGAAATACTTATGATTAGAAAAGAGATTGACTTTTTCACAAAAAATCTAAAAGCTTTATCTGCTCCAGTAAAGGTATCGGGAAGCCTTATCAATTTTCCATCCCAAGACTATATTATTTCCGAACCATATGGAAATATTCTAATGATATCACCCTGGAACTATCCATTTCAGTTAGCTTTGGTGCCTTTAATAGGTGCTATCGCAGCTGGAAATACAGTTATTTTAAAACCATCAGAGTCTGCTCCTCACACATCTAAAATTTTAAAAGGTTTGCTTTCAAAAGTTTTTCCTAGAGGAATGGTATCTGTTGTTGAGGGAGATGCAAAAGTTGCGCAAGAGTTACTTAAAGAACAATGGGATTATATCTTTTTTACTGGAAGCACAGTTGTAGGTAAAATTATTGCAAGAGCAGCTGCAAACTTTTTGACTCCTATAACCCTTGAACTTGGGGGAAAAAGTCCCTGTATAGTTGATGGAACAACACCTCTAAAAAAAACAGCAAGGAGGATTGTTTGGGGAAAATTTTTGAACTGTGGTCAAACATGTATTGCACCCGATTATATTTTAGTAAAATCAGAAACAAAGGAATCACTTGTAAAATCAATAATCATTGAAATTGAAAATGCTTTTGGATCAAATGCTAAAAATTCAAAAGATTATGGAAGAATAATTCACGAAAAACATTTCGAAAAATTGGAAAATGATCTTAAGGGTCAAAATATTTTATATGGAGGAATCAGAAATAAAAATGAATTATTTTTTGGACCTACTATTGTCGATAATCCAAAAATTAATAGCTTATTAATCAAAGAAGAAATTTTTGGTCCAATTTTACCAATTTTGAGTTATAATAATTTAGAGGATTTAGACTCAGTTTTGTCATTATTGAAAAATCCTTTAGCGTTTTATGTATTCAGTAATAATGAAAAGTTTATTGCCCAACTTATTAGAGATTATTCTTTTGGAGGTGCAGTAATCAATGATTCACTGATTCATTTTACAAATCAAAAACTACCATTTGGAGGAATTGGAAATAGTGGAATAGGATCTTATCACGCCGAACATAGTTTTAAATTATTTAGTCACAAAAAATCAATTGTAAAAAGACCATTTTGGTTTGACCTTCCTCAACGTTATCCACCATACCCAAAATCTTTAGGGATTATTAAAAGAATTCTAAAGCAAATTTAATTATGAAAGAAAAATCTGTTAGTGAAGCAATAAAATTTAGAAGATCAGTAAGAATTTATAATCCAAAAAAAAGTATAAATTCAAATCTCGTCAAAAAATGTATTGAACAAGCACTTCTCTCTCCATCAAGCAGTAATCTACAACTGTGGGAATTTTATCATATTAAGTCAGAAAATTTTTTGAAAAATGTGGTGAAAGTATGTTTTAATCAACCAGCAGCCAAGACTGCTCAGGAGTTAGTTATCCCAGTTGTTCGTTTGGACTTATGGCCAGAGAGAATTAATTCAAATGTTAATTTTATCAAGATTTCTAACAAAGGAAAAGACAAAGAAAAAATTAAGGGCGCCATTGAGTATTATCAAAAAGCTATACCAAAGTTATATAGAGGAAGTAAAGGTTTTAAAAGTTTTTTCAATCACATAAAAACCTATTATAGAGGTTTAAAAAAAGTAACCTATCGTGAAGTAAGAAGAAATGATATAAGAATTATAGGACATAAAAGTACTGCGCTTGCAGCTCAAAGTTTTATGATAAGTATGGCGGCTTTGGGGTATGACACTTGTCCAATGGAAGGTTTTGATTCAGTTAGGTTAAAATCATTACTCAAATTACCTAAGAGTGCAGAAATTAGTATGGTTATTGGCTGTGGGATAAGAGAAGAAGATGGTTTATATGGTGAAAGGTTTCGTCTTCCTTTAAAAGAAGTTTATTTTTCAAAGTAGGAGTACTTTTTTATTCTGTGTTTTAGATAAACTAAAATATTAAGTCAACACAGGATTAATTGCTTAAATTTAAATACTTCAATTTGGGGATTATCTTTGACTGATTTTCCAAACCAATCTCAAGCCATTTATAGAAAGTTTTGGAGTCTACATATTGAATTGGTGTGTTTAATAAAGTACCATTAGGGTTCATAAGTATGTAAAAAGGTTGTGAAGCAGTCTTAAAGTTTATTGCTTGAAAAGTAGCCCACTTTTTACCTACAGTATTTATATTTCTAATAGACCCGTTAGGGTATTGATAGTCAAATTGGTCAGAAATATCTAATTTTTTTCTATCATCAACATAAAGTGAAATAATTATAAAATTATCTTTTAGTAAAGAATAAACTCTAGGTTCTGACCAAACATTTTCTTCCATTTTCCTGCAATTTACACATGCCCAGCCAGTAAAGTCTAATAGAATTGGCTTATTGAAGTCAAATGCCTTTTCTCTTCCAATTTCAAAGTCCTTATAACATTCTAAACCTAAAGGGCAGTCAGATTCATCGGCCTGAAAACTGTAAAACACTGGTGGTGGAAAACCACTCAAAAATTTAAGTGTATTATCCTTTGAGAAAATACCAACTAAAAGATATATTGTTAATGCAAAAGAAAGTGAACTAAAAAAATATCTAAATTTTGATATGCTTTCTTTTTTCTGGTTGGGAAATTTTATAAATCCAAGGAGATGCAAGGTAAGCATAAAGGTCAAAATAACCCATAAGCCTAAAAATACCTCTCTTTTCAGTATACCCCACCCAGCAACTAAGTCTGCATTTGAAAGAAATTTTAATGCTAAGGCTAATTCTAAAAAACCTAAAATTACCTTTACTGAATTCATCCAACTCCCTGATTTTGGAAACTTTTTAAGTGAATTGGGAAAAATTGCCAACAATCCAAAAGGCAGTCCTAATGCCAGTCCAAATCCTAGCATACCAATAGATAATTGAAAAGCCCCCCCCCTCGGATGTAAGTGAACCTGCCAGCAAAGAACCTAAAATAGGCCCTGTACATGAAAAAGAAACTATTGCCAATGTCAATGCCATAAAAAAGATACCAATAAAAGTATTCAATGACGAAGAATTATCTGTACGCATACTCCAAGATGTCGGTAGAGTCAATTCGTAAAACCCAAAAAAAGAAAAAGCAAAAATTATAAACACAACAAAAAAGATTAGGTTTAAGAAAATATTTGTAGCGATAGTATTTAGAAATTCAGGATTAAGTGAATTGATAAAATGGAACGGGAGACTAAGAATCAAATAAATTAATACAATGAAAATAGCATATACTGAAGCATTAATAAGCCCACGTGAATTAGAACTTGATTGCTTTAAAAAATATGAAACCGTTAAAGGAATCATTGGAAATACACAGGGGGTCAATAGAGCCAAAAACCCGCCCAAAAATCCTAAAAGAAAAATATTGAAATAAGAATATATTCCCTCTTCTACTTTAGGACCGCTTAAAAAAGCTTTTTCTTTTAGTTCAAGTCTCAATGCATCTGAACGAATTTTACTTTCATCATCGACTATTTCGAATGAGGATTGTTTGAGCCCATCTAAATGGATTTTAAATTTTTCTGTTCTAAAAATGCATAATTTATCATTGCATGCTTGATAATTTAATTCAATATTGATTGGCTCTAGCCTGGAACTAAGCCTTTGAACTTGTTGAGAAAATAATGCATTTGATTCAAAGTAAGAAAGCTCCATTTCGAAATAATTATCATATGATATTATGGGATTACTTTCTTGAACATTTCTAATAAGTTTATATGAAGGATTTTTATTAAAAATAAATTCCGTAGGAACAGCCCCACTAGGATCAGAAAATTGAGAATATAGGTGCCACTCCCCTGATATTTTTGCTTTAAAATATATAGTATAAATACTATCATTTTCTTTTTTTACAGAGGTTTCCCATTTAACAGGTTCTATTATCTGGGCATTAATAGTTGTGCAGTATAGTATAAACAAGATCAATTTTCTCATCTCAAATCGCGCATTAGTAATTTATTTTTTGTGTTTGGTCTTGCTAGAAATCTATTATCACAACGTTTTCCAATTATCCATACAATTTCACCATTAGAACATAGTAACCATTGTTCCTCTTTGTCCAAAAGTGAATATTTTTCATCTTTGAAAAATTTACTAAGTAATTTTTTTCCTTTCATCCCAGAGGGATAAAAGTAATCGCCATTTTTATATTTCCTTAAAGATATTGGACTTTTCAAAGTTTCTCGATCTAAAAATACCTCATTATTTTTATGTGCTTTTTTTTCAAGATTTGAAATGTATTCCCATTTAATAGGAATTGGTAGTTTTAAATTTTTCTTATCAAGATCAATTAAGATTTCATTAATTTCTTTTTTTAACAAGGGGGATAATATCAAATATTTTCTGTCACGAATTAAACGATATTTTTTACTATGAATTAGCTTTCCGGGTGAAGAAAATACTAATTTTTCTACTTCCTTTGAATTAAATCCCTTAGGGGAAAAAAAATGGTGTAGACTGAAACTTAATGGTTTTATTTTTTTTAAAGATTCAATCTCTATGTATGTATGTTTGTTTTTTTCAATAAAAAGCTCTTTTTTAAGCTTGTCAAATTGATGAGATATAAATTCTTGAGCATCTTTAAGATGCACTAATGTTTTTTTGAAATTTTTAAGAGTTTTTGGTTTATAATTCTCAAAAGGTTTTACAACCTGATGTCTAATTATATTGCGAAAATAATCTTCGCTAGTATTTGATGAGTCTTCTCGCCATTCCAAATTATTTTTTTTTGCATAATCAAGAATTTGCATTTTTGTTACGTTAAGTAAAGGCCTAAGTAGTTTGTTTGATTCAGGAATTCCTACCAAACCAAAAATACCTGATGCCCTTGATGCATTTATTAAAAAAGTTTCAAACTGATCATTTAAATGATGTGCCGTTACTAAATAATCAAAACCTTTATTGGTAGTGAGGTGATTAAACCATTTATATCTTAAATCACGGGCCGATTCTTGAATACCTTTTTTATTTTTTAGCTTATAATCTATCAAATTAAATATCTTGTAATAAAATTTAATTCTATTTTTTTTGCACCACTTTTTTACAAATAACAAATCATTATCACTTTCTTCACCTCTTAATTGAAAATTGCAATGTGCCACGGAAAATTTGATTTTACTACGAATTAAAATATCACCAAGTACACAACTATCCACACCACCACTATGAGCTAAAAGAATAATTTTATTAGTAAGCTTTTTAAGATTTAAATTAATCTCAGACATACATTTTTCAAACTAAATGCAAATTTAAGAATTAGCGTAATTTCTTTTCAAATTTTGAGAAAAGAGATTTTTTTTTTTGTTTTCTCAGATTTTTACATGAATTTTGCATAATCATGTCAGAAAATAAATTTTTTAGTTTAATTACATTTTCAACGATAGCCAATACTTTTCGCTTGCGTTATCGCCCCATTGGGGTGTAACCTTTTTTGGAGTATGGTAAGCCCTTCTCCCCTTTTATCTCATTTTACATTTCACTTAAATATTTATGAAAATTTTAAACGCAAAAGCGGAACATATTATATATTCTAAAGAAATAAGTCTTTGCATCGATGAATCAGCGAAGGTTAGGGGTACTGGTATTGCCCGAAGGACACCTGAATATATTGCTAAAAAAATTGAAAATAGAAATGCTGTTATAGCTCTAGATTTAGAAAAATTTGCAGGTTTTTGTTATATAGAAATTTGGGGACATGGAAAATATGTTGCACATTCCGGATTAATAGTTGCTCCAAATTACAGAGGAAAAGGACTAGCAAGAAAAATAAAAAAACATGTTTTTGAACTTTCCCTCAAAAAATATCCAAAAGCTAAAGTCTTCGGAATTACTACAGGTATGCCTGTGATGAAAATAAATTATGACCTTGGCTATAAGCCAGTACACTTTTCAGAATTAACAGATGATCCAGAATTTTGGAAAGGATGTCAAACTTGTAAAAATTATGACATCTTGACAAGAACAGAAAGACAAATGTGTTTGTGCACTGGAATGCTTTACGATCCAGAACAAAATAAAAGAAAGACTAACCATAATGAAAGCATTAGATCAAATTTATTTTACAAAAAAAAATAAAATGGAACAGAAAAAAGTAGTTTTAGCTTATAGTGGTGGATTAGATACCTCATATTGTCTTAAGAAATTGTCTCAAGAAAATCATGAAGTACATGCAGTTTGCGTAAATACAGGAGGATTTTCAGATAATGATATCAAATCTATGGAGAAAAGAGCTTATGAAATAGGTGCTTATAGGTATAAAAACGTAGACGGTTTAGAAACTTTTTATAACAAAATTGTTAAATATTTAATTTTTGGAAATGTGCTTAAAAATAATACCTACCCTTTATCTGTAAGTGCTGAAAGAATTATTCAGGCTGTTGAAATAGTTTCCTATGCTAAATCAATAAATGCAAAATATATAGCCCACGGTAGTACAGGAGCAGGTAACGATCAAGTTCGTTTTGATATGATCTTTCAAATTTTAGCTCCAGAAATTGAAATTATTTCACTAATTAGAGATCAAAACCTCTCAAGAGAAAGTGAGATTAAATATTTAAATTCACATGGGATAAATATATCTTGGGAGAAAGCTAAATACTCAATTAATACAGGACTATGGGGTATAAGCATAGGTGGTGCTGAAACATTAAACTCTCGGGATCCTTTACCCGAGTCAGCCTACCCAAGTAAAGTGATTAAATCTGAATCAGAAGAATTACAAATAGAATTTAAAACTGGTGAACTGTTTGCTATTAATGGAAAAAAAGGTAAACCATTCGAGTTAATTCAAAGACTACAAATTTTAGCACGAGATTTTGGAATAGGCCGTGATATTCATGTTGGTGATACTATCATTGGAATAAAGGGAAGAGTTGGATTTGAGGCTGCAGCTCCAATTATAATCATTAAGGCACACCATCTTTTAGAAAAACACACTTTGAGTAAATGGCAACTTTTTCAAAAAGAACAACTAAGTAATTTTTATGGAATGCAACTACACGAAGGACATTATTTAGATCCTGTTATGAGAGATTTAGAGGCATTTATGCAAAGTAGTCAGGAAAAAGTTAGCGGTAAGGTATATCTCAAATTACATCCTTACAGGTATGAACTTGAGGGAATTGATTCTCCATATGATTTAATGTTAACAAAATTAGGTAAATATGGAGAAATTAATGAAGGTTGGACAGCTGAGGAAGCAAAAGGATTTATCAAATTAACCGGTAATTCGTCAAAAATATATCACAACTTAAATAAAAATGATGATTAGAGTAGGAGTTGTTGGTGGTTCTGGTTATACAGGTGGAGAGCTTATTAGATTAATTCTCCAACACCCCTCTATGGAATTAGATTTTGTCTATAGTAGGTCTAAAGAAGGTGAAAAAATTTCGACCTGCCATGCTGATTTATTGGGTCAAACAAAAATAAGATTTACAAAAAAAATAAATAAAAATATTGATGTTGTCTACTTGTGTTTAGGTCATGGTAACTCATTAGAGTTTTTGAAAAATAAAAATTTCTCCAAAAAAACATTGATAATTGATTTAGGTAATGATTTTAGATTAAAAAGGGATAGTAGTTTTAATGGACGAATTTTTGTTTATGGCCTTCCTGAACTACAAAAAGAAAAAATTAAATCCTCAGATTCTATAGCAAACCCAGGCTGTTTTGCCACAGCTATTCAATTATCTATTTTACCTCTTGCACAAAATAATACTTTAAAGAATACTTTACATATCAATGCTACAACCGGAAGTACAGGTGCAGGAATTAGCCTAAACCCAACATCCCACTTTAGTTGGAGAAATAATAACTTTTCATGGTATAAGCCTTTTAAACATCAGCATATAAATGAAATATATCAAAGTGTAAATCAATTAGGCAGTAACCCAAAAATTAATTTTCTTCCTAATCGTGGAAATTTTACAAGAGGAATTTTTTCAACTTGTTATACTGAATATAATGGGAGCCTTAATGATGTCAAAAAGATTTATAAAAGCTTTTACAAGGAGCATCCATTTACATTAATCTCTGAAAATGAAATTAGTTTAAAATCTGTAATTAATAGCAACTACTGTTTTTTGCATTTATACAAACACGAAAATATATTATTAATCACTAGTATTCTTGACAATCTAATCAAAGGAGCCGCAGGTCAAGCGATTCAAAATACAAATATTATTATGGGCTGGGAAGAAGATGCGGGACTTCAACTAAAGGCCTCAACTTTTTAAAATAAAAAAATGAAAATAGCTGTCATTGGAACTGGAAATTTGGGCCTAAGTATTGCAAAGGGTCTGATAATTAATAACACTCACACAACTTTATATTTAACAAAAAGGAATTTAGATTCAATTGAATCTATGAAAGAATATAAAAATGTTTTTATCACAAAAGATAATAATGAGGCAGTTAAGAATTCGGATATTTTAATTTTAGCCGTTCAGCCCAACCAGTTAGACAATGTTTTGGAAAATATTAGTCCAGATCTGAAGGAAAATCATATAGTAATATCAACGGTTACAGGATATACTCTTAAACGTGTAGAAGAAATTATAGGAAATAAATTACCGATTATAAGATCAATGCCTAATACCGCTATATCTGTAAGAAAATCTATGACATGCCTGTGTAGTAATATAAAAGGAAAAAAGGTTTTAGCAATTGCAGAAGCTATATTTAATGGCTTAGGAACAACTTTAATTATTGAGGAAAGCCATATGCAAGCTGCTACGGTTTTATGTGCAAGTGGAATCGCTTTCTGGATGAGATTAATTAGAGCTACCACACAAGGTGGTGTTCAATTAGGTTTTGATGCAGATATAGCATTAAAAATGTCGATGCAAACTGCTATGGGTGCATCCAGTCTTCTTATTGAAACAGGTACCCACCCTGAAGAAGAGATAGATAGAGTAACAACACCAAGAGGTTGTACAATTACGGGTTTAAATGAAATGGAGCATCAAGGATTGAGCTCTTCACTTATTAGAGGTCTTAATGCATCTTTTGATAAAATAAATGAAATCGCTAAACAATAATAAATCCAATATAAATGAATTTATTTGACGTATATCCACTTTATGATGTAAAACCTAGCTGTGCGAAAGACGTCTATGTCTATGACAATCAAGGTGGGAAATATCTAGACCTGTACGGCGGTCATGCGGTTATATCTATTGGTCATAGTCACCCTCATTATGTTAAACAAATAAAAGATCAATTGGATCAAATTGCATTTTATTCTAATGCAATTCAAAATCCACTTCAAAAAAGATTGGCAGATGCAATAGGAGAACATTCTTCACTTGACAATTATGAACTTTTCTTATGCAATAGTGGTGCGGAAGCAATTGAAAACGCTTTAAAACTAGCTTCGTTTCATACCAAAAAAAGAAGGATAGTTGCATTTAAAAATTCATTTCACGGAAGAACCTCTGCAGCCGTTGCGGCTACAGACAACGCAAAAATTACTGCCCCATTAAATGAACAACAGGTGGTTACTTTTTTACCATTTAATGATCTTACAGCTTTAGAGGTTGAGCTTTCTAAAGGGGATGTTTGTGCAGTAATTTTTGAAGCAATTCAGGGAGTGGGTGGATTGGATGAACCAAATGAAAAATTTGTTTATGGGATGGAAAAACTTTGTGAAAAATACCATAGCTCTCTGGTGGCTGATGAAGTCCAATCTGGTTTTGGAAGATCAGGAACTTTTTTTGCTTTTCAAAAGTTCAAAATAAATCCTGACATCATTACAATGGCCAAAGGTATGGGAAATGGTTTTCCAATTGGTGGGATTTTAGTTAATCCAAAAATAAAGGCAACTCACGGTCTTCTTGGAACTACATTTGGAGGTAACCATCTTGCGTGTAGAGCATCACTTGCAGTTTTAGATATCATAAAAAAAGATAATCTACAGGAAAAGACTAAATCTCTTGAAAAATATTTTAAAAATAAAGCATCTTCGATAAAGAAAATAAAGAAAATTAAAGGAAGGGGATTGATGTTAGGTTTAGAATTTGATTTTGAAGTGTCTTCTTTGAGAAAGAAATTAATTTATGATTATAAAATTTTTACGGGAGGAAGCAGTAATAAAAATCTTATAAGAATATTACCGCCTCTTACAATTCAAGAAAAACATTTTGAATATTTTTTCAAGTCTCTTGAAAAGGAAATGGAAAAAAACTATAATTAAATGGAACAATTTCTAACTCTTAACGATCTGCCTAGCCTGAGTGAGGCTGTAAATGAGGCCATTGAACTAAAAAAAAATCCATTTGCTTTTAAATCACTTGGAAATCAAAAAAATTTAGGTATGCTTTTTTTTAATCCTAGTCTAAGAACACGTCTCAGTTCGCAAAAAGCAGCACAACTTTTGGGATTAAAAACAATGGTAATGAATTTTTCAAATGAAGCATGGGCATTAGAATTTGAGGATGGTACTCAAATGAGTGGTTTGCGCTCTGAGCATATAAAAGAAGCTGCTGCTGTTGTTTCACAATATTGCGATATGGTCGCAATTAGAGCTTTTGCAAGTTTAAATAGCAAAGAAAATGATGAGAAAGAAATTGTTCTAAAAAGTTTTAAAAAATATGCGAGTATACCAGTAATTAATATGGAAAGCGCTACTGCACATCCTCTTCAAGCTTTAGCAGATGCAATCACAATTAAAGAAAATAATAAAGTAAAACGTCCAAAAATAGTTCTTACCTGGGCTCCTCACCCAAAAGCATTACCGCATGCAGTTGGAAATTCATTTGTTAGGATGGCAAATAAAATAGATTGTGATTTAATTATTGCTCAACCTAAAGGCTATGAGTTAAATCCCTTAATTGTAGGCGATAATACCAAAGTTTACAATCAGGAACAAGCGTTAGAAGGTGCCGATTTTGTCTATGCTAAAAATTGGTGCTCATACTCGGATTATGGAAAAATTTTAAAAACTGACGACACCTGGATGATAACTGCAAAAAAAATGAAACTTACCAATAATGCAAAATTTATGCACTGTTTACCAATTAGAAGAAATATAGTCGCATCAGATGAAGTTTTGGATAGTAATAATTCATTAATTATTGAACAGGCGAATAATAGGACATATTCTGCTCAATTAGTATTAAAAAAAATAATAGAAAATGGATAAATTACATATTGTCAAAATTGGTGGAAAAGTAATTGAAAATAAGGATTCTTTAATATCATTTTTAAAAGATTTTGCTAGCCTGGAAGAATCAAAAATTTTAATCCATGGCGGCGGTAATGTAGCTAATAATATCTCTAAAAAAATAGGTTTAGAAATTAAAATTGAAGGAGGAAGAAGAATTACAGATTCTGATAGTCTTGACCTTGTAACAATGGTATATGCAGGGAAAATAAATAAAAGAATCGTTTCACTTCTTCAATCAATTTCTTGCAACGCTTTGGGAATTTCTGGTGTAGACGGAAATGCTTACTCTGCGATAAAAAGGCCCATAAAGGATATTGATTTTGGTTTTGTCGGCGATTTAACTGAAGTAAATATTCCATTTTTTACAGGCCTCATTAAACAAAATATTGTTCCTGTTTGTTGTTCAGTTACCCACAACAGAAAAGGACAGCTTCTAAATACAAATGCCGATACAATTGCTGCTTCAATTGCATCTGCTTTATCTAAAAATTTTAAAGTTATACTAACATATTGCTTTGAGAAAATGGGGGTTCTAGAAGATATTAATGATGAAAACTCAGTTATACCCTTTATTGATACGAAAAAATATCATGAACTAAAAAACACAGAAACTATATCCCAAGGTATGATGCCTAAATTGCATAATTGTTTCGAATCTTTAGAAAAGGGTGTTCAAGAAGTTCGTATTGGAAACTCAAGTATTTTTTCACAAAAAAATCAATTTACTAAAATTAAAAAGTAATGTTGAATCAAAGAGCAATAAAATTATTACAAGATTTGATTGAAATAGAATCTTTCTCTAAAAATGAATCAGGAACTGCAAAACGCCTTGAGAAATGGTTTCAAGATTCTAATATACCTTTTCAGAGGAAAGAGAATAATTTATGGGCTGTAAATAAATCATTTGATCCAAAAAAACCAACTTTATTACTTAATTCACATCACGATACAGTTCTTCCTAATAAAGCCTATACTAGAGATCCTTTTAGAGCCGAAATTTTAGATGGTAAATTATATGGTCTAGGAAGTAATGATGCAGGAGGAGCATTAGTTTCTCTTTTGGCTTGCTTTAATTATTTCTACGAAAATCCAAATTTAAAATATAATATTTTAATGGTAGCCTCTGCCGAAGAAGAAACTGCAGGTGATAAAAGTTTACGTTATTTAATACCCTACTTGCCTAAGATTGACTTTGCCATAATCGGAGAGCCGACTCAAATGGAATTAGCAATTGCAGAGAAAGGATTGGTTGTTTTTGATATTGAAATTAAAGGAACACCTAGTCATGCTGCACATCCCAATAAGGATAATCCACTTATGAAATTACCTGAAATTATTAAAAAAATCGAAAATATTTCTTTTGAAAAGGTGTCACCAATTTTGGGTCCCGTAAAATTAACACTCACACAAATTAATGCTGGTAGTCAGCATAATGTAGTTCCATCTGAAGTAAAATTGGTGCTTGATGTCAGGGTAAATGAATGCTATCAAAATCATGAGATTGATGAAGTTATACAAAAAGCTTTGCCTTGTAATGTAAAAGCAAGATCACTTCATCTAAAAAGTTCTTCTATAAGTATTGATCATCCAATTGTAAAAGCTGGAGAAAAGTTAGGAAGAAAAACATATGGTTCCCCTACCCTTTCAGATCAAGCATCATTAAGCTGCCCATCTTTAAAACTTGGTCCTGGAGATTCTACTCGCTCTCATTCTTCTGATGAATTTATTTATATTAAAGAAATTGAGGAAGGTATTTCAATTTATATCAATCTACTAAAACAAATAATTTAATATGAAGCTTTGGCAAAAAAAAGGAAATAACTTAAACGAAAAAGTAGACTCTTTCACTGTAGGAAAAGATCGAGAATATGATATGGTACTTGCAGAATTTGATTGTGAAGCTTCAATAGCTCATGTTAAAATGCTTGGAAGAGTAGGATTAATTAATAATGATGAGGTTAAAAAAATATGTTTGGTCTTAGATGAAATTAAAAAAGAAATAAAAAATAAAAGTTTTAAAATTGAAAAGGAATTTGAAGATGTACATTCAAAAATCGAATATTTTTTAACCAAGAGACTTGGAGAAGTTGGGAAAAAAGTTCATACCGCAAGATCAAGAAATGATCAGGTATTAGTTGCTATGCATCTTTATGTTAAAAAAGAATTAAGTGAAATTAAAACCAAAATAATTAAGCTTTTTGATCTACTTCTATCATTAGCAGAAGAATATCAAGATAACCTACTCCCTGGTTATACTCATCTACAAATTGCAATGCCCTCATCTTTTGGTTTATGGTTTTCTGCGTATGCTGAATGTTTAATAGATGATCTTTACTTTTGGCAAAGCGCATATAAAATTACAGATCAAAATCCACTCGGAAGTGCAGCAGGTTATGGAAGTTCATTTCCAATAGACAGAGATTTAACTACTAAAATATTAGGGTTTTCGGAGCTTAAGATTAATTCGGTTGCTGCACAGATGAGTAGAGGAAAGCTTGAAAAAAGTGTTGCAATTTCTTTATCAGCTTTCGGAGATACTCTTTCAAAATTTTGCATGGATATATGTCTTTATATGGGACAAGATTATGATTTTGTTTCATTTCCTGATGATTTGACTACTGGTTCGAGCATTATGCCTCACAAAAAAAATCCAGATTTGTTTGAATTAGTAAGGGCAAAATTTAATATGATTAAAGGATTACCAAATCAGCTAACTCTCTTAACATCAAATCTTCCTAGCGGCTATCATAGAGATTTTCAACAAGCTAAAGGTGCAATAATTGAATCTATTAATGAAACTAAAGCTTGTTTAGAAATTCTACTATTAAGTTTACCCAAAATCAAGGTCTCAAATAATATTATCGATCAAAAGAAATATGATCATCTTTTCACGGTTGAATCGCTGAACAAAGAGGTTTTAAAAGGAAAGACATTCAGGGATGCTTATAGAAACTTAGCAAATATTATAGAAAAAGGAAAATTTAAACCTGATCGAAAAATAAAACACAAGCATATCGGAAGCTTAGGTAATTTAGCAATAGATAAATTAAAAGAAAAAATTAAGCCTTTTTTATAATAAAAGTCTTCAAAATTCATTTACCTCGACACGTTCAGTAAAATTAAAATTATATATGAAGAGGACGATTTTCTGAAGCTGCAAGAGCGGCTTCTTTTATGGCCTCCGCATATGTGGGATGTGAGTGGCTCATACGAGCTATATCCTCGGCAGAAGCTCGAAACTCCATTGCAGTTACAGCTTCAGCTATTAGATCGGCTGCTCTTGCTCCTATCATATGTACTCCCAAAACTTCATCTGTTGCTGAATCAGCTAAAATTTTAACAAACCCATCAGTATCCATGCTTGCTCTTGCTCGACCTAGAGCACGCATTGGAAACTGTCCAGATTTATAAGATTTCCCTTCGCTTTTAAGCTGCTCTTCGGTTTTACCTACCGAAGCAACTTCAGGCCAGGTATATATAACATTTGGAATTAAATTATAATCTATATGCGGCTTCTGTCCTGAGATAAACTCTGCAACCATTACCCCTTCCTCTTCAGCTTTATGAGCTAACATTGCACCTCTGACTACATCGCCAATCGCATAAATATTTGAGTTAGCTGTTTGTAAATGTTGATTCACTTCAACACGACCCAATTTATCAACTTTCACACCAGCTGCTTCAAGATTTAGTAAGTCAGTGTTGGGTTTTCGACCTACTGAAACTAAGCAATAATCACCTGTAAAATTTATACTTTCACCTGTTTTGTTTAATGCCGTAATGTTTACTTCTTTATTTTTTCTTTCAACTTTTTTAACTTCATGAGACAAATAAAATTTAACCCCTTGTTTTTTCATAACTTTCATTAGCTCTCTTGATAAAGATGCATCCATTACAGGAGTAATTCTATCAGCATACTCAATAACAGATATTTCGGCACCTAACCTTCGGTAAACTTGTCCCAATTCTAAACCTATTACCCCACCACCGATGACTACGATATGTTTGGGAATTTCTTTTAACTTTAATGCCTCAGTTGAAGTAATTATTCTTTCTTTGTCAACTTGAATAAAAGGCAAATTACTAGGTTTAGATCCAGTTGCAATAATTATGTTTTTAGCTTCAATTGTATGTTCCTTATCTGACGAGATTTTAATGTGGTTTGAATCTATAAAACTGCCAATACCATGATATACACTAATATTATTTTTTTCCATCAAATAATTAATTCCCTTAGTAGTTTGATTTACTACCTCAGTTTTACGATCAATCATTTGTTTAAAATTTACTTTTATTTTACCATCAAATTCAATTCCGTGCTCTGAAAAATGTTTAATTGCATCCTCATAATGATGGGATGAATCTAATAAAGATTTAGATGGAATACACCCTACATTTAGGCAAGTCCCACCAAGGGTATCATATTTTTCAACTAACGCTGTCTTCATGCCTAGCTGCGCACTACGTATAGCCGCTACGTAGCCGCCAGGACCTGAACCTATAATTGCAACATCAAAATTATTCATATTTAAATTCAATTTATAATCAAAAATACAAATGTTTACAACCTACTTCAATTCTTTAACCAATTTTTAGTTGAAATTGTTATAACTTGTCCTATAACTTAATTGAATCCCATTTGAAAAAAAATGATCTTTCATTAGGACTTGCAATAATTCCTCTAATCTTTTTAGTTTTTCTACTTTCAGTCAATGTCTTTATATATGGAGATAATGCTTTAAATGGTTCGAATCAATTTATATTATTGATAGGAGGAGTTGTAGCTGCAATAATTGGCTTTTATAAAAAAATTCCCTACAAAACAATGATAACAAAAATAGCCGAAAACCTTCAGTCGGTTACAGGGGCTATATTAATTTTACTTTTTGTTGGTGCACTTGCAGGTTCATGGCTAATAAGTGGTATAATACCAGCAATGATTTACTTTGGTCTAAAAATGTTACATCCAACAATTTTTTTACCAGCAAGTGTTATCATTTGTGCGCTAATTTCTTTAGCAACTGGAAGCAGTTGGACAACTTCTGCAACAGTAGGAATAGCACTAGTTGGAATAGGAACCGTTTTGGAAATTCCATCAGGAATGATAGCAGGTGCTGTAATATCAGGTGCTTATTTTGGGGATAAACTTTCTCCATTATCAGATACTACTAACTTAGCTCCTGCAATGGCTGGTGGGGAATTATTTAAGCATATCAGATATATGACTTACACAACAATACCAAGTATTTTAGTAACGTTATTTGTTTTTCTTATTATAAGTTTTACGATGACCACGTCAGGAAATACTGAAATAGATGAACTACTATTAGCTATCGAAGAAAAGTTTACTATTAATATGTGGCTATTCTTAGTCCCAGTTAGTGTAATAGTTCTAATTATTAAAAAAACACCTCCTCTAATTGCATTACTAGTTGGAACTCTCATGGGAGCTCTATTTGCTTTACTTTTTCAGTCACAAATACTATTAGAAATTACTGGTTCTGATGTTTTGAACGGATCTGTAGCCTATCAAGCAATAATGAATGCAATAACTGTTTCAACCGAAATAGCTACTTCTAATATTTTATTAAACGATTTATTTGTGTCAGGTGGAATGAAAGGCATGTTGGGTACTATTTGGCTAATTATATGTGCAATGGTATTTGGAGGAATAATGGATGCTGTAGGAGCTCTTAGTAGAATAAGTTTATCCCTTTTAAATTGGGCTGAAAACACTTTTCAGCTATTCGCGAGTACTGTTGCCTCTTGTTTGGCTGTCAATTTAACCGCCTCCGATCAATACTTATCGATAGTAATTCCTGGTAAAATGTTCAAAAAAGCATTTGAAGAAAGAAAGTTAGCTCCTGAAAACTTGAGCCGTACTATGGAAGATTCAGGAACGGTTACGTCGGTTTTAATACCTTGGAATACTTGTGGTGCTTATCAATCCGGAGTCTTAAATGTTGGAGTCGGAGAGTATTTTATCTTTGCTATTTTTAATTGGCTTAGTCCATTTATGACATTACTTTATGCTGCTTTAAATATTAAAATCTTAAAAAAAAGCTAGATTAAAAATCTGCAGTTTACAAAAACTACATCATAGGAAAAATTTATTAATACATAAGTAATTTTACAAGTAAAAATTTTAGAAACTTGGTTGAGGTTTATTAAATTTATTAAAAATTTAAACTATTATGAGCGAATCCAAATGCCCATTCCATGGGTCAACAACAACTCCGAATCTTGGTACACAAAATAAAGACTGGTGGCCAAATCAATTAAACCTCGATATACTCAGACAACACGGGGACAGAAGTAACCCAATTCCAGAGTTAGATTATAAGGAGGAAGTTAAAAAACTGGATCTTGAAGCTGTTAAAGATGATATCAAAATAATGCTTAAGGATTCTAAGGATTGGTGGCCTGCTGATTATGGCCATTATGGACCCTTTTTTATTCGTATGACCTGGCATGCAGCTGGAACATACAGGACAGGTGATGGACGTGGTGGGGCAGCGACCGGTGCGCAAAGATTTGCTCCATTAAATTCATGGCCCGATAACGGCAATTTGGATAAAGCAAGACGCTTACTTTGGCCAATAAAGGAGAAATACGGAAATAAATTGTCTTGGGCTGATTTGCTTGTGCTTGTTGGAAATGTTGCTATAGAAGACATGGGTGGACCAAACCATGGGACAGTTATGGGTAGAGAAGATATTTGGCAAACAGAAAAAGATATTTATTGGGGTGCAGAAGATACATGGTTAGGAGATAAACGTTACGGAGATACTCGCCAATCACTTGAAAATCCGTTGGCTGCAGTCCAAATGGGCTTAATTTATGTAAACCCTGAGGGACCTAATGGAATTCCGGATCCAGCTTTATCTGCTCAAGATGTAAGAGAAACTTTTAAGCGTATGGCGATGAATGATGAAGAAACTGTCGCTCTAACTGCTGGAGGTCATACTTTCGGTAAGGCACATGGAGCAGGTGATGAAGCGCTTGTTGAAGCTGAACCTGAGGGCTCCCCAATAGAAATGATGGGCTTAGGTTGGAAAAACAAATACGCTTCTGGAATAGGTGTTGATACAATTACTAGTGGTATTGAAGGTCCGTGGACAACAAATCCAATAAAATGGGATATGGGATATCTAGAATTACTTTTCAAATATGAATGGGAATGTAAAAAAAGCCCTGCTGGAGCATGGCAATGGCATCCCATTAACTGTGCAGAGGAAGACATGGTTCCTCAGGTTGATGGAAGCGACATAAAAGTCTTACCAATGATGACAACGGCAGATATGTCATTAAAAGTTGACCCTAAATATAGATTGATTTGTGAAAGATTTTTGGAGAACCCTGAGGAGTTTGGTGAAATGTTTGCACGTGCTTGGTTCAAATTATTGCATCGTGATATGGGACCAAAAAGCAATTATGTCACTGGCGATTATAAAGACGTTGAATACATTTGGCAAGATCCTACACCTACAGGTAAGTTACTTACCTCTAAAGAGGAAGATGACATTAGAAAAACATTATCTGATTCAGATTTAAGTATTCAGGAGATGGTCAATACAGCCCTTTCAAGTGCCATAACTTTTCGAGGTTCAGACAATCGAGGTGGAGCAAATGGATCAAGAATTCGGTTAGAACCGCAAAAAAATTGGGATGTCAATAAACCACATGAACTTGAGAAAGTACTTAATGTCTATGAAAAAATAGCTGACAAATATAATGCTAGTATTGCAGATGTAATTGTTATTGGTGGTGCGGTTGGTATTGAAAAAGCTTGTGGACACAAAGTTAATGTGACTACTGGTAGGGGTGACGCCACTCAAGAAAATACGGATATAGAATCTTTTAATCTTCTTAAACCAAAAGCTTGTGGTCTAAGAAATTACTCTGAAAAAGAATTCTCTGTAAGCCCAGAAGAAATTTTTCTTGATAAAGCTCAACTTTTAGGACTAACGCCAGCAGAAATGACAGTTTTAACCGGGGGTTTACGTGCGATGGGGATTTCATTTACGGGAGATGGTCTATGGACTGAGGGTAAACTGAATAATACTTGGTTCAAAATACTTCTTTCAATGGACGTTGAATGGAGCGCGACTGGCTACAATAGTTATGAAGCAAAAGACAGAAAAACGGGTGAAATAGTCAGAACAGCTTCAAGAACAGATCTTGTTTTCGGCTCTAATTCTGAACTTCGAGCTATAGCTGAAGTTTACGCGCAAAATGATAATAATGAAAAATTTATAGTCGACTTCATAAGAGCATGGAATAAAATCATGAATGCTGACCGCTTTGATTTATGCTAATCACTAACACTTACTAAATAAAACCTGGTTTTGACCGGGTTTTATTTTATATAAATATTAATGTCTTGATTTTTTGTATTTCAGGTTTTGCGAATACTTTTAATCTAACACTTTGCAATTGAATTTGTATTTTTGAGTTACAAATTAAATTAATGACAAAAAAGGAAAAAAGTTCTCAAACTAATCCAAAAATTCGACGCCAACGTCAAATATTACTTGGAGGAGGGCTATTCTTATTAGGTCTACTTTTGATAATATCATTTGTTTCTTATTCTCTTAATTGGAAAGAAGATTACAGTTCTCTAGAGTCTTTTTTTGATAGATCAGTTCCAGCAAAAAATATTTTAAGTAAGGTAGGTGCATTAGTAAGTCATTTATTTATATATCAAGGAGTAGGCCTTGCATCCTTACTTTTCCCATATCTTCTGTGTTTGAGTGGTTTTAAGTTATTTTTTGATAGAAATACAGAAAAAATACTTTCTAATTGGTCTTGGGGTATTTCTCATATAATTTGGCTAACTATTTTTTTAGGATATCTATTTCCTTCAGATCCAATATATTGTGGAATTGTGGGATATGAATTAAATTTAATTTTAAAGACCTACGTCGGAGAAATTGGTGTATTGGCAATTCTAATTTTCTTTTTTATGTGTTTTGTTGTTATTCAATTAAAGTGGACGCCAGAAAATATCCAGCTTTGGTGGGAGAAATTTTGGAACAAAAACAACAAAACCGAAAACTTAAATGAAAATTTTGGTGAATCTATTCCATTAGACTCCAGCCAAAATGAAAAAGAAAAAATTAGTCCTGAAATATTTAAAAATTCAAAAGAAAAAACAAAAGAGAAAATTTTTGAAAAACATTTGCTAAAAAAAGATGAATTAGTAATGGAAGTTGAAACTACCAAAGAAGAAGAAACTTTAGATGATAAAATTGCTAATGATCTGATTAAAAAACAAGGTTTTTTTGATCCAACACTAGAGCTTAGGAAGTTTAAAATGCCCAACTTAGATCTTTTGAAAAACTATGGAGAGACCGGAATAAAAATAAACCAAGAAGAACTCGAGGCAAATAAAAATAAAATTGTTGAGACGTTAAATAATTATAAAATTGGAATTTCAAATATTAAAGCCACAATTGGTCCAACTGTAACACTTTATGAAATAGTGCCAGATGCTGGAATTCGTATTTCAAAAATCAAAAGTTTAGAAGACGATATTGCACTCTCACTCTCTGCGCTAGGCATAAGAATTATTGCACCCATTCCTGGAAAGGGTACAATAGGAATAGAAGTTCCAAATCAAAATCCAACTGTAGTTTCAATGCGATCCGTAATCACTTCTACTAAGTTTCAAAATGCAGAGATGGAACTGCCAATTGCTCTAGGAAAAACAATAAGTAATGAAACATTCGTCGTGGATCTTGTAAAAATGCCTCACCTGTTAATGGCGGGCGCGACTGGTCAAGGCAAATCTGTGGGGCTTAATGCAGTTTTGACATCACTGATTTTCAAAAAACATCCAGCCGAAGTTAAATTTGTTTTGGTTGATCCTAAAAAAGTAGAATTAAATATTTACAGTAAAATTGAACGTCATTATTTGGCTAAACTACCTGATACTGAAGAAGCTATTATTACAGATAATACAAAGGTTATTAATACTTTAAATTCATTGTGTATTGAGATGGATAATAGATATGAACTTCTAAAAAATGCAATGTGTAGAAATATTAAGGAGTATAATTTAAAATTCAAACAAAGAAAACTAAACCCTAAAGACGGTCATAACTTTTTACCTTATATAATACTAGTTGTAGATGAATTTGCTGACCTGATAATGACTGCAGGTAAGGAAGTTGAAACTCCAATCGCGCGTTTAGCTCAATTAGCTAGAGCTATAGGTATTCATCTTATTATTGCAACGCAAAGGCCCTCAGTAAATGTAATTACTGGAATAATTAAGGCCAACTTTCCAGCTCGTATAGCTTTCAGAGTTGCTTCAAAAATCGATTCACGTACGATACTAGACAGTGGTGGCGCTGATCAATTAATTGGTAGAGGCGACATGCTTTACACCCAAGGCAATGAATTAACTAGAATTCAATGTGCATTCGTTGATACTCCAGAGGTTGAAAATATTTCATCATTTGTAGGAGGTCAAACGGGATACTCTCAGGCACATTTACTTCCAGAGTATAGTGGGGAAGAAAACAACTCTAGTATTGAAATAGACCCAAGTGAGCGCGATTCATTATTTCGAGAAGCTGCTGAAGTAATTGTTACTGCTCAACAGGGATCTGCTTCATTATTACAAAGAAAATTAAAATTGGGATATAATAGAGCAGGAAGAATTATTGACCAGATGGAAGCTGCTGGCGTAGTAGGACCATTTGAAGGAAGTAAAGCTCGTCAAGTCTTAATATCGGATTTAACTACATTAGATCGTCTTTTGGATGATCAACTTTAGCAACTCATCTTAAATAAAATTCAATGAAAAAAAAATTATTCCTTTTTATTTTACTTTTAAGTCATCCCTTATTATCCCAAAATACTGAGGCTGCTAGAAAATTGTTAGATGAAGTTTCAGGTAAAATTTCTTCATTTAAGAATATAAAATTTGATTTTACATATGTTTTAGAAAATAGACCGGAAAATATCAGACAGGAAACCAATGGCTATGTAACAATCAGTAAGGATTTATATAGAATAAATTTCTTGGGTTTTGAGCAGTTATGCGATGGGAAAATGACTTATACTATTATACCTGAAAATGAAGAAATTACAATCAGTGATCCAGAGGAGGAATCGGAGTTTGGAATTAATCCATCTGAGATCTTAACAATTTATAAAAAAGATTATGCTTACCAATGGGACATTAAACAAAATGTTATGGGAACACCTGTTCAATTTGTTAAGCTTATACCAAATGAGGAGAAAAAGGAATTAAAGTATTTGTTACTTGGAATTGATATGAGAACAAAACTTATTTATCGTTTGATAGAAATTGGTAGATACGATACCCGAACAACACTTACATTAAAAAATATTAAAACTAATATTAATCTTAGAGATGACTTTTTTGTTTTTGATAAGAATAAATATCCTGATTATTACATAAATAATTAAAAGCGTGAAAATTATAGACAAATACATTCTTAAAAGCTACCTAATAAGACTTGTTAGTGTATTCGGAATATGTTTATTTATTTTTATTATCCAAACTTTTTGGCTTTTCATTGATGAATTGGCTGGAAAGGGATTAGATATATTAATCATTGGGAAATTTTTAGTTTACTACTCCCCTAAATTGATTCCTCTGGTTCTCCCATTGTCAGTTTTACTAGCTTCTTTAATGACTTTCGGAACTTTGTCAGAAAATTACGAATTCGCTGCAATGAAAGCTACAGGTATATCATTACAAAGAGCCCTTTTAAGTTTATCTATTTTTCATTTATTTTTAGGTATTGGGACTTTCTACTTTTCGAATCATGTAATTCCATATGGCGAGCTTAAATCTTATAATCTTAGAAAAAATCTTGCAAAATTAAAACCAACACTTGCGATTAGAGAGGGTATATTTAACGAAATTGGATTATACAATATCAAGGTTGAAAAAAAATATGGTGATAATGATCGGTTCTTAGAAAATGTAATTATTCATGAATACACACCAAATAAACAAAACAACATAGTTATAAAGGCTGAGCGGGGAGAAATGAAAAATGAGCCAACAGACCCAAACCTTAAATTGGTTTTATATAATGGAAACCGATATGAAGAATTTATTCCGAAAAAGATCCAAGAGCGAAATAGGATTCCTCATGCAAAAGTTTCCTTTGAAGAATATGAAATGAATATTGATTTATCACAATTCAATAATATTGATTTGGATCAGGAGAACATAAAAACATCTTTTCGAATGCAAAAAATTAATCAATTAAATACTAGTATTGATACACTCGAGAGTTCTTTTGAAGATGAGAAAAATATTTTTTATAATAATTTTTCAAAAACAAGCTCTTTATCCTCATTTATAAGTAAAACAAAGTCTTACAACGAAAAAGCAGTTTTACCTGAACATGTTTTAGAGTTTATAGTGACTGACGAAAATTGGAAAAAAAGTAATGTTTATAGCCAAGGTATAACTAGGGTAAGAAACTCATTAAATGATTTAAACGCAAAAAAAGGACAATTTTTTGCATATCAAAAACTAATTAATTTGCACAAAATTACACTTCAAGAGAAATATACTTTACTTTTTGTTTCTATATTATTGTTTTTAATTGGGGCATCATTAGGGGCAATAATAAGAAAAGGAGGGTTAGGCCTTCCTTTAGTGCTTTCTGTTATTATATTTTTAACATACCATTATATAGGTCTGTTTAGCAAAAACGCCGCAGAAGATAGTAGTATTTCCCCCCTGATTGCTACTTGGCTTTCGACAATTGTTTTAGCTCCTTTCTCCTATATTTTAACTAAAAGAGCTTCATCAGATAAAGGTTTTATTAGTATTTATAACATATATTCCCCAATTTTGAACCTATTTAAAAAACTCCCTTTTCATAAAATAACATGACTGAAAATAAAATTAAATTAAATAGTATTCCAGAGGCTATTAATGCCATCAAAAATGGTGAGGTAATTATAGTTGTTGATGATGCAAATAGAGAAAATGAGGGAGATTTTGTTGCTGCTGCTGAAAAAATCACACCAACACTCATTAATTTTATGGCTACACATGGAAGAGGATTAATTTGTACACCACTAACTGAAGAACGTTGTCAAGATCTAAAGTTAGGGAAAATGGTTTCAGATAATACTGATCCTATGGATACAGCATTTACGGTTTCAGTAGATCTAAAAGGCAAGGGAGTAACAACAGGTATCTCTGCTGCAGATAGAGCCTCAACAATTAAAGCACTAATTAGCAAGAAAACAAAGCCTTCTCACCTATCTAAACCTGGACACGTTTTTCCCCTTATTGCAAAATCAGGGGGTGTACTTCGCAGAACGGGCCATACTGAGGCTGCTATCGATTTTGCAAGACTTGCTGGTTTTGAACCTGCTGGAGTTATTGTCGAAATTATGAATGAAGATGGAAGTATGGCTAGACTTCCCCAACTTGTTAATGTAGCTAAAACACTAAATTTAAAAATTGTATCTATTGAAGACTTAGTTTCTTATAGAATGCAACATGACAGTCTGATTGTAAAAAAAGTAGATCATGAGGTTAAAACACGTTATGGAACCTTTAGAATGAGAGCATACCATCAGACTACAAACGGTAATGTTCATTTAGCTTTAAGCAAGGGACATTGGGAGAAAAATGAGGTTGTTTTAACTAGAATTCAATCTTCAAAAATTACAAACGATATTTTGGGAATGCTTACCGGTGCAGTAAATCAAAGATTAGATGATATTTTTAATTTAATCAATAATGAAGAAAAAGGAGCGATTTTATTTATTAATCAAGATGAAAATCCAGAAAACCTCTTAGCTAGAATAAAGAGTTTAAAACAAATGCAGCGTAAAGGCAAGCATGATCAAGTTCCACCAATGCCAATGGATAACAAAGATTTTGGAATAGGTGCTCAGATTTTACATGACATAGGAATCACAAGACTCAAGGTAATTAGTAATTCAAAACAACAAAGAAGAATTGCTATAACAGGTTACGGAATCAGCATAGAAGGATACAAAAGCTACTAGAGCTAAAAAAACCAAAGTTTTATTGAAATTATTGCAGTACTTATAATCACTACATAACGAATTAATTTATCACCTCTTTTAACAGACCAACGGCTCGAGAACCAAGCGCCAAAAATAGAGCCTGTAGCCATAGATATTCCCATTTGCCAATCTATTGAATTGTTATAAGCAAAGATTAATAAAGCAAATAATGAGTAAATAAAAACAACAGACACTTTTGTCGCGTTACTTTTTACTAATGACATCTGATTAAATCTATTTAGAAACAACATTATAAGTAAACCTATTCCTGCATTTATAAAGCCTCCATAAATACCAAAAACAAAAAAAACTAAAATGCTAAACCATAAATATTTTCCAGAAGTCCGCTCATTAATAAAGTTTGTTAATTTTTTCTTGCGAATAAATATTAGTCCTCCAATAATAATTATAATTACGGCCAATATTTTATTAAAAATCTCTCCATCAATATTTAAAGCTATTTTGGCACCTATATATGCTCCGATACTGGCACTTATACCTAGATAAATGTTAAATGGATATGAGTAAATTCCTTTGCTAGAGTAACCTATTGATCCACTTAAAGATTGTGCTACAATTACAACTCTGTTTGTTCCATTTGCAACTTGCGGAGGTAATCCAAGAAAGATGAGTATTGGAAGTGTAAATAATGAACCCCCTCCTGCAAGGGTATTAACTATTCCTGCTAAAAATCCGATAGCAACTAAAATTACTAGCTCTAATGTAGCATCCATATGATTTTTAAATATACAAAACTATGACTCTAACTATCTTAAAAGAGAGTTAATGAAATGTTTTCTAATCGGAAAAAGCAATGTATATTTATCTCCATTAAGGAGAAATGGCAGAGTGGTCGAATGCGGCAGTCTTGAAAACTGTTGAGGGTCACACCTCCGGGGGTTCGAATCCCTCTTTCTCCGCTTAATCCTCTTGTAACCCCTGCTATTAGTGGGGGTTTGTTTTTTTACAGATGAATTTGCGGATGGTAAGGGCAAGAATTGCAGGAGAAAAGGTTCTGAATCAAGCAAAAGGGCAATTAGGGATTATCAGCGATTCTTGAAGCGTGTAATACATATCGTGACAAACTGTTACAAAAGCTAAAGAGATTTTTTAGCTGATTTGATTTTCTTAATATTCACGATCTGATCCTATTCTAAGTAAACAGAATTTACAACGGAGGGAAATTTGTCTTTATTTTCTAGATAAATCAGTTGTCCATCAATCCATAATGTCGCAACTTGAGAATGAGATGACGAGCTAGCCCATCCTCCTACAATTATCTGATTATCATAAGCAACTATATCTCTCCCTTCACCAACCCAATAATTGTCAAAAACTGGTCCCCCAGGTAAATCAAATATTTGACCATTTATCCAGTAATGAGGTGTTATTCCTGGTTCTGCTTCATTAGGGTTTCCATCAGAATCGACAGTTCCAATATGCTGAATATGACCAGTTACATAGATGTCATCTCCTAGAATAAATCCACCATTTCCTTCACCTCCATAGATGTTATTTTGCCATGTACCTCCATTTTCACAATCAGTCCTATTATTGCCAATCCAGTAAGAGGCTTTGGGTAAAAGACCAACCATATTATTTTGCCTCATGGTCATACCAAAAAAAACTGGTGTATTATTTTTTAATTTAACATCGTAAATTTCAGCATCACCTCCCTGTGGTTTTGTTAAATTTCTCCTCGATGTTCCGTTCCACCTAGCTGGAATTAAATAATGATGATTATTCATATAATAACCACCGGTAATAACATTTCCATTATTATTTACTACAATACCAAAGGCTTCAGAATCAGCATTAGTTGTGAGGTTTGTTTTTATCCCATTTTTCCAATAGCATGATCCGTTGGAGAATCTGCCAGCAACATAGACATTATCATCGTGAATAAAAATTGAATTAGAGCTCGTGTCATTTCCATCTAATACGGTTTTAATCCCATCAACCCAATAAACTGCTTCCCAATTCTCATCTAAGCCTGTTGCATAAACTATATCATTCTCAACATGTATATCAGTAATTTCACCCTCACCAAGGACAATACGTTTGCCGTTGACCCAATAGGTGGCATATTGTGTACCATTAGGATAACCGTCAATATAGTATCCAGCTGCATAGATATTTTTTCCATTTACACTTATGCTTTCAGCCAGATAATTTTCATCTTCACTAGAACAAGAGAAAATTAAAAGGACATAGAGTGTAAACAAAATCTTCCTCATTATTATCGTAATTTTTCTCTTAATAAATAAAGTTTAAATCTATTCAAAATTATTTCAATTCTATGTCTTTTTTTAGACATAAATAAATTTTTTTCCAAAAAATCTGATTTATGATTTTCAGCGGTTCTACATAATCTTTAGGGATTCCATAATCTGGCTCAGTGTAAGTTTAATGAACATTATGTTGAGTTGAAAGTGTAAAGCCACTGTTCAATGGGCTTTTGAAGAGTTAGCAATAATTATTGATTTTACAATGCTCTCAAAAAGCCATTTTAAGACTTTTAGCGTTGTTTTTTGTGTTTTTAGTGCTGTTTGGGTTGAGTAGTAATTACGAAATCCTCAAACGGGATAATCAGCAGTTTTGTAGATCTTGCAACAGTGCTAAAAGTGATCAAATACCAGATGAGTATAAATCTTAATTGAGCAATAAAAACATATTTTGATGGGGTTATGAAAAAAGTTAATCTAAAACAACTTTTCCGCCATTTTCAAAAATTAATTGTTCTGGCTCCCAAACGACTTTAAGTTTATCTATTTCTGATTTAAGTTTTCCTGTTTGATGGATTTTTCTATACTCTACTGCTCACGCTTTTTAGTTCTATATTTTTCAAACCAAGCAATAATTGCATTTACCTTTGTAATTAAGTTGCTTGGTCTTTTTGCAATTCCATGGCTCGCGTTAGGTATACGAACAAGCATTGATTCAACCCCATTAAGTTTTAATCCAGCATAAAATTGTTCACTTTCTGCTATTGGAGTTCTGTAATCTTTCTCACCAGTCAAGAGCATTGTTGGGGTTTTTACATTTCCAACGTATGAAATTGGGGATCGTTTCATATAATGATTCAAGTTATCCCATGGAAAGCCAGGAAACCAGTATTTATAATACACATTCACATTATCTGCGTACAAAACAAAGCTATACCAATTAATAACTGGTTTTGAAACTACAGCCGCTTTGAATCGATTTGTTTTACCTATTATCCAAGCCGATAAAACACCTCCTCCACTTCCACCAGTAACAAATAGATTATTTTCATCTATATAGGATCTTTTGATTACATGGTCAACACCGGACATGAGATCGTCATAGTCTTGATTTGGATAATTGTGGTGTATTAGATTTGCAAACTCACTCCCATAACTAGTACTACCTCTTGGATTTATATACAAGACCACATAGCCTTTACTAGCAAATAGTTGCATTTCCGCTGAAAATCTAAATCCATAATTCGAAAAAGGACCACCGTGAATTTCTAATATCAAAGGATATTTTTTAGAATCATCAAAATTAGGTGGCTTAATTATCCAGCCTTGAATTTGTCTTTTGTCGAAAGATGATTCAAACCATACCTCTTCAACTTCACCAAGTTTTTTATAATCAAATAAATCTTTATTTAAAAAAGTAAGTCTATTGTACCTTCCATTGAATCCAACAGCTAAATCTGACGGATTGTAAACATTTCCGAAGGTAAAAGCGTATCTATCATTTTTTGAAACACTAAAACTAGCTCCACTGTAGGGACGCCCAATTGATAGTCCACCAAGTTGATTTACAATATCTTTAACTTTTCCAGAGCTTGAAATATATGCAAGCTTGGTCATACCTTTATCGTCATATTGAAAATAAAGTCCTCTACCATCTTTGGCCCATTTTATATTGCTTATGTTTCTATCAAAATTTTCTGAAATATTTTGAATATTTTTCCCATCCATTGACATAATGTATAAGTCATTTTGCTGATATCCTAAGTACTTTTCATCAAAACCTAAATAAGCAATTTTAGACTTACCGTGAGAAACCTGAGGTGAGAAGTCTGGTCCCTTTCGTTTGGTCAATACCTTGATTTTTTTAGTTTGTATATCAATAACATATAACTCTGAATTCCTTGGCTCTAAATCTGCATTTTCATGAAGATTTGATGAAAATATTATTTCACTTTTTGAGAACCATTTTGGAGATTTTGCATCATTTTTTAAAGTTGTAATTTGTCTTGGAGTACCACCTTCTACAGGTAGAATGAAAATTTGTGAAAATCCATGATTTAAATATCCTTTTCCATCACTTCGGTATTTAATGTTATCAATTTCAATTGCTGGATCATTCCATTTAGCACCTTTAGGTTTTTCTGGCATTTCTATAAAATGATCCTCAGTTTTCTCGACAAAAGATGTAAAAACAAGATATTTGTCATCATCTGACCAACTTACTTGTTCCATTGAATTTTGAGAATTTGTGAGTTTTTGTTTTGAATTTTGAGATAGTCTATATAAGTATAATTGAACAGTACTATCAATATCTGACTTAAATACAAATTTATCTCCTGATTTTGACCATGTTGGGTCATAATCCTTTTGATTGCCTGTTGTAATTGCTGTATTATTTGAGCCATCGTAATCTACTATCCAAATATTTGAATAATTTTCATCTGTCATTATATCCTTAAAGTTTCTTACATATAGAATTTTTTCTCCATCAGGAGAAATCTTTGGATTAGAAACATATTCTAGATTAAAGACATCGATTGGTTTGAAATTTTGATCTGATTGGGAATACAATATTGTAGAAAATTGTGAAGCAATAATTACTAAAAAGTATCTGGATATCGAATTATTTATCATTTGATTTTGAAACAGTTAATTGATAAAGTTAAAATGCAGACATTGTAAAATAAAGTCTCTAATAATTATAAAAGAATTTTAAATAATTAAATTTTAATTTGTTTACTAAAATCCTAAGCCTAATTCTAAAATTGAAATTAGCGAGATGCCAAATGCTGCACCAGATACAAATAAGTTCCAGCTATAATATTTTACCTTTAAAAAACTCAAAAAAACATAGGAAATTAAAACAATAAAAAAAACGATTAAAAATTGTCCTATTTCTAAACCAACATTAAAACCAAATAATGGTATAATAATTTCGTTGGGCGACATGATTAGTGCTTTAAAGTAATTTGAGAAGTCCATACCGTGAATTAATCCAAAAAATAGGGCAAGAAAATAATTTTTTGACATATTTGAATTTCTTATTATTTCAATACTTCTGATATTATGTAACGAGGTAATCATAATTGTTATGGGTATTAGTAATTTAACGTAACGTGATGGGATTGAGAAAATATCAAAAGAGACTAAGAATAGTGTGATGCTGTGCCCAATTGTAAATGCAGTTACTAAGATTATTATCTTTTTCCATTGTTTCAATTGATAAACTGCACAAAGAACAACTAAAAAAAGAATATGATCATATCCATTTAAATTTGCTATGTGATTAAAACCTAATTTTAAATAAAATTGAAAAGGATGCATTTTAAAATTTCAAGTGATAAACTGAGGTTTTTTTATTTAGCATTATACTATTCGATTGATTATTAATGTGAATGTAAACAATGTTATTTTGATCAAAGAAAAGGTCGGTGAAAATAGCATTTTTGATTTCGATGGAATTTAATTCACCTAACTGACTGTGTTCTAAATTAATCCATAAAGCGGTATTTTCATCCTCACCACTTAATCTTTTATTTTTGATTTCTAGAGGAATTGATTCTTCATTCACCTTAACATAAAAATATCTATTTATATAATCTAAAAGCATTTGGTTTGCATTAGTTGATTCGTTAGGCTGGCAAAATGCGAGTTCATTGTTATTTGGATCAAAAAGAATAGCTTCATTCACATCTGTTAGAAATAACTTTAAGTTGATCGAAATAATGCGTGTTTTTGAAAAATACTCTATTTCACAAAGTGATAATCTTAGTGGGTGTTTGTCTAAATTATAATAAAATAGAAGTGCTAAACTGATTAATAGATGGTTAAAAATCAATTATAAAGATGTATCAGATTTAATTTTTCTTGCTATTGTTTGAACTTCAGAAAAAACCCGAATCAAATTACCACCCCATATCTTTGCGATTTGATCTTCGTTGTAACCTCTTTTCACAAGTTCAATAGTAATATTCATAACTTGGCTAACGTCAAAAACACCATCGATTCCTCCACCTCCATCAAAATCACAACCGATGCCTACATGGTCAATACCAGCAACATTAACAATGTGATCAATATGATCGACTACATTTTTCAAATTGGCCGGTGCTATAGGATACTTATCATCTATATCATTAAGACGTTTTCTCATCGTCTCTTTTTCTAAAGTTGTCATTTGGTCGATGGGCTTTATACTTGACAAAAGTTCCTTTTTTAATTTTTCGGCTGTTATATTAGGAACAGGATCTCTTAAATAATTTGATAACATGGTAAGTTGAACAACACCACCATTTTTAGCTATAAGCTTCAACATATCATCAGTCATATTTCTTTTGTGATTTGTTACTGACCTTGCATTCGAATGCGTTGCAATTATAGGAGCTTTTGAAATTTTAATAGCATCATAAAAAACAGCATCACTACCATGAGAGACGTCAACCATAATACCTAAGCGATTCATCTCTTTTACAACTTTAGATCCAAACTCGCTTATACCATTATGTTCTGGTCCAGCAGGATCAGTAGCTGAATCAGCTAAATCATTATTAGATGAATGTACTAAAGTTATATATCTAACTCCTTTTTTGTAATAAGTCTCAATGTTCGAAAGGTCCCCTCCTATTGGATATCCATTTTCAATTCCGATATATATCGCACGTTTTCCCTGCTTCTCAAGAGAGTAAGCATCTTCTGGGTTTAAAGCAAGACCAACAACATCAGAATTTTGCTGTATTGAAGACAAAATAGAATCAATCATCTGAACACAAAGATTTTTAGCCCTAAAATTACCTTTGTCGTTACGAATGTCCTGAGCTACAAAAGCAGCAAAAAATATTGCATCAAGACCCCCTTCAATCATTCGTGGGTAGTCGACTTTTGAACCTGTTTCATTTGGATCATGTCGATCAGACATCCTAAATCCAGGCTCTATCATCCTCAAGGGTGTATCAGCGTGGGTATCCAAAGTAAGAACTTTTTTATGTATTGAAAGAGCTCTTTCTATTAATTCGCTTTCAGTTTCATTCCCATAAATTCTTTTTAAAATATTTTCATTACAACCTAAGCAAATGGTTAAGAATACGAATAAACAAAGGTGATTTTTTATTTTCATTTTAGATGATAACTTTTTGCCAAAATTTAATTTACAATATATTTTTTAAAGGTTAATCTCATTAATTTATTATTTAAGTGAATTGATTATAAGTTTTGGGTGTTATTTATAAAATATAATTAGCATAAAATTATTTGAATAGTGGAAAAATTTCAATTTTAAAAAATTTAAAAAAAGGCAAAAATTGGCTGAAAATTGATCAAAATTGATCAAAATTGATCAAAAATGGACAAAATTAAGCGAAAATTGAATAAAAATGAGAAAAGTGATATTTTGATTTTTATTTTTTTTAGAGTTCCATTACATAGTCATAAAACTCTTCTGTAACTCGAAACCAATATCCATTTTCTTCATGTAGACTACCATCACCTTTACCATCTTTTGAATGATATTTTTTAATATGAAGTTTAAATGAATTTAAGTCTTCAATTTTATATTTTTTACCATAATCATCCTCAATTTGAACCATCCTTATTTAACTGTTTTACTGTAAATCTATTAATCTTAAATAAATGATCTGAAAATTAAATCAATTTCTGGACCCACACTTGGAATGTGTTCGGTATTACTTAATTTAAAAAACTCCTTCTCAAATTCTTCTTTTTTTAGTTCATGGCCATTGAAATAAAAAGTTGCTGCAAGTTGCTTCCACCTTAAATTACTTTCTATTTCCAAGTGTTCTCTATGACATGCACGTGTTATGAAGTAAATTAAAGCCCTAAGAGGTCCTTTCCAATTAATCTTATTTTTAATATGGTTTAGCTCAGTACCCATAAAAACTCTTGCAAAATCAATAAAATTTGTTTTTTCTTCAATTAAATTAAGCTCCTCCTTAAATTTCACAAAAAGAGTATTTAATTGCTTTTGAACATTATACCCTAACCAAACGTAACTTCTTTCATTAATATTGATTTTTTTATATTTTTCAACAATAGGTAATTTATTATCTAAATCAGTTGAAATTAAACTTTTATATTTTTTTATATTAAAAATAATCTTGTCATAGAGATCTGTATTATTCAGACCGTCAATTATCATTTTTTTTTCCCAATAGTTAAGGCTAGCTAAAATAATTTTTTCAAGAACATTATTATTTTCTTGAAATGGTGCTGAGATTATACTTATTTGGATTTTTAAATTATTCTCAGTTCGGTTTAGATTTAAAATAGAATATGCCTTATTCAAAGCTGATAATAAACCAGTAAGCAGCATTAATTTTGTTTGATCTGTGAATCCTTTTTTTGAAAAATGAAAATTTATTAAGGGCTCAATTTCTTGATAAGAGGAAATATAAAGTTCAGTTTTTGATATCAATTCAACCTATTTTAAATTTATAAAATTTACAATCAAAAAATCCTATCCATTTTTTAGGAATTCTTCAATTTATTTATCTTTTAATTCAAAATAATAAATTTTGTTGCAGATTTACATAAAATAAAATAAATGATATTTTTTTTAAACTTACATTGGATTGCCATCCAAACACTTATTCAAAAAAAAATGACAAATAAAAACTTTATTGTAACCTTATTCATCTTAATTCTTTTTGCTTGTTCTGATAATGGAGAGCAAAATGATACATCAGGTTCTTCAAATACAAATACTGCATTATCAAATAATTCAACTTCTAATAACACATCTTCTGTAGGTGGAACTGATATTAGTATTTTAGCTGAAAAATTTTACAACAATAGTGCAGTTTCAGTCGTTGTAAATGATAATAACTTAGTTATAAGTGCAAAAGACCTACCCGATCACAAAAGTGCATATTATAACACCAACAATCCATTGTATGAATCGTACAACGAACCCAATAATCCTTCTTTTAAATTAAATCCAAATAATATATTAGAACAGGACATTGTTATGACTATACCAAGATTTCCAAAAGTCGACAATTCTCATGAGGCTACTCCTATGGGACCAATGGGAATCGCAGTGAATAGTGTCGCGATATTTAATCAAATGGCTGCCCCAGGTGACGACATTTTAGAAGAATTGAATACTTTTGACCAATATGAAGGGCATCCTGCTCCTGGTGGTGTTTATCATTATCATATTGAACCCGTTTGGCTTACGCAGACTCTTGGTGAAGACGCTTTTATTGGACTTTTATTAGATGGATTTCCAGTTTATGGTCCAGTAGAAAATAGTATAAGACTAACAAATGGTGATCTTGATGATTATCATGGTCATATTCACGATACACCAGAATTTCCCGAAGGTATATATCACTATCATATAACTGATGAGCTTCCTTGGATAAATGGTGACGGTTTTTATGGAACTCCTGGTAACATAACTAGATAACTTCTCAAAATCATTCAAATTGAAAAGCACGATCAAAGCAATTATTGTAGTTTTAATTTTAGTTATATCATATGTATCTATGATATCTTTTACAAACTCTAGCTTTAAAGTAGTCCTTATACCTAATAAATTAATTGTCCTTGATAAATCAAAATTAGATCGTGATTCTAAAGGACGACTCATCTTTGAAGGAGAAATGCTATCAGGATACTTAATTAAAAAAAATTCAAACAATGATATAATTGAAAAAAAAGGTTACTTAAATGGATATCTTGAAGGTAAAAGTGTAGGATATTTTGATAATGGGAAATTAAAATTTAAAAGGTATTATCATAGTGGAAAAAAAGTAGGTACGCACAAAGGATGGTATATAAATGGGCAAAAAAAATTTGAATATTTTTTTATCAAAGGACTCAGTGAGGAGACGCACTACCAATGGTATGAAAATGGCCAATTATACTCAGAAATTAATTATTTAAATGGTAAGCCTTTTGGCTCAACCAAAATTTGGCGAAAAGATGGTAAATTAAGATCTAACTTTGTCATTAGAGAAAACGGAAGAAGATATGGACTTGCGGGCATTAAACGATGTACTAAAATCAATATCAAGGAAGAAATTATTGATCCTTATCTAGTTATGAGATGAAAAATTACATTTTAATTTTTTTGATTTTTCTGTGTTCATGCAAAAAGACGTTTAACTCAAACAATAACTATTCAAACGATATTGAGCTACCATATTATAATGAACCTACATTTACTCCAATATGGCTAGATCAATCAAATAAAAAATTAGACCAAATTCATAGAATAAAATCATTTAATTTTCAAAATCAAGAAGGAAAATGGATCAATCAAAATGATTTATTTGGTAAGATATACATTGCAAATTTTTTCTTTACTTCTTGTGGTACAGTCTGCCCTAAAATGGCTTCGAACCTATTAAAAGTTCAGAAAGAATTTTCTTCAAATGAAAAAGTTAAAATATTATCACACACCGTTATGCCTTGGTTTGATGATCAAGAAAAACTTAATGAGTATGGAAAAATGAATAGTATAAATTCTAATTTCTGGTATTTACTTACAGGACCAAAGCATGATATTTACAAAATAGCAAGAGAATCGTATTTCGCAGACGAAGGATTTGGAAAATCAGTAACTGATGTGGACGATTTTATCCACACTGAAAATTTTATTCTTGTTGACCAAAATGGCAGAATAAGGGCGATTTACAACGGTACTTTACCCCTTGAAACCTCACGTATGATTGAAGATATTAAATCGTTACTATAAAATTATGAAGTCCATAAAACCTTTTAACTTAATTTATTCATTCATTTTATTCTTTTTTTTACATATATCATACTCACATATCGAGAATACACATGATCATGAAAGAGAAAAATGGTTTTTTCAAAATAGCTCAGGACCATTTATAGCAGAATTTATTTCATTCAATGGTAGTGATGTATTTTTAAAACAGAAGAATAAAATTTTTAAATACGAGTTGAGTAAATTTTCTATGGAAGATCAACTAAAAATACTTAAAAAGCATGAACTCGTAAAAAAAATAAATACCACTAGCTCGATCAAAAAATATTCAAATTCTAAATTTATTTTAAAAAGCTTACAATCAAAACGCTTAATTATATCTTTTTTGGTTTTAATTTTAAGCTTATTAACTTTTATTAGTTTATTTCCTTCATTTATAGCTTACTCTAGAGCTATATCAATTATAACATATATTTTATTGCTTATATTTTTAGCATGTGATTCTAAAGAAATTATTGCTGAATCAGGTAATGATGATGAAATTTTGGTTACATCAAGCGTTGATAATAATACTAGTAACTCTTCAAATACAACAAGTAATGAAGCTAATTCTTCAAATAATTTAGAATTAATTAAAAGTTACTTTAATAATTTTTCAGATGTATCGATTACTAGCAATAATGACTATTTTTTTGTCAGTTCTTATAGCTGGCCAAATCATCCTATGGGAATTGGAATTAGCTCATGGCAGGAACAAGTCCCAATTCCTCAAAATTATACAGGTGACAATAGTTGGCAGATTCCATTAAATCCAAAAATGGCTGAAACTCCCACAGATACATCTGTGAATTTATTCAGAGGTGCAATAGCTATTGCAATTAATGGTATTCCAATTTTTAATGTTCTCAATAATAGAGGTGAAAATGCATATGAGAAAGGAGAACTTGATAATTGGGGTGGACATTTTGGTAGAGGGGACGATTATCACTACCATATGATACCTCTGCATTTACAAGAAATTGTAGGAGATGATCAACCATTGGCTTTTGGACTTGACGGTTATCCAATTTATGGTTTGACAACAGAGAATTTAGATGAAGCTTTTGGAAGATACGACTCAAATGGTAATTACAGATATCATGCAAGCTCCAAATCACCATATTATATGCCATTCGTTATGGGTGAAATTGATATTGTCAATGATGGGATTGATCCACAGCCCTCTCAAAACCCAATTCGTCCTTCTGATTCATTTAAACCAGTCAGTGGCGCGACAGTAACTGGTTTCACTCAAACTGGAAAAAATTCATTTTCTTTTGAATATACAGTTGATGGGGTTAAATATTATGTTAATTATAATTGGGACGAAAATTGCAAGTTTACATTTACTTATATTGACGAAAATGGTGGAACCACTAATTTGCCTCATAACGGTTCCTTAGCAGATAATTCTTCTGAAAATTCTGAAAGTCACATAAATCAAGATGCATGTAAAGATGTTGTTTATAATTCAGGTTAAATAGTTAAAATTATTTTTTATTGATGATTTATTCAAGTAAGTTATTGTCTATAATAAAATTAACAACTATTTGTTCCCTGAGTTTACTTTATATTTTTGTAGGAGTTAAACACTTTAGTGATGCAGGTTTTTTTTTGGTAATTGTACCACCATACATCAAGTTTCCCCATTTAGCTGTATATCTTTCTGGTTTTTTTGAAATAGTCTTTGGACTTCTTTTGATTCCAACGTCAACTAGAAAGTTTGCAGGAATTGGAATAATCGTATTATTGATTTCGGTATTCCCTGCAAATATTTATTTATATATATCAGAAGTTCCACAGAAAATTTACGGTATAACCAAAAATGCCGCATTATTAAGACTTCCATTCCAGTTACCATTAATCCTTTTGGCATATTGGCATTCTAAAGAAAAAACTTCAAAAACTTTTGATCTGTTTTCAATATTTATCTTTATTCCAACGATTATTTATTTTCTGACACTTTGATGTCTATTCTTAAAAAGATTTGATTTATTTTTTTAAAATATTTTTTGAAAAATAGTTGTCTGGGATTTTTGTGTTAAATGCAATATCTAGAATAATGAAATCTGTTCCTTTACCATCTTTGAGCATATCTTTATAGTTCATTTTCATTGGAAACCACCTTGAATCGATCTTTTTGATATTTGTAAATGTTGTTGTTTTTAAAAGGACACCACTTTTAGCATAAAGATTTTCTTTTAAGGGAACAAATTTATTTTTATCAATCCATAAAGTTCTTTTATAATATGCTAACCCCTCAACTTTTGAAGTTAATTGCATTATCCAAACTGGAGAATCAATATATATGTCCTCATTAACTATTTCAGCAGTGTAAACCTCTGATAATTTTCTTTCTTCCATCATGTCTTCATAAGAAAGATCTGAACCCATCACAGACTGCCTAAGAAGATGACCAGATAGTTGAATTGTTCTGTCGGTTGAAGGGGAATAAATCCATAATCGTTTATCAAGTTTCAACATTTTCGTTCCTTTCTCTCTTTCAGGGGATAAATACTCTGTATAATTATTCTCTTTTCCCTTAGAATAACCTTTAGATCTGATTATTCTTTTTTTTCTTTTACCGTATACAATCATTTCAGAGGTTACGATTTGAGTTTTTGAAAACATATTATTGTCTATCTTTTTTATGATTTCTAATGCTTTTTCATTGTTAGTTGTTTGAGCACTAGAGTAAAATGACAGAAAAATTGAAAATGTGAAAAATAAAATGATTTTTTTCATAATATTATTTTTTTAAACTTCTAATTCTTTAAATAAGCGAGCAGTCTCTCTTTTAAAAATTCCTCTTCCCGCTAAAGCTGTCCCAAGAAGCATCGAAAATAACCCTGGAATAAAACCTACATAAAAAAGGTCAGATGTTATATAAGCTCGCATTACGGAAGGCATAATTATTGTTGAATTTTCTATATCACTTGAAATATCTATTCCATACTCCTGCAGGTAATAACAAAAAATAATTCCAAGAATTGTTCCAAAAATTGATCCAATTAAACCAATTATTGTAGCTTCAACCATCATTAGCTTAAAAACATTTTTTTTTGATTCACCCAAAGCTAGTCTTATACCAAACTCATTGTATCGCCTTAGTCCACCAATTAGTCCTGTGTTCCAGAGTACAAGTGACATTGATAAAATAAAAATAAATATAAATATACCTGAAAAGGCATCTCCCATATCAAGACTTTCTCTTAGACCGTTTTGATCTTTCAAAGTTACCATTACAGGTGCATATTCATCTTGACTCTTTGAATATTTTGAATTGAATTCGTTTGAGATTACTAATGCATTTTGATCATTATAAATCCCATCTTTAAAGTATCCTAAAAGTTCTCCTGAACCATTTTCCATGTCTAAAAGATTTTGAGCATCTTTAATGTCAATTATAAATGTACCTCTATCCATTAGTGGAGAACCAAACTCAACTGTCCCAACCATTTTGTAACTCTGAAATACCATACTACCCTCCATTGTAGAACCAAAAAATGTTATCTTTTCTCCAGGATTAATTTTTAATTTATTAGCATAATTATCACTCAACAGTATTTCTCCACTTTCAGTTGGTAAGTTACCTTTTCTCAAAGATTTGCTTAGTTGAAGCCTCTTCAACTCATCAGATTTAGTATTTTGGAGTGCTATTGCTAAACCTATTCCTGGACCTTGAGATTTTGTGTTACCCTGTTTGTCGGGAACATCCATAATACCACCAAATTTTGTTCTGGGTGTCCAAATAAGATCTGGATAATTTAAGTTTAGTGAATCTATTAATTCTTGAATTTCTAATAATGCAAGGTCATTTGGAAGTTGTTCTTTATTTTCAAAATAAGGCTTAGTCATAATTTTAACGTGTCCAGTATCAAGCTTTGCATTTTGATTAATTACATCTGAAAATACACCATTAAGAAAGCCAGACATTATAACTGTAACCATTACACCCACAGATATTACAGCAAGTGGGATTACACTTTTACTTTTATCCCTTAAAATACCCTTGAAAATAAATTTTATCATTGTTTTTTACCCTTAAGTGCAAGTACTGGATTTAATTTTGCAATTTTTCTTGCAGGAAGATAGCTAACAACCGTGGCGGATATAATTACTGTAAGAATTGTTAGTAAAATTAATTTGAGACCATAAACTGGATAGATAACATCGGCTATAGCAATACCTAGTTTTTGATCAGCAGGCGGAATAGGAAAACCAGCTTTAGACATATATATAAAAAAAGGTATGCCATAAATACTCCCAAAAATTAAAGCCATTACACTGTATACACTTCCTTCAATTGTGAAAAGACGAACAACTCGAAGACGAGTCATTCCAAGAGCAATGTAAGTGCCAATTTCTTTTTGCCTTCTAAAAATTGATAAAATTTGTGTGTCAAAAATTGCGAGCAACGCGATTGCTAATAAAAGACCAAATATTACAGACTGGCTTGCCTTTTTCTGATCAATAAGATCTTTGAGGTTTTTTAATAGAGTCGTTTTTGATCTATATGTCCATGAATCAAATGGACCTTTTCTGAAATCTTGGTCTAAAATAAAATAAGTCGCTTGATTTTCTAAACCAGTCATTTTCCAAAGTTTCTCTATATCAATCCAAATTTTACCATTGTCAATATTAGGAACATTAGAGTCAAATATTTCTTCAATAATGATTGTATTAGCGTCGTAAGTACCATTTTTATCTCTCCATCTTATTTGTACTCTATCTCCTTTTTTCAACTTCGCAGACTCAGCAAATCTTTTTCCAATTATAACTGGAAACTCATCTTTATTTTGATTTAATTTTTTAGTAGGTAATTTCAGGATTTTTTGATCTGATGGAATTCCTTTTAAAACTACACCAATCATTCTTCCTTGTGGATAAACTGAAGCTTGACGCTCTAAAACTGGTGTCATTCCAATACTCCTTTTTAGTATTTCACCATGACCATCTAAAATAGTATATGAATCTAAAGGGTCGTAATCGTTATGTAACAGGTGTCCTTCTCCGAATTCCCATTCAACACTATCTTTCTGAGCTTGTTGATCCCACCCATCCATTATTGAATTAAGAAAGATTATAATTACAAAGGAAAATGAAAGAACAAAAACATTTAATAAAGTCCTCAGTTTTGCTCCAAATAAGTTCTTAAATGCAAGTTTAAACTCTAATTTCATTATTTTACTTTTTTATCATTTTCTATACTGCCATCCCTTAAATGAATGATTCTATCTAAATAACCCATTACCTTTTCGTCATGAGTAGAAAAAAGAAAAGTGGTGCCTAAATCTTTATTTAATTTTTTCATTGTTTTTAAAATTCCATGTGCATTCTCTGAGTCAAGATTTGCTGTGGGTTCATCTGCAAGTACAATTTTAGGAGTTTTAACCATAGCCCTTGCTATTGCAACTCTTTGACTTTCTCCTCCAGAAAGTTTGTCTGGCCTTTTATCTGCTTGATCTTCAAGTCCAACCCACTCTAAAGCTTTCATAACAGCTTTTTTTCTTTCAAGCGCAGATTTTTTTTGAAGCAGAAGTGCAAATTCTACATTTTCGAACACTGTATAAACTGGTAATAAATTAAATACCTGAAAAATAAAACCAATATTAAAATTTCTAAGGCTAGCAGCTTCTTTATGACTCAAAGATTTAATTTCTTTTCCTAAAACAGTAGCATCACCGGTTGAGGGTTTGTCAAGCGAACCTATAATATTTAATAGAGTTGTTTTACCTGATCCACTAGGACCTACAATTCCAGTAAATTCAGCTTCTTGTATTGATAGGTCTAATTTTTTGAGAGCCATAAATTTTTTTCCTGCAATGGGATAACTCTTTGAGGTATTTTTTAGTTGTATAATTGGTTTGCTCATACTAATGATTAAAAACTATTAAAAATTGTATCCCAGGCCCAGAAAAACTTTGGAAGATATCATTTTGTTGAATGCCTTCAACGGTTTTCGGGTTATAATACAATATAATATATCCTGATAAACTATTAAACTTTTGTTGGTAATTTAACATTAAGGTTTGAGTATTGTTATTCCATTGTTGATAGATAAGACCACTTAAAGATGATGAAAGGCCTAAAGGGTAATTGAAATTCAACGCACTAAATCCTCTTCTTAACGATTCATTGGTCATACTATCTGTAGAATCTGAAAATAAATATTCTTTAGATACTGTTAAACCATTTCCAATTCTAAAGGTGTAATCTACTCCAAAATTTAATAATAATTGATTAGTTAGTATACCTATATTTTTTGTTCTATGCACATAGGTTAATTCTGTCCACATTCCAAATCCAATATCGATTTTCGAATCAAAGCCAATTCTATGTTCAGGACTTGAATAATTTTCAAAAAATGGAATGTTGTTAGCTCCAGCCTCTCTGTAATGATATGATAGTGCAGCTTCTCCTTTTGGAATAAAAGTTTGAAATCTTCCACCAAATTCAGGTGAATCATTTAAAGTTGTCAAAGCGTCTAAGCCTCTCTGTTTCTCATTTCCATAAAGACCCCACAACCATAAATTAGAATTATTTTTGAAATAATGTCTTATCAGCAAACCATAAACTCCATTGGTCAACCCTAGCGGATCTCTTGGGTCAATTTGATTAAACCACTGAATTGGACGAAGAAGTTGTGCTGAACCAAAATCAATTTTTTGTAATCCTAGTCTTAACTCCCAGTTTTTTTTTAGATATCTTAACCAGATTCTGTAAGGAGAAAGATTAGAGTTTACATCTGAAGAATGGCCTGGTATGTTTGTTTTTGACAGACTCAAATTAACTGACGTTTCAATAGAAAATGAACTAAGACTATCAATTTTTTTGTTAAATGAAAATTCAGGGAGATATCTTGTACCTAAAAATTTTGTGCTTTCTTTACCAAATCCAACATTCGTTTGTCCTAAGATCTGTCCATCAAACTCATAATTTGATTGTGCATCCAAAAAATTTATACATACGAATAAGATTACATTGAAAAAAATGAACTTGTTCAAAATTAACTATTATTTATATTTATAAAACAATTTATAGAATTATATAACAAATGAAAAAAATTGTAAAAATTCTTCTAATTACATTAACTGGTGTAATTGTAATAATATCTACTTTAGGTCTTGGTGGATACCTTTATATAAAATCTTTACTTTTTGATTTTGATAACAACAATTATGGAGAAATAAAAGTAAAAAGTATTACAAACGATAAGGGTTTAACTTTTAATGATTATAACAATAATAATCTTCTTGATACATATGAGGATAATTCAAAAGGTCTAGAAGAAAGGGTTTCTGATCTACTAAACAAAATGACAAATGAAGAAAAAATTGCTATTTTAAAAGGAACTGGGATAGGTTCGATGCTAGGTTTTAACTCAAATGGTGTTCCAGGTGCTGCAGGTGAAATTTTTGGTAACAAAAGGTTAGGTCTTAATAATCTTTACTTAGCTGACGGTCCAGCAGGCTTGAGAATTTCATCTGAAAGAAAAAATTTTGATAAAAAATTATACAGTACTGCATTTCCCGTGGGCTCTTTGGTAGCATCAACTTGGGATAAAAATTTAGCTTTTGAAATTGGTAAAGCAATGGGTAGCGAGGCAAAAAGTTATGGTGTCGACATAATTCTTGCTCCTGGAATGAATTTACATAGAAACCCACTTTGTGGGAGGAATTTTGAATACTTTTCAGAGGACCCGGTTTTATCAGGTAATATTGCTGCTGGTATAGTTAATGGAATTCAGAAAAATAACGTGGGTGCTTGCCCTAAACATTTTGTGGTGAATAATCAAGAAACTGACCGAATGAAAAATAATGCTCTAGTGGATGAAAGAACCCTCAGGGAAATTTATTTAAAAGGATTTGAAATAATGGTTAAAAAATCCCAACCCTGGGCTATTATGTCATCTTATAATAAATTGAATGGGAAATATGTAACGGTAAATAAAAGACTTTTGACAAGTGTTTTAAGGGAAGAATGGGGTTTTAAAGGAACTGTAATGACAGATTGGTTTGGGGGTGGTGATACTGTGGAGTCTATTAAGGCAGGAAATGATCTTATCGAACCCGGAACAAGTAAAGTATTAGAGGATCTCGAAAGGGGACTTGAAAACCAAAAATTAAGTGGCTATGACCTTAACACAGCAGCTGGTAGAATATTAAAATTGATTCTTAGGTCAAATAAGATGAACAATAGCAAAAATGACAATTCTCCAGATTTAAAATATCATGCGGAAATTGTTAGAGAAAAAGCCTCTGAGGGAATGATTTTATTAAAAAATGATGGGATACTACCATTAAAAGAAAATGATATTATTTCACTAATGGGAGTAACCTCATTTAATATTATATCAGGGGGAATTGGTTCAGGTGATGTTGATGAGGCTTACACTGTCAATCTCGATGAAGCATTAATAAAATCAAATTTTAAACTAAATAAAAAATCTACAGATTTATATGAAGATTATTTTAAAAAAAATCCTGTGGAAAAACCGGAAGGAATTATTGAAAATTTGATGTTAATGATGGACCCAAAATTACTATCAGAAATAAATTACACAGATAATGATTTAAATACCATGGCAGAAAATTCAGATTTAGCTGTATTGACAATTGGTAGAAATAGTGGCGAGGGGAAGGACAGAGTTGAAAAAAATGATTTTTTATTAAGCAAAAAAGAGAAAAAATTAATAGAAAAAACATGTAAAGTATTCCATTCTAAAAATAAAAAAGTCGTTGTAGTTCTCAATATTGGTGGTGTCATAGAAACTCATAGCTGGAAAGATTTACCAGATGCAATTTTACTCGCATGGCAGGCAGGCCAGGAATCTGGAAATTCTATTGTTGACATTCTTAATGGAAAAGTAAACCCTAGTGGTAAACTTCCTATGACATTTCCTATAGCACTAAATGATCATCGGTCTACAAAAAACTTTCCAACTGATGGTGCTTCATCTGACATGACACTCATGTTTAATAAAAAAGAGAAACCTCTATCAGAGCAAACAAAAAATAAAGATTTCACAATTTATGAAGAAGGCTTATATGTTGGCTACAGACATTTTGAAAAGGAAGGTATTAATCCATCTTATCCTTTTGGTTATGGACTATCATATACAAATTTCGAATACTCCAATATTGTTGCAAAAAATGTAAACGATACAATCAATATATCACTTGACATAAAAAACTCAGGTAATATTTCAGGTAAAGAAGTTGTTCAAATATATTTTTCGAAATCAAATAGCTCTATCGATAGACCAATAAAAGAACTTAAAGATTTCTCTAAAACAAAACTTTTAAAAAGTGGAGAAAACACCAAGGTTGAATTTAGTTTACCAATCTCAGACCTTTCATATTGGGATGATGAAAAAAATAAATGGATAATTGAAAAAGGTAATTATGAAATATTTGCTGGATCTTCCTCTTCTGACATCAGACTTCATTTAAAAAATTTAAAATTATAGTAAACTACTCTATAATAACTACTTAATCAATCAAGACTTGGTTTAAATGGTGAATACAAATACTTCTCAGGTAAAATAAGTGTTCCCGTCGTGAAGACCAATTGTTTATCAGTTTCAGGGTAAAAAACTATTTCAACAAGAGAAGCGGTAAAACCCTCCTTCTCAAAAGGTGCCTTTATGCTGTAAGATCCACTTTTATTTCGGCTTATTTTTGTTTTAACCCAGGATTTCCCAACTTCCCAAATCCTAAAGTCTCTTGACTTCGGATTATTTGTCTTCCATAAATTTATTTCATAAGGAATATCTTTTTCAACATTTACATTAAAGATGTCATTTTCAATTTTCCATAAAATTCGTGGAAAATCTTTTTTATTTATTATGTAATTGTAAAATGAAAAAACATTTTGTGTCTGATAAGTTCCATCTAATTCATGATTGCCATTTGGAACATACTGAAGATATTTTTTTTCTGGTATCTCATTCCAGTAAAATTTCCATGAGTCTGTAACAAAGAATTCGTCAATTGTTCCATTAATAACCAATTTTGGTATTGTGAATAAGTGTCTAAATTGGTAAGGCTCAATGTAATTTAGAAGTGTCTTGAACTCATCTGTAAACATCCAATCCATAATATTGAACTCAACATAATCTTCGACAGCAGGCGACCAATCTCCATAAACTCTATAATGATGTTCAAAAGAGGGTACTATTTTAAGCATATCGATAACTATTGGTGCCATTCCGATAACTCTTTTATCAACAGCAGCAGTAGTCCAAGTTGTCCAGCCTCTTTTTGAAGCTCCTGTTATAAAAAATTCTTTTACCGGCTTTTTAAACTTTAAAGTGTATTCCTCAATTACATCCATGGCTCTAACAACCGCTCTTGTCATTGGAAAACGTGCCAACCATTCTTTATCCTCTTTTTTTGCTCCACCTTTTAAAAATTGATTCCATCCATAAGCAATCAAATTGTCTTCATAGCGATTGATATTATTAGAAGTATTAAAAACTAAGGGTTGATATGGGATATTACTCACATAGCTAACTACTGAATTTGTTTTTATAGCTTTATTGATGCTTAAACTATCCAAAAATATTTGATTATCATATTTTGTACCCAAGCCTATAAAAAGTAGTGATGTTGAGGTTGTAATTGTGTCAGGAATTACAATATCAACCCAATGCCACCAATTAGTTTCATTAACTATATTTTTATTTAACCACTTACCTGAGTTCATTTTTATTCTATACAATGTAGCACCATCATATAAGACACTGTCTACAAGAGTATAATTAAAATTATCTTTGTTTTGTACGTATGAAATAAGGCTATTTATTTCATCAGAATTGAAAGCAGACTTTTCCTGAGAGTAACATAATGATGTCAAATAGATAAATAAAACAAAAAAGGTGTCAGATATTTTTTTTGTACACAAGGAATTGATAGACATAAATGATTTCAAATAAACTTTGTACTAAATATAAACGAATTTATTCGGTAATGTTCCCTCAACCTCAAGCTTTATTAGGAAAGTATGTCCACTATGGGGAGATTCAATTAAATTCTTTTTTGACAAACTTTGTGTTGCAGAAGTAACCAACAAATAATTAAGATTTTCTCCTCCAAAACAACATGATGTTGTATCTCTTGCTGGGAGTTTAATTTTATCGATTATCTCACCAGTTTTTGGACTCCAGCAGTATATTCCATACCCACCATAATGTGCAATCCAAAGATTTCCATTCTTATCTATTGACATTCCATCAGGAGTTCCTAATTCGAAAGGCACTTTGATCACAACTTTTTGAAACTCAATTTGATTCTTTTTTTGATTAAAATTATAAGCTTTAATTTCCTGAGTTGGACTATCTATGAAGTACATTTTTCTATAATTACTTGTCCATGCTATACCATTTGAAACACTAATTTTAGTTAATTTCTTTTTAAATTTGAGATCACTTGAAATACAATAAAGTGATCCTGCCCTAGATTTTAACTCATTATTAATAGTTCCTATCCATAAATTCCCATTTAAATCACATTTACCATCATTAAATCTATCCACTAATTTTTCATTTTTTAATTCTGTAATCCACTCAATTTTTTCAGAAAATAGATCAAAACTTGCAATTCTTAAATCTAGTGCTAAAATAAGTTTACCATCGTGAGCTTCTGTCACTAAAGATAATTTGTGGTTGAATTGATATCGTCTTATTTTTTTAGAAGATATTTTGTAGCTATAAAGAATCCCTTTATTTATATCAACCCAAAAAAAACTTTTACTGCTTTGATGCCAGTAAGGACTTTCTCCAAGACTACAGTGATATTTTGAAATCACTTCATATCTCATACTTATAAAAATTTTTATCTATATAGAGTTTATATTAATCTAAGTCCAATATTCACTAATTTTCTTATTAACAAACTTAACACTACGTTCAAGCTGATCAAAACCATCTACCCCATCCTCTATGCTTATCCAATTATCAAATCCTACTCTTTTAAGTTCTTTAAAAATAAGATCATAATCATTCATCCCTTTACCAATCTCACCATGACTAAGTATATTCGCATAGCCAATTTTACCACTATCAATTTTTTTTAAATCATCTATTGTGCCCGATTTTAGATATCTATCACTTGCATGCATGGTTACAACCCTATCAGATATGGAATACAGAAGATCAAGCGGTTCTTCTCCTGCTAAAAAAGCATTACTTGGATCAAAGTTTACACCAAAACTTGGATGATTAATACTTTCTACTAAAGATTTAAAAACATCTTTTTTTTGAGCAAATTCTGGATATTTCCAAAAATCATCTTTATAGTGATTCTCTAGAACAAGTGTAATTCCTCTTTCTTCAGCATATGATAAACAGTCAGCAATACATCGTGATGCATAATGAAGTCCGTCTGACAAAGATAATCCAGGTCTCTTTTGTCCAGATAAAACCCTACAGTAGCTACCTCCAAGAATATTCGTCATATCTATCCATTGTTTCTGCTTTAAGATTTCTTTCTCCCTAAATTTTTGATCAGGGTGTGTGAAATCTGGAGAACAGCACATCATTGGAATTTCTTTCCCAATATCTTCAACCATTTTTTTGAAATCTTTCCATCTTTTTTTATCCCTCATTTCTAAAAAGCCTGCATACCATTCTAATCCCTGAATATCAAGCTTTGAGGTTAGTGAAATCCATTCTGAAATTTTCATGGACCCATCCTTACACAAGGCTTTCATATATGCTTTTGGAAAAACAGCTAATTTTGGCATATTAAAAGTTTAACTGCAAAACATTTCTAAGTTAAATTTAGTGGGTCCTTAGAGATATTTCTTCCAATCATCGGATATTGTTCAAGATCAATTACCTGTCCACTGACAGGACCACTCTCATCTGAAAGCCAATAAGTCGCTAATGACGCAATTTCTTCAGGTAAAAGAATTCTACCTGAGGGAGCATAAATATTTGGCAGGTTTTTGTACCAATCATGTTTTAGACCATGATTTTTTTTTCGCCCAACCTCCTTTTCAGTTAAAACCCATCCTGGATTAATCTGATTAACTCTCACATTATTTTTTCGATTAAGACTATCACCTAAATTACGTGTCATAGTCATTAAAGCTCCCTTTGAAATACTGTAAGCTAATAAATTTGGTTCTCCACTCCATGCATTTACAGATCCAATGTTTAATACTGAGCCCTTAGATTTTGTTAAATATGGTAAAGCAGACTTAATTAGAAAAAACGGAGCAAACGTATTTACTTTTAATACGTCGTTTAGGAGTTTTTCATCAGTATTATCAATATTGGAATTAATTACCATAGCAGCATTATTTACAATCCCGTCTATTTTTTTCCATTTTTTTATTGCTATTGACACTAATCTATCAGAACATCCACTATTTGAAAGGTCTTCAATATGAAAGATACAATTTTCGTTTCCAAGCATCTTTACAAGATTCTCAGCTAATTCTTTCTCTAAACCATGAATTACCACTTTGGCTCCCTCAGAAACAAATTTTATTGCTATTGCCTTTCCAATTCCCATTGTGCTTCCTGTAATTATAATGACTTTATCTTTTAACCTCATTCAAATAGGCTTTAAAATACTTTTTATAATTTTTCCTGAATGCATCTCACTAAATGCCTTTTCCCATTCTTCGATTGTCCAAACCCCACCAATAATTGGTTTTACATTTAAAGTTCCTTCAGACAACAATTGAATAACTTTTTCCCAAATAGGCCAATTGTGACTAAAACTCCCTTGCAAACGAATATTTTTTTGAACAATCATGTCTAAAGAAAAATCCAATGGTTGTGGACCCCAGCCAACCTTAGTTATCTGCCCATTTGGTCTTACATTATCCATAGCAATTTTAAGAGTATGACTAACACCAGCTGCATCAATTACTAAATCAACTCCAAGACCATCTTTTTCTTTAGTCCAACTTGAAACATTTTTTACTATTGAGTTAATATTGTAATTTTTCAGTTTAGCAAGTCTTGACCTATCACTTTCAAGACCTAGGACGGCAACATCTGCACCACATATTTTTGCAATTACGGCACAAAGAATTCCAATTGTTCCTGGTCCTATAACTAGAACTTTGTCTCCAGGTTTTATTTTTGAATTTACTGCAACAGCATTATATGCAACACAACATGGCTCTGTCAAACAAGCTTCCTCAAAAGATAAATTTTCAGGAATATGATGAAGACACCTAGCAGGTGTTCTAACGTATTTGGTCATAGCACCATCAACACCATAACCAAAACCTTTTCTTGTAGGGTCAAGATTATAAAGCCCCACTTTAGTTAAAGGACTTTCATTGTCAATAACAGCGGCAGTTTCGCTAACTACTCGATCTCCAACTTTCCATTTTTTTACTTTATCTCCTATTTTAGTAATCAACCCTCCAAATTCATGTCCCAAAACTACAGGGTAATTTACTTTCCAACTATGTTCTGAAGTCCATTGATGAAGGTCAGAACCACATATACCAACATTTTCTACTTGGAGTAAAACGTCATGATCGCCTATTTCAGGTAATTTGATTTCTCTTAACTCGACTGACCCTTTTATACTTGAGTAATTTACAACTGCTGCTATTTTTTTTGGAAACAACATCTAATTTTTATTGTATAATACTTTTTGAGAATGAATAGCATTACATATTTTTTTCAGAGATGATTCTAAATCTCCATCCGCGGTTTTAAATGAATCTGCATCAATTACAAGCGGAGCTCCTAAAACAACTAAAGGTGCTCCATACTGAGGACACTTTATTGCTTGCTCAAGAGTTAATCCGCCTACAGCTTGAACAGGGACGTCTACGGCTTTTACAACTTCTATCAGCTGATCTAGCGGACTTGGCATTTTTCCTCCTTGTGCACTAATACCTCTTCTTTCGTCATACCCTATATGATGAATAATATAATCACATCCTAAATCTTCCAATAATTTAGCACCGTCAATCATATTATCACTAATCATATTATCACCCATTACTTTTATACCAAAATCTTTTCCTGCTTGAACAACGCATTTGATAGTTTCAGGATGAGCTCTGGCCATTACAACTACGTGAGTAGCCCCAGCCTTTGCCATCATCTCTGCCTCAAGGTAACCTCCATCCATAGTCTTTAAATCTGCAACTATGGGTACGTTAGGAAATGAATCTCTTAAATTTCTTACACCATGCAGTCCTTCAGCTAAAATTAAAGGTGTACCAGCTTCTAGCCAGTCTACACCGGCTCTTAAAGCCATGGATGAAGTTTCTATGGCCTCATCTATGTTTGTTAAATCAAGAGATATTTGAACTAAAGGATTCATTTTCAGAATTAGTTTTTTTAAAGAGACCAACCTTTTCGATATTCCTTATGAACTAATTCATTTGCCATTTGATTATTAGTAAATCTTAGATTTTTAGAATCCCAAATTAATCTTTGGTCTTTTAAACGAATAGCAATCATCCCCAAAAGAGCCATTTCAGTTAAAGGTCCGCCATAGTCAAAATTTGATGAAGCTTGGTTTCCATCCTTGCAAGCACGTATCCAATCTCCTTCATGAGAAGTTTTTACACGGGGAATTGTCTTTTTAGGTTTTACGTATTCATTCATTTTCTGCTCTGGTAAGATTCTTAAACCACTTGCCCCATGAGAATCATGTATTATTTTGCCTTTGTCACCAACAAGCATTGCCCCACTTAAAGTAAACCTTTCACCTGGTTTAAATTCCTCTGGAATAGGAGGTAAAATTCGACCATCAGACCAAGTAAGGTTGACTTCGGGATGCTTACCTCTTTTCGGAAACTTCATTCTTACTATTGAAGCAGAGGGGTATGTTTGAGTTGAAATTTCAGGAATCCAATGAGTAGATGTTGCTTGTATTTCTTTCGGTGAACCTAAATCAAGTGCGTAAAATGAAGGGTCTAAAATATGGCATCCCATATCTCCCATGGAACCCGTACCAAAATCTAACCACGCTCTCCATGACAAAGGATGATAATCAGGATGATAATTGCGATAAGGAGCTGGTCCAAGCCAAAGATCCCAATCAAGCCCTTCAGGTACCGGTGGCTTTTCTTTAGACATAGCTTTCACAGCAAATGTATCCCAAGCATGCCCTCCAACAGGCCTATCCGTCCATGCATGTATCTCTCTAACAGGCCCAATCGCATCATCGTTTATCCATTCCTTTAGACTTCTTATTTCATCAGAAGATCTGCCTTGGTTACCCATTTGTGTTTGCACTTTGTATTCTCTTGCTGCTTCAGTAATTTTCCTCGCTTCAAAAACGGTGTGAGTGAGTGGTTTTTGACAATAAACATGCTTACCTAATTTAATTGCCATCATTGTAATTACAGCATGATTATGATCAGGTGTGGCAACAATAACAGCATCAATATCCTTTTGTTTTTCAAACATTTTTCTGAAATCCTTATATACTTTTGCTTTGGGATATTTTTTAAATGTCGATGCTGATTGTTTGAAATCAACATCACATAAAGCAACAATGTTCTCTTCTCTACAAGCATGTAAATTTCTAGATCCCATTCCGTATTTCCTAACACCTACACCAGCAATATTAAGCTTATCACTTGGCGCCTTGTAACCCTTTCCACCTAAAACATGTCTAGGTAAAATAATTAATCCAGGTAAAACAGATGTTTTTTTTA
>CACMZR010000006.1:82500-115723 GCA_902618245.1 uncultured Bacteroidota bacterium | reverse complement strand
AACCGCTATAATTATCTCTTGCTTCACCCGTGATATTAGACCCTAATTGAGTCCAAGCAGATCCGTTCCATCTATAAATAGCTACCCTACCCTGACTATATGGAAGAGGAATAATTCCTGTGTTTTCCCATTCTGGTGATCCTATAGCTACCGTTAAGCCATCAGAAGATAAAGAAACTGAACGACCAGTATCATCATTTAGTCTTTGTCCATCAAAATCTGCTCCTACCTGAGTCACAACCGAACTATTTCCTCCTATGGAAATTTTAGTCATTGCAACATTAGTCACTAGTCCTGAAATACTAATCCTTGGAGTAGCTGTCATTGCCTCGGTAAAGAAAGCTGTTATAGTTACCGTATCTGATGCTGTTATTAAATTATCCGCATCGGTATCAGATAAAATTACCGATACATTGGAATTACATACTCCCCACTCTGGTTGTTTGGAAGCATCATTTCTCCAAGTAGCATTAGCATTAAATTTAAAGAGAGAAGGTTCACTACTAAATTGTGAGACACACCATCCGGAGAGATCTTGATTGAAATTAGTTGAATTAGCAAACATACTCGCCATATTACCACTACCAGAAATACTAGAGGTGTCCCAACTACCAATATTTTGATTGAAATTAGAAGCATAGAACATTGATCTCATATTGGTAACACTAGAAGTATCCCAATTATTTATTGTGCTACTTCCACCGTTATTAAACACGGTGTAGATGCCTATACCTTGACCTTCAAACATGCTTCTCATATTTCTAACTTTTGATGTATTCCATGCTCCTATATTTTGATTGAATGCAATTGCTCTCCAAAACATATTTGACATGTTTATTACATTTGATGTATCCCAGGACCCAATATTTTGATTGAATGCACCCGTATTACCAAACATATAATTCATATCTGTTACTTTTGACGTATCCCAGGATCCAATATTTTGATTGAATACGTCATTATTATAAAACATAGCAGACATATTTGTTACTTCTGATGTATCCCAATTATTTATGGTATTACTACCACCATTGTTAAATGCATCAGCTGCGCCAAACATATAATTCATATCTGTTACTTTTGACGTATCCCAAGATCCAATATTTTGATTGAATCCACTCGCAATTTGAAACATTTTACTCATATCAGTAACACTTGATGTATCCCAATTATTTATGGTATTACTACCACCATTGTTAAATGCAGTAGCTCCATAGAACATGTAACTCATATTTATAACTTTTGATGTATCCCAGGCTCCAATATTTTGATTGAATGCAGTTGCACCGTTAAACATCTCTCGCATAATTGTTACATTAGAAGTGTCCCAAAAACCAATATCGGTGTTAAAAGAATTATTGTTGGCAAAAAGACCTTGCATACTAGTAACAAGAGTAGTTGCTAAGTTATAGTTCCCTGCAGCTCTCAGTGATGAAATATTAGAATTAGCAGCAGCAGTATATAGCGTCCCGCTTACCATACCCGTATCTCCTGCGCTACATCCAGAACATTTTATAGTTACCCCATTAGAGGCCAAATAAAAAGTAGGGCTTATAGTAAGGGTAAGGGAAGCATTTCCGGAGTAGGATCTGCTATTAGTATCGGTTGCAGTAGCGGTAACATTGAGTGTTGTACCTGAAGAAATATTTGAAGGTACTTGCCAGTAGTAAGTCCATACTGCTGCAGTAGTGCTTTGTGTCATTGAAACATTGGTAACCACGCCTGTTATAGAAATAGTAGGCGAGGCAGCCATGTTTTCTGAGAAGGTTGCGGTGAGGGTTACCTGACCGGTAGTAATAACATTATCTGAATCATCAGAGGTAATTACAAGTGTCGCATTTGACGGGCAGGTACCCCAAACAGGAAGATTTGCACCAGTTAGAGCAGAATTCTCATTAAAATAATTGGTCTCACTAAAAGAAGTAATGTTTGTAACACACCATCCAGAGAGATCTTGATTAAAAGCTTGAGCAGAGGAAAACATCTTAAACATCCTAGTTACATTAGAAACATTCCAATTTCCAATTGAACTATTGCCACCGTTGTTAAATGCACTAGCTACTTTAAACATTTCTAACATATCAGTTACATTAGAAACATCCCAACCACCTATATTTTGATTAAATGCAAAAGCATTTGCAAACATTGATCTCATATTGGTAACACTAGAAGTATCCCAAGAACCTATATTTCTGTTAAATGCTCTAGCAGTGTCAAACATCGCCTCCATGTCGGTTACAGAGGAAACATCCCAGCTAGAGATATTTCCATTAAATGCATAAGAGTTCATAAACATCCTATCCATGGTTGTAACATTTGAAACATCCCACGAGTTTAGATCTTGGTTAAATGATTGACCAAACATACTTTCCATATTTGTAACAGAAGAAGTATCCCAATTATCAATAGAACCGTTACCCCCATTGTTAAAATCCCTGCCTGATAGTGCACCTTTCATATCAGTGACACTTGATGTATTCCAGGAACCTATATTTTGGTTAAACACAGTAGCGCCACTAAATAAATTTCTCATAGTAGTTACGCTTGAAGTGTTCCAGTTATTTATGGTACCACTGCCACCATTATTAAATGCCCCTGCGCTATTAAACATGTATGAAATATTAGTTAGACTTGATAAATTCCATGCTCCTATGTTTTGATTAAAATTAGTTGTACTGGCAAACATCCTCTCCATATTTGTTACACTTGATGTATTCCAGGAACCAATATCTTGGTTAAATGCATCAGCATTATAAAACATATAACTCATGTCAGTGGCTGAGGAAGTATCCCATGCACTAATATTCTGGTTGAAGCTATTATCGTTATTAACTCCAAGATTCATCTCAAACATTCCATGGAAATTGGTAACATTAGAAGTATCCCAAGAACTTATGTCTTGATTAAAAGTGTTTTGATGACGAAATAAATCACTCATGTCTGTTACAAGAGTAGTTACTATCCTATTCCAATCATTATCATTTTTGTTTTTAGCTGCAATAGAAGTGTTGTCATGTGCCGTGTAGGTCACTCCACCAACTACTCCCTGGTCCCCGGCACTACAACCAGAACACTTTACAGTCACCCCATTAGAGGCCAGGTAAAAAGTAGGGCTTATAGTAAATGTTATACTATCTGTACCAGAATAGGCTAATCCAGCTAGATCTGTTCCACTTACTGTAGCAGTATACACTCCCGCAGCAAGAGTAGGAGTTGAAGTATTCCAATTGTAGGTATAATTATTTGTTCCACTAATTCTGGTCATTGCCACATTGGTTACAATACCACTTATATTTATTACAGGTGTTGCAGTCATTGCTTCTGAGAAACTTGCAGTAATTGTGACCGAACTTGAAGGTGTAAGTTTAGTATAAATTATATTATCAGCGTCTGTATCGGTAAGTGTTACAGTCGGTGAAATAGTATCAGTAATATAATATTGCCTTCTAGCTGGAACAGTTATGTTTACATCATCTACATTATCATATCCTGTGGCTTCCAGAGCATTATTAAAATTTAATCTTGTTTTATTAGATTCACTAGAGTTGGTAACTTCATTTTTTACATGCTTACTGCTCCCTGTTCCAAGACCATTACTACCACTTCCTGCTTTACCATCACCCATTAACCACAAATAGGTTGCAAAGTCACTTCGCTGTGATCCTGTTTTATTATTATTTAAGCTTTGGAAATTCACTGACTCAACACTTGCCTTATTAGGAGCTCTGAATGTTTGACCTTCTTTGTAGTTTGCCAGCCATGCCAATGGATCTTGACTGAACATAGAAATTTCATTAAGCGATGGATCCTCTCCTTGTTTAAGGGTTGTAACAACTACTGATGCTATATAGCCATTAAACCACTCAGCAGAATTATCGTTCCCTGCATAAAAATTACCAAGTATTTCTAAAGAATTACTAGGATTTCCTATTGTTGCCCAGCTCCCTAAACTTGTTATTTTTGAAGTAATACCACTTGAAAAATCAGTTTGGTAAATATCAAATGAAGCAGGAAGAGTTACATTTCCTCCATTGTATTTAACTGTAAAAGAGTACCAAGTATTTGTATTAATAAAACCTGGGTAAGACCAATTGTTATAATGATTATTCCTTCCATATCTAAAGATTAATCTCTGTCCATTTATTTTAAGTTTTATTTTGTCATTACTTCCTGTTTCCCTTTGAGCCCAAACTGTTTGGTTTTTTTCTTCAGAAGTATTAAAAATCACATTAACCATCCAAGGTTGATTACCATTTGTTACGCCATCACCGGGCCTTCTTCTAAGTGGATAAGAATCATTATTACCGTTATTTTGTATTGCTGTATAAGAAGATCCGTTAAGGTTAAGCGCCTTATTAAGTGCTGTTGTAGAACCCAAACCATTTCCAGCAAGGTCTGTACCTGTGATTGTAGCTACAACTGGGCCTTCACTTGGGCTTCCAGTAGATACATCCCAGTCGTAATACCAAATCGAAGCATTACCCCCTTGGGTCATATTAGCATTTGTAATTAAACTACCAATACTAATCTGAGGGCTTGCAGCCATATTCTCACTGAAGGTTCCCGTAATTCTAATAGTCTCATTATTTCCAACAGTGTCACCAGAAGCATTATCAGAAATCACAACAGTAGGACTTGTAGTGTCTTGAGAATATGAAAATAGAAAACTAAAAACTGAAACTAAAAATGTTAGTACTAGTTTTTTATTCAGCGTAAAATTTAAAGCTATCTTTCCCATTATATTTTTAGGATTGTAGTTGTTAAATTTTGGCTTCTACTGAGTCCCATTTTTTTTCTAATGCTAGAGCGCATATTAGAAAGAGTGCTTGGCGAAATATTTAGCTGCTTTTCTATTTGAACATTAGAATAACTAAGCTTTATACACATGCATATCTTTATCTCTTGGAAAGATAATTCGTCGCAGGTATCAACTAAATTTTTTGTAAAGTTTGGATAAGTTTGAGCAAACCCTAATTCAAAATTTTGACTTGTTTGAATACTCAAGATGTATATAGCAATTATAATTACATCATAAAATTATTAAACATAGAGACCAAAATCCATTTTTTTAATCAAAAAATGATTTTTGCAGTAAAAATGCAGTAATATTTTATCAAAAAATAAAAATTAATTACAGTGTCTAGCAATAATTTAAGAGATCTAATCCTAGAATTAGGTTTAAATGTTATGTATGAAATTGTTTAACTCGTAGCCATTTTCTAGGTTAAACTTCTTTGATAATCGATAGCGTTGACTTTCAATTGTTCTGATCGATACTCCTGAAATTTTTGCAATTTCATCATTGCTATGATTCATTTTTATATAGGAGGCTAATCTTAAATCTGTTTTTGAAAGCTTGGCTATATCGTTTATTGATTTGTAAAAATCAGGGTAAACTTCTACAAACATATTATCGAAATCCTGATAAGATTTTTCTGAGGAAATGACCATATTTAATTCCTTTGACAATTTTGAGGCGACCTCTTTTTTATTGTCTTGAACTTCAATTTTTTTCTTTAATTTTTTAAGGTAATCGTTACGTTGTATTATAAAATTTGATTTACTGACAAGCTCTCTATTTTTTTTATCAAGTTCGTTTTTTATTGCAAGCTTTTCCAATTCCAGTCTACTCCCCTTTTCTTTTTGATAATTGTAATTTACACGAATTGTCATGAGTGAGAAAAACAAAATGACAGAGCATATTATTAATATGTACAGATATGTATTGTATCTAATTTTACTCTCATTTAATTCTCTTACTGATTTAGAAATTTGAATTTGCGTTTCAAGATTGTTTAAAGACTTAAAAATCTTTCCACTTGATCCTCCTGCTGAAATAAGAATCAGGGAATCTTTTACTTTAAGTAATTCAGAGTTCATCCCCTTTTTTGAATAGACTTTCTCAAGTACATTATAGTTGTATCGTTTTTCAGCGTCACTTAAATTTTTTGTTTCAAGATTTTGCTTTGCTTTTTTTTCAGCTCTAACTAGATCACCTAGTCCTAAATAGCATTCTGCAAACCTTGAACCTAGTGCACTTACTTCTGTAGGAAATCCGCTTAAGATTTTCTCAGATTGAGTGAAAAAATCGATTGCTTTTTTATAGTTTTTTTTCGACTGATAGTAAGCCCCACTAACAAAATAACCATACCCGTAATTTCTAGTAAATAAAGAATTTGATTCTTGATTATTTTTATTTTCACTGTAGTATTGCTTTAGCTGTTCAAATTTATTTTCGGCAGAATTTATATCACCTTTTAAAAAATTGACAGCTATAAGCTGTGAAATTGAATAAAGCATATCTTCAGGTTTTTTTGATTTAAGCCTTCTTTGATAAACGCTAAAATATTTTTTTTCTGCACTTTGGTAATCCCCTTTAATCTCATCAATAAGTCCCAGATTTGAATCTGTTGTATTCAAACCAAAATCTCTACTTTGCTTATCTGGAAGATTTAAAAAAATACTTTTTGCCTGATTGAATTTTTCCTCTGCTTTTTTGTAATCACCATTTTTAAAATAAATGCTCCCAATGTTTAATATAATCCAAGGAGGTTGGGTAATTTCTGGATTTGCCTTGTTCTTGTCTGGCATGGTTTGATAAAGGTCCAAAGCCCTATTAAGATATTCTATAGCTGAGGCATAAAGGCCCATATCTGAGAGGATTTCTCCAATCATAGCATGAGTTCCAATAACTAAACTATCGGGTGTTTTAGATTGAACCGATTCAACATATTTGAGTCCAAAATCTATTGCGAGGCTGGGATTTGAAAATTGGTACTTTATGATGGAATCTCTTAATTCTAAATCCTGTTGAGATAAACAAGAAAGAGAATAAAAAAAGATGAGCGATAAATTAATTATTCTAAGCAAGGGTTGCTATTTTTTTAAGTAGAGGAAAATGATTAAGACTATTAAAAAGATTATTAATACCTCTATCCATGTCCTTAAATTCAAATTGACCTTTTTTTTGAAAAAAAGTTTTTCCTTTCTTTTAAAAATTCTTCTCTGCTTATCTTTTTTCCATTAATATAAACTGACTTTACCCCTTTTGGTATATCGGTATGATATAAGTAACTATAATCCATTTTGATTTGTTTGATGCTAATATATTGAACTTCCAATATAAATTTTAATCATTTTATACTGCATTTCCACTGCATTTTAATAATTATAGCTTAAAAAACATAAAATAATACTAAAGTCCTCTAATACATATAATTATGGTCCCTCAAAGTAAAAATTTACAAAATAATTTCCAATATGAATTTTACTTAGTTTTTTTTAAATTGAATAATCAAATACGACCAATGGAAAATTTAAATATTATCAAGAAATACATCCTTACTATCGTTGCTTTTTTTAGCATAATAGTTGAAGGTTATACTCAAAAAGCTGAACTCCTTAAAAAATATTCTTGGAGAGCAATAGGACCTGCCAACATGGGAGGAAGGGTAACTGACATAGATGGAGTGCCAGGAGATCCCTCAACTTTTTATGTTAGTGGAGCAGATGGAGGCATTCACAAAACAATTGATGGAGGAGTAAATTTCAAACCTATTTTTGAAAATCAAAGAGCCTACTCTATAGGTGCACTTACCATAGCCCCCTCAGATAGTAATGTGCTCTGGGTAGGTACTGGAGAAGGAGATCCTCGAAATAGTGTAGGCTATGGGTGGGGGGTGTATAGATCTGTTGATGGTGGACAAACGTGGAAAAATCTAGGTTTAAAAAAAACAGAGCGAATAAAACGTATTGTTGTGGATCCAAGTAATCCTGATATAGCTTGCGTTTGTGCACTCGGAAAACAATGGGGACCAAATAAAGAAAGAGGCGTATTTAAAACTACTGATGGAGGTAAAACTTGGGATAAAGTTTTATTTATAGATGAAAATACAGGCTGTGCTGATATTGCTATGGAAATAAAAAATCCAAGAGTTATGTATGCAGGGATGTGGACATTTCGAAGAAGACCTTGGCGTTTTGATGATGGTGGAAAAAATACCGCTGTTTATAAAACTACAGATGGAGGTGCCACTTGGAAAAAAATAATGAAAGGCCTCCCAAAAACTGACATGGCAAGACCAGGGATTTATATTGCACAAAGTGATCCAAATATTATTTATCTAATGACAGAATTTAAGGGAGGTGGTACTGTTTTTCGCTCAAATGATAAAGGTGAAAACTGGGAAATGGTAAATGACGATCCTAACATTAATTTTAGACCCTTTTACTATAGTGATGTGAGAGTTGATCCTCAGCATTCCAATATCCTGTTCTCCATATCAGGATGGCTGAGTCGATCAAAAGATAGTGGAAATACTTGGGAGCGAATCGCTACATCTGTTCATGGTGACCATCAATCACTTTGGATAGATCCTAAAAATCCCAAATACATTTTAAATGGTAGTGATGGTGGTTTTCAAAGATCCTTTGATGGTGGTGATAGCTGGGAAATAATAAATAATATTGAACTCTCACAATTTTATCAAATTCAAGTTGACAACCTTAGACCCTATAATGTTTATGGAGGTCTTCAGGATAATGGTACTTGGGTAGGACCTAGTAACTCCCTGTATAATGCAGGGATTTTAAAACGCCATTGGAGGGGACTCGCCTATGGTGACGGTTACTTTGCAGAACCTATTCCGGGTAATGAACATTTAGTTTATACAAATCTACAGGGGGGTGTTCCCTTTCTTGTTGACAGCAGATACGGTAATGTTAGAACTATTCACCCTTATCCAAAAATTGTAGGCTCCGCTGGAGATGCAATTGATAAACACAAATACAGATTTAATTGGGATTCTCCAATTCATATTTCACCTCATGACCCAGAGACTGTTTATGTTGGAGGAAATGTAATATTTAAATCGCAAGACCGTGGTAATAGTTGGGAAGTAATTAGTCCAGACTTAACTACTAACGATAAGTCAAAGCAAATATCTTCAGGAGGGACTATTTATCAAGACAATACTGCAGCTGAATTCCATTGTACGGTTCTCTATATAGCCGAATCGCCTATTCAAAAAGGAGTCATCTGGGCTGGTACTGATGACGGAAATGTTCAACTCACTATGGACGGTGGAGCAAGTTGGAAAAATTTAAACAACAGAATTAAAGGTCTACCAGAATTTTCATGGGTTTCAAAAATACATGCTTCAGAACACAATGCTGGAACCGCATTTGTCACTGTTGATCAACATCGTATGGATGATTTTAAACCTTACATTTTTATGACCAAAAATTTTGGAAAAACCTGGGAAAAAATTTCGGGTAATCTTCCTCAAGATGATTACGTTAAGGTAGTTCGACAAGATCCTCATAATCCTAAATTATTATTTGCTGGAATGGAACACGGCATATATGCAAGTTGGGATAGTGGAAAAAATTGGGAAAAAATCAACATTGACCTTCCTAATGTCTCAGTGAGAGACTTAAGGATTCAGAAAAGAGATCGTGATCTAGTTATTGGTACCCATGGAAGAGGAGCCTACATTTTAGATGATATTAGACCTTTAGAGGAGTTAGATGGAATAATGGATAAACCTATTCATCTTTTCCCAATAAGAGAAGGTGTTTTATGGAATATGTATTGGCGTTTAGAAAATTTAGGAGATAAAAAGTATGCTGCGAAAAATCCAGAATACGGCACTTACATAAATTATTATTTAAATCATAAACCTAAAAGTTCCATAGAGGTAAAAATTTTTGATAAACAAAATAATTTGGTTACAACTCTTGAAGATGAAAATCCAGATAAAGGAATTAATAGATTAACATGGGACCTTGGTTATGATTCAGTAAATCCATTAAATGTAAATGAGCAAGGCAAGTTGGAAATTAAAAAAACTAAGCCTGGAAAAACATATGAAGGTTTAAGTGAAGAAATTAGACCAAAAGTTGCTCCTGGAATTTATAAAGCTGAAATTAAATATAATAACACAACTGAAGTCTCTGAGTTTTTAGTAAGTGGTGATTATAGGATAGAAATGCCTGTGGAGAATTATAAACTAAAATCTGAAGCTTTAGTTAGCTTACGAGACTTACAAAATCATACTCATAAATTAATAGAAAATATTCTGTTTATAGAGGAACAGATTGAGGCTTTAGCTATAAAACTTAAGGTTGTGTCTAGTAAAGACCTTCCAAAGTTAGAAAGATTACACAATAAAATTAAAATCTTTAAGGATGATCATTTAATGAGGCCCCCTCCCTCAATGAGTTACAGGCAAAAACCAAGACTGAAAGAGGAAATAAAAACATTGATGCGAGCAATCGATAATACAACCAATCCACCAACAATTCCTCAGCAAGAAAGAATAAAAAGTTTAAAGCAAGAGCTCGATGTTCACTTGAGAAAAATGGAGGATTTTAAAGTAAGTATAAACCAAATAAGTTCTTCTCATTCTTCGTTACCCCAAATAATAATGAATGATTGAATTAATAATTCTTATTTAAGTTTGTAAATCAAAATTTTAGAAAAAAAATAAAACCCCAACTCTATTGGGGTTTTTTGTGCGGGTGAAGGGACTCGAACCCCCACGCCGTGAAGCACTAGATCCTAAATCTAGCGTGTCTACCAATTTCACCACACCCGCAGAGGTGGACAAATATAATTAAGTTTTTCAATAAAATTTCTTCTCCTAAAAAAATACATGAGTTAACTTTGCTTGAATTACTTAGAGATATTAAAATGACATTAACCAAAGATCAAAACAGATTTCTAGAAGAATGGATGGATTTTCTAAAAATCCCTTCTGTAAGTGCAAATCCAACTCACAATAAAGATGTGCAACAGGCAGCACAGTGGGTAGAAAACGCTTTAAAAAAATCAGGTTGCCCAAAAACTGAAATTATTTCAACCCCAGGACATCCTATAGTTTACGGTGAGTATATAAAAGATGTAGAGCTTCCTACAGTTTTAGTCTATGGACACTATGATGTTCAGCCTCCTGATCCCATTGACCTTTGGGAAAGTCCTCCCTTTGAACCAGTTATTAAAAAAACTGAAATTCACCCTAATGGAGCTGTCTTTGCTCGAGGCGCATGCGATGATAAAGGTCAAATGTTTATGCATATAAAAGCATTTGAAATTATGCTCGCTAAAGGCCCTATTCCTTGCAATATTAAATTTATGATCGAAGGAGAAGAAGAAGTTGGTAGTGATAATCTTGAAGATTTTGTTAAAGGAAATAAAGAAAAACTAAAATGCGATGTGATTCTTATATCCGATACAAGTATGATTGCCCAAGACTTACCTTCAATAACTACTGGCCTAAGAGGCTTAAGTTATATGGAGGTATCCGTTACAGGACCCAACAGGGATTTACATTCTGGAATTTATGGTGGTGCTGTACTTAATCCAATTAATGTTTTGTGTGATATGATTTCGCAACTTCAAGATGAAAATAAAAAAATTACTATCCCTGGGTTTTATGATAAAGTAGTTGAACTGTCAAAAGAAGAACGCTCCGAAATGGAAAAGGCTCCATTTAATCTGCAAGAATTAAAAGATTCTATTGGTATTGACGATGTTGATGGAGAAAAGGGTTATACAACCGAAGAACATCGTTCAATAAGACCGACACTAGATGTGAATGGAATATGGGGTGGATATATGGGTGACGGTGCTAAAACTGTAATTCCAAGCAAGGCACATGCAAAAATATCAATGCGTCTTGTACCTGATCAAGACTGGGAAGAAATTAGTGAACTATTTTCTAATCACTTCAAATCTTTAGCACCTAAAGGAGTTAACGTTGAAGTTATAACTCATCATGGTGGTTATGCGTATGTTACTCCCATTTCGACTATTGGATATCAAGCTGCACACCAAGCATATAAGGAAACCTTTGGAACCTCACCTATACCTAAAAGAGGTGGGGGAAGTATCCCAATTGTTCCTATGTTTGAGAAGGAGCTTGGAGTTAAGTCTATTTTAATGGGTTTCGGATTAGATAGTGATGCACTTCATTCACCAAATGAGCATTTTGGTTTATTTAATTTTTTTAAGGGCATAGAAACTATACCAAAGTTTTATGACCATTTTATCAAACTTTACAAAAAATAGAATAATTATTAAACGATAAAAAGATCAGCAGCTATTCCATCGGTTAGAAACTTTGCATTGTTTGAAATTTTTAAAAAATTTCCATCCCAAAATAGGTTTCTTTTATGCAAATGTCTTGAGACCTGCTCTTCCAAATAAGAGACATAAGTACTTCCAAAACTTTCCTCCACATAAGACAAAGAAACACCTTCCCTTTTACGTAAAGATGTCATTAGATACTCGTTATATCTGTCTTTTTTACTCAATTCTTCATGCTCTATAAATAATTTTCCCGACTCAATACCTTTTTTATATTGGTGATTATTTGATATGTTCCAACTTCTTATTGAAGCCCCGTCAAAACTATGAGAAGATGGTCCTAACCCCAAGTAAGGTTTATTATTCCAGTAGTTTAAGTTATTTATTGAAAAATAATTTGGTTTGCCAAAACTTGAAAATTCATAATTTATATAACCTTTCTGTTCAAGCTTTTTGATAAGCAAATCATATTGTTGTTTTACTAATTCTTCATCTAAAAGGGCGATTTTTTTTTCTTTAACTAGAAAATCTAATGCCGTTTTCTTTTCAACAGTTAAAACATAAGCTGAAATATGAGGTGGATTAAAATCTAAAGCAATATCAAGGTTCTTTTTCCAGTCCTTTAAAGTTGTGTAGGGAATCCCATAAATCAAATCAATAGAATAGTTATTAAAGTATTTTCTTACAATATTTATTGACTCTAGGGCTTGCTTTTGATCATGAGCTCTATTCATTAATTTAAGATCTTCATCAAAAAAAGATTGGATGCCAAGACTAAGGCGATTGATTCCAGAGCTTCTTAGGTTTAAAAGATAGTCTTCATTAATATCATCAGGATTTGCCTCAAGTGTTATTTCAATTTCGGGAATAAATTGAAATTGTGCTTTAATAGAATTTATAAATGACTTTATTGATTTCGGTTCAATCATTGACGGAGTACCACCTCCAAAATAAATGCTTTCAAGTGGAGTCTTTACCTCGCTTGCTCTTATTTTAAGTTCTTTATTGATAAGATCTAACATCCCACCAGAATCTATTTTTTTTGTTGAAAAATGAAAATTACAATAATGGCAGGCTTGTTTACAAAATGGAAAGTGTATATAAAGGTTGGCCATTTTTAATAGCTTAAGAATTTACTAAGACTTAACCTTGTGAGGATTTTTATTTACAAAAGCACTCCAACCTGAATATGATTTTTCACTTTTAAATTTACCCCGATTGTAATAATGGCAAACTGCTGCTGCCAATCCATCAGTAGCATCTAGATTCTTAGGTAAAGTTTCTATTTTAAAAAGCTTTTGAAGCATTTTCGCAACCTGTTCTTTGGAGGCATTTCCGTTTCCTGTAATTGCCATTTTGATTTTTTTTGGTGAATACTCCGTTATGGCTACTTCCCTTGATAATCCAGCAGCCATTGCAACGCCTTGCGCTCTTCCCAACTTTAACATTGACTGAACATTTTTACCAAAAAATGGAGCTTCAATTGCAATTTCATCGGGATGAAATTCATCAATTATTTCTTGAGTTCTCTCAAAAATTTTTTGAAGTTTTAAAAAATGATTTTCATACTTTTTTAATTGCAACTCATTCATTTGTATCAACGACATTTCTTTACTTGTGGCTTTTATAATACCAAACCCCATTATTGTAGTTCCAGGATCAATTCCCAATATGATATTGTCCTCATTCATAGAGTTGTCAATCGGCAACAATCATAATTGGTAATACTATTTTTGTAGAAACAAAAGCTCCAACATTTGTTTTTATGGCAGGCTCTGCTTGAGGTATCATACTGATGGCAGCAAGAAGTTGTTCTTCTAAATTTGGAATTGCATTGTCCATCTTTCTAGAGCGCTCAATCTCGTCTAACGAAAAATATCCTTCTTTATCTATAATAATTACAGCACTTATTTCCTCAGAAATTGGTTCGGATGATTCCAATGGATTTTGGTCTATATAGTCTAATATTGAATTTGAAACTATCGACTCAAAACAGTCTTTTTTATCATCTGTACTCTCTATCGATTCACATTCGGAGAAAGTTGGCCCCTGGTCTTTTTTTGACCAAGTGGATGCAGCCTTAATTTCTTTTGAAGAGACCTTTGTTGATTCAAAAAGGTGGCATCCCGTCGCTAAAAGTGATAAGCTGATTATAATTATATAAACCTTAATATTTTTCATGAACAAGTATTTCAACCTAAAATTACACTTTTTTATCTATTTCAATATTTAAATTACAACCCGAGAGAAAAAAGGAATATTTTTGATTATGGATAATTTATTGATTCTACTATCTGGATGTTTTATCCTATTAGGAATTGCTGGAAGCTTTCTTCCAATTATACCAGGACCTATAACTGGCTGGGTTGGAATTTTGATTTTAAGTTTTGTACCACATATATCAATTGATTTTACTTTATTAATCTTAAGTTTTTGTATTGCCTTAGCAATATTTATTTTAGACTATTTTATTCCAAGCTTGGGTGCCAAAAAATTTGGTGGCGGAAAAGGAAGTGTTTACGGAAGTAGTATTGGATTAATTTTTGGTATTCTATTTCTAGGACCATTTGGCTTGATATTAGGGCCTTTTTTGGGGGCTTTTTTAGGAGAATTAATTATTAATAAAGACAATAAAAAAGGAGCTTTAAAAGCGGCTATTGGCGCATTTTTAGGATTTTTTGTAGGAGTCTTCATTAAGCTTTTAACGGGTTTAGCCTTTGGATTCATTTACATTCGAAGTTTGTGGAATGCTGAAGAACTTTTATTTTAAAGTATCCCAAATTGTTTTGTTTAAAATAAAGATTAGTATTTTTGAATAATAGGTTGATCTCATGGCTTTATTTGTAATATCATTTCTACTCCTTTTAATAGCATTTGCAGGAATCTCAATTAAAATTTGGGCGAAAAAGGACGGTGAGTTTGCTGGAACCTGTGCTAGTCAAAGTCCATTTCTAAACAAAGACAATAAACCATGCGGATTATGCGGTAAGATGCCTGATGAAGCGGAATGTAAAAACCCTGTTACATTTAATAATTAATTGGGCTTTTGATGGTTTTTCAAGATGAAAAAGAACTTATTAAAAAGGCTATTTCAAAAGATCAAACTGCTTTCAATTTACTTTTTGACAAGTACTGGAATTCTGTTTACTCCTTCTTATTTTTAAGGACGCAAGGCTCTAATATCGCGGAGGAATTAGCAATTGAATCTTTTACAAAGGCCTTTGATCGTCTAGATAAATTTGATCATCAACATTCTTTCGGTTCTTGGCTAATTACAATAGCCAAAAATCATCAGATTGACCGTTATCGAAAATTAAAAAAGCAAAATGAAAATCATAAAGAATTTGATGCTATTTCTCAAAAAGAAATTTTAAATAAGGTTCCTTCACCTGAAGAACTTATGATTTCAAATCAAAATTTGGATAAGGTTTTAGAACATATCAAATCGATGAAGAAGGAATTTAGAAATCTTATAAGAATGCGATACTTTGAAGACCTATCTTTAAAAGAAATTGAAAAGATTCTAGGAGAACCTCCCACTACAATTAGAGTAAAACTTTTTCGAGCAAAAAAAATGTTAGCTAGCTTAATTGAACAAAATGACATTTAAATTATCCAAACTGGGTCCTGGTCTTCTTTTTGCAGGAGCTGCAATTGGAGTCTCGCATTTAGTTCAATCAACTCGAGCTGGAGCTGAATATGGGTGGGGGCTAATTTGGGCTCTTTTGTTAATTAATCTATTCAAATACCCCTTTTTCCAGTATGGCCCTAGATATGCACAGGTAACCGGTGAAAGCCTTTTAGATGGCTATTATAAGCTTGGAAAGGGCTACTTATGGGCATATTTTTTTGTTAATCTAGCGACTATGTTTACGATACAAAGTGCAGTGACAGTTGTTACCGCAGGTTTAGCATCAAAATTGTTCGGAATTTCAGAAAATATAGTTGTGTGGTGTTTATTAATAACATTATTCTGCAGTGTTTTGCTAATTATTGGACGTTATAAATTATTAGATAAGTTTATAAAAATTATAATGATTTGTCTTGCGATAAGCAGTATTCTTGCTGTTGGTTTTGCTTTTTTAAAAAATGATAACACAGTTCCCCTAAATCAAATTTTACCAAATGAAAGCGGATTACTTTTTTTGATTGCCTTTTTGGGCTGGATGCCCGCTCCTCTGGATATTTCAATCTGGCATTCGATATGGACACTTGAAAAAAATAAAACACAGTCCAAAAAAATTTCATTTAAAGAAACACTTTTCGACTTTAATGTTGGATATGTATCTACTACTTTTTTAGCAGTATGTTTCGTAGGACTTGGAGCACTTGTTATGTTTGGTACCGGTATGGAATTTTCCAATCAAGGAGTTGAATTTGCAGGTCAATTAATTCAACTTTATACTTCTAGCCTTGGTCAAACAACGTATATTCTAATAGCGGTGGCTACTTTTTCTACAATGTTAAGTACAACAATAACAACTCTAGACGCCTCTCCAAGAGCAATGTCAAAAACCATTCAACTTCTTTTTAATAAGGATAAATCATATTATCTCCCATGGCTTTTAGTTTTAGGTTTAGGTACTGGAGCCATTTTTTTATTTTTATTATCGGAAATGGGGCAGCTCGTTCAAATTGCTACAGTACTTTCATTTGTAACTGCTCCACTCTATGCATATTTAAATTTTCGCTTAATTCTAAGCAATCAAATGCCAAAGAAATATCAGCCTAGCCAAGGTCTAAAGATTCTAAGTGTAATAAGTTTGTTGTTTTTATCAAGTTTTACGATAATTTATCTTTTAAGTATTTAATCATTCGTTTATCTTTGTAAAAAAGTTTATGATGGTGGAGGTTAAAGAAAAAGAAATTAAACACACAAAAAAACCCAAATGGATTCGTGTAAAATTACCAACTGGTAAAAAATATACAGAACTTCGTGGACTAGTTGAAAATTACAAACTCAATACAATATGTACATCAGGTAGTTGCCCCAATATGGGAGAATGCTGGGCAGAAGGGACTGCTACCTTCATGATTTTAGGAAATATATGTACACGTTCTTGTGGTTTTTGTGGCGTTCAAACTGGTAGGCCTTCTTCTGTTGATTGGGCTGAGCCAGAGAAAGTAGCAAACTCCATTAAAATTATGAAAATAAAGCATGCTGTGATTACCTCTGTTGATCGTGACGATCTAAAAGATATGGGTTCAATTATTTGGGCCGAAACAGTAAACGCTATAAGAAGGACAAATCCGAATACTACCTTAGAAACACTAATTCCTGATTTTCAGGGAAACCGTCGTAATTTAGATCGTATTATAGAAGTTGCTCCTGAAGTTGTTTCGCACAATGTTGAAACTGTTAGAAGTTTAACTCGAAAAGTTAGAGTTCAAGCTAAATATGATACTAGTTTAGATGTATTAAATTATCTTAAACGACAAGGTGTAAATAGAACCAAGTCGGGTATCATGTTAGGCCTTGGTGAAAATGAAAAAGAGGTTTTAGAAACTTTAAAAGATCTTAGAGAAGTAAAAGTTGATGTAGTGACGATAGGGCAATATCTCCAGCCAAGTAAAAAACATCTTCCTGTTCAATCCTTTATTACACCTGAGCAGTTTAAAAAATATGAAGAATTTGCGCTTTCTTTAGGATTTAGGCATGTTGAAAGTGGACCTCTTGTAAGATCATCATATAAGGCTCACAAACACGTCGCTTAAAAAACATTAATTTTTTTTTGAAGAAAAAGTTTAAACTCATCTTCCCTCTTTTTAGTAAAAAAATCCATTTCAATTGGTAAATAAAAAAGTTCATTTGAATTAAAATATGGTTCTAGCCTTCCAAAGTCCTTCTCTGTTGTAAGTATTATTTTACTTTGCTTTTTTTGTTTAATTTTTTTTATATCAGATAAACTAAAATTATAGTGATTTGAATATTTTAAATGTTCAAAACTTAAAGATTTATTTTTTAGAAAAGAGACTAGATGATCAGAATTTGCAATTCCAGTAATAAGCAAAAAAGGTAATTTTAATTTTGTGAGGCTTTTTTTATTTTTTTTATTAATGATATTTTTCCCATATAACACTTTTGTAAAAAAAACCTTTTGATAATTTTTTGGATTTATTTTATGCTTGATTTTTAATTGGTCCTTAATACTTAAAACATCCGGGCATTTCGTAACTAAAATTATATTAGCTCTTTTTACTTGGCTAGCTTTTTCCCTTAATCGTCCTAAAGGCAACAAATGATCATCAAAAAAAATTTGGTTAAATGAAGTCGTTACTACAAGACAGTGAGGAGTAACGTATCTATGCTGCATAAGGTCATCAAAAATAATTACATCCGGTTTGAGGTTTTTTTGCATTAAAATATTAAGTCCGTCTTTCCTCTTTTCACACACTATAACATCAATCTTATGCTTGGAAAAAAATTGATATGGTTCGTCTCCTATTGTTAAGGCAGAACTTTTATCATTTGCAATAATAACACCTCGAGTTTTTCTTTTATAACCTCTGCTTATTACTAAAGGATTTTTTTTCTGTTTAAAATAAGTTATTAAATAATCAACCAAAACAGACTTTCCAGTTCCTCCAACATTTAAATTTCCAATACCAATACTTGGAATTTGAGGCATTATATTAGGTAATATTTTCAAATCGAACAAAAGGTTTCTTAGAGCTACAATACCACCATAAATAATTGCAAAAGGAGCTAATATGAAGGATAACTTTTTCATGGCGATTAAGATAAATATTATATTTGTTTTAATTCATTTGTAATATGTTAGTTCAAGGGCTTCTTGATATTTTTGATGAATGGGCGCCATCAGCTTATTCAGAAGATTTTGATAATACTGGACTACTAGTTGGAAATCCAAATGACAAATGCAATGGCATTTTAATTTCCTTAGATACAACAGAGGAAGTTTTAGAGGAAGCTATTAAAACAAAGTTTAACGTAATTGTAAGTTTTCATCCAATAATTTTTTCTGAATTAAAAAAAATAAATGGTGAAACTTATGTAGAAAGAATAGTTTCGAAAGCATTAAAAAATAACATTTCTATTATTGCTCTACATACCCGATTAGATAACCATCCTAAAGGAGTTAATTATGAAATTTGTAAACGAATTGGTTTATATAAGACTGAGGCTTTAATTCCAAAAAAAGATACACTAAAAAAGCTCGTTGTTTATGTTCCTAAAAATAAAGCTGAAAAGGTTTTGAAGGCGCTTCATAAAGCAGGAGCTGGTAATTTAGAAAATTATACCGAATGCAGCTTCCTACTAGAGGGTAAAGGTCAATTTACAGGTAATATGGAAAGTGATCCTCACATTGGCAGAAAATTAGAAAAAGTTTCTGTTGATGAAGTTCAAATAAATGTTGTTTTTGAATCTTATTTAACTGGAAAAGTTCAAAAAGCTCTTTTTGAATCACATCCTTATGAAACAGTTGCTTATGAGATGTATGGCCTTCTGAATTCATACAATAATGTGGGTATGGGAAAAATAGGCTTTTTAAAAAATGAAACAAATAGGATTGATTTTTTAAAAAATCTAAAAAAAATATTTAATACGGGATACATTCGCTACAACAATTATAAAGGAGAAAAATTAAATAAAATTGCAGTACTTGGAGGATCAGGAAGCTTCGCAATAGAAGAGGCTAAAAAAAAAGGAGCAGATGCATTTATAACTGCAGATCTTAAATATCATCAGTTTTTTCAAGCTGATGGGGAAATATTACTAATTGATATTGGTCACTATGAAAGTGAACAGTATACTAAAAATTTGATATTTGATTATCTTACCAAAAAATTACCTAATTTTGCAATCGCCTTATCGAAAACAAAAACAAATCCTGTTAACTACATTTAAACATGGCCAAAAAAAAAGAAGCAACTGTAGAAAAAAAGCTTAGAGCACTTTACGATCTTCAGCTCATAGATTCAAGAATTGATGAAATAGTAAGCTTAAGAGGTGAACTCCCATTGGAAGTTGAAGATTTGGAAAATGAAATTAAAGACTTAGAAACCAAATCTGAGAAGATAAAAGAAATCGTAGATGAAAACAAAAAAGAAGTACTAGAACAAAAACAGATTATTGAAAACGCAAAAGAACTCCACAAAAAATACGAGGAAAAACTAAAAAATGTTCGAAACAATAGAGAGTACAATTCTATTGTTAAAGAGCAGGAATTTCAAGACTTGGAATCTCAACTAGCTGAAAAGAAGATTAACGAGTATAAAAGTAATATTGAACAAAAAGAATTATCACTGGAAGAAATAACACAGAAAATTAAAGATAGATCAAAACACTTGGATTCCAAAAAAGTTGAATTAGAAACAATACTTAAAGAAACACACAAAGAAGAGGGTTTACTTCAAAAAAAATCTGCCGAATTTGAAAAAGATATTGAAGAAACACTCATAAATTCTTACAAAAGAATTAGATCTAGTGTAAAAAATGGTTTGGCAATTGTATCAATTGAACGCGGTGCATCAGGAGGATCATATTTTTCAATTCCACCTCAAGTTCAACTAGAAATTGCATCACGAAACAAAATAATAACTGACGAACATAGTGGAAGAATATTAGTTGATGCAGAGCTAGCCAAAGAGGAGCGTGAGAAAATTGATAAGCTTATTGGTAGTTAATTTATTCCCAAAAGTCGTAAACTAAAACAGATTCTGTTAAAGGAAGAAAATAATCAACAAATTTTTTATGGATAGGATGAGGTAAATAAACACTATCTCTATCATTAGCTGTCTTGAACTTCATTGTCAAACTATGTGTATATCCCTTGCCTAAACCTTCTGGGGAAATATTGGCTGCAAAATTTAATTGCTCAACAACTGGGATAGCCTGCAGGTTGTATGCACCATCTGTAAGTTTTTGAAACTGTTGAGAGGAAATTTGTTCTTTGAATTTTATTAAAACTAGATGAACAAGCCTTTTGTTATTATTAACTTCTAAAGTTTTTTGATCATTATCTTTATTCAAAAAATTATATCCAACAATAAATGCCCCCGAATAGAATAATATGATAATATATAAAGACAATCGATCTGTCATACCGATTTTAAACATAAAGGCATTTTTATACAATTTAGCAAAATAAGCTTAATCCAAAATTAGTAAAGAGTAAATATAAAGCTTAGTAAAAACAATTTAATGTGGGCGCTGAGGGATTCGAACCCCCGACCCCCTCGGTGTAAACGAGGTGCTCTGAACCAACTGAGCTAAGCGCCCAAGTACTTATTTTGGAACGTAAAGATAAAATTTATGGTATAAACTAAAACTCAAAATTTTAAATTAATTTTTAATTTCTAAATATTCTAGAATATCTGCCACAACAAAAGTACTTCCAGTTACAAATATCAAATCATCTGTATCTGAATTTGATATGGCTGTTTGATATGCAATAGGAATAGATTTAAAATAATTTATTTTTAGATCTAAAGGTTTTAATAATTTTTTTAAAATTGGAAGAGGCATGGCCCTTTCAACGTTGGGGCTACTCAAATAAAAGCTTGCTTCTTTTGGGAAAAGTGAAAGCAAAGAATCTACTTCTCTTTCTTTAACAAATCCCATAACTAAATATAATTTATTATATGAAATTTCATTAATCTGTCTGGCTATTGATCTTAATGCCTCTTTATTGTGTCCAACATCTAAAATTACTTTAGGTGAATTCTGTAAAACTTGCCAACGTCCTTTTAATCCTGTATTATCAACAACTCTCTTAAGTCCTTTTTTAATTATTGAGTTATCTAAATTAAAACTAGGCAATTGATTCAATGCAGTAATTACTGTTTGAATATTTTTTTTTTGGTAAAATCCTTTTAGGTCTGAAGCAAAATATTTTGTGGTCTTTTTGGCAAAATATAAAGGTGCTTTTGACTTTCTTGATACGTCTTTAAATATTTTTTCTGTTTTGATATCTTTTTCTCCAATGATTATTGGAACTCCATTCTTGATAATTCCTGCTTTTTCTAAAGCTATTTTTTGGTGTGTTTTGCCTAAAAACTGAGTATGGTCAAGACCAATATTTGTGATTATTGATAATACTGGTGTAATTATGTTTGTTGCGTCTAATCTTCCTCCCAATCCTACTTCAATTATAGCATAATCAACATTAACTTTACTAAAATGCCAAAATGCCAGGGCTACAGACATCTCAAAAAATGTAAAATTCTCTTTTTCAAAATAAGGCTTATTTGAATTTATGAAGATCATGACTTCCTCTGGAGAAATTTCTTTACCATTGACCTTAATGCGTTCTTTAAAATCCAACAGATGAGGGGAAGTATAAAGACCCGTTTTATAGCCTGCTGTTTGCAGTATAGAAGCTATTATATGGCTTGTAGAACCTTTACCATTTGTACCTGCAATATGAATCGATTTAAAATTTTTATGAGGATGGCCAAGATAAAGGTCTAATAGTTTGATTTTATCTAATCCTGAGCGATAAGCTGCAGCTCCCTGACGCTGATACATTGGAAGTTTCGAAAACATCCATTTTAATGTTTCTTTGTAAGTGTCCAAATTTTTATTCTCCAAGTTTAAATTGAATTACAACAAACCCAAATTGCAGTTCAGGTGCTTCGTTGTCTGGAAACCATTTATGTAGTTGAGCTGTTTTTTTTGCTGGATTAAGCAGACAAGGATGAGTGTTTGTAGTCCCTTTAACACCTGGTTCAGCAGTGACAACCTCTCCCTTGCGATTAACACTTATTCTAACTACAACTAATCCTTGTTCATTACATTCTTGCAATACTTTGCCTTTAGATTGCAAACTTCTACCATTCAAACCATAGCTCTTAATATCTGATCCAGAAATGGAACTGTTATAATAAGTGGAAGAATAAGCGCTTTGATTGCGGCTATTTTTATTTACTAGGCTTTGACTATTATTAGGTTGATTGTCATTTACTTGCTTTTTTTTGTTGAGCAGATTTGATACTATATTTTTAGTAGTTTTCGATACCTTTGGGATATCTTTTTTGATGGTAAGTTTTTCTATTTTCTTGCCTTTTTTTACTTTTTTTTGATTTCGCTTTTTTAAACTTTCTTTTTTAGAAATGGATACTGAAGATTTTCTTTCTGTTAAAACAGATTTTGATTTCATAGACGCATTAATTTCAGTATTTGACTTGGTAGCGGGTTTAACTGAACTTTGATCTTCTTCAATAACATCTAAATTGTTTAATTCATGATTTTGCTCTTTGATATTTCCAGAATTTTGTACAGTGTTTCCAAAATTAATTTCCATTCCATAATCTATAGGTGGATCATAATAAGTTAATCCCAAACCAAAAAAAAGAATAATTAGAAGTAAAGCCACAATAAATGTGATACTAGCAGATTTTTTTTTGTGTGGAGAATCAAAAATTATCATCTAATAAGTTTAAACTTTATTGACTATCTACAGCAAGTACTACTTTAATTCCATTTTTATTTGCGATATTCATTACAAAAATAACTTCATCTATTGGCACTTTTTCTTCAGCTCTTAAAATTAAAGAAGGTGAATTCAAGGACGAAAAAGTAGAAATAATCATACCCTCTAAATTACTTTTTGGCGTAATATTAGAATCAATATAAAATTTTTTTGAGTTTGTTATTGTAACTGCAAAAGCATTTCTGTTTTCACTTTTACCTTCAGCCTTAGGAAGTTTAACTTTTATTGTATTCAATTGTTTTGCTAATGTTGAGGCTATCATGAAAAAAATCAATAATAGAAAAACAACATCTGTCATTGAAGACATATTAAATTCAGGGCTTATTTTATTTCTTCCTTTAAGGTTCATCTAAGCTGGTTCGTTTAGTAAGTCCAAAAACTCCAAACTGGTAGATTCCATAATATAAACTGCATTATTTGTTTTTACAACTAAGTGATTGTAAGACACGTAACCTACTATACCGACTATCAATCCTGCAACAGTTGTTGTCATCGCTGTATAAAGCCCATCTGCAAGTAATTGCATATCAATATTTCCTCCTGCATTAGAAATTTCAAAAATGGAAATGATCATTCCAACTACAGTACCTAAAAATCCAAGCATCGGTGCAGCACCAGCGATAGTTGCTAAAATGCTAATATTTTTTTCTAGTTGATATACCTCTAAACGACCTGCATTTTCGATAGCAGTATTTATATCTTCCAATGGTCTACCAATTCTAGACAATCCCTTAGAAACTAACCTTGATACTGGAACATTTTCTTTCAAACACAATTTTTGAGCTTCTTCTACTTTTCCTTGTATTACAAAAGACCTAATTTGAGACATGAATGTTGGTGTCATCCTAACTGCAGAACGAATTGCAAAAATCCTTTCAAAGTAGATGTAAACAACAGTCAATAAGAGAGTACATAAAAGACCAATAATAACTTGTCCCCCTAAGCCTCCGTTTTCAATTAATTCTATTAATGAAAGTGTTTTTTGAGTTTGAAATGGCGATGGTTGCTGGAGACTTAAAATCATTTTAAAATCTTATTTTATTATTTATTTAATGGTTAAATATTTAGAATAGAAAATCTCTCATAACAACAAAAACGATAAACCCAGATAAAAATCCTAAAAAGGCTAGCCAAGCAATTTTTTTTAAATACCAGAAAAAATCAATTTTTTCCATTCCCATTGCAACAACACCTGCAGCAGAACCAATAATTAGCATACTTCCGCCAGTTCCTGCTGAGTAGGCAATAAGGTGCCATACTGGATCATCTACTGGGTTTGAAAACATACCCATACTCGCTGCAACTAATGGAACATTATCAATGACAGCAGATCCTACACCAAGCAATCCTAAAACAATGTCAGTGTTGGGTATTGTTTTATTGAGACCCTCAGCAAAATTAAATAATAATCCCAGTGATTCAAGTCCTGCAACTGCAAGTAAAATCCCTAAAAAAAATAATATACTTGGTAATTCTATTTTTGATAATGATCGATGAACAGGGCTACTTGTTTGATGAGCGTCACTTTCTTCGTCAAAGGATGTAATATTAATTTTAGCTTTACTAAAGATTTCAGCAAATGTTGCAACAACTGCTAAAGAAAGCATCATACCAACATATGGTGGCAAGTGGGTTATTGTTTTAAAAACAGGAACAAAAATTATTGCTGAAAGGCCTAGGTATAAAATGCTTGATCCATGTTTATGAAAACCAACATCTGTTTCATCCACAACCGGTTCATCAATTTCACCTTGAAAAGCAGGTAAAAAAGAAGCTATACCAACTGGGATCCCTAAACAAAAAATTGATGGGAGTAAAACGTAAGTGATCAAGTTGAGGGTTGTTACTTTATTACCAATCCAAAGCATAGTTGTAGTGACATCGCCAATTGGTGACCAAGCACCACCTGCATTAGCTGCTACAATTATAAGTCCTGCAAACCAAAGACGTGTCTCTCTTTTGACTACAACTTTCTGTAAAATTGTAATAAGCACGATGGTTGCAGTTAAATTATCAATTATAGCTGAAAGAATGAATGCTAAAATTGAAAAAATCCATAATAAACCTTTTTTACTTCTTGTTTTGATAAAGTTTTTGATTGTAAAAAATCCATTAAAATAATCAATGATTTCAACGATAGTCATTGCGCCCAAAAGAAAGATTATTATCTCAGCTGTTTTACCAAGATGATGCAATAATATTTCATCAATATGGGTAGGCTCAAGTTGTTTTAATTCTGTATTAACATCAAAAACAGGTAAATGGGAAAGGGATATGATAGCCCACATTAGGGCCATCATAGCTAATGCGGGAATGAGTTTATCAACTTTTAAGCTATGCTCAAGAGTAATAGCTAGATAGCCTAGAACAAAAATGGTTATAATAATGGTTTCCATGAGTCAATTATCGGTTTGTTTGTTAAAAATAAAAAAATCTATACCCAATACTCAAGTATCCTAAAAAAATTAGGGCGTAAAAATGTTTCCTGAGCTATGGTTCCTTACACTTCCTGTTACTGAAGCTAAGCAGTTAACTTCATTTCTTAACCTCAAAACCCCTAAAAAACCAAATATAATTGATTCTTTATAATCAATTATAACTTCTGACGGCACTATGAAATTTGCAAATTGATTTTCTCTAATTTTTTTTATCAAAAAATTGTTTTTAGCCCCTCCACCAGTTACTAGCACATTTTGTCCATAATCAAAGTTTTTTCCAATCAATGAAGCAATATGAATAGTGTACGTGTTTAATAAATTCTCGACACTGTTTGAACTATATTTTTCTAGAAGTGGAAGTACTTTAGAATTCACCCATTCAACTCCCAAAGATTTTGGAGGAGTCCTTTGATAATATTCAAATGATTCTAATTCATTAAATAAGGGTGAAATCAATTTACCTTGTTTAGCCATATCACCATTCAAATCATATGATTTCCCTTTTTTTTTGGCCAAAAAATTAAGAACAGTATTTACAGCACAAATATCGTAAGCAATGGTAGTTTCATCTGAAATTTTAGAGACATTTGAAAATCCACCTAAATTAAGGAATGCCTCATATTTACGAAATAAAAATTTATCGCCAATTGGCACTAAAGGTGCTCCCTGACCCCCTAACTTGATATCTTGAGTCCTAAAATCACAAACAACATTTAAACCTGTTAGTGTAGCTAAGATCTTTCTATTTCCTAATTGAAAAGTTAATCCCTTTTTCGGATCATGAAATAGGGTATGTCCATGTGAACATATTGCATCGATTTTAGATAATTTATATTCTTTAACAAATGAATTAATACTTTCTGCTAAAAATAAAGTATAGGATTCATCTCCTGCTTCAATAGATTCTTTAGTTGCATGAAACAATTCTTCTAATCTAGTAATCCATTGTTTTGAATAGCTAATTGTTTTTGTAGCCTCAACATCAAAATTCCAAAATTTATCGAGCCTAAAATTCACACAACTTAGATCTATTCCATCCAAAGAAGTTCCTGACATAACTCCTATAACTTTGTATCTATTTTTTAACAATTGTATTTTTTTATATTATTAAAAACAAAGGAAGTGAAAATTGTTAATTTTTCATTTTTTTTTAAAAAAACTGATTAAAAATTTAAAGATCTCTTAGTTTAATGAATAAAATTTTGTGTTCATGAAAAATAGCTAGATTTAGGAAGTTTTATTGTAATTTAAGAGAGTTGATTTACTATTTTTGTTAGCTTTTAAAAAATTATGCTACCACCAAAACAGGGCCTTTACGATCCACAATTTGAACACGATAACTGTGGGGCAGGATTTATATGTAGTCTTCAGGGGAAAAAAACTAATGATATAATACATAAAGCACTAGATATTCTAGATTGTCTTGAACATCGTGGAGCTGTAAGTGCAGACGGTAAAACAGGCGATGGGGCTGGTATACTAATTGAAATACCACATGATTTTCTTAAAAAAAAATGTGCCTTTAAACTTCCTGAATCCCATCAATATGCAGTCGGTATGGTCTTCCTACCAAAAAAAGAAAATCAAAGAACTTATTGTATCGGTGTATTAGAAAATGAAATTAAAAATCAGGGACTTGAAGTTTTGGGGTGGAGAAAAGTTCCTGTAAATCACAATGTTGTGGGAAATATTGCAGCGCTAACTGAGCCGAATATAATGCAAATCTTTGTGGGTAGAGGAACTGTTAACCTTTCTGATTATGAATTCAATATAAAGCTATATTGTGCAAGAAAAATAGCTGAGCACACAATATCAGACTCTAAGCTTTCACAATCCTCTTACTTTTACTTACCTAGCCTCTCGACTCATACATTAATTTATAAAGGTTTATTGACCCCTGAGGATATAAAGGGGTATTATAATGATCTTGAAGATCCAGCTGTAGTAACTCGTTTGGCATTAGTGCATCAAAGGTTTTCTACAAATACATTTCCGACATGGGATCTTGCCCAGCCATTTCGTTATATGTGCCATAATGGAGAAATTAATACATACAAGGGAAATTTTAGTAGGATGCAAATTAGAGAAGAGCTTTTAAAAAGTGAAATTTTCGGTTCTGATTTACAAAATATATTACCAATAGTAATACCTGATAAGTCTGACTCTGCTTCAATGGATATGACATTGGAGCTTCTCCTTGCTACTGGAAGATCACTACCAGAAGCGATGATGATGTTAGTCCCAGAGGCTTGGGAAAAACACACGTTTATGGATGAAAATAAGAAAGCTTTTTATCAATATAATTCTTGCATTATGGAACCTTGGGACGGTCCTGCTTCAATTCCATTTACAGATGGGAAATATATTGGAGCACTTTTAGATCGAAACGGACTTCGCCCTTCTCGTTATACTGTAACAAAAGACGGATATGTGGTTATGTCTTCCGAAACTGGAGTACTTGAAATTGATCCAGAAAATATTCAAATGCATGGACGCCTTGAACCAGGAAAAATGTTTTTGGTAAATATGGATGAGGGGCGTATTGTTGAGGACGATGAAATAAAAAAACAAATCTCACTTGATAAGCCATATGGTAAATGGTTAAAAGAAAACCTTCTTCATCTTAGAGATATACCCTATACAGGTAATAATACTAGAATTGAAAGTGAAGATTTTGAAACTAGAATGAGGATTTTTGGATATACTCAAGAGGATTTGAAAACAATTATTACCCCAATGAGTATCAATGGAAAAGAAGCAATTGGATCAATGGGAACTGACACACCGCTTGCCGTACTTTCAGATCGTCCTCAACTACTGTATAACTACTTTAAACAACTTTTTGCTCAAGTAACAAACCCTCCACTTGATGGAATAAGAGAAGAAATTGTAACCGACATTAGCCTTAGTCTAGGGCCAGAATTCAATCTTTTTGAAATCAGTCCAGAACATGCAAAAAAACTATCTATACAGAATCCAGTAATATCAAATGAAGATTTAGATAAAATTAGATACTTAGAGACAGACGATTTCAAGACAACCACAATTTCAACACTCTACGAAATTAATAATGGATTAAATGGTCTAGAAGACGCACTAGATGATATGATTGGTGAAGTTGAAAATGCTCTTGCAAAAAGTGTGAATATTATCATACTATCTGATCGTGGTGTATCTCCTTCGCTTGCTCCTATTCCAATGTTATTAGCCACATCTCATGTACACCACGCCTTCAAACGGTTTAAAAAAAGATCTCAATTTGGAATCATTGTAGAGTCAGCTGAACCAAGAGAGCCACACCACTTTTCATTGTTATTTGGATATGGAGCAAGTGCTATTAATCCATACTTAGTAAATGAGATTATTACTTATCAATGTAATAATAACTTTATTATAGAAAGTGCAGAAAAAGCAATCAATAATTTTAATAAAGCAATCGCTAAAGGTATAATAAAAGTGATGAACAAAATCGGTATTTCTACATTGCATTCTTATAGAGGAGGACAGATTTATGAAGCCTTGGGATTGTCTAAAAAGCTAATTGATAGATTTTTTTGTAATACTCCGACTCGGATAGAAGGAATTAATTTGTATGAAATCGAGAAGGAAATCAGTAAAAGGCACACTAAAGCTTATATTCATGAGTCCAAGCTTGGACTGCCACTTGAAATAGGAGGTGATTACCGATGGAGAAGAGATGGAGAGGCTCATGCTGTCAATCCTACGACAATCGCATCATTACAACAAGCTGTAAGAAAAAATAAAACTGAAAGCTATGAGGTCTTTTCAAAAATGATCAATGACCAGAATGAAAAATTAATGACGTTAAGGGGTTTATTTGAATTTTCAAGCTATGACCCGATTCCATTAGATCAGGTAGAGCCTTGGACAGAAATTGTTAAACGTTTCAAAACAGGTGCAATGTCTTTAGGTTCAATTAGCCAAGAGGCACACGAAAATTTAGCAGTTGCAATGAATAGAATTGGAGGTAAAAGCAATTCGGGAGAAGGAGGTGAAGATCCTAATCGATTTACACCCGATAAAGACGGAAATTTTAAAAATTCCGCAATTAAGCAGGTTGCCTCTGGCCGTTTTGGGGTTTCGAGTCATTATTTAAGTACAGCTGAAGAGATTCAAATAAAAATGGCTCAAGGAGCAAAACCAGGTGAAGGCGGGCAGCTTCCAGGTCCAAAAGTAAATCCCTATATTGCTTCAGTCAGAAATTCTACTCCCTATGTAGGTCTTATTTCACCCCCTCCTCACCATGATATATATTCAATAGAAGATTTAGCTCAGTTAATTTACGATTTAAAAAATGCAAATAGAAATGCCAGAATAAATGTAAAACTTGTTTCAGAAGTTGGAGTAGGAACAATTGCAGCTGGAGTAGCAAAAGCTAAAGCAGATGTAATCTTAATCTCAGGTTATGATGGAGGTACTGGAGCATCTCCTTTAACCTCTTTAAAACATGCTGGTCTTCCCTGGGAGTTAGGAATAGCTGAGGCTCAACAAACATTAGTAATGAATGATTTAAGAAGTCGTATTGTACTTGAATGCGATGGTCAAATGAAAACTGGTAGAGATGTTGCTATTGCCTGTTTACTTGGTGCAGAAGAATTTGGATTTTCTACAGCTCCACTTATAGCCTCGGGATGTATTATGATGCGTGCTTGTCACCTTAACACATGTCCTGTAGGAATTGCTACACAAGACCCTGAGTTACGAAAGAACTTTAAAGGCAAGCCCGAACATGTTATTAACTATATGCATTTTGTAGCTGAGGAATTAAGACGAATAATGGCTGACTTAGGTTTTAGAAAAGTTAATGATATGGTTGGTCAGTCTCAAAAATTGAATATGAAGAATGCGATTAATCATTATAAAGCAAAAGGAATTGATTTATCGAATATTTTGCATAAGCCAAAAGTACCTAATCAAATAAAGGAACGTAACACTATAGTGCAAAATCATAATTTGGAAAATGTTCTTGATATTAAAATATTAGAAAAAGCAAAGCACGCTATAAGGAAAAAGAAAAAACAAGAATTAAAATTTCACATCAAGAATACAAATCGGACTATCGGAGCAATAGTGAGTTACGAAATTTCAAAAATATACGGTTCCCAGGGCCTTCCAGAAGATACACTGAATTTAAGCTTTACGGGTACAGCAGGTCAAAGTTTTGGAGCGTTTGCGACTAAAGGCCTCTCAATGAAAATTGAGGGTACAGTTAACGATTATTTTGGAAAAGGTCTTTCAGGTGCAAAGTTAATTGCAAAAGTACCTGATAATGCGAGCTTTATCCCCCACAAGAATATTATAATTGGTAATGTTGCATTATATGGTGCAACCTCTGGAGAAGCTTATATTAATGGGATTGCAGGTGAGCGTTTCTGTGTTAGAAATTCTGGAGCAAAAGCAGTTGTAGAAGGAGTTGGAGATCACGGATGTGAATATATGACTGGTGGTGTAGCACTTATTATAGGTGATATTGGTAGAAATTTTGCAGCTGGCATGAGTGGTGGAATTGCATACATTTATCATGATAATGGTACTTTCGATGAAAAGAAATTCAACCTTGAAATGATTGAACTAGAAAACCCTCAAAAAAATGATATGGAAATTATTAAAGAATTACTTGAAAATCATATCAAGTATACAAAAAGCCCCAAGGCAAACGAGATTTTGAGAAACTGGTCAAAATCTTTAAAAAACTTTATTAAAGTGATGCCAACAGATTATAAAAATGCTCTCGAGATGATAGCAAAAAATAAACTTGAAAAGTCGATATAATATGGGAAAAATTAAAGGTTTTATGGAATACGACCGCCTCAAAGAATCAGTCATCGAGCCCCGAAAAAGAGTTAAAAACTACAACGAATTCACACTTCCTCCGAAGAAAAGCGAATTGCAAGAACAAGGAGCTCGATGCATGGACTGTGGGGTTCCTTTTTGTCATAGTGGCTGCCCTCTTGGTAACTTAATCCCAGACTTTAATGATGCAGTTTATAATAATGAATGGCAACGTGCTTTAAATATATTACATAGTACAAATAATTTTCCTGAATTCACTGGAAGGCTTTGTCCAGCACCATGTGAAGAGGCATGTGTTCTTGGAATAGTAAATCCCCCTGTATCAATAGAACTAATTGAAAAATATATTATTGAAAGAGGTTTCAATGAAGGTTGGATTAAGCCTGAAGTCCCCAAATTTAGAACGGGTAAAAAAGTTGCCATTATTGGGTCAGGGCCTGCTGGTCTCTCTTCTGCTCAACAATTAAATCGAGTAGGACATTCAGTGACTGTTTTTGAACGTGAAAATAAAATAGGAGGACTACTACGTTACGGAATTCCTGATTTCAAAATGGAAAAAAAAGTAATTGATAGGCGCCTAGAAATTCTTAAATCCGAGGGAATAAAATTCAAATGTAATGTTGAAGTCGGTAAAACAATCTCAACTAAAGAACTTGAGAAGCAATTTGATGCAGTGGTTTTAGCAACTGGAGCTACAATCAAAAGGGAAATGCCTATTCCAGGATCAGAGTTAGAAGGTGTTATTCAGGCAATGGATTTTCTTCCACACAATAATAAGGCTGTAGATGGTCAACACAAACTTGACACAAAATTTTCAGCTAAAGACCTTCATGTTATTGTTATTGGCGGAGGCGACACTGGGTCTGACTGCATTGGAACTTCAAATAGACACGGTGCTAAAAGTGTGACAAATTTTGAAATAATGCCAAAACCTGCTGAAGGAAGGACTGACGAGCATCCTTGGCCTTATTGGCCTTTTAAATTAAAGACATCTTCATCTCATGAAGAAGGAAGTCACAGAGAATGGAGTATTTTAACAAAAGAATTCATTGGAGATGAAAAAGGTCGTGTTAAAGCCTTAAAGACAGTTGAGGTTCAATGGAAAAAAATTCCAGGAGAAAGAGCAAAACTTATCGAAAAAGAGGGTTCAGAAAAAATGTGGCCTTGTGATATGGCATTATTAGCCCTTGGATTTACAGGACCTGAAAAAAATCTACCCGAACAGTTTGGTTTAAGTTTTGATGAGAGAGGAAATATCAATGGTGAAAATAATTATCAGACTAATAAGAAATCAATATTTACTGCTGGAGATTGTAGAAGAGGTCAGTCACTTATTGTGTGGGCAATCTCAGAAGGTAGGGAAGTAGCTCACCAAGTTGACAATTATTTGATGGGTAAATCAGATCTTCCTAAAAAAAATAAAGCTG
>CACMZR010000006.1:0-77500 GCA_902618245.1 uncultured Bacteroidota bacterium | reverse complement strand
TCTGATCTATGCAACTTACATTTAAGCCCTGGTAAGGTTCCTCGCGTATCATCGAATTAAACCACATGCTCCACCGCTTGTGCGGGCCCCCGTCAATTCCTTTGAGTTTCACTCTTGCGAGCGTACTCCCCAGGTGGGATACTTATCACTTTCGCTTAACCACTCAATCAACCAATGTTGATCGAACAGCTAGTATCCATCGTTTACGGCGTGGACTACCAGGGTATCTAATCCTGTTCGCTACCCACGCTTTCGTCCATGAGCGTCAGTGTATTGTTAGTAATCTGCTTTCGCAATCGGTATTCTGTGTAATATCTATGCATTTCACCGCTACACTACACATTCTAACTACTTCACAATAACTCAAGTCTTTCAGTATCAAAGGCAATGCTACAGTTGAGCTGCAGGATTTCACCTCTGACTTAAAAAACCGCCTACGGACCCTTTAAACCCAATAATTCCGGATAACGCTTGGATCCTCCGTATTACCGCGGCTGCTGGCACGGAGTTAGCCGATCCTTATTCGTACAGTACCGTCAAGCAACTACACGTAGATGCAATTCTTCCTGTATAAAAGCAGTTTACAACCCATAGGGCAGTCTTCCTGCACGCGGCATGGCTGGATCAGAGTTGCCTCCATTGTCCAATATTCCTCACTGCTGCCTCCCGTAGGAGTCTGGTCCGTGTCTCAGTACCAGTGTGGGGGATCTCCCTCTCAGGACCCCTACCTATCGAAGTCTTGGTAAGCCGTTACCTTACCAACTAACTAATAGGACGCATGCCCATCTTTTACCACCGGAGTTTTCTTCTTTGATCGATGCCAATTAAAGATCTTATGGGGTATTATTCCAAATTTCTTTGGGCTATTCCCCTGTAAAAGGTAGGTTGCATACGCGTTACGCACCCGTTCGCCGGTCGTCAGCGGATTGCAAGCAATCCCTGTTACCCCTCGACTTGCATGTGTTAAGCCTGCCGCTAGCGTTCATCCTGAGCCAGGATCAAACTCTTCGTTGTTGTTTATAATATATAACAACTAACTAAAAATTGACTTGGTCAAAATGGTTCTATTCACTTGTATCTTTCGATACGCGCTGTCATTCTTAATATTTAATTTTTTCAATGAACATAAAGCTGATAACAAACTGACAATATATCTGATTCTGATCAGCGGATGCAAATATAGAACCCTTTTTAATTCTTTCAAGGTGTTTTTTATGAATTTTTTAATTAATTATTAAATTTTTTTTAATGAATTGAAATCCAATCATTAAAATTAATCGAAGAAGTTCCATATTAAACCAAATCGAACTGAAAAATCTCTGTAAGGAACAAAAGGAGAAGAATAATAGTTGTAAGGAGCATCAATATTGATTAAATGCTTTATAGGTGCTGAAACATTTTCAAGCTTTATAAATACTCGTGAGCTTTGAATTTTGGCATTAAAGAAAAAATCAAACCTTGGATAATTCCCAATACTTGTTGAATTTTGGGTAACAAATTCAGCTAATAAAGGATTGTATTGATCAGCAAAATAATCGGTAAAATAGACAAAGGTCAATCCAGATTGAAAAAATAATGCCTTGTTAAAGATTGAGGACGTTAACATAAAAGTGCTTCTTAATAACCATTTCGGAACATTCAGTCCAATAGGGTCATCTATTGTACCCTGTGGATCTCCTTGTTGATTAACTTTTTGAAATTGAATATTATTTGCTAATGTAAATTTTCCGAAATCAAACCTTTGATCCATTCTTAGTTTGAAATAATCCAATCTATTACTTAACTGGAAAACTTCAGTACTAAACTTTCTATTTAAATCAAATTCAGGAGTTGTATTATTAAAAAATGTGAAGTTTTTTATCGAATTCCACTCACCTTGAAGACTTCCAATTTTTTTGTGATTTAATGCAAAAGATAATGTAGAAAAGTCCTGATTAGATAAATCTGAATTTTCCCAATTATATTTTTTAAAATCTGACTGTAATAAATAAAAATTAAAGTTTAAGGGTTGGGAGCGATAATTGTATGTGGCGATTATGTTAGTCTTATCACTAATACTTTTTTCTGTCTCAATTTTAATCGATCTGGTTGCATACTTTTTTTTCATGGATTGATACACCATAATTCGAGAAGAAGTCCCAAAAATGTCTTTTTGCCATTTCAATTGGGCTGCTAATTGATGGGCATTTATCGAATTTGAAAGTAATGTGTCCTTTTCATAATCATCTTGACCTAAATAATAGTCCCATTTGATGTGATAAAAATTGAGGTCCAATTCACCTAATAATTTATTATTGATTTGAAGAAATAGTTTATTTTCTATATTATCAAAAGATGTACTATCACTTATGCTATTATCGTATTTACCATAAAAATATAGATTAGCAAACCTATGCTCATATTTATATTTTTTTTTCTCGTAGCTTAGACTGTAACCTATTGACATTTTATAGGCTGTAGAGTCTTTTGAAACTGGAATCATTTGATATTTATGTTCCATGAAATATCTTTTCCCCTCTAACAAATTATCAGCGTCAACTTGTGTATCTAAGCGATTTCTATCCAAAAAACCATCGTAAAAAACAATTTGTTGATTCCCATTTTCATCTAATATTGCTTGTCCATTCTCATCTGCTAAAACATAATTTGGTGCATTTTCAAAAAAATAGACAGAATCTCTATTTAATCCTCCATTTACCTCATTTTCTAAAGACTGAGTTGTTTGATGAAGTCGAAGACGATATCTTTGATTATAAGTTTGATATTGAGTACTTATTCTAAATTGCCTTGACCTGCCTAGGGAGGCTAGATACTTACCTAATGATCTAAAACCTCTAAATGAAACAGCAACATTAAATTTAGGAGAAGTATTTATAGCCAATGATGTATCTAAAAACTGGCCTTGTTGAAAAGTAGACTTAAAAAATAATTCTGTATATGCCGACGGAACTTCATAATAAGGAATATCCTCTTTTTCAAAATAGCTAAAGTGTTTAACCCTTGCTCCCATTTGAGGGGTGAGTGCTTGATCTTGAAAATTATACCCTAATTTATTAAAAGCCTCACCCATATTCGGAAAGGTTAAATACTCAAAGTAGTCTTTTCTCAAAAAATTAAATGAATATTCTCTTTCTAGAGAAAGTGAGGTATCTACAATCTCTTCAGTTCCATCTAAAAACATTAGTTTGTAATCCTTAACCGTTACTTCATTCATTGACTTGAAATAAGGTATGAATCTCTTCTTCTTAGAAAAACTTGAATCTAAAGAATCAATTTTTTTTTCAGTCACACTTATCTCTTCTAATGGAATAGAATCCTTAACTGAAAAATTTAACTCTTGATAAGTTTCTACTTCATTCCTTGTTTGTAAGTTTTTTTGTTGAGCATTAAGTAGACGACCACTTATAAACAAACAAAAAACCATCAACTGGAATCGCATATCATGGAAGATTTAATTGCGAAGTTAAAATAAATGGATGTAAATTGTTAAAGTGTTTAAAATATAAACATTGATTCTTTTTATGCTAAAAACACAATTTACATCTTTATTAGAAGCAGGGGTTGATGAAGCTGGAAGAGGCTGTTTAGCTGGTCCTGTAACGGCAGCAGTGGTAATTTTACCTTTAGGAATAAAATTGCCTCAAATAAATGATTCAAAAATTTTAACTGAAAAAAAGCGTTACAATTTGAGGTCACTGATTGAAAAATATGCAATTGAGTTTCAAGTAGCTCATGTTTTTCAGGATGAAATTGATAAAATAAATATTTTAAACGCATCTATTAAGGCAATGCACTTGGCAATAAAAAAATTGAAAAAAAATCCTCAATACATCATAGTGGATGGAAATAGATTTTGTCCTTATAAAGAAGTCCCATATAAATGTATCATTAAAGGGGATGGAAAGTATCAAAATATTGCTGCAGCATCAATTCTAGCTAAGACATATAGGGATGATTACATGAAAAATATAGAGCATGAATTTCCTGAATATGGATGGAATAAAAATAAAGGATATCCAACAGTTAGTCATAGAAAAGCGATTGAAAAGTATGGAATTACAGAACACCACAGAAATTCATTCAAGCTTTTTAATAAAAATTAAATTTTAAAACTTTACGTTTTTTTTAAAATGTTTGAAAATATTTTAGAAAAAATAAAAATCGATGATAAGTAGTTTTTAACTTTATCTCCTATGAGATTTAATTTTTTACTTGTATTAATTATATTGTTATCAAGTTGCAAAAATGCGATAAAAAAAACTACAAGTCCACTTGATTTTGTGCCCCAGAATAGCATTGGAGTAATCAAAATAAATGATCCCTTAATGCTTGATAACACTCTCAAAAAGTTTTCTTTTCTTGTTGAACTTTCAAAACTTGATTCCAATATCTATGAAAATATTAAAGCTGTTGTTCCAGATAAGAAAAGTACAAATTCAATTTTAATTCTTACTCCGCAGGGTAAAAGGAATATTGCCATCTCGTATGTTTTTAAGTCTACCAATTCAGATACTATTAAATTAAATATTTTAGAAAATTTTGTTTACAACTCGGTACCAGTCTACATTAGTGATAAAGGGAAGAAAAAAATTTTTTGGACACAAATAGAGGACATCTATGTTATAAGTAGTTCCCAACTAGTTTTAGAAAATTGTATAAGAAATATTCAAAACAAACAAAAAGGAATTCAGGATGGTCAATTCTACAGACTTGCTGAGCTTAACAATACTGATGCTATTTTATCAATTTTTCTACACAAGGATATTACAGAAGTAATTAATAAACTTTTCACTAAAACTAAATATTTTCCTTTCTTAGGAAATTCTTGGTTTTCGTTTGATTTCAACACTAAAAAAGATCCGTTTACTCTTGACGGTATAAGTTTTATAAATGACTCAATACACGATAGATTAACTTTATACAAAAATTTAAAAGCTCAACCTTTAATAAGTCATCAATTTATTCCAAGAAATTTTGACAACTATTTTGCATTATCCATCAGCGATCATAAAACTCTGGAAGAAAACTTCAAAGAATTTGTTCGCTACAAAAATATAGCATTTAAAAAAATTGATTTTGATCCATTGAGTAATGTCAATGAAATTGCATTTATTAACAACAAATCAAATCAGGCCATTTACTTAAGTTTAAGAAACTCTGACATAGTTGAAAAAAGATTATTTTCAAAAAACGATATTATAGATAGTTACAGAGGTATAAAAATTATAAATCATGAATTACCAAAAGATTTTTATGGTTTTTTAAAAATTCTTGGTTTAGATAATATCCCAAAATATTCAGCAAAAATTAAACGAACACTAATTTATTCAAAAGAGAAATCATATTTAAAACAATTAATTGGTATTTATTTAGATGGAAAGACACTAGGTAATGACATAAACTTTAAGAATCTCCAGGACGATTTGGCTGATAACAACACCTTTATTTGGGTTGGAGATTTGAATAACCTTAAAGAATCTTGGAAAAAGGAAAATAAAAAAAATTTTAAAATATGGGATAATGTTAAGTCGGATTCATACCCTCTAATTGCTATACAAGGTATTTCGGAAGATAATTTTATCCAAAGCCGGTTCACAGCTCAAAAAAACAATCCAAATCAACCCAAAAATACTGTGACCGACCAATTTAGATTCAACTTGGATGCTCCATTAGCAACAAACCCAAAATGGATAAGGAATCATAGAAATAAAACAATGGATATTGTTGTACAAGATGAAAATAACGTTCTGTATCTATTTTCTAATACAGGTGACCTTTTCTGGAAAAAACAACTTTCTGGTACTGTAGTTGGAGAAATTCAGCAGGTTGACCTTTACAAAAACAGAAGGCTTCAAATGGCATTTCGTACGCCAGATAGGTTTATTATTTTAGATCGAAATGGTAAAATAGTCTCTCCTTTTAACTTTAAATTACCTAGTGATATGCCACAGTATTTGTCAGTTTTTGATTATGACGGCAATAGAAATTATCGTTTTCTTTTAAATCATGGAAAAAAAATTGAGATGTTTGATAATAAAGGTAATAGAGTCCGTGGATTTAAACTTAGTTCTTTACAGGAACCTCTTTTAAATCCCCCAAAACATATCCGATTTGGAAATAAAGATTATATAATTTTACAGAATTTAGAAGGTGAAATAAAAATAATAAATAGACAAGGGAAAGATAGAATAACTTTGAAAGATAATATTCAAACTTCACCAAATCCGGTTTTTGCTTACAGAAATACTTTTTCAACTACAAATAAAAATGGATTCTTAATTCAAATTGATAAAAATGGGAATCTAAACAGAAGTGATCTTGGGCTTAAAGTCGGTCACAAAATTGATATGACAAAAAAATCACTAGTAACATTATCAGAAAATAAACTTGTTATTAAAGGGATTCCAATTATTCTTCCATTTGGAAATTATAGTAGCCCAAAAATACATTACTTAAATAACACTATATATGTAACTCTTACAGAGTATGAAACAAAAAAAGTTTTTGCGTTTTATAGTAATGGTGATCCAGTAGCAGGATTCCCCGTATATGGAACTTCTGTTGTAGATCTTTCAAATGCAGATAATGATGAAGCTCTTGAAATGATAGTTCAATCAGACGAAGATGAGCTAACAATTTATCAAATTAATTAAAAATCTATCTGCTAAAATTTGCTTCAAATAAATATTCAAAGTGTTCAGTCAATTTTTCTTTAACTTCATTAAAAGGGATTTTTTTTCCTAATTCATTTTCCATTGAGGTTACCCCCTTTCCTTTTATACCACATGGAACTATATAATCAAAATAACTTAAATCTGTATTTACATTTAAAGCAAAACCATGCATTGTCACCCACCTACTAGCTTTAACACCCATTGCACAAATTTTTCTTGCAAAAGGAGTCCCTACATCCAGCCAAACTCCAGTTTCACCAGGACTTCGTTGGCAATTTAAATTATATTCTTTTAGTGTTAAAATAACTAATTCTTCTAAAAACCTGAGATACTTATGAATATCAGTGAAAAAATTATCAAGGTCTAAAATAGGGTAACCTACAATTTGTCCCGGGCCATGAAAAGTAATATCACCACCTCTATTTGTTTGATAGTATTCAATTTCTTTTTCAACTAGTTCATTTTTATTCAATAAAAGATTTTTCCCCTTTCCACTTTTACCTATTGTTATTACAGGTTTGTGCTCTACCCATAACATAAAATTCTGAGTGCTAATTTTATTTTTACTTTTACGATTTAACCTCTTTGTTTCAATAATTTTATTAAAATAGTTTTCTTGAATCAAAAGTGCGTCAATGAAGGATTTATTTCCTAATTCTACCACTTTGATATTTTTATTTTTTTTTAGCATTCGAATTGTGTTTTAATACGAATCGACCAGGATTATTTAATATAACTAATGCTGCAATTACTCCAGGGACCCATCCACAGAGAGTTAAAAGAAAAACTATTAACAGGGAACCACAACCTTGATCAATTACAGCAAAAGGCGGAAACAAAATGGACAATAAGACCCTGAAAAAACTCATTATTAAATTTAGCCTCAAAGATATAAAATTTGATTCCTTAGATTTTTATAGTCTCCTTATCTTTGCATCAAATAAAATCTTATGGCAAAGCTTTCCGAACAAGAAATTATTCGCCGGGAAAAATTAGAAGAATTAAAAGAGCTTGGTATTAACCCCTACCCAGCAGCACAATTTCATGTCACCTTTTATGCATCAGATCTGCCAAAACTATACAAGGATGGAAAAAATGTAATAGTAGCTGGACGTCTAATGTCAAGAAGGATACAAGGTAGCGCAAGTTTTGCGGAACTTCTTGATAGTACAGGACGCATTCAGGTTTATTTTAACCGAGATGTAATTTGCCCAGGAGAAAACAAATCTATGTATAATGATGTCTACAAAAAGCTTCTTGATATTGGTGATATAGTAGGTTTGGAAGGGAAACTATTCACAACAAAAGTTGGTCAACAAACAGTGAATGTAAAAAATTTCAAAATACTAAATAAATCTCTTCGACCTTTACCTCTCCCTAAAACAGACTCAGAGGGAAATATCTATGATGCATTTAATGATCCTGAATTAAGATATCGCCAGCGTTATGTTGACCTAATTGTGAATCCTAACGTAAAAAATACTTTTATAAAACGTTCAAAAATAACAACTACTATTCGTGATTTTCTGACTAAAAAGGGTTATTTGGAAGTAGAAACCCCTATACTTCAACCTATTCCAGGAGGAGCAGCCGCAAGACCTTTTGTGACCCATCATAATGCCCATAACACAAAACTGTATTTGAGAATTGCTAACGAGCTTTACTTGAAACGGCTTATAGTGGGGGGATTCGAAGGAGTTTTTGAATTTGCAAAAGATTTCCGAAATGAAGGAATGGATAGAACTCACAACCCTGAATTTACTGTTATGGAACTATACGTTGCATATAAAGATTATTTCTGGATGATGGAAACCACTGAAAATTTATTAGAGACCATTTCATATGCAATACATAAAAAAACAGAAATTCATGTTGGAGACCAAAAAATTAACTTTAAAGCACCTTATCCTAGAATTCCAATTTTTGAAGCTATCAAAAAATATACGGGAATTGATATTTCTCAAATGGATGAAAAAGAATTACGAAACACAGCAACAAAACTAAATGTTGAAGTTGATGAGACCATGGGTGAAGGTAAGCTTATCGAAGAAATATTCGGTGAAAAATGTGAAAGCCATTTCGTACAACCAACATTTATTACAGATTACCCAAAATCTATGAGTCCACTTACAAAGGAACATCGAACGAATAAAAATCTTACAGAACGATTTGAGTTGTTCGTTAATGGCAAGGAATTAGCAAATGCATATTCTGAATTAAATGATCCCATTGATCAAAAAAACCGTTTTGAATCACAATTAGCCCTGAGTGAAAAAGGTGATGATGAGGCGATGTTCATAGACCAAGATTTTCTTCGGGCATTAGAATATGGAATGCCTCCTACCTCAGGTATTGGGATTGGGATAGATCGTTTGGTAATGCTAATGACAAATAATACTTCGATTCAAGAGGTTTTGTTTTTCCCTCAAATGAAGGCTGAACAAGAAACTTTAGAACTCACTGAAAATGAAAAAAATGTATTAAAACTTATATCACGTAAAACCCCAGCGATTCTTGAGGAGATTAAAAAAGAGGCTAATTTGAGTAACAAAAAATGGGATAAGACAATTAAAGGATTAAGTCAAAAAAAAATTGTTAAGGTTGAAAAGCTTGATAATGAATTGATAATTCAAGTAATAAAACAAACAGACTAAAAAGAGAAAATTAAAAACTACTTATAACTTTTCGAAAGGCTTCAATGGTTTTATTTATATCACTAAAGGTTAAAGCATCATTTAAAAAGTAACTTTCGAATGCACTTGGAGGTAAGTAAATACCTTCACTTAACATTCCATGAAAATAGGTTTTGAATAGTTTATTATTTCCTAACTCAGCGGTCCGAAAGTCAATAACAGGCTCCTCTGTAAAATGAAGAGAAAACATTGAACCAATTCGATTTATTTGATGGGGTAGGCCCTTTTTATTAAGAACCTCAGTAAAACCTAATTCTAAATTTTCTGTTTTCTTTTCAAGACGTAGATAAATTTCTTGATCAGAATCTAGTGCTTGAAGGGTTGCAAGACCTGCTGCCATTGCAATGGGATTTCCACTAAGTGTTCCAGCCTGGTATACTTTGCCTTCTGGGGCGAGTTCTCTCATTATTTCATTTTTAGCAGCAAAAGCACCTACAGGTAAACCGCCTCCAAGAACCTTCCCATAGGTCACAATATCAGAAGTAACTCCCAATATTTCTTGGGCTCCTCCTTTTGCTAAACGAAACCCTGTCATAACTTCATCAAAGATGAGTAAGCTATCAAATTTGTCACATATACTTCTCAATCCTTCCAAGAACCCATTTTTTGGAGTAATACATCCCATATTTCCGGCTACAGGTTCGACAATTACAGCTGCAATTTCTTCAGGATATTCATCAAAAATTTTCCTAACTTCCTCTAAATTGTTATAATCTGCCAAAAGTGTGTCTTCAGCTGTACCCTTTGTTACTCCTGGACTGCTTGGACTTCCAAAAGTAATTGCTCCACTTCCAGCCTGGATAAGAAAAGCATCAGAGTGCCCATGGTAACATCCTCTAAACTTTATTATTTTTTCTCGATTTGTGAACCCTCTAGCCAAACGAATTGCACTCATACAAGCTTCAGTCCCCGAATTTACAAACCGAATTTTATCCTTATTTTCAACCATTTCTAATGCAAGTGTGGCTATCTCTGTTTCTAAAGCAGTTGGTATTCCAAAAGAAGTTCCTTTTTCAGCTCTAACTTTTATAGCTTTTAAAACAGGGTCATAAGCGTGACCTAAAATCATAGGGCCCCAACTAGAAATATAATCCAGAAAAGTATTACCATCTTTATCATAAAGCAATGCACCTTTTGCCTTTTCAACAAAAATAGGCGTGCCACCAACGGACTTAAATGCTCTAACCGGAGAGTTTACTCCACCTGCAATTACTTTTTGAGCCTCCTTAAATAAAATACTACTTCTTTGATATCGCATTACTAATTTTTAATTGGGATTTTTAATTCTTGGTCGAGAAAAATTATCTGATCTTTTATTTGATTAACTCTAACCAAATTATCTAAAGTAACTCCATATTGCTTAGAAATTGAATATAATGTATCCCCTTTTTTCACTATATGAATAAAATTATTCATTTGTTTACTAACAGAATACTTTTCTGCATTGCTTTTAGACATCTTGGAATCAAATCTTGTGAGTTCAAATCTTTCAATCAAACTGATCAATTTTTCTGCATAATTCGGATCTGTTGCATAACCTGCGTTCTTGAGACCTTCAGCCCAACCTTTATAATTACTTGATTTTATTTTGAATAGATGAGAATAACGTACGCGGTTTTTTAAAAAAAGAGAATGGTCGCGATAAGAAGAAGCTGCATTTTTATATAATCTAAAGCATTCGCCTTTTTTATCATCGTCGTGGTAAATTCGCTTCCCTTTCCATTCTTCGTGACATTTGATCCCAAAATGATTATTCCCTTCTATAGCTAGACGTCCATATCCCATTCCTGACTCTAAAATACCTTGTGCGAGGGTAATACTCGCAGGTATCCTGTGAGCTCTCATTTCATCTTTTGCAATTGAGCTGTATTGTGTAATATAAAGCTGAATTTTTTCTTTGTTGCTTAAGATTTTAGTCTGATTAGACATTTTTTCTTCAGAATGAATCTTTGCTTTTAAGGGGTTATCCAAAATTTTTTTATTCGTAGTCAATTTCCTTGAAGTGCCACAGGAAATTAAAATACTAATAATCATTACTATAAAAGGTCCTCTAAATATAAGAGAGTTTGTAATTTTTTTTTCTTCAGTTTTTGATTTATTCCAGTAACTCCTTGAAGTCCTCCTGTATGAATTGCTAAAATTTTTTTTCCCCATCTCCATTGATTATTTTTAATCAACTCAAAAATAGCAAAAAGCATCTTGCCTGTGTAAATAGGGTCCAAAGGAATTTGATATTTTTGATAAAACGAATTAATAAATTTAATAAGTATTGGAGATGTCTTTGCAAAGCCTCCAAATATGAAATTTGAATTTATTTCCCAATTTTTTTTATGAGTATAAGTTGAAATAACTCCATTTATCGAAGGGTTTTTTAAAGCATTAAATCCTAAAACTTTTTGATTTTTTGAAGAAGATTTGATTAATCCTGCAATTGTTCCTCCTGAGCCAACACTTGAACAGATGACATCAAATTTTAAATCTTTTATTGTTAGTATCTCTGAACATCCTTTCACTCCAAGAATTTCTGAACCCCCCTCAGGTATTAGTCTAAATTTAGGAAACTGTTTTAATATTTTAATTACATCTAAAGAAGATTCTTTTTTTTTATAGGCCTGCCTTGAGATACAAACTAATTTCATTTTCTGTGAATGACAATAAGATAAAGTACTGCTGCTGTCTATTTTATTTTGCCATTCTTCTCCACGCACAAACCCAATAGTTTTTAAGCCTAATTCTTTACCTACAGCTGCTGTCGCAGACAAATGATTTGAAAATGCACCTCCAAAAGTTGCAACGACTGGAACCTTATGAGAAATGATTTCCTCAAAAATATACTTTAATTTTCTGAACTTGTTCCCAGAAACATTTGGGTGCAATAAGTCTTCCCTTTTCATAAAGAGACTATGACCATTTATAACTCCCAATGACTGATTCGGTATTTCTTTATTTTGTTCAAAAAAATTCATTTTTAAAAATAAATAAAATGCTAAAGTTTAAGTTAGAATAAATAATAACTTAATTCAAAATGGTTTTGTTTCATCAAAATATAAAATTTAAGTTGATAGATTTTTAACTTGAATATTTGCACTCAAAAAAAGATTTTTTTCGGCACCATTTTTGATTTATTTTTACAAAAATTTATTTAATGAAAAAATTCTTCTTTTTTTGGTCAATTCCGATCTTCTTAATTAGTTGTTCATCAATAAAGGTATACTCCGATTTTGATAATGACATTGATTTTTCAAACTACAAGACGTTCGCATATTTTAGACCTGAAATTGATAAGGTTGATATTTCAGATCTAGATAAAAGAAGAATTCTAAGAGCTCTAGACAAAGAAATGAACTTAAAAGGTTTATCAAAATCTGAAACTCCAGACCTTCTTATTGGCTTCACTACAAAAGCCAAAGATAAAATTTATGTTACTAATTATAATAATTTCAGCTGGGGTTGGGGCTGGGGTTGGGGCTTTAATCCTTGGTTTTGGGGTTCTCCTGGATTTAATAATACAGTGAGTACTAAAACAGAAGGAACTCTTTATGTTAACATAATTGATGCTACAACAAAGCAGTTGGTTTGGCAAGGTAAAGGAAGAGGTGGGATTGATGAAAATACAAAAAACAGGGATGAGCGTATATCCTTATTTGTAAAAGAAATAGTTCAAAACTATCCCCCAGTTATTAATTAATTACCTGAAAATAAAATCTTTTTTGCTTCATCTAAAGCTAGATTTATACCCTCAATTTTCTTTCCCCCTGCAGTTGCAAAAAATGATTGACCACCGCCACCTCCGTCTATAAACTGGCCTAGATATTTTATTATTTGAGATGCATCCCTGCCTTCTTCTTTAACTAATTGCTTTGATACATAACAACTAATTAATGGTTTTCCAGTTTTGCGAGAAGCAAAAACTAGTATGATTTTATTAAATTCTTTACCAATATGAAAGCTTAAATCTTTCATACCTTGAGCATCCATTTCTATTTCTTTTGCTAAGAAATTTACCCCAGAAATAATTTTAATTTCTTTTAATAACTCACTTTTTAAAGTTTGAGATCTTAATTTTAAAAGTTCTGAAATTTCTTTTTTTAAAAATATATTTTCCGATTGTAGATTTAGAATTGCTTTTAGTGGATCTTGCGATTGCTTTAAAAGTTGACTTATATTTTCTAGAATTGTTACTTGATTTTCATAATAATTTTTGACTGCACTACCTGTAATTGCTTCAATTCTCCTAACTCCAGAAGCAACTGCACTCTCAGATATAATTTTAAAATACCAAATATCCGAAGTATTATTTACGTGTGTTCCGCCACATAATTCAAATGATTGACCAAACCTAATTGTTCGGACATTTTTACCATACTTTTCACCGAAAAGTGCAATGGCACCTTCCTCTAGTGCTTTATTGTATGCAATTTCTCTTTGTTCTTCAAGAGGAATTTTTTCCAAAATTCTTTCATTAACGAATTTTTCAATGTTTTTAAGCTCTTCATTTTTCAACTTTGAGAAGTGTGAAAAATCGAAGCGAAATATTTTGGAGTTAACCATTGATCCTTTTTGCTGGACATGATTCCCTAAAACAAATCTTAATGCTTGATGTAATAGATGAGTTGCTGTATGATTAGATGATGTATTACTACGAAGTTCAAGGTTAACATGTGCCTCAAAAAAGGTATCCAATTTTTTTGGGAGGGTTTTACAATGATGGATTACAAGATTATTTTCTTTTTTTGTATCTGTAATATTGAAAATTTCTCCATTTTCTGATTTGAGATATCCTTGATCTCCTACTTGACCACCACCCTCTGGATAAAAAGGTGTTTCATCAAAAGTTAGCTGATAAAAATCCCCATCTTTATTGGTTTTCATTTTTCTGTATCTAGTAATTACTATGTTTGAGGTTACTTTATCATAACCAACAAATTTTTCTTTTTTAGCTTCTTTTAGAATAATCCAATCACCAACCTTTGAGGAGGTTGCTCCACGTGATCTTGATTTTTGTTTGCCCATTGCATTTTCAAATCCTTCTTTATCAATTTCCAAACCTCTTTCGTTTGCGATTAGTTTAGTCAAATCAAATGGGAATCCAAAAGTATCGTAAAGTTCAAATGCATTTTTACCTGGGATTTTTTTAACTTTTAATTTTCTTATGACATCCTCTAAAAGATCAAGACCTTGATCAAGCGTTTTCAGGAAAGAATTTTCTTCCTCTTTAATCACATTGTATGCAAGTTGTTTTTCTTTTTTTAACTCAGGAAATACATCTCCCATTTGCGTAGATATTATTTCAACTAATAAATGTATGAATGGTTTTTTCTGATCTAAAAAAGTAAAACCATATCTAATTGCTCTTCTTAATATTCTTCTGATGACGTAACCAGCTCCACTATTACTCGGAAGTTGGCCATCTGCAATAGCAAAAAATACTGTCCTAGTATGATCTGCGATAACACGTATAGCTATGTCAATTTTTTCTGAAACCCCATAATTACGTTTTGTTATTTTTTTAATTTCGTTAATTATAGGAGTAAAAACGTCTGTATCATAATTTGAAGTTTTACCTTGTAAAATCATACATAATCTTTCAAACCCCATTCCAGTATCAATATGTTTTTTTGGTAATTTTTCAAGCACTCCCTTGGAATTTCTGTTGAACTCAATAAAAACTAGATTCCATAACTCAATTACTTGGGGATGATCATTATTTACCAAAGTAAAGCCTGGAATTTTTTTCCATTCTGATTTTGGTCGAGTATCAATATGAATTTCTGAACAAGGACCGCAGGGTCCTTGTTCTCCCATTTCCCAAAAGTTGTCTTTTTTACTTCCAAGTAAAATACGATCTTCAGGAAGAATGCCTTTCCATAAATTGTATGCTTCGGTATCCTTTTCTAATTTTTCCTCCGAAGACCCTTCAAAAATTGTAACATATAGTCTTTCTGGATCAATTTTAAATACATCAATTAACAATTCCCAAGCCCACTCTATTGCTTCTTTTTTAAAGTAATCACCAAAACTCCAGTTACCTAGCATTTCAAAAAAAGTATGATGATAAGTATCAATTCCTACCTCCTCCAAATCGTTATGTTTTCCTGATACTCTTAAGCACTTTTGTGTATCAGTAATACGTTTTGAAACCGGCTTTGAAAAACCTAAGAAAAATTCTTTAAAAGGATTCATCCCTGCATTCGTGAACATTAAGGTTGGGTCATCCTTTATAACCATGGGGGCTGACGGAACTATTTTGTGTTCTTTTGATTCAAAAAAATCTAAAAATTTTTTTCTTATGTCATATGATTTCATTCAATTAGAAGTTTTTTTGTAAATCAGTTTTTAAATTTACTTTTATACTTAAGAACATTAAATTTTGTCAAATTTTATATCTTTGACATTATTTCTTTCACAATACAAAAGAAAAGAAAATTTATAAAACTTTATGAGTAAAGTTAAGTACTATTTTGATCCCGACACACTTTCCTACCGTCCAATAAAGGCAACAAACAAAAATCGCATACTAAATATTTTACTATTTGCACTCTCATCATTTTTTTTCGGCATCATTTGTCTTTTAATTTTGCTCAACTCAGATTTCCTTAATACCCCTTCAGAAGTTGCACAGAAAAGAACAATTCAAAACTATGAACTACAATTTGAAATTTTAAATAAAAAACTGTCTCAACTTGAGACAGTTGTTGCAAACGTTGAAGAAAGAGATAATAACATCTATCGTGTTTATTTTGAAGCTAGCCCAATACCTGAAGAACAACGTTATGCTGGTTTTGGTGGAGTGAATAGATATAAAGATTTAGAAGGTTATGATAACTCTGAGCTAATTATAAATACTACAAGACGACTTGATATACTTACCAAGCAAACAGTTGTTCAATCAAGATCTTTGGACGAAATAGAAAGTCTTGCAACAAACAAATCCGAACTAATTTCTGCAATTCCAACTATTCAACCAATTAAAAATAAAGACCTCACTAGAGTCGCCTCAGGTTTTGGTTACAGAATAGACCCTTTTACAAAGAAACGACGATTTCACCATGGCATGGACTTCACTGCAAAAAGAGGAACACCAGTCTATGCTTCGGGTAACGGTATTGTAAAACGTGCCGATAATCGTTCCGCTGGTTATGGAAAACATATTCGTATAGATCATGGATTTGGATACGTTAGCCTATATGCTCATCTATCCAAATACAATGTAAGAAGAGGTCAGAAGGTTAAACGGGGTGAAATAATCGGTTATGTAGGGAATACTGGAAGATCCGCTGGACCTCACTTACACTACGAGATCTTAAAAGACAAAAAGAAAATCAATCCATTGAATTTTTATTATGGCAATCTTTCTCCAAAAGAATTTGAAGCCTTATTAATCCAATCCAAACAAGAAAACCAATCTTTGGATTAATATGCATATAGACCTTCCAGAAAAAAGGTATTATTCAATTGGAGAGGTTGCAGAAGCTTTTCAGGTTAAGACCTCTTTACTCAGATTTTGGGAAAAAGAATTTGAACAAATACAGCCGAAAAAAAAACAAAGTGGTACTAGGAAATATACTCAAGAAAATTTAAAAACGATTCAATATATACATCACCTTGTTAAGGAAAAAGGTATGACCTTAGAAGGAGCCAAAAAACATTTAACGCTGAAGCCAAACAATACAAAAAAAGAAGACATTTTATCAAAGCTCGAAAGCATAAAAGATTCTTTGGAAAAATTAAAAATCAAACTTTAATTTTTTATTTCTTTCTAAAAAATATTTGAATAGGGACTCCTTGAAAATCAAATCTACTTCGAATTTTATTTTCTATAAACCTTCGGTATGGATCTTTTAAATATTGTGGCAGATTGCAAAAAAATACAAACTGAGGATAATTTGTTGGTAACTGAGTACAAAATTTTATCTTAATATATTTTCCTTTAGAAGATGGAGGTGGTGTTTTTTCGATAATTGGCAACATTTCATTATTTAAGATTTTTGTTGGTATTTTTCTTTTTCTATTTTCAAATACTTCTATTGCTGTCGAAACAGATTTAAAAATTCGTTGTTTCGTTAATGATGAAACAAAAACAATTGGAACATCCTTAAAAGGTGATATAGCCTCTCTAATTTGAGTTTCATATTTCTTTGTCACATTAATACTTTTTTCTAATAAGTCCCATTTATTTACCAAAATAACTATGCCTTTATTATTCCGATGTATTAACCAAAAAATATTCTGAACCTGACCATCAAAACCTCGAGTAGCATCAATAATTAAAATACATACGTCGGCATATTCGATTGAACGAACTGATCGCATAATTGAATAAAACTCAATGTCTTCTTTTATCTTAGCTTTTTTTCTTATTCCTGCAGTATCAATAAGATTAAAATCAAATCCAAATCTTTTATATCTAGTATTTATACTATCTCTTGTAGTTCCTGCGATTTTTGTAACGATGTTTCTTTCTTTTCCTATTATTGCATTAATAAATGATGATTTTCCTGCATTCGGTCTTCCGACTACTGCAAAGTTTGGAAGTTCATCTCCAATTTGTTTTTCTTCGTTAGGCATATGGCTTATTAGATCATCTAACAATTCACCTGTCCCACTACCACTAACACTAGAAATACAATAAAAGTTTTTGTAACCAAGACTATAAAATTCTGATGTCATTTGAATCCTTGAAGTGTTGTCAACCTTATTGATCGTTAAATAAACGGGCTTTCTTGAGCGTCTTAAAAGTTTCGCAATAATTTGGTCCATTCCGGTGACTCCATCTATTACATCCACAATAAATAAAATTGCATCAGCTTCTTCAATTGCTAAGCTTACTTGTTTATCTATTTCCTTTTGGAAAATATCGTCACTATTTTCTAAATATCCACCAGTATCAATTAAAGTAAATTCTCTACCATTCCAATCAGATTTTCCATAATGACGGTCTCTAGTAACTCCACTTTGAGAATCAACAATAGCATCTCTTTTTTGAATCATTCTATTAAAAAAAGTTGACTTACCTACATTGGGTCTTCCAACTATTGCAACAATTCCAGCCATTATTTTACTTTGTTGCAAAAATAATATTTTCAAAATCATAGTATTTATTTTAAGATTAAAGATTTTGCACAACACACTATAAATCATTAAATTCGCACCCTACATCGCGAGGTAGAGCAGTGGTAGCTCGTCGGGCTCATAACCCGAAGGTCGCAGGTTCGAGTCCTGCCCTCGCTACTATAGCAGCATTAAGTTTGTAAAACTCTTTTTCTATATTTGATAAAGAGTTTTTTTTTATGTCTAAAGTTTCTTTGAAGGATAAGTTTGAAAGTAAATCAAATATCCGAGTTAAGAAATTAAATAAGTCTTATTGGGGTAATCCTATTGGATCGAAAATGCTCATTCCTTCACCAAAGGTGATTCAAGAATACATTAATAATAGTGAATTTGGTGATAAACTCGATGTCAGAACTATGAGAAATGACTTAGCAATTGAGTTTAATGCTGATTTTACCTGCCCAATGACGACAGGTATTTTTTTAAAAATTGTTGCTGAATATAACTATGAAAAATTCAAAGAAAAAAAAGAAATCGAGGAAATATGCCCGTTTTGGAGAATTATTGAACCAAAAAGTAAACTTGCAGAGAAACTAACTTTTGGTAAAAAATTTATTATTGAAAATAGAATAGTTGAAAAAATAGACAATTAAAAAAACACATCTTCATTACAAAGATTAAATATTTTTAAGTTCATTTTTCCAGATTTATTAAATAATACTTTTAATTTGATTTTAACAACTATTTCATTTTTATATACTAAAATATCTCCCCTTACTAAAACAATAAAACGGTTATACTATTATAAAGTATAGCCGTTTTTTATGTAAAAAAGACATTGTATAGATACCTTCCAGGAACAAGTGTAAAACCTCCTGCTATTATTAAAACGGCCCAAAATAGTATAATCATTGATCTTGAATGACCTTTAATATCACCCTTCTTTATATAATAGATGCTCTTTGGTACGGTGTATGTAGTCAGAATACTTAGTAGATGGATCCATCCAAAATGATTTAAAAATTGAGGTCCAACTCTTGCCTCCATAAAAAGAGATATCCCTGCTTGAAAAAACATTAAAATCATATATGCCCAACCAATATTTTTATGATTTCCAGAGCCCTTAGATGAAAAATAAATTAAATATGCTCCTATAATTAAACAAGGACTTACTGCAATTAAATGAATTGTTCTTAGTAGTTCATACTTAAAAATAGATTTTTTTGACGACATTAAATTATATGCTTGAATAAAATCTCTTAGTGTAAAACTTAAGTTCAACTTTTCATAATAAGAGTCATTATGTGATGAGTGTCGATTAAGTCTTTTGGAGTTAGACTTATGTTCGATATTTCAATGGAGTTATCTACTTCAAAAGACCAGTTATTCACTGGTCTTTTATTTTATAATAAATCTTAATTTTAAGGAGACTAATAAGTTTATTATTTTGTCTTTTTATTAAGAATTTGGGAAAGAAAAATTTTCATAAATCCGGTTTTGTATCTATAATTGGTAACCCCAACGTAGGAAAATCCACATTTATTAATGCCCTTATGGGTTCAGACATTTCGATAGTTACGCCAAAAGCACAAACTACAAGACATCGTATTTTGGGAATCGTAAATGGTCCTGATTTTCAGGTAGTTTTTTCTGATACTCCTGGGATTATAATACCATCTTACGAAATGCAAAATTCCATGATGAATTTTGTAAAAGAATCTCTTAAAGATGCTGACATAATAATTTATATGGTTACAGCTGCGGATGAAAATCTAAATGATCAAAAATTATTAAACCGAATAAAAAAAACTAAATCACCTTTATTTGTACTAATTAATAAAATTGATAAATCAACCCAAAAATTAGTTGAAAAAAAAGTTGATTATTGGAAAGCCATTTTTCCTCAAGCAAAAGTCTATCCAATATCAGCATTAAATGGTTTTTTTATATCTGAAGTATTAATGTCAATTATTGAACATATTCCAAATTCTCCTGCTTATTTTCCAAAAGATCAAATTACTGATAAGTCTGAACGCTTTTTTGTAAATGAATCTATTAGAAAGCAAATTCTACAACGCTATAAAAATGAAGTACCTTATTCTGTTGAAGTAATAACAGAAGAATTTAAGGAAAGTCCTAAAATCATAAAGATTAATTCAGTGATATTAGTTGAAAGAGAGTCTCAAAAAGGAATAATTATTGGGCATAGGGGAAATGCCTTGAAGCAAGTAGGAATTAGTGCTAGAAAATCTTTACAAAACTTCTTCGGTAAAAAAATTTATTTGGAATTACATGTTAAGGTTTCAAAGAATTGGCGTTCCAACAATCAACAACTTAAAAAGCTTGGATATTAAAATTCATTTTTTAAAATATGTATATTTAGAAATAAATCCATAGAGATACTCTTATGATAAGATTAGTTAGTTTTTTTCTTTTTTCTATAATATTATTTTCCTGTGCAAACCCAAAACAAAGCCCACCGAATATTGTTTTTATTATGTCAGACGACCATGCCTACCAAGCAATAAGTGCCTATGGATTTGGTTTAAATAACACCCCAAATATTGACCGAATTGCAAATGAAGGTGCGATATTCCAAAAAGCATTTGTAACAAACTCAATATGTGCGCCTAGTAGAGCAGTGATGCTAACTGGGAAGCATAGCTTTATAAATGGAAAAGTTGATAACATTCAAGACTTTGATTGGGACCAAGATAATTTTGCTAAAGAGCTTCAAAAGGTAGGCTATCAAACAGCTTTAGTTGGTAAAATTCATCTAAGAGGTTTACCACAAGGTTTTAACTATTCTGCAGTACTTCCAGGTCAGGGTCATTATTATAATCCTGATTTTATAATTAATGGAATTCAAGAGCGAATTGAAGGGTATGTAACAAGTATTACAACAAAAATTGCTCTAAGTTGGCTAAGTGAGAAACGTGATAAGACCAAACCATTTTTACTTCTTTATCATCAAAAGGCACCTCACAGAAATTGGAAACCTGAAAAAAAATATTTGACTCTTTTTGATGATAAAGAATTTGATCCTCCAGCCAATTTTTTTGATGATTACAGTAATAGGGGTACTGCTGCAAAAACACAGGAAATGTTGATTGCGGCTTCAGAAGAGCAGATTAAAGCTGCTCATGGTAGCGGAGGTCAAGCTAGATGGGGTCACGACTTTAAAATGATTACTGACCCATATGGTAAAAAAACAGGTTTTGAAAATGAATTAGATCGATTTAATAGTGACCAAAAAAAAGACTGGCTAAATGCTTACATTCCTAAAAATGATAAAATGAAAAAACAAAATCTATCTGGAAAGGATTTAGCACTTTGGAAATTTAATCGCTACATAAAGGATTATCTCCGCACAATTCAATCAGTTGACGATGGTGTTGGTGAATTATTAGATTACTTAGATAGGGAGGGCTTATCAGAAAATACGATTGTAGTCTACACTTCTGATCAAGGTTTTTATTTAGGAGAACATGGTTGGTTTGATAAAAGGTTTATGTATGAAGAATCACTTCGAACTCCTCTGTTAATTCGCTATCCTAAGGAAATAAAGCCCGGTATAAAAATCTCCCAAATGATCCAAAATCTTGATTTTGCACCTACTTTTCTTGATTATGCTGGAATTACTCCAAGTGAAGATTTTCAGGGCATTTCGTTTAAAAATATTGTAAACCAAAAAGAAACTAAATGGAGAGACGCTATTTATTACACGTATTATGAATATCCATCGGTTCATATGGTCAAAAGACATTATGGTGTAAGGACTGAGCGATATAAATTAATGCATTTTTATTATGATATCGATGAATGGGAGTTATATGATTTGAAAGAAGATCCATCTGAAATGAAAAATGTGTATAACAATCCCAAATACAAAAAAATTAAAGAAGACCTTCATCTAAAATTAAAAGAATTAAGAGAGGAATACGGAGATTCTGATTCACTTGATCTTATGCATATTAAAAGGTATGTTTCGAAAATAAATAAATGATTTATTGCTACTTTTGAAACAAATTTTAGTCATTAATACTAGTATAGACTTACACGGAATCCGCCATAAAGAAGCCCTTGAAAAAGTAGAAACTGAGCTCTTAATTCTACAAGAACAAGGATCTTTTTCATTAACAATCATTACAGGAAACTCTAGTATTTTACAAGAAAGGATATTAAAAAAACTAAAAGAACAAAATACATTAACTTATTACATCCCATCTTGGAATTTAGGACAGATTATTGTGGATTATATAGAACTATAATCTTTAAGTTGTCTTTATCTGACTTAACCCAATAAAAATAGTACTTTACGTTGACTTAATATTCCTTTAGTTTACTTTTGTTTTGAAGTTTGAGTAATCTAAGTAATTAATTACAATTGGCAGCAGAGCCGTCAGCACCATCCCAATCGGGCTGTTTTGGAGCAAAATTTCTCCAAGTTGCATTAGCAAGAGATTTAAAATTAGTTGGCTCAGAAGCAAAATTACTTTGAACACACCAACCAGATAAATCTTGATCGAAACCTTCAGCTTGATAAAACATCGTATTCATATTAGTTACGCTTGACACATCCCATGAGCCTATGTTTTGATTGAATGCCTCATTGCTGTAAAACATAGAACTCATAATAGTAACACTTGACACATCCCAAGAGCCAATATTTGAATTGAATGCAGAATTCTGAAATGCAGAATTCATGTTAGTTACATTTGATACATCCCAAGAGCTTATATTTTGATTGAAACTAGAAGCATTAACAAACATTTGGTCCATATTAGTAACAGATGACGTATCCCAAAAACCAATAGCTGTATTGAATGAACCATTATTTCTAAACATTCGATACATGGAAGTCACTCTCGTCGTAACTAAGTTAAAGTTATCTGCGGCAACCTGAGCTGAAATGTTAGAATCATCTACAACCATATATGAAGTTCCGTTGTAAGTATACGATTGGCCGACAACGGCTGAGGACCTAGCAACAAGAGTCACACCATTCGTATGTAAATAAATCCTTGGGAGTGTACTCTCCACTGAGGCTATACTAGTATTTACTGAATTTATACTTGATTCAACCGACGATATATTTGTGTTGATACTCGCAATGCTCGACTCTAAGGAAGAAACATCAGAACTTAGACTACTAAGTCCCTCCACATCTTTTGAAATGGTTGTTACCGAGCTTGTAATACTTTCTATATCGAGACTAATTAACTCAAGCTCGCCTAGCAGAGTAGTTTGACTCTCAGTAAGAGACTGTTGAAGGATTTTTAAATCCTCAATACTTTGTGTAAGATTATTTTTTATTGTTTCAATAGAGGCAGTAACTCCAGATATACTAGCAGTATTTTCAGAAAAGGTTTGTCTTAGAAGGTTGTTTTCTTCAATCAATGAATTGATTTTCTCATTTATCTCATCAATATCTTCTGTAAAATCTTTACATCCTAAAAATAATAGTAAAAGTAATGACGCAATACTTATTGATAATTTTTTCATTTTTAATTTTGAAAGTAATCATATTTTAACTACACTATTAGTCTAAAATTTTAAATTTAGTTTTTTTACCAATCTTTAAAATTTAGTGTGGTTTTTTAGATAATTGCTTAATATAATTCAATATAAATGCTAACATTATATTATTATACAGATAAAGATTTTATATGACGTTTAGAAATTAATTTAATTCCTCCCACTTACTTTCATATCCTTTACTAAAGCTAACAATATTTTGATAGTAGAAGATAGGAAGATTGTATGGTTCTAGATAATCTACTAAATCTTGTGATACTTTCCCAAAGACATCAACTTTATAGGGTTCAAAGTAATAGTTATATTCAGCATAATCTTTTTGCAAAACTCCACCCTCTGAAACATTTTTTGCGTGACTAATTATTGCACCTTCATTTTTAAATCTTTCAATAAAAAGTATATCATCACCATATTCATAAAATCCATAACCGTAAGATTGGGGTTCAACCAAAATTACTTTATCTACATAATTTTCTAAAAAATTGTAAATCTTTTGCTTACTACCGTTTTCGATTTTTAAATATGAAAGAATTATAACTTCATCGTCCCCTTTTTCAATTTCACTTAATGTTTTTGAATTACAACTAATTAGTAATAGTGTTGTTATGAAAAATAATTTTTTCATTAAAATTTATGTTGATTTTTAGTTAGCATATTTGAATATACAAATTAGTCACTAAACTTAATGAAGAGGATATACCGATGATTTAGATCTAAGAATTTATTTCTTTTTAGGTAGTGGGTTTCTATAAAGGTAGATAATAAGTATAACTGCAAGAGGCAAACCCCATAGAAAAGTATAAACGGAATCATCAGACAGAATACCAAATTTAAAAGCTGAATACAAACAAGAAGATGCCCAAGAAACAAGAACAAAAATAGAAAGGTAAAACCTTGAAATTTTCATAATAACTAAAATAGAAAAAATTAGATTTAATTGATTGAACAATAATCTGAATAGGATTGGTCAGATTTTGTTAGTGTATAATCTCCAATAAAATCTGGCTCTGGATTTTCACCTCCATCCCATATCCAGAAGCTTTCCTTCATAATAAGGTTTTCACCTTCAGATTCAAATTCGTTTCTTAAAACTTTTGAACCCCTAAAGCTAAGTGTACATACAAATTTATTTGATTCGTTTACTTCAATTTCAGCTTCCCAATCACCCGTCACCCCTTGCCAGTGCTCAACAATACCCTCTCTATATTGAATACAGTATACAAACTCTATAGCGCCACCATCAAAATCAATATATTCTATATTTTCACTACTGTAATAGTTATAAAAATTTTCTCCGTTTGAAAATGTAATTATTTCATTTATATTATTTTGAGACCCCCTTATTAAACTCCAAGAGGTTTGATTGTATATATCCAAAAATGTTCCACTTGATTCCTCATCAATTGATTCCTCAACATTTGAACAAGCAAAAGCCAAAAATATTGATGTAATTAGAAGCAGTTTTTTCATACAGCTAAAATAATATTTTAACCCAATTCTTTGATTTAAAATGGTTTAATTATACAATCCATACAAACTGGACACCTATAAAAAATAGAGTAATATTTGTACACTTAATACAGAAATAAGGAGTTCAAGATTGACTTTATTTGTCTTTGAACTGACCTATTGGTATATTAGTTTCCAAATTGGAATTTTAAGTAATAAAGGTTTATATGAAAACATATTACAGATTAATATTAGAAGCAATTGCTATAATCGGTAGTGTTTTATTTTCATTTTATATTGAAGATTTAAGAAAAAAATCAGATAATTTGATCTTAAAAAATGCTCTGATAGGAGACCTAATCGAGACAATTGATGATGACCTTGATCAATTAAATAATATTCAAGAAATTTTGTTTAAAAGTGAACAGAGTATCCTTGATCTTTTAAATGATATAGATAAAAATCACACTCAAATTAATGATATTGAGACAATCGAAAAAATACTTTCTATTGAGGTAGGATTTTCATTTTTCCAAAAAGATGGGATCTTTAATGAATTAATTTCTACAGGTAGTTTCGAGCTAATAGAAAATAGAGAACTGAAGAACACACTTTTAGAAATCTTTAACCATCTTAAAGAAAGAAACATAGCTACATCAAAAGAAATAGATAATTTTAATATTATTTTCAGAGGAGAGATAAATTCAAATTTCAGAATTCGTTTTACATATAATTCTTTTGATGGCAAATTTTATGGCTCTAGAAAGTTAATTAATTCAAAATTTAATAAAAACTATTATTTGGGCAATTCATTCTATGGGTCTATTTCGCAAGCCCAGCAATATGTAAACATGTATTCGAGGTTGTTAAGAGATCTTGAAGATTCCTATAAAACTGCTCTGAGCTTGTCAAAAGAAGAAAGAGACAATTTTGAAGGTTCATTGTAAGCTTTATGTTATAAGTTATTTTTAGTTTATAAAACCAGAGCAAAATTCAAATTGAGTAAGGGAAGAAAATACTGAATTTAATCTAGGTTTTTTTATATTTTTGATAAACCACAAACCAATAAAGATGAAAAACATTTCCAAACAAAAGCTAAATCAAATTTATATTATTTTTATAGGCCTTTTTTTATTGTTTAATAACTGTCAAAATGTTGAAACAAATTCAAGTAAACTTGACTTAGAAAGACTTAATCAAATTGATAATTTAATTAATACCAGTATTAATAGCAATTCATTACCTGGAGCAGTGGTTTTAGTAGCTAAAGACAACAGAATTGTTTACAAAAAAGCTTTTGGAATAAAAAATCCAACTACTGGAGAAAAATACAAGACGGATGATATTTTTAGAATTGCGTCTATGACAAAAGCAATTACTTCTTTAGGTGTAATTAAGTTGTGGGAAAAGGGGCTTTTTGGATTAGATGATCCAATTGAAAAGTATATTCCTGAATTCAAAGGAGTAGGTATTTTAGATAAATTCAACCCTCTAGATTCTACATTTACTATAAAGCCAACACAAAAAAAAATAACTATAAGAAATCTTTTGACACATACATCTGGTTTAGGTTACGGTTTTATAGATGGAAATCCTTCAATAAAAGCAATTTATCATAAGGCTAAGAAAAATTTTATGCCCAACGGTGTTTTAGCTTTTTCTGATTCTGATGTGAGCATTGAGAAAGCAATAAAAGAAATGGCTAGATTACCACTACATCACGAACCAGGAGAACGATTTACCTATGCAATAGGTATTGATGTTTTAGGATATTTAATTGAAATTATTTCTGGACTCTCGCTAGCGGATTATTTTCAAAACGAGATTTTTAACCCCCTAGAAATGAAGGACACTTTTTTTTATCTTCCAGAAGATAAGAAAGATAGATTAGTTCCTGTAGTATACAAAAAAGACAACAGATGGTCAATTTTTGAGGATACTAGATTTAATATAAATTATCCCAAAGAAGGAGCTAAAAGATTTTATTCAGGTGGAGGAGGTCTTTCGAGTACGGTAGAAGATTATTATAAATTCCTTTCTATTTTTTTAAATAATGGAAAGTATGGATCAAAACAAATTATAAGCACTTCAACTAATAATTTAATACAAAAAGATCAACTTATTAATATTACAAATAATCCAGAACAAGGACTAGGTCATGGATTAATTTCAGGAATTGTTAGAGAAAAAGATTTTTTAACAGGAGCAAGGGGGGGTCAAGGAACAATTGTTTGGGGAGGATATTTTAATACTGCATATTTTGCTGATCCAAATGAGAAGATCATTGGAATAATTTATAAACAAACTCAATTAATTGATGAATCTGCATCTGGACGATTCAGTCAAATTATTTACGGAGCCCTAGTAGATTAAAATTTAAATGAAAAGACTACTCATATTTACAATTTCAATAGCATTCATTACTTGTAATAATTTAAAAGATCAGGGCACTAATCCTGTTTCAAATTTTCAAAAACAGATTATAAAAGAAGGCTTGACTGGTTCAAATGTTGCAATGCTATATAGAAATGGTGAAATCATATATAATGAAGTGGTGAATTCTTCAAAAACCGGTGATAAAGACATAAATAGTGAAACTATTTTTGCCATACACTCTATGTCTAAGACAATTACTACAGTTGCAATGATGATTTTATTGGACAAAAAACTTTATGATCTAGAGGATAATCTTTCAAAATATCTACCTGAGTTTAAAAGTATTAATTGCAAAGGTGATAATGGGGTCTACCCTTGTAAAAACAAATTAAAAATTATACATCTTTTAACTCATCGTTCAGGTTACACTTATTATGCTCGAAACGGTAAAAATTGGTTGACAACAACATATACAGATTTGTACCCCAATTATATTAATACCTCAAGATTTGACAATCTCGACGATTTTTCAAAAGCGGTTGCAAAAATTCCTTTAGATTTTGAACCTGGTACGATGTATGCTTATGGATTAAATCAAGCAATTCTTGGTCGATTAATTGAAGTTATTTCAGGTAAAAGTTTTTTCACATTTCTAAATGAAAATATTTTTGAGAAATTAGGGATGAGTGAAACCAAATTTCATTTAACTGATTCCGAAAGAGAAAGGCTGCAACCATTAAGAGTTAATATAAAACCTAACACTACTTTTAATCCGACTAATTATAATTTAAATGGATATACTGCCGCGTTAGACGGTTACTCATATCTAGAAGACAACAAAGCACACTTTGGTGGGGAGGGACTGGTTTCAACAATGAAAGATTTTGCTAAATTTTGTGAAATGCTAGTTAACGAAGGCAATTTCAATGGTACTCAGATTGTATCAAAGAAAGGAATTGAAATTATGACAAGAAAGTATACTGATGGATATCCCGATCCTAAAGAGCCAAATACTTTTTCAGACCTTGAGGGTTACTACTTTGGTTTTACTTTTTGTGTTCTCGAAAATCCTCAATTAGATGGAACTGGAGCACCCAAGGGAATATATGGTTGGTCTGGCTACAACAATACTCATTTTTGGATAGATCCAGAAAATAAATTATTTGGATTATTTATGTCTAGAGCTATAGAGTTTGATTTTTCAATTCTTAAAAGGTTTAAATCAGCTTCTTACGAGTTGATAGCTAAATAAGACCATTTATGCTGTAAATTTCAAAAAGCATAAAACTTATGTTAAAATGAGCATTCCAAAGACATATAGTTATATAATGACATATAGGGTTATAGAGCCTATAATTGAATCTTACTATTCTAAACAGAAAGTAGAAAAGGAAAAAAGGGAGTATAACAAAGAAATAATCCTCAGTCTTGTTCTAAGTTATATGTCAAGCTTAAATAGAAGTTTCAATATTTTAATGCAAATAAGTACTAAAGACATAGAGGAGAAAGTCAGTATACAACTTGCAACTATACTTGATCAAATTATGTTAGATGATAAGGACAAGTTAGAAATGAAAAAAGCTACATTAAGATATTGGATAAATAGATTACTAATTAATAAAAGGGAAGAAACACCCCTTTACAATTATCTATTCGTAAAACTTGAAGAATTAGGTGTACATGCAATAAATAAAAGCGTTGATTTAAATGAAGTCCCTTCTCCAGAAAAGGAAGAAAAACAAAGCTATTCATATACATTAGTTGATGAAGATGTACAAGATTCCTTAACGGGTTTATTTAAATCCCTAAAAGAGAAAAAATGTATAGACCCTGCCACGGAATTTGAAACTTTTTATGATGCATTTACGGGTAAACCTCTTGGAAAAATTAAAAAAAAAATCAAATGGATTAGACCTAAAATATTGCTTGTTTATTTTATTGTAAGGTTACAACATCTAAAGAAAATAGGTATATATGATTTAGAACCAAATTACAAAATCCAAGATGACTCAAACTATTGGAATAAAATGGAGGCTGTATTTATCGACAAAAATGGAATGCCAATGGATAACGGAGCAAGAGAGTATGCTAAAATAGGTTCAGAACTTGTCCCTGAAAATGTGGAAATAATAGACAACATTTTAATTAGAGGTATAAGTGGTCCTATAAATCAATATGACTCTTTAAGATAGTTACTATTGAGTGTGACTTTGAAAAAGTTTATTTTTAGTAACTATAGTAAATAAAAAATAAACCCAATCTTTAGAAATCTAACTTTAAATGATTCACCAGAATATTGGTTCTGAAAGTTTCTAATAATTTGATTCAAGCCATAAGAGAAATAAAAATTCCACGTGTTATATCCAATACTTAAATACAACTCCTTGTTCCAATTATTAACTTCATCAGAAATGTTTCTTATATCACGAGAGTTATATTTTAATTTTGAAAGAAAATTTCTTTGAAATTTAAATCCAGTATAAACTCTCCAGAATTGATGATTATTAGGAGATGAGTTTCTCCATCTCAAAGAAATTGGAAATTCAATGAAATTAAAAGATAATTTAGATTTTTGATTCAAGGTATAATTTACAATGTAAATTGAACTATCATTATTAACATTAAATCTTACTAAATTAGAATTATAGTCTTGAAAGGAATATCCTAAACCCAAACCAAGTGCTAATTTACCAGAAGAAATTAGTGGAATATCTCTTACAAAACCAAGTTGAAAATGTTTTGAAATTCCTTGGCGTTTAAATTTTTCTTGATTGCTGTAAAGAAGCGTAAAAGATGTACCAAAATAAATTTGGTCTTCACGGTAAAATGATGAGTCAACATCTTTTAATTGCTCTTGTCCAAACGAAATCAGAGGCAATAACATTAGAACAGTGAACAGCCTTTTCATTTTTTAGAATAAAATTTATTTATTCAAACAGTACTTAGCATTTAAGAAGTTATTAATGAGTTCCTGGTTTTTTGACTCTGGTATAAAATCTTTTTTTGTATAGTTCTCATAATCTATATATTTTGGTTTTCCAGCGTCCTTGTAAGCCTTTGAATAATTACAATTAACTGAGCATTTGCAGGGATAACCATTAGGATAAAGAGGGACTTCAATCATACTAAGAAGGTGTAATAATAAATAACAAGTACTAAACCAATAAACCAAAAAATAATAAGAGGTAAATTCATATTATTGAAAAAAAGTACAAAAATTTATTTCTTGTAGAACAAGTTAATGCCACTACTAACAACGATTATTAAATTTATTCTTGTTCGCCAATTAAAACCATTTTTCATAAAGTCATTTATAGAATATATAATAGCAACTATAAGAATGACCTTCCGATTATTTCTTTGAGTAAATAAATAAGCCAACAGTAACTAGCATTATACTAGTTGGAAGTAAATTCCAACTTAAGCCATCATTGAAGTATAAATATGTCAAATACACAATGAAGGTTAGAACAGCACTAAAATAAAGTAGCCTCCACCATTCCATAAAAATAAAATTAAAAATAATATTTAAACCAATTCCAACTGTACTTGTTATCTTTAATCTTGATATACTGATTGTCAAAAAAGCCACTGTAGTTTCCCTATTTTTTAATTAATTTACAAATGAACAAAAAACAGGTATTACCTTACGTACCAAAAAAAAATTCCAAAAAATCTCAAGTCCGTCAAATGTTTGACTCAATCTCTCCTAGATACGATTTTATTAATCGGATTATTTCTGGAGGATTAGACATAAAATGGAGGAAAAATTTAGTTAAAGTTCTAAAACCAAAAAAGCCAAAAAAAATTTTAGATGTAGCAACTGGCACAGGGGATTTAGCAATTGCGCTTGGAGAAACACTGGCTTCAGAAATAATTGGAATTGATATTTCTGAGCAAATGCTAGAAATTGGAAAAAAAAAGGTTGAAAGAAACCAATTACAAAAAAATATAAAAATGGAAATTGGGGACGGTGAAAAGATTAATTATCCTAACAACTATTTTGATGCAGTTACAGTCTCATTTGGGGTTAGAAATTTTGAAAATCTCGATAAAGGACTTTTGGAAATTTACAGAGTTCTCAAACCAGGAAGCGAATTGGTTATTTTGGAAACATCTATACCTCAAAGTTTTCCGTTAAACTATTTGTACCATTTGTATACACTTTACTTTCTGCCCTTAATTGGCTCATTTTTTTCCAAAGATAAATCTGCATATAAATATTTGTCCTCTTCCGCAAAGTCATTCCCTTTTGGAAAAGCTTTTAATAAAATTTTAAAAAAAAATGGATTTGTTGTTATAGATAATATTCCTCAGTCATTTGGTGTAGCCTCAATTTATCATTCTCAAAAACCATTACTAGATGTATAGGATTTTAAATAGTCCTTAATTTTCATTTAAATGTTTGAGATTATATTGGTTTTCTAAAAATGTAACGCGATAAATATATGCCATTTGGGTCTTTATCTCCACTTGATTCTACACCTCCAGAAACAAATGTTAATTCCCATCCATCAGCAGCCATTTGATTTAATTTGGACTTAACCATTGCATCATTAGTTGCTATGTTGTTAAATCTAATACCACCGAGGTTATAAAAGTTTAAAAGCTTTGTTTCTTCAAAAGCTTTAGTTCTAATATCCTTACGCTTATCGTCTTTTGATTTATCCTTCTCCCCTTCTTCCATTCTAACAGTTGTTGCTGTTTTATAGTCAACATCCTCTGTTTTTGCGATCATTCTTGATCTCCCTAAACCTTTTGGAACAACAGATTCTATAACTGTTACAATTTCAAATTCATATTGCTGAACTGTAGTATTTTTTGCCTCTATAAAACCTGTTAGAATAAATGCAAATAAAGTCATTATAGATATCACAATTAGTGTGTTTCTAATATTTTTCATTTTTATTGATTTGAGATTAAACTTAAATTTACAAAACTTGCCTTTTTATTTATTTCAGATAAAAATTAATTGTTAAAAAAACTTCATTTTAGTTTAGTTCAATTTTTAATAAAATTTGATTTTAGTCAACTGGAAGCAAGTGATATCATTTAAAATGATTAACTTTTTTCTAATAATTCATGTATATATAATTTAAAATGAGAGTATATCTTTTAATGTTCTTTCTGCTTTTGATGGGATGTGCAGAAAATGATGAAGAGAAAATTGAAAATATTAAACTAAATAAAAATTTAGCAGAAGAATTGGTATCCCTATCGATTAAATGTGTTGACAAGAAATATCCATATAAAATAGGTTACCGGTTTGCTGATAAAAATTGGGTAAAGCCACACTATGAAATTACACCCTCTTTTTATGGGTGCTGGGACTGGCATTCGGCTGTTCACGGTCATTGGGCTATGGTTAAAATATTAAAAGATTTTCCTGAAATTTCTAATAGAGATATCATTTTATCAAAACTTGAAAAAAATCTTAGCAAGGAAAATCTCAAAAAAGAGTATGATTTTTTCAAACAAGATTTTGCTAAAGGATTTGAAAGGACTTATGGTTGGGCATGGTTAATGAAACTTTACTCAGAGCTGATTTCTTGGGAATATGACAGAGCACAAATGTGGGCAAGTAATATGAAGCCACTCGTTGATCTTCTAAGTGAAAGAACTATTTTATTTTTAGACAAACTCTCGACACCACTTAGGCCTGGAACACATGCTAATTCAGCATTCTCTTTTTCACTTATGATCGAATATGCAATTATTGCAAATGATATTGATTTGTTAAATAAAATTAAAGAGTTTAGTGTTAAAAATTTTCTAAAGGATACAAATTGTCCAGTAAATTATGAACCCTCAGGCACAGATTTTTTGTCCCCGTGTCTTGCTGAAGCAAGTCTAATGTCATTCATTTTAGATAGTAAAGAATTTAATAATTGGATATATAAATTTTTCCCTTCATTTGATGAGAAGTATTTTGGTAAAATAATTAATACTCCTGAGGTCTTAGACCCTTTAGACCCTGGTATAGGTCATCTAATAGGATTAATGTTTCATAGAGCATGGACTTTAAAAGATATTGCTAGAAATGTTGAAAACAATAAAAACAAAAGATTATTTCAAAAAATTGCTCAAAAACATTCTGAAGAAGGATATAGAATAATGTTTAAAAGTGGTTATGGAGGTGAGCATTGGTTGGCAACATTTGCAATATATAATTTTTCGAAGTAGTCGCTAACTCTATTAAAAATTAGACTAAGTTTTTTGGACCAATGGACAAACAAAGGAAAGACAATAGAGGCCTAATAATTCCTAAATGGATAACTTATTTTATAAAAACTTTAGATTTTCTAAATCCATATTTATGTATGCGTTTCGCTGGATATCTTTGGACAAGACCAATTAAATACAAGGTTCCAGAAAGAGAAATCCCAATTCTTAAATCATGTAATACTTCAATTTTGAAAATAAAAAGTATTAATAAAAAAATTCAATTTTATAGATGGAAAGGAAAGGGTCCGAAAGTTTTATTAGTTCACGGTTGGAGTGGAAGAGCAAGTAATATGTTTTGTATAATTGAAAGATTAATTGAAAAAGACTACGATATATATTCGTTTGATGCTCCAGCTCATGGAAATTCTCCATCAAAAACAACAAATATTCCAGAATTCATAGCTTGCATAAATGAGTTACATTTACATATTAAATCTATTGATGCCATAATTGCTTACTCTGGGGGTGCTTTTGCATCAATATACTCATCATGTTTCAATAATAAAAAACTAAAAAAATTGGTGCTTATTAGTCCATTTAATAGCGTTTATGATCTTTTTCAAAACTTTTTTAATCTAATTCAATTGAGTAAAAAAGTTGGTGATTTAATGATTGAATTTTACAGCCAAAAAACTGGGATTAAAATCGATGAGAATCTTTCAGCTGAAAAATTTGGGAAAAACCTAAAATGTGAAACTCTAATTATTCATGATGAGGATGACAAGGAAATACCCTTTGAAGATTCCCAGCTTATTGCGAGAAGTATAAAAAACGTAAAAACATTTTTCACAAAAAATCTAGGCCACAGAAGAATTTTGAGAGATGAAAAAGTCGTTAAGGAGATTCTTACTTTCATAAACAACTAATATGCAATTTTCAACTTCTAATCAATTTTGTTTTTTGTAATTTTGAAATATGAAAAGATATAGTCTCATAGTAATAATTTCTCTTCTTTTTTCTTGCAAAGAAAAAACTGGAAATAAAAATATTGTTTACTTATCTCCAGATTGTGGGTGTTGCCATGACTGGGTTATACATATGGAAAAAAATGATTTCCCTTTAGAAAAAAATATGGATTCTAATATGTATGATATAAAAATTAATGCTGGTTTGCCCATTGATTTAGCTTCATGCCATACAGCAATGATAAGTGGTTATTTTATAGAAGGTCACGTTCCAGCAGACGATGTTAAAAGGCTAATTAAGGAAAATCCCAACAACATAATTGGACTAACCGTACCTGGAATGCCTGCAGGAATAAATGTTCCTGGAATGGAAGTTAGTGATGAAAAAGCAAATTTTGATGTCCTAGCAATTGATTCCAATGGAAAATCAAGTGTTTGGGCACATTATGAATGATTCCATTAAAAAATTACCAGCGAAAACTATAGTATAGCCTACCTAATTGCTCTCTTAGAGCGATCTCAGTTTTTTGTAGTCCACTGGAACTTGGAAGAAAATCAATAAAATGTAATTTTGGGTTTGTAGTGCTTAGGTAATCAACTTTATATGGTATTACTCTGAGATTTTGTTTTTCAAATAAAAACTTTGCTCTTTTCATATGAAAAGCAGACGTTACAAGTATAATTGTTTTATTTTCTCCAAGTACTTCAGATACAGCCAAAGATTCTTCATAAGTGTTAAAAACATCTTTAGTTACCGTAATGTTTTCTTCTAATATCCCATATTTTACAGCATAATTTTTTAAAACAGAGCCTTCAGAAACTGCAGTCTTATTGAAAAGGGATTTCCCCCCTGTAAAAACTATTTTGTCTGATTTAAATGAATTATAAAGTTCAATTCCCTTAAAAAATCTGTCTGCATCTGCCCACTCAACAACATAATTATTTTCAAATTCATTAATTTTTAACATTCCTCCAAGAATCACAATAGCATCTGCTTTTTCTAAATTTTCTAATTTCTGATAAAAATATTCTCCTTCCACTATTCTCATAATAAAATCCGAAAATATAGGTGTAGATATAATATAAAATAGGATTGAAAAAAAATAAATTAACTTCCTATAACCTTTATAAGTACATATTAGTATTAATAGTATAAATACAATTGTTGGCATTATTAAAAGAGGTAAAAGCTTATGTAGATAAATCATTATTTTAAATCTAATAAATATTTAACTATTACATTTTTAAATTAAAATCAAGAATAAAAATATCTCGAAATATTCAAGAGTTTTTTATCTTGAAATTAATTAATTAAAAATCAATTAAAATGAAAAAAATACTAGCACTTTTATTATTATTTCCTGTTTTAACTTCAGCTCAATGGAAAGGAAAAACATCAAATGATGACCAAAGGACTATGATGATCCAAAGACATATGGACTTATATCCAAAAAATGATCAGTCTCAACTAAAAAATATTTTTTTAGCTGATTCTAAAATAAATGTAAACGGTGTAAATGTAATTTCACCAGCAGAGCTTGCTGATTTTGAAAAATTACATCATAAAATATTTAAAAATATAACATTTGAAATTGGTGCAAACATCACATCAAAATATGAAAATGGACAAATATGGACTCACGTTTGGGCATGGTGGACCGGCGAAGGAAAAAAATCAAAAAAGACTACATCAATTCCAGTTCATTTAGCATTTAAATGGGATGGTATGAAATCAAATCAAGCATATTTCATGTTTGACCCAACTTTTATAAATAGTGAAATAGCTCTTAACAATTAATTATAAATAAATAATCCCCTTCCTTGGAGGGGTTTATATTTTAATTTGTCAAATTGGGTAAACTAAAAATAACTTTGATTTTTGCCACAGCAATATTTTTTTCTTGCTTAAAAAAATCAAATGATAAATTAAACTTTACCGACGAGCCTGATAATAAATTAACTTCTTTAACCGAAATTATTATTGAAAAAACTTGGGCACAACAACCCAATGGTTACGTCTATCCAATAGACATAAAAGTTCCAGAAAGTATTGAGCCAATTGAAGGATTTCCAATATGTGTATTACTCCATTCTAACGGAAGTAACGGAAGAAGAATTATCAATCAATTTTCTACTGTTTTAAATGACCATATTTTGATAGCTCCAACTGGTTATTTAAATAGTTGGAATATTTGTGATGAAAGAAGTAAAGCCCCAGACTTGGAAATGGTTGATGAACTAGTTAATACACTTTCTAATTACTCAAATATTAATTTGAATAAAATAAGAATCCTTGGAAGCTCTAATGGAGCCGGTTTGGCTAATAATATTTTTATTCAAAATGAAAATCCAAATATCGATATAATTTGTGCCGTGGTATCTCATCTAAATATTTCTCAATATCATGATAACAATTTTTATAAATATTCAACTGTCACAAATCCTATGTCAGCTTTTTGCGGTTATGAAGAAATTACTAACCCGATTAGTTCTAGAAAATATTTGAGTATAAGTAATATTAATGATCCAACAATCCCTTATTTAGGAGGTAACTCAAAAGTTGGATTGGATTTTTTAAATGCGGAAGATGCAATCTTTTACATTGCAAAAAATCAGGGATTTACTGGTAAAAAATTACCACCTGAAGGGTCAGCTTTAGGTAATCCCATTATTTTTGAATATTCATACCTATCTGGTGATGTTGTTCACATAAAAGGCAATGCGATGCACTCAATAAACCCTTCTCAATTAGATTATTTAAGGACTTTTTTTCAAAATAAGTAATATTAAAAAGGCCAAATTAATTAATTTCCTTTTTATAATTTTTGCGTTTCAATATCCAGCTGCTTGACCGTCTTTTCTACTTTCAGAAGCTCCATGATAAACTTTACTGATATCATCCCATAAAATTGCCTGGTAGCCTCCATAGATGCCTCTTGCAAATCCTACTTTGTGACCTCTGTCCATTAATCCTCTGACAGTAGTATATGGAATACCAGACTCTACCCTAATCATTCCTGTATTTATAGTTTTATTTCCAGTTGGAGTTGCTCCGCCAGTATGATCCCAACGTGGAGCATCTCCCGCTTCTTGAAGATTCATCTTAAAATCGATTAAATTCATAATAATCTGAGTATGTCCCATTGGCTGAAAATCCCCACCCATAACTCCAAAGCTTAAAAATGGTTTTCCATCTTTTGTCACAAAAGCTGGTATGATGGTATGAAATGGTCTTTTACCTGGTTCAAAAGTATTAGCTTGTCCTCTTTTTAAACTGAATAATTCGCCTCGATCTTGCAACATAAATCCCAACTTTGGAGGAGCCATACCAGATCCCATCCCACGATAATTGCTTTGTATAAGTGATATCATTGTACCTTGACTGTCCGCAACTGTCATGTAAATTGTTTCTCCTGCAGATATTTTCCCAGCACTATATTTGCTAGCACGCTTGCCAATAAGCTGTCTTCTTTTATTAGCATATTCATCCGAAAGTAATTTATCAACTGGTACTTTTACAAAATCCATATCAGCATAATATTTAGCCCTATCTTCAAATGCTAATTTTTTTGCTTCAGTAAATAAATGTAAATGTTCTGCGCCTCCAAATTCTATATTAGAAAAATCGTATCCCTCTAATATTTTAAGCATTTGAAGGGCTGCTATTCCTTGTCCGTTAGGTGGTAACTCCCAAACATCATAACCTCTGTAGTTTATCGAAACCGGTTCCACCCATTCTGATTTGTGAGAAGCAAAATCTTTTACGGAAAGAAAACCTCCTTGCTCTTTAATAAATTTTCCTATAGTTTTAGCTATCTCACCTTTATAAAAAATATCTCTGCCCTGTTTAGCAATTTTTTCATAAGTGTTAGCTAGATAGTTATTTTTATATATTTCACCTTCTTTAGGTAATTTTCCCCCATTTTGAGATTTATAAGTATCATTTATATTAGGAAATCCTTTTGATTCATAAAAAGGAATTGATCTGCTCATGTACCAGGCAATAAGTTCTGTTAGAGGGAAACCCTTTTTGGCATAATCAATTGCTGGAGCAAGTATTTCGGTCATAGGTTTTGAACCAAATTTTTTATGAAGCTCAAACCAACCGTCAACTGCGCCAGGAACACTAACTGGTAGAGGCCCGTGTGAAGGAATTTTATTCATTCCTTTTTTTTCAAAATAATCGATTGATAAGTTTTTTGGCGATCGCCCACTAGCATTTAAACCATATAATTTTTTTGTTTTTCCATCCCAAACTATAGCGAATAAATCTCCACCTATTCCACACCCTGTTGGCTCCATAACTCCTAACGCAGCGTTTGCTGCAATAGCTGCATCTATAGCGTTCCCTCCGTTTTTTAAAATATCAAGTCCAATTTGAGTTGCTAATGGATGGCTTGTAGCAACCATTCCATTCTGAGCCAAAACCACTGACCTACTGGCAAAAGATTCCCCTGTCACCCTGTCTTGGGCAATGGTAAAATGGGTTAGAAATAGTATAAAGATCAGAGAGTTTAAAATAGTTTTCATTTTTTTTTTTAATATTTCTAAAATACAAAATTGATTTAGGAATATATTGATTGTTGAGTTACATCTTTGTATATTTAAATAAACCATTTACCAATTTGTGATGAAAAAATTTTACTTTTTATTACTAAGCTTATTTTATTTAGGATGTTCCTCTGAGCCAGAGGCAGATTATATCTCAGAAGAATTGCTTCCTGGCAGTAGAGCGTCAAACTCAGCAAATGATATAAGATTTACATGTTCAGATTTAGATAATGATGATTTTTGTGATGAAGAGGATTATTGGCCACTAGATCCTGATATGAATGAGAATTTGTGGGGCGTGATAAACGATTCTGAACCAAACTTCTATTTTACTTATGATATTGATGAGACAGTTCAAGAGGCAACAATTAATTCGATGTTAGGGGCAATGGATGAATTTGGAAATTGGGGTCCAATTGAACTATGGGTTATAGGGCAAGACTATGAAGGTGTTCAAATGAAAGCTAAAAATTTTTGTGATATTAGAATAAGGAGATGGCAGGGGTTTTTTGATCCATTTACCCTTCAAGCATGCATTGAATTCATGCTTTATCCACTTGAAGGAGAGAACTATTTACCAACAACTCTGGTCTCTACCGACCAAAGATTGATTAATGACGGAGGGTATTTTAATTACTACATGTCTAAATCTATTGAAACTATTGAAAATAATTGGGCAACTGGATTTGGAAAAGGTCTAAATGGTATAAGAGATTGGGGAATTAAGTTATTTATTTTTTCAAATCCTATTGGTTTTCTAAGTACAGAAAATTATTATGAGGAAATGGTCAATGTTTATTACGAATACTATCATGCACTTCAGGAAGGTGCTTTTATTGATGAGGAATTAGGTGATACTTACGAGTTTGGAGACGATACTAGAAGGGGACCACATTGGTTTTATAGTGGAGCGTCCACTTTTATGGCAGATTATGCTGTTAGAAAAAGAGAATCAAACAATAATCTTGGTCCAATTAAAGACTGGTTAAAGCAACAATTTTTATTTGGAGAGTCACTTATAGAACAGGGTGGTTGTAGTGAAATTACACTAAAGGAAATTTCACCGGAAAACTGTTTTAATCTCAAATTTTATTGGGGTGAACCTGCAGTTGCTTATCTATTATCTACTATCTCAAATCCAAAGGCTTTAAATGAGGTTTTTTATCCAAATTTGTATCAACTAGGTTTTAAAGATGCTTTTGAATTAACATTTAATAAAACACTTGAAGAATTTTACATAGAGTGGGATTCCATTATGTTAAAAACTATAGATGAGAGAATCAATTTGATTAATTCATTTGGATTATAGTTTAAAAAAAGAAATTTAAATTTTGAAAAGTGTGGGAATTAATAAAGAATTTATTTCCCCTAATTTAATCTAAAACCATTGTTTTAATATATTTAAGCATGTTTAGGCTTATACTATTTTTATTTTCTCTATTATCTATTATTTTTTGTGAATCTAATAGCAATTCCAATTCTTATCCAAACGTTATATTAATTCTTACTGATGACCAAGGGTGGGGTGATTTAAGTTCAAATGGTAACAGAGATATAAATACTCCAAATATTGACAAAATTGCCAGTAGTGGAGTAAAGTTTGATCGTTTTTTTGTAAGCCCTGTATGTTCCCCTACGAGAGCTGAGATTTTAACAGGAAGACACCACGTTAGAACTGGAGTATATGACGTTTCACGTGGGGGTGAAAGAATGGACTTGGATGAAGAAACAATTGCTGATATTTTCAAAGCTTCTGGATACAAAACTGCTGCATTTGGAAAATGGCACAATGGAATGCAAGCCCCTTACCACCCTAATACAAGAGGTTTTGATGAATTTTATGGATTTTGTTCTGGCCATTGGGGAAACTACTTTGATCCAGTCTTGGAAAGAAACGGAAAAATAATCAAAGGAAAAGGTTTTATCACTGATGATTTAACCAATCAAGGTATAGAATTCATTAAAAAAAATGCCAATAACCCATTTTTCCTTTTCATGCCCTACAATACTCCACATAGCCCTATGCAGGTGCCAGAAAAGTATTGGAATAAATTCAAAAATAAAACCCTAATACAAAAAGCAAAAGTGGAGATAAATTCAAAGGATAAAGAATCCGGAATAAATAATAAAGGTGATACTCATACAAAAGCTGCACTAGCAATGTGTGAAAATATAGATTGGAACGTTGGAAGATTAGTTAATACTTTAGAATCTTTAGATATAGATGAAAACACAATTATCATTTATTTATCAGATAATGGTCCTAATGGTAATAGGTGGAATGATAAAATGAAGGGAATTAAGGGCTCTACTGATGAGGGTGGTGTTAGATCACCAATGATAATTAGTTGGAAAGATAATATACCAAAAGGCAAAAAAGTAAAAGAAATAGCTTCAGGTATTGATTTATTACCAACGTTGATCTCATTATCAGGTATAAAGGCAGAACCTAAAAATGAGTTAGATGGAAAGGACTTAAAAGAATTGATTTTTAAAAATAATATCAATTGGCCTGATAGATATATTTACAATTATTGGAGGGGGAGACTAAGTGTTAGAAGTCAAAATTTTAGACTTGATAATCAAAATAATCTTTATGATATGAATAATGATCCAAGCCAGTTGAAAAATGTTTCTTCAAATTATATTGAAATATTTGAGGCAATGCAAAAAGCTAAATCAAAATGGCAAAAAGAAGTGTTAATTGATTTGAAAAATAGTGATAAAAAAGCATTTATAATTGGACATCCCAGTTTGGAATATACTCAAATACCTGCTAGAGATGCTACTGCTAGTGGTTCAATTAGAAGATCCAATTACTATCCTAACTGTAGTTATATGACAAATTGGGTAAATACTGAAGATAGCATAAAGTGGGAGGCTGAAGTAGCTGAAGCAGGTAAATTTGAGGTTGTAATTTACTATACGTGTGCAAAAGATGCCATTGGTTCTGAAATCGAGTTGAGTTTCGAAGACTCAAAGATTTCAAAAAAAATAACCAAATACTATCATCCCGATGAGTACGGAATGGAGAATGATAGGGTAGAAAGAATTGAATCCTATGTAAAAGATTTTATTCCTTTGAATATGGGCACTTTTGATTTGAAAAAAGGAAAAGGAACTCTTAAGTTAAAAGCATTAAAGAAAACTGGAAAAGAGGTTTTAGATTTTAGATTACTAATGCTAAATAGACTTTAAATCAACCTCAAGATAATCTACTAGACTTAGACAATTATTTAAAAATTATTAATTTTAGCGCTTCAAATTTAAGTTTAAAATGGAAATTAAAAAGTTACCCGTTACCGTTTTAAGTGGATTTTTAGGATCAGGAAAAACTACTCTTTTAAATCATATTTTACATAATAAAGAAGGATTAAAAGTTGCTGTTATTGTTAATGACATGAGCGAAGTAAATGTTGATGCAAATTTAGTTAAGAGTGAAAATACACTATCACGCACCGAAGAAAAATTAGTTGAGATGAGTAATGGCTGTATATGTTGCACATTACGTGAAGACCTAATGATTGAGGTGGAAAGATTAGCAAATGAAAATAGGTTTGATTATTTACTTATCGAAAGTACTGGTATTAGTGAACCTATACCAGTTGCCCAAACATTCTCATTTATTAGTGAAGAAAATGGGATTGATTTATCAAGATTTAGTTATGTAGATACAATGGTGACGGTGGTTGACTCATTCAATTTCTTTAAAGACTTTGGAAGTCCTGAAACACTTTCAGACAGAAATTTAACGAATATAGAGGGTGATCACAGAACTATAGTTAATCTATTGACAGATCAAATTGAGTTTGCTAACGTTATTATTTTAAATAAATCAGATTTAGTAACAAAAGACGAAATATCAATTTTAAATACGATCATAAAAAAACTTAACCCATCAGCCAAAATAATTGAATCAACTTTTAGTAAAATAGATATCAATAAAATAATTAACACCGGACAATTTAATTTCGAAGAAGCCGAACAAAGTGCAGGATGGTTAGAGGAACTAAGCAAAGATGAGCATAAGCCTGAAACTGAAGAATATGGTATCTCTTCTTTTGTTTTTCGAGACAAAAGACCTTTTGATCCAGAAAAATTTTGGAATTACATTCAAAAAGGATTTCCCCTTTCAGTTATCAGAAGTAAAGGATTATTTTGGTTGGCATCAAGGCCAAAACAGGCCCTAATCTGGGGACAAGCGGGAGGCTCATTAAAAGCTGATAGTGCAGGTGTGTGGTGGAGCAGTATGCCCTTCAAGAATAGAATTCAACAAATTGCTTTTATTGAAAATCAAGATGAAATCGAAAAGAATTGGGACAAAACATATGGTGATAGAAAAAATGAAATAGTTTTCATTGGTCAAAATATGAACGAAGACTTAATTCGTTCACATCTAGAAAGTTGTTTATTAAGCGAAGGTGATCTGAAAAATTTAGATATAGAAAATGGTTACGAAGACGTTTGGCCAGTTGAAAGGGCTATTCCAGTAGAATAATTATCTTTTAATATCTAGTTGCAACTTGTTGAAAACCCTTGCCCTTCGTCATATGTCCAAGTTGAAACAAAATTATCAAGCTGATTTTGTGAAACTTGAATACAATTAAGAAGATTTGTATTGGGTGCCTCAACAAATTCAAGTAGGGGTAGTTGGGAAACATCAAGGCTCGACAAACTAGTATTTCCAATAAAAAGACTTTTCAAAAGAGTTAAATCTTCAAGGTTTTTAATTTCCGTTAATGGATTACTTTTTAGTACTAAGTAATTTACTCTTGGGGTTGATTCTAAATCAAATGAGGAAAAATAATTTTCTCCTAACCTTAGAATTTTAAGGTATGGGCTGTCTGACAGATCAATTGTTTCTAATTGATTTCCAATTAATTGTAATTCTTCTAGAAATTCTAAATTTTTTAAATTGATTTCTATCAATTTATTGTTAGCAATCCAGACATATTCTAATTTAGAATTTTTTGATAAATCTACCCTTCTTAAAGATTGTCTATCGACGGTTAATTTCCTTAGGTTAGTAAAATTTTCAATTCCTGACAAATCATCCAAAAAGCCGATTGTACTCCCGCCTGTTGGATCTGATAAATCTAGCTCCCTAACTGATTCTACTCCTGATTTTAAAATTTGGTTATCTCCAACAGTAGAAAGTCCATCTATTGAATTGTATAATTCGGCAAACTCAGTTGAAACTGTAAATGCTTCGCCAAAGTTAGCTGTTAGGGTAAGATTTGAATTAACATTCAACTCTTTCGGGTTGTCAGTTGTGCCGTCAGACAAATTAATAAATGCATACCCTGAGTTTGGTGTTGCCGTAACTGTTAGCGTTGAACCCGAATCAAACGAGCCGCCCGAGTTATCTACTGTGCCTCCACTAGCTGCTGAGATTTCAACTGAGTAGGTTACTGAATCTGTAGTGGAAGACGATTCGTCGTCTGAGCTTTCACTGCAGGATATAAATATTATTATAACTAAAAATGAAACTAAATTCTTTATTTTCATAGTTGGTCAAATTTGATTTCCAAATATAAATAAAGTGAAATTTTAATAACTTAAATTTCTTGGAGAGTTTTATAAAAATGATTTGAAAAAGTATATAAAGCTATTTTTTTTTCCTTCTACTAAGTTTGTCTTTCTATCTTCTATTGGTTTAGAGCTCATCCACATTATTAAAAATCCAACCATAATCATGATAAGCGATAACATAAATAAGGACGAAATATTAACTAACTTCTCGCTATTTGATAAAAATAACAGTATGAAAATTGTAGAAAAGGGTAATGAATAAGCTAAGAAATTGAGTCCAAATTGTATGTCGAAAGTTCTTTCTTTAAATTTTGCATTTTTCTCAATCTTGTCTACAAGTGTCATATGTGCAAAGGGCCAGAAACTTACAGAACTTAATGATAGTATAACATAAAAAGTTGAATCATCAATACCACCAAAATCCGTAAAAGTACCAATCAATCCAATCAAAAATAAACTTATTCCTGCCCTAATAAAAAGTAAAGGTATAATTTCTCTTAAGGCTTGTTTGGCAAAAATTATTGATAGTCCTACAAAAATTAAAACAAGTGGTGTCAAAGTATCTTTTAGTCGTGAAATAAAATCTGTAATTATTGCTGGGATATCATTTATATTAAATCCAAAAGAGAGCATTATAATTGATATTGCTAATACAGCATTAATAGGTTCTAGAAAAATATTTTTTAAAATTGATTTAATAGAAATTTTATTTTTTCTCTTTTTTATTCCTTGAGTAGACCTATGTAAATGAAAAGACAATCCCAACAGGAATACAAGTACAAATAATTTATTACCAAAATCTAAAAATGATGCTTTCACAAGGTACTCACTCCCAAGAAATTCTTCAATTATAGGAAAACACGAGATACCCGGTGCAAATGATGGTAGAAGAAGTAATAATGTTCTACTTTTTTTATAATCAGAGTGAAGGCCAGTTAACTTTAAAACAAATGGGCTTAATAGTAAAATAAAAAAATTGAAAAGTATACCAATTATAGGAAGTATTATAAAGTCAGGATTAAGCTGAATGCTAACAAATGATATAAAAATAGTGGCAGGTAGTGAAATATTTAGAATAAAGCTTTTTATACCAAATCTTTCAGACTTGCCATCGAATTTCTTTTTTAAGACAACTCCTAAAAGAATTAGAAGAAAAAAGACAATAATCTTTGAATACATCTATCTACAGTCAGTAAGGTTTATTTAAGCTACTGCTTGATCAAAAGCCTCAAAAAAGGTATCCATACTATTTTTGCTACCTATTGAAACTCTACACCAATTTTTATTCCAAAAATTAAATACTTTAACGGTAACCTTTTTAGAATAAATTTCTGTTAGGAATTTATTAGGGTCTACCTTTTTCGGAAGTTCAAAAATTAGGAAATTTGTTTCAGAGGGCATTGGTTTAAAACCTCTAGACTCTAGTTTGTTAACAGTATAAATTCTGTTACTAATAATTTTATTTTTACTCGCTTTCAGAAAGTTAAAATCGTCTAAACTTGACATGGCTGCATTAATTGTTGGCCCTGTAATACCCATACCGCCTCTAGTTATATTATTTATTTTTTCAATTCTTTCTGGTCTTGCAATCATATAACCCATTCTAAGACCTGCCATACCATGAATTTTTGAAAATGTGCGTGTTATAATTATATCTTTACCTTGAGATACTAACTCTGCCATGGAGTTTGAAAGTCCCCCTTGTGACAATTCTATGTAGGCTTCGTCAACAAAAACAGGAATTTTTTCAGATACTTCAGAACAAAATTTTAAAAGTTTTTTTGAATCCGTTATTGTCGCAGTTGGATTGTTCGGATTTGTAATGTAAACGAGTTTTGTGTTTGAGTCGATTGCATTTCTCATACCGTCAAGATCATGTTCAAAATTTTCATTTAATTTAATAGCTCTCCAATTTCCTCCCATAGAACCAACAACATTAACTAAGGACATGTAGCAAGGGTCTGCAGTTACAACGTTACCTTCACCTTCCTGAAAAATTGAAATTGCAGTTTTTTCTAAAAGGTCAGAAGACCCTGGCCCAGTCATAATTTGATCGGTATTTACATTTTCCTTCTTCGCAATTTTATCTACAAAATCATTTAATAAATCCCAGGAATAATAGTTGCCAGATTTAGCATTCTTGACAAAAGAGTTTAGAGCTTTTTCACTGGGGCCAAATGGGTTTTCGTTCCAATGAAGTCTTGCTTTAAGACTCGTAAGTTTTGGCATTTTTGGTGGTGTGTATTCACTTATACTAGGACTTTGAAAAATAAATTTGTTGTTGTTAAGGTTTGCATCGTTAACTGAATTACTCCACAACTTTTCAAAATTAGCGAAGGTTCCTAAAGTAAATAAACCTCCTGCTCTTAATGCGTCTCTTCTGTTTAGCTTTTTCATAATGTTTTGTATTTAGAATAAAAATATGTCCTTATTGGTTTTAAATATTAATCGTTTGCAAATTTTTATTCTAAAATAAGATTAATTTAAAATTAATGATGAATTAATGCATAGAATTAAAAAAAACAAGCTTTTAAATGTAATATTAGTGATTTAATTAGCATAGGTAAGTTTTAATTTATGCTACCTTAATTGTTATTTGAATTTATTAACCACAATTAAACGATTCATTTAATATACAGTTATCGCTAAATTTCTTATTTTAACTATTATGAATGACCATAAAATAATTTTTACTCTAATTCTATAAATCTTAAGTAATGAAAAAACTCTCCCTTAAATTAATCCTCACAATTTATTTTTTATGCTCGAACTTATCATTTTCACAAACCTTAAGTAATGACAATTTAAAAGAAATGGAATTCAGACATGTGGGCCCAATTGGAAATCGGGTTACAACAGTAGCTGGAATTCCAAATGATCCTATGACGTATTATGTTGGGGCCGCCTCTGGAGGGGTTTGGAAAACTATTGATGGAGGACTAAATTGGAGTCCTATTTTTGATAATCAAGAGGTACATTCTATAGGTGCCATCTCAGTTGCTCCTTCTGACCCAATGACTGTTTACGTGGGAACTGGTGAAAGTTCAATTAGATCTAATGTGTCTATTGGTAATGGTGTTTATAAATCTGAGGACGGAGGTGAAACCTGGAAACATTTAGGTCTAGAAAATACAGGAAGAATTAGTAGAATTATTATTCACCCGAAAAATAGAGATTTAATTTATGTTGGATCTTTAGGACATTCTTACTCACCTCAAAAAGAAAGAGGTGTTTTTATGAGTGAAAATGGTGGGGAATCATGGAAACATGTTCTCTTTATTGATAGTAATACTGGTATCTCTGATATGGTCATGGATCCTGACAATTCTAGAATATTATTTGCCGGAGCATGGCAGTTAGATTTAAAAACATGGAGAAGAATTAGTGGAGGTCCAGGAAGTGGAATATTTAAATCTGTAGATGGAGGTATTAATTGGACTAAACTAAAAGGAAATGGATTACCCAAAAAAGATGTGGGTAAAATTGCTCTTGCAATGACTCCTGCAGATCCTGATAGACTCTATGCATTGATTGAAACAGGAGACGGTGTGCCTTATAATGGAAAAGAAACCGAATCGGGTGAACTATGGAGATCAGATGATAATGGTAAAACATTTAAACTTGTCAACTCAAACAGAAACTTAGGGGGAAGACAGGCATACTACACTAGAACTGCAGCCTCTACAGACAATCCAAATGAGATATATTTTATGACAAGTGACTTTTTCTCAAGTATTGATGGGGGTGTTTCAGTTACAAAAGCATTAAAAGGTGATGGGGATGAAGAAGAAGAATATGTAGACAAAAATGGACCTCAATTGGCATCTCCAAATTGGGATCATCACGAAATGTGGATCGATCCATTTGATGGAAACCGAATGGCTGTAGCAGGTGATGGTGGAATCTCAATCTCGCAAAACAGAGGAAAATCCTGGTTGAAAACTTTTCTACCCGTAGCTCAATTATACCATGTTACAACAGATAATAGCATTCCCTATAACTTACTAACCAACAGACAAGACGGACCTTCTATGAAAGGACCTAGTAGATCAAATATGGAAAATTGGTGGCATTCAGGAATGATACAATCAGGTTTATGGAGAGAAGTCGGTGGAGGAGAAAGTGGTTTTGCGACTCCTGATCCTAAAAATCCTGATATTGTCTGGTCAAGTGCGTCTGGTTCAGGTTCCCTTGGAGGTATAGTAACTAGATACAATGAAAAAACAAAACAATATAGACAACTTGAAGTCTGGCCAGAATATGCTGCTGGGAGTTATGCCTCAATGTTAAAATACCGATTTCAATGGACATTCCCACTTTTAATTTCCCCTCATGATAACAAAACTGTTTATGTTACCAGCCAACATGTACATAAGACAACAAATGACGGTCAATCTTGGGAAGTAATTAGTCCTGATTTAACAATGAATGATAAAAAAATGCAGGGCTTCTCAGGCGGATTAACAGGAGATAATATTGCGGTAGAATATGCGAATGTTATATACGCTTTTGAAGAATCACCTGTAAAACAAGGGGTCTTTTGGGCGGGAACTAATGACGGTTTAGTACATGTAAGTCAAGACAATGGGAAAACTTGGAAAAATGTCACAAAAAATATTCCTAAACTTCCAAAACTTGGTGTTGTAAGAAATATTGAGGCTTCTAAATGGAATCCTGCAAAAGCCTATTTAACAATTGAGTTTCATCAGGTTGGAGATTTTAAACCCTATGTTTACAAAACAGAGAATTACGGCAAATCGTGGGAGAAAATAACTAACGGTATTAAGCCTGGTAATTTAAGTTATACTAGAAATATCAAAGAAGATCCTGTCAAAGAAGGTTTACTTTACCTAGGTACTGAAAATGCATTATACTTTTCAAATGACGATGGCGAGAATTGGCAAAGTTTAATGTCAAACTTGCCTCCAAGCCCTATGTATTGGATTGACGTTCAAGAGCACTTCAATGACCTTGTTGTTGGAACATACGGAAGAGGAATTTGGATCTTAGATGACCTGTCCCCACTTCAACAGCTGGACCAAAATATAACAAAAAAAGAAGCCCACCTTTTTGATATCAAACCCGCATATAGGTTTCACAATGTAACAAATAGTCTTCAAATGCTTAAAGAGGCTTCAACGGGGCAAGACCCACCCAAAGGAGCATCAATTAATTATTGGTCTAACGGAGAAAAAGACATAGAGATTATAATCACGAATCAAAAAAATGAACCTGTTAAAACCATAAAAGAAAAAGCAAAAAAAGGGATTAATAGACTTTGGTGGGACTTTTCAAATGAGGAAACGAGTAATATCGTCTTTAGAACAAAACCATTATATGCCGATTGGTTTACTCTTGATAAAAATAAAGAAAGAGCAGACCAAAGTCTTTATAGTTTTTCTATAATGTCTCCACCTGGAACATACAATATAACTTTAAAATCAGGTGCAAATTCAATGACTAAGACTTTAAAAGTTATGAAAGACCCTAATTCAGAAGGAACTGAAGAGGACATCAATCTTCAAAATCAGCTAGTTACCAAAATCTATGCAGATTTGAACACTACGATCTCTCACATCAACTCAATCGAAGTAATTAGGAGACAGTTACTTGATTTTAAAGCTATGCTAAAAAACTCAAGTTCCAAAAAGGAATTTGTACAAATGGTTGATAAGCTTGAAAACCAATTTTTAGAAATTGAAAAACAACTTATTCAATTAAAAATAACTGGTACTGGACAAGATGGTGTTAGATATCAGAAAATGCTGGTTGAAAAATTGAGATATTTGGCCGCAAATGTCCAAATATCTGATTTTAAACCTGCTGATTCTTATGTAGAAGTTTATGAGATTTTAAAAGGTAGATTAAATTTAATAGCACAAAAGTTTGAAAAACTCAAAACTGAGGACTTATCAAATACTTTAGATACTTTAAGAAACAATAAAATTGAAATGATTGTAACTGATTAATTATTCTATTAGTCTTATGTAATTATAAGGAAGTATGATTTTTAAATTTTGATTTCTTATTTTTTCTTGTTAACTTACTGAAAAACAGTAATATGAACGAATTTTTAATAACTCTTATTTTTATAGTAATCCTTGTTTCAGGAGTGTACTTCTATGCAGGTTATCTCACCAGAACTGGAAAAGCTGAAGATGCTGATGGTAATTTTATACCTGATTCTTGGGAAGAAAATTTTGGATGGTTCTTTAGCGCTAAAGGACTAATTATGTTTGCACTAGGACTGCTTCTCGGATATGTCTTAGGTGTTCAATTCCCAGATATATTTTAAATCAAAAAGTTTAAAATAATAAAGAATGGGAAAGGGTGATAAAAAAACTAAACGAGGTAAAATTTTTATGGGCTCCTACGGAGTTACAAGAAAGAAAGGAAGTAAAAGCTCACAGTCAAATGGAAATAAGACCAAATCCTCAAAAAAAAAGTGAGTTTAAATGATGTTAATTAAAGAAAAACTTTAAAATCTAACAATTAACTAGTTATACCTTGACATTATAATAAGGATTAGACCACTGATGAACAAAAGAAACATTAGTGATATCAATACGCTAATTTTTAAATTTGCCCCTTTAAATTCTTTCCATACAAAAACTCCCCAAGCTGCAGCAACCATAGTTGCGCCCTGGCCTAATCCATAAGAAATAGGATATCCTGCTTTTTCACTTGAAATTAAACTTAGTGACATTCCAACACACCAAATAATACCTCCAAGTATACCTATTAGATGAGTTTTTATGGTTGAATTTGAGATATAATTTCTAAATTTTACTGGATCACCCTCAATTGGTTTGTACATAAAATATGTGTTCCAAATAAAGTTTGAAATAAAGATTCCAAAAGAAAAAATTAATAATGCGCTGTATGGTGTAAACAAACCGGTTACAGGATTGTTAAAATCAGAAGACATTGAAGATGCAACAAACCTATAAAATAATCCCATAAGTATACCTCCGATTAGCGAAATTACTATTCCTCTGTATGATGATGTAGTTTTACCACCCAAATGGAATTTATATGCAATAGCATCAATTAAAATTGCTAAAACAATTAAAAATACTCCCAAAAATAAATAATATGGATTTCCAATTGGAGTTGAAATATAATTAACAAAAACACCTAAAATAAGTGCAGTACCAATACCAATCGGAAAAGCTACAGACATTCCCGCAATACTAATTGCGGCTACAATTATCAAATTTGCTAAATTAAAAATAACTCCTCCAAGAAAGGCATTTAAATAAGATCCCAAATTAGCTTGCATTAAATCTTCAAATAACGGTCTTCCACTTTCTCCTAAACTACCAAGTGAAATTCCAATTAGCAAGGAAAATAAAAGAACACCAATGGCGTAATCCCAATAAAACAATGTAAAAGGCCAAGATTTTGGAGAAAGTTTTTGAGTATTTGCCCATGAACCCCAACATAACATAGTTATAAAACAGAGAAAAACCGAGAAAGTATAATTTTCAACTACAAACATAATTTTGAAATTTTTTATCTAATTCATTTATTTTAGGAATTGAATCCTGAGCACCAAGTCTAGTGACTGAAATTGCAGCAGCTGCATTTGAAAATTTGATGCTTTTAATTATGTCGACATCAAACGAAAATGCTGTGGCTAAGGCACCATTAAAAGTGTCTCCGGCTGCAGTAGTGTCTAAAGCTTTTACTTTTTCTGCTTTAATGTGAGCCATTTGTTTTTCTGACATAAAAAAAACTCCATTTGAACCCATCGTTATTATAACATTTTTTATTCCTTTATCAAGTAGCTTCTGAGCTGCTAACTTGGATGAATTGATGTTATTTATTTCAATTCCCGTCAGATATTTAGTCTCTGTGATATTTGGTGTTATTGTATGAATTTTCTTCAAATATTTATCTTCAAGTATATGAAAAGGTGCAGGATTTAATATAAGTTTTACATTTTTTTTACTACAGATATCAATTAGGTATTTGACCACATTTGTAGGAATTTCCAGTTGAGTCAAAACGATGTCCTCATTTGTTAATTTAGTTTCTAAAAAAGATACATCTTGAATTTTTATTTTTGAATTTGCCCCTGAAGAAACTGATATTAGATTTTCACCTTTTTTGTCAACCATAATTAATGCGACCCCAGTATGCTCATTTTCTTCTACCCCAATAAATTCTGTATTTATGCCCTGAGCTTCATATTGTCTGATTGAGTTTTTGCCTAAAGAATCATCTCCAACCCTACAAATAAATGTAACTTTTCCACCAAGTTTTGATGCAGCAACCGCTTGGTTAGCACCTTTTCCACCTTGAAAAGTATAAAAATTCCCACCTATCACTGTCTCTCCAGGACTAGGAATAGAATCTGATTTTATCACCATATCAGTATTAGAACTACCAATTACATAGATGTTATTTTTCATTTTTTAATATTTGGCATACAAATGAGTTCTTTTGAAAAAACAACACTATTTTTAAAATTTAAGATTAAATTTAAAAGAGTTCTAATAGGCTCTAAATAATAAAATAAGATAAGTTATTTATAATTAAAAAAATATTTCGTTATGAAAAAACTGATTTTAATAATTTTCGTTATTTCTTTAATTTCTTGTTCTTCTGAAAAAAATTCAAAACATAATATAATCAAAAACGATAATTATGAATATAAAAATTATACTCCTACTGGAAATGAAATAGTTGTATCAAGGGACAATTATTTTAATAAGCTTAAAGGATTTTGGCTTGCACAGTGCATAGCAAATTGGACTGGCCTTGTAACCGAAATGGATAAAGTTGGAAATGTAGGTAAAATAAAATCTGGTCCCTTCTACACAAGAAATGATTGGGGTAAAGAAGATCAAAGAGCATATTGGGAAAGAAAAGCTCAGATAAGAACAATAGATTTTGTTTTTGAAGGAAGTGACGGAAGATGGGGAGCCGACGATGATACAGATATTGAGTATATATATCAACATTTACTACACGTCAATAAAACATCAAAATTAAATGGAAAACAAATAAGAGACGGTTGGTTAAAACATATCAAAAATAAAGAAGAGAATTTTTTATGGGTTTCAAACCAAAGAGCATTAGATTTAATGATAAGTGGGATTATACCACCAGCAACAAGTGATCCTAAAAATAATCCTGATTTTGATATGATAGATGCCCAACTAACTACTGAAATTTTTGGCTTCTATTCTCCTGGAAGACCCGATTTTGCAGTTGAAATGGCAGACCTTCCAATAAGAACAACTGCTAGATTTAATGCCGAATGGATTTCTAAGTTTTATGTTTCTATGTATTCTTTGGCTGCTAATGCTGATCCAAATTTAGACATCAAAGAAAATCTTTTACTTATAGCCGAAAAATCAAGAAATCAACTTCCCAACGATTCTTATGCTTCAAAAATGTATGATTTTGTAAAAAAAGAGTATAATGAAGGTAAGCCTTGGGAAACAATAAGAGATAATGTGTACCAAAGGTATCAAGTAGACCACAAGGATGGTTATGACCATTCTTCCGGAATATCAAAAGAAGAGATAGAAAAATGCAACGGTTGTGCAGCAGCAGGAATAAACTTTGCTGCTAGCATAATAAGTTTATTTGCTGGTGAAGGAGATTTGAAAGAAACAATTAAAATAGCTTCGCTTATGGGATGGGATTCGGATAATCCAACTGCTACTTGGGGTGGGCTTATAGGATTTATGATTGGTCAAGACGAGGTAGAAAAAGCATTCGATAGAGAGTTCTCTGAAGAATACAATATTCATAGAACAAGGCAAAACTTCCCAAATGGCATAGATAATTTTACTAACATGGCCAATATTGGAGTATTTATAACTGACCGTGTAGTTCAAGAAGAACTTGGTGGTGGTGTTGATCTTGAAAACAACCTTTGGTATATTCCAAAATTAAATTAGAAAAGCTCAGAAAAATAAATGCGAAGTATTGTCCTTTATTATTTTACTTTTCTACTTACCCATTTAAGTTTTGCTCAAAACAAGATTAGTGACCAAAAAGTTGTTTTAATTACTCTTGATGGACTTAGATGGCAAGAATTGTTCACAGGAGCTGATCCACTAATTATTAAAAACGAAAACTTTGTAAAACATCCAGATGATCTTTATGACTGGGCTTGGGAAAATAAACTGGAAAAAAGAAGATCACTTTTAATGCCTTTTGTTTGGAACGAAATAGTAAAAATCGGGCAAATTTTTGGAAATAGAAATCTGGGAAGTAAAGTTAATTTAACCAATAAACTCCTTTTTTCTTACCCCGGATATAATGAAATATTAACAGGAAAAGCTGACGACAGATCTATAAATTCAAATGATAAAATTCCAAATCCTAATGAGACAGTTTTAGAGCAATATGCCAAGAATTATAATCCTATAAAAGTCGCTGCTTTTGCAAGTTGGGACGTTTTTGATTACATAATAAACGAAGAAAGATCAAAAGTTTATACTAATTGCGGATTTGAACCTTCGACTGACTTTCCTATAAACTCAGTTGAAAAATTGTTAAATCAACTACAAAAACAAATACCAAGTCCTTGGGGAACTGTTCGGTTAGACGGATTTACACACCAGTTTGCTAAAGCATATATTAATAAACATAAACCCAATTTAATATTCATTTCATATGGAGAAATAGATGATTTTGCGCATGACGGAGATTATGAGTCCTATTTAAAGTCAACAAAAAATACAGATGCTTTAATTAAAGACCTATGGGAATTTTATCAAGGTAACAATTATTATAAAGACAAAACAACTTTTATAATTACCACTGATCATGGAAGAGGTACAAACCCAATTGATAGTTGGAAAAGTCATGGTAAAGAAGTTACAGGTTCTGATGAAACTTGGTTAATAATTTTTGGAAAAGGTGTAAAAGCTAGAGGAGAACTAGCAAATAATCAGATATATAACAATCAAATAGCTCCTCTTATAAGAAAACTAATGAACCTTCCTCAAAAGTTTGGTTCAGATTATGGTCAGCCCATATCATTAGAATAATTGGATAATTAAAATGAATTAAGGGTATAAAATTTTAGTTTTATGACTTAGTGAAAGATCATTTACAAGTTTATAATTTTCACCTTTCGATAATTTAATGTCGTACAAACTTTTCTTTTCAAAAGCGGCTGATACATTATAATTTGTAATAAGGATATTTTCAAAATTTTCAATTTCAATTCCATTAGTGAAAAAATTAGATTTTGGATTCTCCCAGCCTAAGATTATATCATTTATTCTTAATCCATTCACTCCTTTTGCATAAAGAGCTGGAATATCGTTTTTAAAAATTGATTTGCTAGTTGAATAAGCAGGTCTTAAATCAAAATTTCCTCCATACTTTGATGTGTACTTACCTTCCAATATTTTTAGTATAAGACCATCTATATTTATATTTTCAATTTTTCCTTCTTCGTATCCGAAAATTAAAATCCCGCTTTCTGATTTTGCATTAATATTCTTAAAGACTATGTTTTTAATATTTCCAGGGTTTCCCTTTTTTGATGAAGGAATTGCAGAAATATGAATTGGTTCACTTCTACCCCACCAACCATCAGAATGAAGTCTTGTATCTATAATTATGTTTGAGAAATATATATCACTAATATTACTATTGTCCCTAGAAAATACCCCAATTCCTCTATTTGAATCATTGATAATAATATTACTGAATATTACATTTTTGATTGGTTTTTCCCCATAGCCAACCCTAATACCTGCTGATTTTGAAGACACAACACAGTTGTCAAAAATTATATTTTTTGCTTCTTTAGAATTATTTCCAAATGAATATTTTTCATTACCCGAAATAAATCCTGTTACAATTAAAGCGTCATCACCTGCAATTACAGTTGAATTAGAAACATTCACGTGGCTTGAGGACGTAATATGAATACCATCACTATTAGGAATAAGTAAATTATTTTTGATAGTTATATCAGATATTTTTACATGTTCACTTCCCCCTACACGAATTGTCCACTTTGGTGAATCAATAAATTCTATTCCCTTAATCGATACATTTTCTGCATTACTTACTGTTAAAATGTGGCCTGGTCTTTCATGAAATTTAAGTGGTCCATCTTCAGGAGATTTGTTATCTCGATAATCCTCTTTTTGACGGGTAAATTGTCTTTCTTCAACAGATGGGGCAAATCTTGTGTTTTGGATCATAAATGAGGTGCCTCTTCCATCTATAATGCCATTTCCTGTTATGGAGATATTTTTAATATCATTACCGAAGAAGATACCCATATAATTTTTCCCCGAATAATAATATCCTTCAGGCATTAAGTCATAATCATTGATGTTCAAACTGCCAATCAACTTCGCCCCTCGTTCTAAATGAAGATTAACATTTGATTTTAGATAAATAGTGCCTGTTAGAAATTCACCTGCTGGTATTACTACCCTGCCTCCACCACTATTACTGCAATTTGAAATAGCTTTATTTATAGCAACCGTATTTATAACTTTAGTTCCTGATTTGGCCCCAAAATCAACTATATTAAAGTTTTGAGCTTTGCTAAAAGCAGAGATCAAAAGAATCAATAAGATGATACCATTCTTACCCTTATCCATTCTAAAATAAATGAACTGAATAATTAATTTTCTTTTAAAAATACTTTAGTAATTATCCCGCGAATATATACGCACATTTGTTGTTCTGAACTCTACCTAGTGCCCATACTCCTGAGGGCACCAATTGAACACCTGGCAGGATACCGGCAACCATCTCCGCATAAACATCATCAGGATTAAGACTCATTTTTTTTGCAATAACAGACCCATAAACTTTTGTAGCCAAATCACAAACACAGAAAAGGGAACCTCTAGCTTGTAAATCTTTTATCCCCTGAATTGGAGGTAGTGGCATATCGCCCTCTTTAGGCTCATATACAGTATTTCTTAATGCAGGTTTTCCAGTTTGATTATCATTAAATCCTACAATTTCTCCCAGTTTAAACTTTTCCCATATCTCAGACTTAAAAGCAAAAACAATTCCAGTATGCCTTAGAACTGTTATCGCGGTTATGTTAGAATCTTTTACTCCTACGGAGTTATTTGACTCAAGAAAAGCCCAATTCCAAGTTATAGGTAAAGTATTATGCGGTTGGCTCCCATCATAAACAACTCTATGTTCTCCTTTTATTTTCTTGAACCAATTAGACAATTCATCAGGATTTATTCTTGAATTAGAATTTACTGGTTCTAGATTTTCAAAATCCTCAACAAAATTGGGAAATGCGGTGGCTCCTACACCAAGAGCTATGGATGTAAAAAATTTTCTTCTATCTGAATTCATAAGATAATATTATAGTTAACAATTTCATTAAATATAGCAATAATTTTAGTTAATTGTTATTTGATCGCTGTCTTCATATCCTATTCTTACTGCTTTTGCAATGAATTGTTTAGAATAAATTATTGGCTTTGAATATATATTCCAAACAGAATCATTTTCCCCTTTCCAAAGTATTGTAGATCCACTATCAAAATGGTTTAGAATGATTTCCCCATATTCCTTTTTAAAGGATACTGATTTTAATTTTTTTGACTTCGTCCCATTAACCCATTTTTCTATTAATTCCTTTTCAGAATATTCTCCTAAGTCATTAGTATTTATTATCCATTTATCTAAAACATCTCTTAAAAAAAGTAGGGTGTCTTTCAAACTAGCCTCACCTGCCAAATTTTTTAACTCATAGGGGTCTTTATTCAGATCATAAAGCTCCTCTTTTGGTTTTGGTGTTTTAAACCATAGTGAATGATCCCTTTTTAAAAGATTTTCCTTCCAAAGTTTATTTAGTTCCTTCATCATTGGCATCTGCTCTCGATATAATACCGGAATGGCATTGGTGATTTTTGTATTGAAGTTTCTTATATACTTAAAATTATTGTATCTGACTGCCCTAAGTCTGTCTACTTTTTCATCAAATCTGTCTGAGGCAGCGAATATATAAGGAACTTTGTCATTAACCTTGAACTTACCGAATTGAGCTTTACCCTGCATAACATCAGGAGGTTTTATGCCAGCTAAAGACAAAATCGAAGGTGCGTAATCAATAAAACTAATAAAGTTATTATTGTCAGTCCCCCCGTATTTGGAATAAGGAAATTTTATCACTAAAGGTACTTTTATACCCGTTTCATACAAAGACCTTTTGTGTCTAGGGAATGGCCCCCCATGATCACTATAGAAAAAAATAATACTTTTTTCATACAGTCCTTCCTGTTTAAGTTCATTAATAATTTTACCAATTTTTTTATCTAGTCTGATTAAATTACTGTAGTTCACTGCTATATCTTTTCTTATTTCATGAGTATCTGGAAAATAAGGTGGAATTTGAACTAGTTTTTGATCTACTAAAATATCATTATCTCCTTGCTCCCAGATTTGAGATTCATGTGAAATTCCAAAATTAAATACAGCAAAAAAGGGTTGACCTGTGGCACGATTTTTCCAATGTGCATTTGTACTGCTATCATCCCAAACCCCATCTGTTTTTTTAAAATTATAATCCTCTTTTGAATTGTTTGATGTGTAGTAGCCAATTTTCCTTAGGTATTGTGGAAACATTTTGACTCCTTTTGGAACAATTGGTGAATAGCTAGGAATCCCAATAGTTGGCTCATTTTCTTTTTTATATGAATTATATGTTCTCATATTATGAGTACCTAGTGTAGTAGGATATAGTCCAGTGATAATTGCACTTCTTGCAGGTGCACAAACAGGTGCAGGGGTATAAGCATTATTAAATACGATAGCATCTTTAGCTAAACTTTCAATAATAGGTAGCTTAACTGTCGAATCACCATAGATTGGAAAAAATTCTGGAGATTGATCTTCTGCCACTAGCCAAACTATATTCGGTAATTGTTTTTTATTCTCTTCTCTTTCATAATTACAGCCTAAAAAAGAGAAGAAAAAAATTAAAATTGAGAAGAATAGGTAAATAATTTTCTGAATCATATTATTTAAAACTGTTAATAAATAATAACTATTTGCTCGAGAGCCTGTAGATTGTTTTTGATTTATAAATATCCCCTGGTAAAAGCACTACAGAGGGGAATGTAGAGTGGTTTGGAGAGTCTGGATAGTGCTGTGTTTCTAAACAAAATCCTGATCTAAAATTATAAGTGCCATTTGTTTTACTTTTTAACGTTCCGTCCAAAAAGTTTCCAGAGTAAAATTGAACACCAGGTTCAGTTGAAAAAATTTCCAGAAATCTTCCAGATTTTTCTTCATAAACTGACCCTACAAATTTCATATCCTTTCCCTGATCATTTAATACCCAACAGTGGTCATAACCTTTACCATTTTTAATTTGTTGATCATCATTATTAATTTCTTTACCAATTTTTTTCCTTTTTGTAAAGTCGAAGGGAGTTCCTCTGACTTTTCTGATCTCACCAAAAGGGATAAGAGAGGTATCAACAGGAATAAATGAGTCTGCATTTATAACTAATTCGTGATTCAAAATATTATTGTTGAAATTACCTGACAAATTAAAATACGAATGTTGAGTTAAGTTTACTATTGTGGTTTTATCTGTTTTAGCTTCATAATTAATGATTAATTCATCCTTATTATTTAATGTATAAATTACGGTTATATAAAGATTTCCAGGATAACCCTCTTCCATATCTTTGCTTAAATACTTAAGTTCTAATGATGGTATAGAATCATGCTTTATTATTTGTGCTTCCCATATGACTTTATCAAATCCTTTGAAACCTCCGTGAAGATGGTTTTCATTATCGTTTGTAGTCAGAAAATAAGCTTGGTTATTTAGTGCAAATTTTCCCTTTGAAATTCTGTTACCATATCTACCAACTATTGCACCAAAATACGGGCTGCTTGACTCATATTGTTTAAGATTATTATATCCTAATACGATATCATTGAAATGATTAAATCTATCTTTAGCTGTCCATTTTGTAATAATTCCACCATACGTAATTATGTTAATTTCCATTCCATTTTTATTGTTTAATGAAAATTGATAAACATCTTCGTTATCTTTAGTTACTCCATAAAAAGTTTTCTCAACAGAAATAGAAAAATTATGATATTTTTTTTCTTGTTCGGATTTACAAGAAACATTTAACCAGATGAATAAAATTATAAATATGATAGTTTTAAAATTATTCATAATTTGATGTTGTAAAGAAATGTTTTTAAATATTTTGTAAATCAAAGTAAATCAAATTGAACACTAAAGATATTAAAGACACAATTAAATTATCTAGAATAAAACAAAACATAAAATTTTTTGTTTTAATAACGATACTTATCTCTTGTGAATCTGAGAAAAAAATTGATTTCAATGCTCAGATCAAGCCAATAATTAATAAAAAATGTATCTCATGCCATGGGGGAGTAAAAAAGACTGCAGGGTTCAGTCTTTTATTTGAAAAGGAAGCACTGGCCAATACTGATGAAGGTTCACCGGCTATTATACCTGGAAATTCTAAGAATAGCAGACTGATTCAAAGACTTCATGAAACAGATCTTGAACTTAGAATGCCATACCACAAACCTAAACTTAGTGAATCCGAAATTGAACTTTTTACTGAATGGATCGATCAAGGAGCAAATTGGGGAACTCATTGGGCATATATACCACCAAAAAATGAAAAAATACCTGAATTGAATACAAATATTTTTAATGAAAAATTTTTCAATAACACTATAGACAAATTTGTAGCAGTAAAAATGTTAGAAAAAAACTTATCTCCAAATCCAGAATCTAAGAAAAGTATTTTGGCAAGAAAAGTTTCTTTTGACATAACTGGTCTACCACCTGATAAAAAACTTTTCGAATTGTTTATTGATAATAAAATAGATTATGAAACTTACGTTGACTCACTTTTTTCAAGAGACTATTATGGTGAGAAATGGGCTAGTTGGTGGTTAGATCTAGCCAGATATTCAGATTCAAAAGGTTATGAAACTGATAGAGGTAGAAATATTTGGGAATATAGAGATTGGGTAATTAAATCTCTAAACAAAGACCTCCCATTCGATGAATTTACTATTCAACAAATAGCTGGAGATCTTTTACCAAATCCCTCTTATGATCAATTATTAGCGACAGCATTCCATAGAAATACGATGAACAACGATGAGGGTGGAACAAATGATGAAGAATACAGAGTAGCTGCTGTTATAGACAGAGTAAATACTACTTTTGATGTCTGGCAAAGTACAACAATGGGATGTGTTCAGTGTCATGATCATCCTTATGATCCAATACGTCATAAAGAATACTACCAATTGATGTCCTTTTTTAACAATACAAGAGACGAGGATTTAATGGGGGAATCACCGAATTTAAGGTCTTATTCTAAAAAAGTTGAAAATAAGATTGATAAAGTTTTAGAATTTATTTCAGAAAAAACGGATAAACAAACACTTAATATCTATAGGAACTTTTTCAAGTATTTAGAACCTAAATATGCTTTACACAATTCAATCGTTCTAAATTCTGAAAATGGGTTTATCAGTGGTGAAACTTTAAACTTAAGAAATAAAGGAATAGCTGTTTATAAAAATATAAACACAAGGGGGTTTGAAAATCTTTATTTCAAACATGGAGGTGGTAGAAAAAATACAAAATTAATTTTTCGTAAGAATTCACCTGATGGAAACGTGATTGCATCAATAAACTTAAACCAAAATAAATACTGGTTTCATGGTAAAAATAACTCATATTTTAAAATAAAAATTAAAAAAGAATTAAAGCCATTTGATCTATATATAGAGGCAATAAATCGTGATTTATATACAAATAATTCTGTTTCATATGATTACAAGGATTTAGCTGCTCAAATAGATTGGATTTCGTTTTTACCAAATATCCCTGTTTCAAATAGTACTGAACTCTTGAAATTAGATAGAGATATAAATACGATTTTGAATTCACCCAAAAATCTTACTCCAATAATGGTTGAAAATGAAGATTTCATGAAACGTAAGACATATCTTTTTGATAGAGGTAATTGGTTAAATAAAAAAGAAGAAGTGAATCCCCAGGTTCCATCAATTTTAAACAAATGGGATTTAGAGTGGGAAAAGAACAGGTTAGGATTTTCAAAATGGATAATTAGTAAGGAAAATCCGCTAACAGCTAGAACACTTGTAAATAGAGTATGGTACCAAATTTTTGGTAAAGGTTTGGTTTCATCGATAGAGGATATGGGAACGCAATCTGATCCTCCAAGCCATCCTGCACTTATTGACTGGTTGGCCTTTAATTTCATGAATGATATGAATTGGAGTCTAAAGTCGTTAATTAAGAAGATAGTTCTGTCATCTACATATAAACAAAGCTCAAATATTGATGAAAATAAATTTAAACTAGATCCAAATAATTTATATTATTCATGGGGTCCCAAACTTCGCTTGAGTGCTGAATCTGTTCGAGATCAGGCACTTTTTGTTTCTGGGCTTTTGAGTCCTAAGAAATATGGCCCTGGTGTAATGCCTCCACAACCAGATGGCGTATGGGAACATCCCTATCTAGGTAACCTGTGGAAAGAAAGTAAAGGCGAGGATAAACACAGAAGAGCAATCTATACTTACTTAAAAAGAACAAGTCCGTATCCTTCATTTATTTCATTTGACGCTAGTAGTAGAGAAATTTGTTTGGTAAGAAGACTACCTAGCAATACTCCCCTTCAAGCACTTGTAACAATGAATGACCCCGTTTACACTGAAGCAGCTTTTCATCTCGCTAAATCAAATAAGGCAGAATCTATTGAATCATCAATAAAGAAAATGTATAAATCTGCTGTGTACAAAGAAATCGAACCAAAGATTTTAAATAACTTAATAAGCCTATACAGGATTGCTCAACAAGAATTTGAGGAAGACAATTTGAAACTAGATAACTTTTTTGATTTAGGAAATAAAATTGATAAAAAATTAGCTTCCCTAGCTATCGTTGCTAATGCTATAATGAATCTTGATGAATTTTTAACCCATGGATGATATAAAAAAACTACATAACGAATTCAAAAAAACAAATGCAAGATTTAATACAAGAAGGCATTTTCTCAAAGATTGTACCTTAGGCCTAGGAGGAATTGCCTTAGGATCATTTTTAAACTCATGCTCTACCAAAAATATTTCTTTTAACTATAATGCTGACAGAAGTTTAAATCCTTTAGCCCCAATAGCACCTCCCTTCAGTCCTAAAGTTAAAAGCGTGATATACCTTCACATGGTAGGTGCTCCATCACAATTAGAATTGTTTGATTATAAACCTGAACTAGAAAAGTTACACAATAAACCTTGCCCTGAATCTTTAATTACAGGAAAGCAGTTTGCTTTTATCGAAGGAATACCGAATATGTTAGGCCCTCAAGCTACTTTTTCAAGAGAAGGAGAGTCTGGAAATTGGATTTCAAACCATATTCCACACTTTAAAAATATCATTGATGAAGTAACTTTTTTAAAGGCTGTTCACACAGATCAATTTAATCATGGCCCAGCTCAACTATTAATGCATACTGGCAGTCCAAGACTAGGAAGACCTTCTATTGGTTCATGGGTGACCTACGGCCTTGGATCTGAAAGTAATGATCTTCCCGGTTTTATAGTACTTACTTCAGGTGGAACTCCAGATGGAGGAAAAAGCCTTTGGGGAAATGGTTTTTTACCTTCTATTTATCAAGGTGTTCAATGTAGATCAAAAGGTGATCCTGTACTTTACCTTAAAAATCCAAAAGGTGTTTCACAGGAACTAAAAAAGAATATTATTGGATCAATTAATCAGATTAATTACAATGAATACAAGAAATTTAATGATCCTGAGGTGCTAACTCGGATAAGTCAATATGAAATGGCATTTAGAATGCAAAGCTCTGTTCCTGAAGTTATGAATATAAATGATGAGCCCAAATATATCAGAGACATGTATGGCGTTCAACCTGGAAAAGAATCCTTTGCAAATAATTGCTTATTAGCAAGAAAAATGGTTGAGAAAGGAGTACGCTTTGTTCAACTTTATGATTGGGGATGGGACTCACACGGTAATGGTGAAGCGGAATCATTAAGAAAAGGTTTTTTAAGGAAATGTAAAGACTCTGATAGACCAATTGCAGCGCTTATTTTGGACTTAAAGCAAAGAGGACTTTTAGACGAAACCCTTGTAGTTTGGGGAGGTGAATTTGGAAGAACACCAATGTGGGAAAACCGAGCTGGTGTTCAAAACACTCTTGTCGGAAGAGACCACCAAGGGGAAGCATTTACAATGTGGATGGCTGGAGGTGGCTTGAAAAAGGGTTATGTTCATGGGAAAACTGATGAAATTGGTTACAGGGGTATTGAAGGTCGTGTATCGGTTTATGATATACAAGCAACTATTTTACACTTATTAGGATTCGACCATGAGCAGTTTACGTATGATTTTCAAGGAAGACCCTTTAGATTAACTGACGTAGAAGGGCAAGTAATACGTCAAATTTTAGCATAAAACTTTTTGAAAAAACTGATCTTAATTATTTTATCTATTGTTTGTTCAACTGAAACGATTGCACAAAATAAAGTTCTTTATTTTCAAACCAGCTGGGGTTTTGAAGGAACTACTGAAGCTTTTATAAAAAAAGCAAAGGCCTCAGGATATGATGGAATTGAAATCTGGTCTCCAACTGATAAGAAAGAACAAATACAAATTTCAAAATTGTTGAAAAAACAAAACATGAAAGTAATTTATCTTTGTGGCTCTGATCCAAAACTTTCTTTTGAAAAAAGTCTAGTTGCTTACAAAAAATATCTTAAAAATACTTTTGAGCTTAATCCTATTGCCATAAATTCCCATACTGGCAGTGATTTTTATTCATTCAGTCAAAATATGGCTTTCATAGAAGAGGCCACAAAACTCAGTAAACAATACAAAATCCCCGTTTATCACGAAACACACAGAGGGAGATTTAGTTATTCCCTTCCCAAGACAATCGAATATATTGAAAAAAATAAAGATTTGGTTCTTACATTAGATATAAGCCATTGGATGGTAGTTCACGAATCTTTATTGTTAAAAAGAACTGATTTATTAGAAAAAATTATAGAGAGAAGTAATCATATTCATGCAAGAGTCGGTTTTGAAGAAGGACCTCAAGTCAATGATCCTAGTGCACCTGAATGGAAGTCTGTTGTCAAAAGACATACCGATATTTGGAGTTCTGTAGTCAAAAAAATTACTAGCAATAATAAAACACCAACTATAACAACAGAATTTGGACCTCCAAACTACATGCCAACATTACCCATTACAAAGAAACCAATATCTGATCAGTGGAAGGCTAATTTGTATATTATGAAAATATTGAAAAAAAGATTAAATAATTAAAATATTATGCTTGATGATTTATTGATTTTAATTGGTCGATTCCATCCTTTGATAATTCATCTACCAATTGGATTTATAGTATTAGGAATTTTAATTGAGTTAAATTCAAAAAAACTTAAATGGTCTAATGATGCTCTAAAGTTTATTTTCTTTTGGGCCACTATTACTGGTATCTTATCAATAGTAAGTGGATATTTACAATATCAAAATGGTGGATATCTTTGGCAGACAGTTCAAAATCACTTTTTAGCTGGAATTCTTACTGTTATTTTATCATTTTCCTTTTACCAAAAATTAATTGAAAACTCATTTTTTAAACTCCTGCCAAGAAAACTTTTTACTGTTGGAAATTCTATCGTTCTTCTATTGGCAGGGCACTTAGGTGGAAATATTACACATGGTGAAGAACATTTAACTGAACCTATAAAAAATCTAGCTAGTTTTAATAAAGTACAAAATAAGCCCATAAAATACTATAATGACTATAAAGAAAAACCGTTATTTTCTTCAGTTATCCAGCCAATACTTGACGAAAAATGTGTAAAGTGTCACAATTCTAAAAAATCAAGTGGTAAACTAAAAATGCATAATTCTAATGAACTTATAAAAGGAGGTAGAAACGGTTCTATAATTAATTTTGAAAGGCCAGAAATGAGTGAAATGTACATTAGAATTCATTTACCAAAAGATAAGAAAAAACACATGCCCCCAAAAGGTGGAAAACAGCTCACAAGAGAAGAAATAAATCTTGTAAGTAATTGGATTAAAAATGGAAGCTCATTCAAAAAATCTGTAGAAGAATTTAAGCTTGATGAAAATCTGATTAATTATTTTTTCACGATTGAAAAACCATTTTATCCAACAGAAAATGTTGCAATGCCTAATATTGAAAGTTTAGAAAAAGTAAGAGCAAAAAATATTTTGATTAACCCTATTAGTAAAAACTCCAATTTCTTTTCTGTCAACACATTAAATTACTCTGAATTTAGAGACATTGATTTGTCAATCATCTCTAGCGTAAGGGAAAATATTGTTAATCTCGATTTAAGTTATAGTAAGATCACTGACTCTATTTTTTTTAATTTAAAATATTATACTAATCTTACTGTTTTAAAATTGAATAATACAAACATATTAGGTGAAAATATCGATGAGTTATCACAATTAAAAAATCTAAAACGTATTTATTTAGTAAATACAAAATTTGATGCTCAAAACACTGAAAAACTGATCCGTCTCAAATACTTAGAGAAAGTTTATTTGTTTCAAGAAGACAGAATTTTAGAAACTCCTTTAAAATCGTCAAAGGAATTTCAAGAAATTCTTGACTTTGGAAATTATTCGCTTAATAATTCTAAACAAAATAAAGAATCCTAAAATTTATTTTTGAAGTACTAAAGTTGGATTAACAGGGTACCTTCCAAAAGTCTTCCCAAATATCGCTATACCTCCTTCTCCTATTGTTCTCAGCATAATTTTCATTTTCCCTTTATTTATTGAATTTTCTAGATCATTTATAGGAATTGGAACTTTTAAAATATACCCATAGGATCCTGCCTCGTTAAGTTTTGGTGGTTCAGAATTTTTTGATCTTTTTTGATGATGCCAAGAAAGTATTCCTCTGTGATCCGCAGGATCATCCTCAAGATTCACTTCCATCTTAATTTTCTCATCAATTAAAACTTGAATTTTTGATTCAAATTTTTTTGTGTCTGTCATCGGATAAGAATTAGGATTCTTACTTGGGCTGACTTTTGATCCTTTCATATAATCAATGCCTAAATCTACATATTCTTTACCTTTTTTGTCTTTGTCGAAAAGTTCCTTGGCTGAAGCTTCAACTATAAAATAAGCACCTTTATATTTTTTTGATTTTAATTTGTTCGGTAAGGTAATTTCATACTCAAAAAAACCATTGCCCGTACCGTTCATTTTTTTATTATCAAATACTGACCAAGATTTTTTTGACCAACTTGAATTTGAAAATGAATCTGGTTCAAAACTAAATAAATCGAAATCCTTTAATTTTTCGTTTGAATTAATTTCAAAATGCATGAAATTTTTATGTAAAACTTCTCCATCAAGAGTTTTTAGTGTAAGACTTAGCTTTGCCAAACCATTTGATTCTGGCATTTTTAAATTTATTGGGCTGATGGATTCATTTTTCCATGGCTTATATTTAATATTCACTTTGCCTGAAGTGATTTTATATTCCTGTGCAATTAAATTAGTATGTTTTAGTTCATAGTCAATAATAAGCTCATCTCCCAAATTTTTTGAAGTCATAGAAGATAAAAATAATGGAACATTAATTTCTTCACCCCCTCTAACTGATTTACATATTTCAACCCCAGTAGATAAGTAAACTGGTGAATGAAAATCATTTAAGGTCATGCTCTCTAAAATTTTATCCAACCCTGTGATTTTTTCAGACCTGTCAAATTTCCAATATCCATTCCATTCATTAATAACATCGTGATGCTCTGTATATAACCATCCTGCTATTTCAGGAAACTTTCTGAAACTGTTTATCATTCTGTGGTAATCATAACTCCAATCAATATCTCCTGTACTACCCTTATAACCCCATACATTTCCAGATTCTGAATTAATAAAGGGCTGGTTTTCTTGTTTAAAACCTTTATAATATTGATGAGTTGATCCCTTGAAATTTTTTTCAGATTTATCTCTCAGATAGTTTTCCCAAGCATAACCTGGAAGATATACATGCCACGAGTTAATATCAGTTGCAGTGTGTACACCTCCACAACACAATGAATTATCCTCAATAAGTCTTGATTTATCCATTGATTTGGCCAAGTAATACATTGAAGTAACCCAGTCAAATGTTTCTGGTAGTATTTCACTTTTGTTTTTTTTATTATCCTCTGGATCATTTTTGGTTGAAAGTCCCCACTGTTCGTTAAATAGAACCCATGAAAAAATAGAAGGATGATTATAGTCTCTTTTTATCATTTCTTTGAGTGTGTACTCAGACTCATTTCGCATATATTTATCTGGATCACCCCAAGAATTAGGTAAATCTTCAACTACTAAAAGACCTAATTTGTCTGCCCAAAAAAGTTTTCTTGGTACCTCAGCTTTTATATGAATTCTAATCCCATTCAGTCCTATAGATTTACTTCTTAAAATTTCTTCTTTTATGAATTTGTCACTTGGGAAAGTATAAAAGCCTTCTGGATGATATGATTGGTCAAGAGCTAACTGCAGATAAATTGGTTGGTTGTTCAGAGCAACATACGGATACTGAGTGCCTGGTAGATTTATTGTTGAAATTTTTCGCATCCCAAAATAAGAATTTACACTATCATCCTCTAATTTTATTTCTACATCATATAGATAAGGATCTTCAAGACTCCATAATCTCATATCCGGAATATTAATGTCAAAATTTCGCTTAAGCTGTCCAGGCTTAAAATTAATTTCATGATTTATAGATCCTTTATCAGTATTAATTTTTATTTTAAGGGGTAACTCCTTTGAAGCATATCCATTTAAGTATGCTGTAACATTTACTTTTTTATTATCAATGTCTGGGGTAAAATGAATTGCATCAATAAAATTTTTCCCTCTAGCTTCTAAATAAACAGTTTGCCAAATGCCTCTTGCATTACCGTATCCCTGTTTTCCGTATAACGCATATCCTCTATTGAATTTTTTTGGATCTCCAGCATCATCATCAACTCTAATGGTAAGCTTTTGATTTTGGCCATATTTTAAGTGGGGCGATAAATCAAAAGAGAAAGGGACATAACCTCCTTGATGTTTGCCAACAAATTTTCCATCAATCCAAACTGAAGTTTCCCAATCTGAGGCCCCAATCGTTATAAATGTTCTTTTTGTTCTCCAATCTTTTGGAATGTTAATTTCTCTATAATACCATCCAATATTAGCTTCATCCTTTACTTTAGATAATTTTGATCCCCAAGGAAAAGGAACAATTATTTTTTTATCAAATTTTGTTCCTTTAAACCACCCTTCTTTTAATCCCCTATTATCAGAATCAAATTTAAAATCCCAAGAGCCATTTAGATTTATCCACATTGGCCTATTAAAATCTGGTCTAGGGTGCTCCGGTAAGGGAGTTTGAGATTTAACCATATGTGTAATGAGAAATAAAAAAATAAATGAGGCTTTTGGCATTTTAGATTTTAAATGGTTCTTGGCACAGAAAAAAAATTTTGGTATGTTAAGATTGATTATGTATAGCATTGGAGAATAAAGTAATTATTTTATTTTTTTGATACCAGGTAGATCAAAAGATGGTGCTTCTTGAGTCCATGGGTATTTTTGCTTTTTCTCTTTTGGATAAATCATATTCAAAGTTTCAGCATCATAAATAAATCCATTTTTAACAACATATTTTATTTCGTTAGTATTTCGGATATTATTCAACGGGTTTTTTTCTAAAATAACTAAATCTGCCAATTTACCTTCTTCAATGCTTCCTAAGTCACTCTCCAATCCCAAAGCCTCTGCTCCAAGTATTGTGGCGACTTTTAACATGTCATGGTTTGAAATACCTCCCGAATACATACTCCAGAGTTCCCAATGGTAACCTAATCCTTGAAGCTGACCATGTGAACCTACTCCTGCTATTCCATTGGCTTCAACTAAATCTTTTACAAATACGGCATGATCTTCAAAAACATATTCTTCTTTCATAAACCAACCTGAATTTCTCCTTCTTGACTTCCTATCTAGTTCTGATTTAGGGGTAAAGCGATTAATTTTGTCGTCTTTCTGCACTTCCTCTGTTGCATAATAATAATTTTCAGCCCATGGTCCACCATAAGAAACTAGTAAGGTGGGTGTATAAGCTGTCTTAGAAGCTGATACAAAATCAATAAAGTCTTTATATAAAGGATATACTGGAAATGAATGTTCGTGACCCGGATACCCATCTAAAATTTGAGTAATATTTAATTTAAAATCTAACCCTCCTTCAGTTGTTGGCATTAATTTCTGCTCTTTTGCTGCTTGGATAATCCATTGTCTATGTTGACGATTTCCTGTCAAATACATCTTTATAGTCTTGGTATTATAATATTTGGAATATTGCATTAGTACATCTCTTGCATGGTCTAAACTTTTAATATTATATCCCCAATAACCAACGCCTGGTCCAGTGGAGTAAATTCTAGGTCCTGGTATTATTCCTGCTTCAACCATATCAGCATATGTCAAAACATCAGTTGTTGCAGTTTGGGGGTCACGAGTAGTTGTTACACCATAAGCTAGATTAGCAGCGTAAACCCAAACACTATTTTTATGAAGTCCCCAAGCAGGCCACATATGTGCATGAGTATCTACAAATCCTGGAGTTATAAATTTACCTTCCAAATTGATTTCTCTTACATCTGTAGGAAGTTGAATTTCATCCGACTTGCCAACCTTTTCAATTCTATTGTTTTTTAAAATAATTGTACCATTCTCAATAATCTCTTTTCCAGACATAGTAATCAATGTTGCATTAGTTAGTGCTAAACTACCTTTTGGAATAGCTCTTTGTATTTTAACCAAAATATCTTTTTCATTTGCTCGATATTCTTCCGTACTTTTATCTTCACCACTTGATGATGAAATGCTGTTTTTTTCAATTTCAATGGCTTTATCTTGTTTCTTATTTATTTTATCAACCTGTTTTGCTCTTAGAATATCATAACGAAAGAGAGTTTTACCAAGTGTCCAATAAACTACATTACCACTTGAATCCCAACTAGGAAATTGTCCTCCAAACTTAGTTAGTTTACGAGAGGGAAAATCAGCTTCATCAGGATCATTCACATTTATCTTTGCCCCATCAGCTCCTAAATATGGTACAGTAACTATATATATATCATTATTAATCTGAGCAAGTGCATAAGGCCCTTTTGGAGCACGAATCAATATTGAGGCTTTGGATGGTTTTTTCTTAGGTGCAGACGGTGTATCAGATAATAGGTGGTTATGATCATATGAAGAACCATAAACTGTAATTCCATCCACAGACAAATGCTTTTTCATATCAGTTCCATCCCATTTAATGGAAACTAAACCGTCTTTGGAATTTAAATAAATTCGATTATCATTTTGTGCAAAATGTGGGTTTGATAAACCAGAAGCCTTTGTTATTAATTTAGTTTTACCTGGACTCTTGCCCTCAAGCCAAACCAAATTCATTTTCTGCATGAAGGATCTTGGCCCATCCGAATCTTTGAATTGTTGAGATGACCCTTTAAAAACAACAATTCTATTATCTAAACTCCAAACGGGTTCAGTATAGACTCCTAATTCTTGAGTCATTTTTATTGGCTTTGAAATTTTATCAACTCGCTGTTTGTAAACACTGCCTCCCTTTTCTTCATCCCAAGTAACAAAAGCAATCTCTTTTCCATTTTTGTTCCATACTGGCATAGCCTCTGTAAAAGAAAAATTCGTTAGTCTTCTAGGTATCTGATCTTTAAAGCTCATTATATATAATTTGTTTAAAGCTGAAAAAACTATTGAGTTACCGTCTGGAGAAATTTTGGAGTCTCTGATTTGATTGATTGTAAAAGTAGATGAATCATCAACAGGATATTCAAATTTTAATTGAGGACCCATAACCAATTTTTCACTTATATTAAATGGTATGTTTATTGCCTCTCCTCCATCTATTGGAATTCTATAAATTTTGCCGCCATATGATGCAACAATTTCTTTGCTATCCGGAGTAAATGACATTGCAGGAAGTACACCTAGAGGAGCAATCGATTCTTGTTCATCATGTTGAACTGGATAAGCTAACCAATCCTCTTCTTGCGTATTTAGATTCCTTTTTACAAGTCCAGTTTGATCATTAAAACGACTACCATAAACAAGCCAATTGCCATCTGGAGAAAGTGTAGGAGTGAAAGCAGATCCATAGCGCGAAGTCATAATCTCTTTTTCTCCATCTTCGCGATCATAAGTTGCTATTTGATATTGAGGAAATCGAGCATTATATTGCCAGGCCCCCATTCTTTGTGAAAACCATATCAAACGTCCGTCGGCACTAAAAGTGGGTTCTGAAATTTTTAGTCTCTCCGGCTCCTTTATTAATTGACTTCCTCCGCCACCGTCTTTATGATAGAGGTGTAACTTGAAATTTCTAGTACCCTTACTTACAGCTATATAATTTCCATCTTTTGACCAATCTGCAGACTGCATCTTAAAGGTATTCCCTTTTGTTAGTTGAATAGTGTCTTTTTCACTTCGATCTATTATCCAAACATTGTTTCCCCCACTTCTATCTGACAAAAATAAAATTGAACTTCCATCAGGAGAATATTTTGGCTGAGAGTCAAAAGCCAGACCTTCTGTAATACGATTTGCTTTACCTCCTTTAATAGGAAGTTCGTATATATCACCCAAAAGATCAAAAATAATTTTCTCACCACTAGGATGAACATCTAGTGAGATCCATGTGCCTTCATTAGTATTTATATCTATTGCTCTTGTGGCTTTCAGAGGCAATCCCTCCTCTACCTCGTTTTCATTGTCATCTTGAGCAAATAAAAGCTGTGAAAAAGCAATTATTGTTGCAGCATAAAAAAAATTTTTCATAAAATTTTAAATTTTGTTTTTCATTTTTTATCATTCTAAGTTGAGCAATTGGTATGTTGTTTTTTTACCTATTATTTGTATAAAAAATAGATACCCATGAATTCTTTCATCTATTGAGGAATATATATCCTTACCTATAATTTTATTAGCTAGAACGGGAGTTGTGTTACTATGACCTACAACTAGTGTCGTTTTACCTATATTATTTTTTCTAAAATTTTCGTTAAATAAATCATTTGGATCATATTTTTGAATTTCAATATTTCGCTCATCTGCTATTGGTTTTGCCGTCTCTAAAGTTCGGTAATAAGATGTAGAGTAAATCCTGTCAAAATGAATTTTTTCAAGAATTTTTTTCCATTCAAGTGAGCGCTTATGACCTTTTGTTGTTAAATGTGGATTTGGATTATTAGGATTTGTGAGAACCTTTTCAGCGTGTCTAATTAAGTAATATGAGGTAACTTCTTGACCTGATAAAATATTTACACTAATTAGATAAAAAAAGAAAAAAAAGTACTTTAATTTGAACATGTTTTTTTTATTGCATTCTATACTAACTCTAACACTGAAAATACAAAAAACTATTTTATTAAAGAACTCGAGCTAAATTGTAAATTATTGAAATGAATAAGATATATATGCGAACTTAGTACCGTCAGGACTCCATGATGAAACATTTATTGTCCCTTGCCCCCCAATAAATGTTGGTGTAATATCCTCAATTGATTTTGTTATTAAATTATATAGTCTCAATTTAACATTTTTACCAAAAGGATGGTTTTGTTTTTGATCCTCAACATAACTTAGAAATATAAACTTTTTATTATCAGGAGCTACATGAGGGAACCAATTAGAATAATCATCATGAGTTAATTTCTCCTGACAAGAACCATCTGTTAGCATTCGCCAAATTTCCATTTTCCCTTCTCTGAAGGAATTAAAATATATAAATTTACCGTCAGGAGAATACTCTGGACCGTCATCTAATCCTTGTGCAAAAGTCAATCTAACTTCTTTTTTCTCATCAATATTCATAATGTAAATATCATAGTTATTATTCCTTTTAGCTGTGTAAACAATATCTTTCCCATTAGGTGAGACACCATGCCAATATGAGGGTGAATTTTCTGTCAAAAGTTCTGGCTTTCCACCTAAAATAGAAACCTTATATATGAATGAGCTATGACCCTTAATCTTTCTTTTCCCACTAGAAAAAAATAAATTTTTGCCATCGTGAGATATGCCATGATCATTATTGCATTTATTTAAGGAGCCTGTAGGTATTACTCCAATGTAATGTCCTTCGGTATCATATTTTTCTAATCTTCCATTAGAATTTATAATTAAAAAGTTATTGTTAGGATCCCAATTAGGAGCTTCAATGTGTCTATTTTCACTTTTTAATAATTTTGATTTTTTTTCAATTAAATCATATAAATATAAATAGCTTGAAACTTTACTTTTTTTTAAACTCTGGGCATTTGAATCAGTTATAAAATTTAATACTAAAAATAATCCTAGTAGATTATTTAAAAACAGTTCCATTAGCACGCCAAATTAAATGATAATGCTGTATCAATAAGTGCAAGATGAGAATATGCTTGTGGGAAATTTCCAAGAAGACGTTTTGATTTAAAGTCAATATCTTCACTAAAAAGTTGCAGATGGTTCCCGTAACTTAATAAATTGTCAAAATAAGTTTTTGCTTTATCTACTTCCCCAATCTTGATAAGACTATTTATAAACCAAAAGGTACATACAGTAAATGACGAAGAGGGTAACCCAAAATCATCGTGGTTTTTATATCTATATAATAGACCCTCATGTGCGAGCTCTTTTTCAATAGCATTGACTGTGCTTATGAATCGAGACTCATTTGGACTTATAAATCCATATTGTTCTATTAGTAATACTGAGGCATCGAGATGTTTTGATCCGTAGGACTGTGTATAAGCCTGTATATCTTCATTCCATGCTTTATTTTCGATATCATCTTTAATCTGTTTTTTCAAAGGCTCCCATTTTTTAGCTGCTTCATTTTTATCTAACAATTCTGCTATTTTTATTGCACGATCAATTGCTACCCAACATAATACTTTAGAAAAGGTAAAATGAAGATCCTCAGATCTAAATTCCCATATTCCTTTATCAGGATTTTGCCAATTATTTTTCACAACCCAAACTATTCCCTTAACAATTGACCAAATTTCTTGTAATCTTTCAAAGCCAATGGAAAACTGTTTAATCTCAGCATGAATTGCATCCATTAAAATTCCATAAATATCATTTTGTTTTTGAATATATGCAGCATTTCCAATTCTTACTGGCTTTGAATTTTCGTAACCTGAAAGGTGATCTAAAAATTCTTCTGTAAGAATTTCCTCACCATTTATTCCATACATTATTTGCAATTTTTGTGCCTTATCAGGAATTAATTCTATAATGAAATTTATAAAGTTTTTTACTATCCTTTTATGGCCAAGTTTAGAAATTACTCTAATGACCATAGAGGCATCCCGAATCCAACAGAAACGATAATCCCAATTTCTTACTTCTCCGATGGTTTCAGGTAATGATGTAGTCACTGCTGCTAATACTGCTCCAGTTTTGTCATAAGACATTAGTTTTAATGTCATAGCACTTCTCAAAATTTGATCGTTGTAATGTGTAAAAACAGGTGTTTTTGAACACCAATTCAGCCAATAAACTTTTGTCCTATCAAAATTTAAAAGACAATCTGAAAGCTGGGGTGTTTTTAATTTTTCATTGTATGAAATATTAAAAAAAATTGTTTCCTCAAGTTTATGCAAATTGGACTGAATTATTTTGATATTTTCAATATTTGTGTACAAAAAAAGGCTATCATGTTTTGGACTATCTACACGACTTCTAATCATATTTTTTTTAACAACATGTTTAGTTTCCCCTTGAGCATATTCTAATCTTGGGTCGTACTTAAACTTAATTTCTGGAGATCCTTTAATTGGTCTTACAATTCTAATTATTTCAGGAGGTGCATAAAACTCTCCTTTATTTTTTATAAATCTGGGCATGAAGTCTATTACCTCAAATTCATGATTTTCATTTCTAAAAACAGTTCTAAGAATACAGGTGTTCTTTAGGTAAGTTTGAGAAATATGAAATTTTTGATTTGTTTCTATCCAAAATCCTCCCCCTTTTTCGTCATCTAAGATTTTTGCAAATACTGATGAGGAATCAAACTTTGGTAAACAACACCAGTCAATGGATGCTTTACTATTTATTAGGGCAGCAGACCTACAATTACCAATAATACCATAGTATAAATTCTTATCCACAAACATTATTTTATAGTTTGACTAATTCCTTGCATTTAAATTTAAGATGAATAAATAACTTTTTTAGATTTTAATCGAGGAAAACACTAAAGTGGTTCATATTTGAAATATTCGATGTGATTTATTGAAATATTCTCTTTAATTAGCGATGAAGATTCTCAAATTAGGATAAATTCAATTTAAATTGATTTTTTTGGCTTTTACTTTTAGAAGTGGTGGTAGTTTTGTA
>CACMZR010000005.1 GCA_902618245.1 uncultured Bacteroidota bacterium | reverse complement strand
AAATCTCATCAATTAAAAACTCTTAAGCTCTCTAGAAAATCTTTAATAGTTGTTTTAGAAGAACCAGAAAAACCTGGAAATATTGGGGCATTATACCGAACTGCAGCTGCAGCTAAAATTGATGCAATTATAATTTCTAATCCAAAAACCGATTTCTACAACCCAAACAGCATACGATCCAGCCTTGGAGATATATTCAAAATACCAACTGCAATTGAATCTAATGAAAATGTTGTATCATTTTTAAAAAAAAGGGAGTTTAACATCTACACTACATTTATTAAATTAGATTCAGTAAGATATGATGAATTCGATTATCAATTGCCATGTGCATTAATAATTGGGTCAGAAAGTGAAGGCTTAAGCAATTTTTGGTTAAAAGTGGCTAGTGAAAACTTAGTTATCCCAATGGCAAAAACATCTAATTCTTTAAATTTATCAGTTTCAGCGGGTATATTAATATATGAAGCTGTTCGAAAAAACAACAAACTTGATAAGAATATATTTCTTTAGTATCTTTCATATAGTATGATTCTAGATTCAAAAGTAGAAAATAAAAAAATTGCCAAGGAATATAAAGAACTATTAAGAATTAGCTACCAAACTTTAGGTGATTCAGATAAGAAAATGATTAGGCTTGCATTTGACATGGCCGTAGAAGCTCACAGCGAACAAAGGCGAAAATCTGGTGAGGCTTATATTTTTCATCCTATTAGTGTTGCTAAAATAGTTGCTGAACAAATTGGTCTAGATGCTACCTCTATTTGTGCAGCATTATTACACGATGTAGCTGAGGACACAAAATTTACTCTTAAAGATATTGAGCAATTAATAGGTGAGAATGTAGCTAAGATAGTTCACGGCTTGACAAAAATTTCAAATCTTAAAAAAGATAAGAATATTTCTCTGCAAGCAGAAAATTTTAGAAAAATGTTGCTCACTCTTAATGATGATGTGAGAGTTATAATTATAAAAATTGCTGATCGTCTCCATAATATGCAAACAATGGATGCTATGCCAGAGTATAAACAAGTAAAAATAGCTTCTGAAACACTTTATATTTATGCTCCCTTAGCACATCGTATAGGTCTTTACAATGTGAAAAACGAATTAGAGGACCTAAGCCTAAAATATACTGAGCCAGAAAGATATAATTCAATTAAAGAAAAAGTAGAAGAAACAAAAGAATCACAAGGCGAGTATATAAAGTCTTTTTCAAGATTTTTAAATAAAGAATTAAGAAAAGAAAATCTCAAATTTGTTATTAAAGGTAGGAGCAAATCTATTTATTCAATTCATAGAAAGATGCTAACCCAAAATGTTTCTTTTGAGAAAGTTTACGATAAGTTCGCAATCAGGATCATATATAATTCAAATCAAAACAATGAAAAATTCTTAGCTTGGAAAATTTATTCTATTGTTACTGACAGCTTTACGCCTAACCCAACTAGACTTAGAGATTGGATATCTGCACCAAAGTCAACTGGTTATGAAGCACTTCATATTACAGTTATGGGTCCTTCAAATAAATGGGTAGAAATTCAAATAAGATCTAATAGAATGAATGAAATTGCGGAAAAAGGGTATGCTGCACATTACAAATACAAACAAGGAAATCATAAGGATATTGGTATTGAAAGCTGGCTTAATAGGCTTCAAGAAGTTCTGGAAAATAATACTGGCAATGCTGTAGACTTTGTTGAAGATTTTAAGCTAAATCTTTATGCTGAAGAAATTTTTGTTTTTACTCCAAATGGAGAATTAAAGTCATTGCCGCAAGGTTCTACAGCATTAGATTTTGCTTTTTTTATTCATTCTGAGATAGGAAAAAAAACAAGAGGAGTAAGGGTAAACAACAGACTAGTACCCTTGAGTAAGGTATTGAAAAGTGGTGACCAAATTGAAGTAATTACATCAGAAAATATTAAACCTACGATTAATTGGTTAGATTTTGTTGTGACATCACGAGCAAGATCAATTATTAAATCCTCAATTAATGAGCAGAAAAAAATTAGAGCAACTGAAGGGAAAGAAATTCTTAGAAGAAAACTTAAATCTTTAAAATTAAATAATAACAACAAAACGATAAATGAAATGTTGGAGTATTTTAAGTTTAAAAATGTTCAAGATTTATATTACCGTGTTGCTATTGGCACAATTGATAATAAAAAACTTAAAGGATTTGCAAAATCACACCAAAATATGCTATTAAATTTCTTCAAAAGGAAAGTCAAAAAAAAAGAACATTTATTAGAACAAAATAATATTGGATTCACTGAAAGATTTGATCAAATCGTCTTTGGGAAAGACAAAGAAAAACTTGCTCACAGCATCGCTAATTGTTGTAGCCCAATTCCTGGTGATCCTGTTTTTGGATTTATAACCTCAAATGAGGGGATAAAAGTGCATCATAAAGAGTGTCCAAAGGCTCTTAGCTTACAGTCTAATTTCGCTTACAGAGTAATATCCTCAAAATGGATTGACTCAAGTTCACAAGAATATAATGCCGTATTAAGATTGTCTGGAATTGACAAAAAAGGTTTGGTTAATGAGGTTACAAAACTAATTTCTAATAATATGAATGTTAATATTAATAAAATCAATTTTGATAGTGAGGATTCTTACTTTACAGGTGTAATTCATGTAAGTGTTCCCAATAAAAATATATTGACAAGATTAGTTCATAATTTATCAAGAGTGAATGGTATAGATAAAATTGTCAGAGAATAAAGCGTAATAACTATCTTTGTATTATGATACAATTAAAGAAATCAAATCAAGACATTGTAAAAGAGGTATTTGTTAATTTTTTAAACCTTAACGGACATCGTAAAACACCTGAGAGATTTGCCATTCTGTTCGAAATATATGATAATAAGGAACATTTTGATATTGAATCACTTTATATCAAAATGAAAAATAAGAACTATCGTGTTAGTAGAGCAACTCTTTATAACACAATTGAACTTCTTCTTGATTGTGGTTTAGTAAGGAAACACCAGTTTGGTAAAAATCAAGCTCAATACGAAAAATGTTATTTTGATCACCAGCATGATCACTTTATAGATACAGACAGTGGGGAGGTAAAGGAATTTTGTGATCCTAGAATACAGCAAATAAAAAAAACTATTGAAGAAATTTTTGAGGTCGAAATTGTAAATCATTCATTATATTTTTACGGCACCAAAAAAAAAATTAAATAATTTCAATGGCAATTGACTTAATTCTAGGGCTTCAGTGGGGAGATGAAGGAAAGGGAAAGATTGTTGACGTTTTGACAGACAATTATGACGTAATTGCCAGATTTCAAGGAGGACCAAATGCAGGACATACTTTAGAGTTTGATGGAAAAAAACACGTGCTTCATACAATTCCTTCGGGAATTTTTCATCCTAATTCTTTGAACCTTATTGGAAATGGTGTTGTCATTGATCCAATAAGTCTTAAAAGTGAGATTGATAGTTTAATTCCATACAACATAGATTTTAGTAAAAAGCTTTTAATTTCTAAAAAAGCACATCTAATTCTTCCCTCTCATAAAATTCTCGATGCAGCTTCAGAAGAAGCAAAAGGAAAATCTAAAATTGGATCCACTCTTAAAGGAATTGGCCCCACTTACATGGATAAAACAGGCAGAAATGGTATCCGTGTGGGTGATATTTTAAATACGAATTGGAAGACAAAATATTTTAAACTTACTAAAAAACATCTTGCCATTTTAAAAAGCTACAATCCTACTAAAAAATATGATTTAGATTTAAACGAAAATGTTTTTTTCAAGAGCATAGAATCACTGAGGAAATTGCAATTAATCGATAGTGAACAATTTCTTATAAATTCAAAAAAGAATGGAATGAAAATTTTGGGTGAGGGTGCACAAGGTTCACTACTTGATATTGATTTTGGCACTTATCCATTTGTAACATCTTCAACTACAACCGCTGCGGGAGCATGTATTGGACTGGGAATAGCTCCAAATCAAATTGGAGATGTTTTTGGAATATTTAAAGCTTATTCAACTAGGGTTGGAAGTGGTCCATTTCCAACTGAACTTTTTAACTCAGAAGGAGCGATAATGGCTAAAGTGGGAAATGAGTATGGCTCTACTACTGGTAGAGCAAGAAGATGTGGTTGGATTGATCTTGTATCATTAAAATACTCTATTAACATAAATGGTGTAACCAAATTAATGATGATGAAAGGAGATGTGCTTAGTGGTTTTAAAAAAGTAAAAATATGTACTTCGTATCAAATAAATGGAATTGAGATCGATTACTTTCCATACGATACTAATGCTGATAATCTCAAACCAATTTTCAAAGAACTTCCAGGATGGGATGAGGATCTTACAAGTATTACAAGGTTTTCAGATCTCCCTAAAAATTTTGTGAAATACATTTCTTTTTTAGAAAATGCTTTAGAAGTTCCAATTGAAATAGTTTCTGTTGGACCCGACAGAAAACAAACAATTTTTAAATAATTTTAGGTCAATGAGATTTTCGTCTAGTGTTTTAATACTTGCATTAGCTTTTATGGTCAATTATTCACTATTGTGTCAGGAAATGAAAATTATTGAGATTCGTGAGGCAGGAGGATCAAAAAAAAATCAGCAAATTTACCCTGGTGCTAACATACTTTTCAAAGACTCAAAAAAAAGAGTCTTATTATTCCATGAAGGAGCATTAATCGAATCAGACTTGGCTTATTTCTATTCTAGAGATAATTATTTTAAGGCTATTGGGAATGTAATTTTTACTCAGGGAGATACATTGAAAATGACATGTAGGAAGATCGAATATGATGGAAAAACTAAAGTTGCAAAAGCTAATGGAAATGTTTTTTTTAAAAGCCCAGATATGTCACTTTCAACGGAGGAATTAAAACTGGATAGAATCACTAATCAAGCTTTTTACGAGCAAAAAGGAGTAATTGTTGATAGTTCAAGTACTTTGAGTAGCAAAAGAGGTAGGTATTTCATAGACGAAAAAAAATACCGCTTTGTTTCAAATGTAAACATATATAATCCTCAATATATTGTTAATTCAAATCAATTAGATTATTATACAGAACTTAATAAAGCATATCTTTTCGGTGAATCAAAAATTGAAGGTGAAAATTATACAATTAAGTGTAAGTCTGGTTTCTATGATTTGGAGAAAGAAAAAGGGTTTTTTAAAAAAAATGCTATACTCTATTATGATAATAAAATTATAAAAGGAGACAGTCTTTATTTTGAAAGTGAAAAAAATTATGCTGCAGCAACTAAAAACGTAAGCATTTTTGATTCAATTAATAATTCAATTATAAAAGGACATTATGCTGAAATATTTAAAGCTAAAGACTCTGCAGTTGTTACAAAGAGAGCATTATCGATTAATCTTATTGACAGGGATACACTATATATTAGTGCTGACACACTTCTTGCTACCGGACCAGACGAAAAAAGAATAATTAGAGCATACTATGATGTGAGAATTTTGAAAAATGATATGAGAGGTCGCTCTGATTCTCTTCATCTAGATAAATTAGCCGGATTAACAAAACTCCTAAGCAAACCTCTTACAAGAAAACAGGAACAAATTTTTACAGAAGTTGATAGAAACAAATCAAATCCAGTCATTTGGTTTAATAAAAGTCAAATGTCAGGAAATAACATTCTTTTGATGTCAAATAAAAAAACAAACAAATTAGATTCTTTAAAAATTAATGGAAATGTCCTAATTATTGAAAAAGACACACTAAGTAAGGACGGTTACAACCAAATTAAAGGAGGTTTACTAGACGGATCATTTAGAAATGGAAAACTTGATAATATTATTATCAAAAAAAATACTGAAATGATATATTACTTATATAATGACGAAGATTTTCAACTAATTGGAATTGATAAAACTACGTGCAGTGCATTAAAAATGGACTTTTTTGATGGAGAAATAAATGATATAACTTTTTTGGTTACACCATCTGGAAATGTTTATCCTGAAGAAGAATTACCATTAAATGACCGTACTTTAAAAGGGTTTATTTGGAGAGATAACGAGCGTCCTGATAACATCGATGATCTTATTGATAATTTTGAAGAATAAAAAAATTGATTAACGTTTTAAAATTTGGTAAACCTGAAACCACCATAAATAAGATGCATTCATTAAAAGATGATTTTTTAAAATTTCAAGCTAAAACAAATCCATATCCACTTTCTTTAGAAATAAAAAAAGCGAAGGGATCCTATATAACGACGACTGACGGAAAGAAATATTTAGATTTTATAGCTGGGGTATCGGCTTGTAGTTTGGGTCATCTGCACCCAAAAGTAACTTCTGCGATTAAAACCCAGATAAAAAAATACATGCATGTAATGGTTTATGGAGAGTTTATTCAAGCTCCTGCTGTCCTTTTATGTAAAGAATTGTTAAGACTTCTCCCAAAAAATCAGGAGTGTGTTTATCTTACAAATTCTGGAACTGAGGCAATTGAAGGTGCTATAAAGTTAGCTAAAAAAGCTACAGGAAGAGAAGAATTAATAAGTGCTTTTAATAGCTATCATGGAAGTACCCACGGGTCATTAAGTTTACTAGGTTCAAGTAATCAAAAGATGGGTTATGGCCCTATGCTTCCTAAAGTTAAATTTATCAGATTTAATCATGAGAATGATATAAAAAAAATAACAAAAAAAACTGCAGCTGTTTTACTTGAAACAATTCAAGGCGGTGCTGGATTTATTGTACCAGATTTAAACTACTTAAAAAAAGTAAAATCTAGATGCGACTCAATGGGCACATTATTAATATTAGATGAGATACAGCCAGGTTTCGGAAGAACTGGACGTTTTTTTGGATTTGAACATTTCGATGTTGAACCAGATATAATTGTAATGGGTAAGGGTATGGGTGGAGGATTACCTGTCGGAGCTTTTACATCGTCTCACAGTTTAATGAAACATTTCCAAGATAAACCGAAACTTGGACACATAACAACTTTTGGAGGTAATCCAGTTATTGCGGCAGCTTCTTTAGCAACATTAAGATTTCTGAGAGATTCAAAACTAATCAGCCAAATTGAAAAAAAAGAGGCGCTTTTTAAAAAAGAATTAAAACATCCTCAGATTAAAGAAATTAGAGGTAAGGGACTAATGTTAGCAGTTATTGTGAAAAATGAAGAAATGGTTGATAAAATAATAGAAAAATGTATTAAAAAAGGAGTTCTCGTTTTTCGATTACTGTGGGAAAAAAGAGCTTTAAGGATATCACCTCCTTTGACCATTAGTGTAAATGAAATAAAAAAAGGATGCACTATTATTCGTCAAGTTTTAGACAGTTTGTAACCATTTCTGTGTTAATTAATTTGTTAAAAACAATATTAATCTTTGATTTAATTCCCTAAAGGAGTCCTTAATTTAGTTATTGTTGTTTTAACGTATGCTTAATTTTAATTCAGGAGAAACCAAATCATCAATAGAAAAGTTCAAACGAATGCTAAAAACCAATTTGAACTTCTACTTTGATGCACAAGAATTTGAGGACATTATTGTACATTATTTAGGATTTGGTGATAACCAATTGGCAAAAAAAGCACTTCAAATGGGACTAGATCAACACCCTAGTTGCCACGGATTACTTCTTCTACAGAGTGAATTATACATTATAGATGAAAAATATGATACTGCGTTGAAACTTTTAGAATACATAGAAGATCTTAATCCATCAGATGAAGAAATTGCTTTACAAAGAGCAACTATTGCATCTAAAAAGGGTGACCATAAAGATTCCATAAATTACTTGCGTAATGCTTTAAGTATTTCAAATGATCCCTATGAAATATGGAATCTATTAGGAATGGAATATTTAATCTTAGATAATTACTATGAAGCTTCTAATTTTTTCAAAAAATGTTTAAGTGATAACCCCGAAGACTATCCTTCACTTTACAATCTTCTATATTGTTATGATAAACTAAATATGGATCATGCTGCAATTGAAGCCCTAAACAAAGTTTTAGAACATGATCCTTATTGTGAGGTGGCATGGCACCAGCTAGGTAAAGTTTATCTAAAATCTGGAAAATTTGATGATGCACTTTCAGCATTTGAATTTTCTATAATTAGTGATGAGACATTCACTGGTGCATATATTGAAAAAGGAAAATTACTTGAATTGCTTGGACGATTAAATGAGGCAATATTAAATTATCAATTTGCTTTACAGACGACTGAATCAAACGCATTTATTCAAAACTCTATTGGAAGGTGTCATGAAAAGCTTGGAAATAATAGTGTTGCAGAAGAGTTTTATTTCAAATCAGTAGAGTTAGAACCAACAAATGAAAATTGCTGGTTATCATTGATTATTTTTCTAGTTTCGCAAAAAAAACTTAAAAAGGCAAAATTTTATCTTGAAAAATCTTTAATGATAAATGGTGATTCTATTGAATTGTGGAAAAATAATGTCGATTTATGTATTAAACTCGCAGAAGAAAAAGAGATTTATAAATCATGTCAAAGGCTTTTTAGTCTTGGCCATTACGAATCTGATGTTATTATTAAAATTATTGACTTTTTCCTTAAGAAAAAAAACTGGAGAAAAGCACACAAGATCGCAGAAAATGCATTTTCATTCTGCCCAAATAACAGGAATTTAGAAATCCGAATTGCTGGTTGTTGTTTCCATTTAAATAAAATTGATGAAGCGATATATCTGCTAAATCTGAATCATATGGATAAAAAAGACAAAAATAAATTTTTCTTTCTATTTCCAGAGCTAAAAAATGTTGTTGCTAAAACATAGCGACTTAAAAGTTTTTTGATATCAAATTACTATTTCTGTTCCTGAAAAAGCACAAATGCAATACTTAGTTATATTCATTAAAGGATTAATGATGGGAGCGGCAGATCTCATTCCTGGTGTTTCAGGTGGAACTATTGCGCTAATAACAGGTGTTTACGAAAAATTGCTTAAAAGTATAAATTCAATTTCATGGAAAATCATTGTAGAAATAAAAACAAGTGGGGTAAAATTTGTTTGGAATAAAATTAATGGACGATTTCTGCTGACATTGTTATCAGGGGTTATTACAAGTATACTTTTATTTTCTTGGCTATTAGAATGGCTATTTAAGAATGAATCTATTGGGCTCTGGTCATTTTTCTTTGGAATATTATTAGCAAGTTTTATTTTTCTAATTAAAATTGAAATTCAGAAAAAAACTATTTCTTTTTTTTCACTTTTAATTGGAATTGTTATCTCATACCAAATAACAAAAATTGCTCCAAGTTCTATCCAAACTGTCTCCCTCTGGTATATATTTATAACTGGTTTTTTTGGAATTACAGCTATGATTCTACCAGGAATATCTGGAGCATACATTCTTCTTTTAATGGGTGTTTATCAAATAATCTTATCAAATATTAGAAACGCACAACAGCTAATTTTCAACTTTAGTGAAGAGGTATTTGTAGAAGTTGCTCAAGTTCTTGGAATATTTTTTTTAGGTATTATCTTGGGAATCAAATTCTTCACAAAGTTGCTAACTTTTCTTTTAGATAATTACCGAAATTATGTAATGTCTTTTTTAATCGGATTAATGATAGGTTCTTTGAATAAAATATGGCCGTGGCAAAATGCTATAAATGAAAGTAATCTAATTGAAAATAATCAAATGGTTCCTGTTTTACCTCAACACTATAGTGGAGATGACCCAGAGTTAATTAAAGCAATTACATTTATATTTTTGGGATTTACATTAATCTTTTTTCTAGAAAAAATTAAATCATTTTTTAAAAAATAATGAATTTACCAAGTAAAAAATCAGTTGTGGATGCTTTAGTACTTGTTGCGAAAGGAATTTTAATGGGCACTGCAAACAAAATACCTGGTGTTTCTGGGGGAATTATAGCTTTAGTATTTGGTTTTTACCATAAACTTATTCAGTCATTTCAAAATCTAAATATTAACGCTTTTAATCAGATACTAAACTTCCAGTTCAAAAGCTTTTGGAGATATATTAATGGTAGCTTTTTATCACTAGTTTTTGGCGGTGTGGTAATTAGTTATTTCAGTGTTTCATTATTGTTAGATTATTTATTTAAAATAAATGAAACTATTGTTATAGCTTGCTTTTTTGGTATGATTCTGGCCTCTTTATTTTTAATAATTAAGAAAATAGATAATTGGAAAAAAAGTGTGTATTTTTTCTCAGCATTAGGGTTTGTAGCTGGTTTATCATTAAGCTTTGTACGTCCCATGGACGAAAACGATAATTTATTTTTTATATTTTTTTGTGGTATTATAAGTGTATCGGGTATGACTGTACCTGGTCTTTCTGGTTCTTTTTTACTTTTGGTATTGGGTAATTATAATTTATTGCTTGTTGATGCTGTAAGTAAATTATATTATGTAATCTCTGAAATTATTTTTTTAAACTTTACCCCATTTACTGAGCCTTACACTAGGAGATTTTTGGTAATTATAAGTTTTTTCACCTTAGGTTCTTTATTTGGATTGGTCATATTCTCAAATATTTTGAAGTTTATATTAGATAAATTTCCAAACCAAACAATCTCGACAATAATTGGATTTATTTCTGGCACCTTGATACTTATTTATCCTTGGAAAGTTAAAGAATACTTATATGACGTTCATGGAAATCTTATGACAAACTCGGTTGGTAATGGAATTTTTTCAAATTATCAATATTACCTACCTAATATTTACGAATCAAAAACATATTTTGAATTTTTCAGCATAATTTTTGGAATTATTATTATTCTTGTTTTGAATCATTATGAAAAAAGAAAAACAACTTAAGTTATTTGGTTTAATTGGTAGAAATATTGATTATTCTTTTTCAAGAAAATATTTTTCAGAAAAATTTAGAAAAAATAACTTAAACAACTGTATTTATAGAAATTACAATTTAAAAGAAATAGGTGAGTTCAAAGAGTTAATCAGTTCCTGCTCAAATTTAAAAGGTTTAAATGTTACTATTCCTTACAAAAAAGTTATAATTCCATTCTTAGACGAGTTATCAAAGGAAGCTAAAGCTATTAATGCTGTTAATACTATTGTTTTTGAATCTTGTGGTAAGATTATTGGTCACAACACCGATTATATTGGATTTAAAAAAGCACTAGATGAAAAGTATAAATCGAATCCAGAAAATGCACTAATTCTAGGTTCAGGTGGTGCCTCAGCTGCAATTAAATATGTGTTTAAAAAAATTGGATGCGATTTTAAAATTGTTTCTCGTATTCCTAATAAAGACCAGTTAAGTTATGATCAGTTATCAAAAAAAATTATAAGAAATACTGATATAATTGTTAATGCTTCACCTATTGGGACGTATCCAAATATTTTGGAAGCACCAAATATTCCTTATAAATATTTAAACTCAAAACATTTACTCTTTGATTTAATATACAATCCAAAAGAAACCGAATTTTTAAAAAGAGGAAAATTATATGGAAGTAAAACTTCTAATGGTTTAAAGATGCTCAAATACCAGGCAGATAAATCATGGGAGCTTTGGTCCACTTAGCTAAAATGAGTTAATTCAACTTAGGAAAATCAAAAAAATGTATATTAGTATACTAATACAAGTTATACTTATGGAAGAGAACACTCTACAACCTGGTGCGGAGGAAAAATTAAAGCCGCAAATCAACAATGAAAGTAAATTAGACAAGAAAAAAGTAGAAAAGAAACCTACGGCTGCTGTTAAAAAAATTGCTACCAAAAAAGATAAGTTAAAAGGTGATTCAAAAAAAACAAGTTCTACAAAGAAAAAAGAAATCAAAGGGAATGAACCTGAGAAAATAAAAAGTGACAAAACTACCTCAAATAATGACTTAGTTAAAGAAAAACCTGATTACACCAAGTTTAGCTTAGAAAAACTCATAAACGTTTTTGAAGAATTGTCTACAGGAGATTTTTGGTTAAAAAATCAACAAAATCTCCAGCTTGTTAATGAGTTTTTTGAAGAGAAGTTTCAAAACGAACTAATTAAACAAAAGAAAGTTTTTGTTAAACAAGGTGGGAAAGAAGTAGATTTTTTCTTCAAACCAGATTATAAAAAAAAGTTTGACAAAATTTCATTTGAATACAGAAGAAAGAAAAGGGATCATTATAAAAAGCAAGAAGCAATTCAGAAAATTAATCTTGAAAAGAAAAATAACATTATTAATGAAATAAAAAAACTTATTGATCAAAATCAAATAGATTCAAAAACATACAAAACATTTAGAGCACTTCAAGAGAGTTGGTATAATACAGGTTATGTTCCTAGGAATGAAACCCAAAATTTATGGGAAACTTTCAGGCACCACACAGAAAGGTTTTATGCTTTTTTACACTTAGATCGAGAATTTAGAGATCTAGATTACAAACATAATTATGAAGAAAAATTAAAAATAATTAAAAAAGCAGAAGAATTGGAAAGTTTAGACGATGTGGTTAGAGCATCTAGGGACCTTAATATTTTACATCAAAAATGGAAACATGATCTAGGGCCAGTTGCAAAAGAACATAGAGAAGACTTATGGTATCGATTTCAAAAAGCTTCAAAAGTGATTCAAACCAAAAGACAGGAATATCAAAAGGATAGAGTAGGTATAATGCAAGAGAATCTTAATAAAAAAAATGACTTACTTAAAAAAATGAAAAGTATTCTTGATAAGGTTCCAGAAAATCATAATTCTTGGCAAAATGCACTAAAAAATTATAATTTACTTAGAGATGAGTTTAAAGAGATTGGATATGTTCCTGCAAAGAATAGCAAAACATTATGGAAAAGCTTTAGGGAATACGGAACTGAATTTATGCGTAAAAAGAATGTATTTTACAAAGAACAAAAAAAAACATTTACCATTAATATAAATGAAAAAAAAGAAATAATTAAACTTTCAAGAAACATCCTAGAAAGTGAAAATTGGGATAGTTGCGTTGAAGAAATGAAGGGTTTCCAAAAGAAATGGAAAACGGTTGGATTTATTCCTAGAAAAATTGAAAACAAATTGTGGAAAGATTTTTCTGAAATTCATAAAGATTATTTTGATCGATTAAAATTAGGATTAAAACAAATCTCACATGAGCAGGAAAAATTATTAAAAGAAAAAAAATCATATTTGGAAAAAATTAAAAGCAATCAATTTGAGAAAAGTATCGAGTCGATCGAAGATCAGTTAGAAAAGCATGTTCAAAACTGGAATAATTTAGGAGTGTTAGATACAAAGAACGAATCCAAAATGAATCAGGTATTTTTTAAGAATCTAACCACTGAGATAAAAAATGCAGACTTAGAAAAAGATGAATTAAAAAATGTTCTTAAAACTATTAATACAAAAATGTTCGAATATGATTCAAATCTATTAGACATTGAATACGATGATGTTAAAAGTCAATTATCTAATTTAAAATCTGAACTAACTCAATTAGAAAATAATTTGGAGTTTTTTAGTAATTCAAGCACCGAAAATCCTCTATTTAAAAATGTTGAAAAGCAAATAAAAAGCTGTGAAAAGAAAATTGAAAAGTTTCAAGATGAATATATTTATTTAAAAAAGATAAAAACTGCGAAAAATAAGAACACTAATCAAATTGAAATAACGGAGAATAAAAAAGCAATAAAAAATCAGGAGGACTTATCTTCTAATGAATCGTAGTTTTTTGCCTCTAACCACAAGCTGTCTAATTCAGAATGATTTAGTTCATTGATTGATTTTCCTTTTTCTTTTGTAACATTTTCTATAAATAATAAGCGTTTTGTGAATTTTTGATTTGCTTTCTCTAAAGCAGTATCGGGCTCAATATTTAAAAAACGAGCATAGTTAACCATCGAAAATAAAAAATCTCCAAATTCTTCTTCAATTTTACTTTGACTTCCATTTTGTATTTCAACCTTAAGTTCAACTAACTCTTCTTGAACTTTTGACCAAACTTCCTCTGCAGTATTCCAATCAAAACCAACACCTGCAGCTTTTTCTTGAATTCGTTGTGCCTTAATTAAAGAGGGTAGTGAATGCGGAACTCCACTTAATATATTATTTTTACCCTCTTTAAGCTTAAGAACTTCCCAGTTTTTTTTTACATCAGATTCGTCAGCTACTTTAATGTCACCAAATATATGTGGATGACGATACATTAATTTCTGACATATTTTATCGATTACATCTTTAATATCAAAGGTATTTTTCTCACTAGCAATTTTAGAGTAAAAAACTATATGTAATAGTATATCACCAAGTTCTTCTTTGATACCATCACTATCTGCTTTTAGAATTGATTCTGATAGTTCGTATGTTTCCTCAATTGTAAGGTGTCGCAAACTTTCGATCGTTTGTTTTTTATCCCATGGACACTCATTTCTCAGTAAATCCATAATTTCTAAGAGTTTTGCAAAAGCGTCTAATTTCCTTGATTTCGAATTCATTATTAAATTATAATTTAAATTACCAAAAATTATTTTAGTTTTTTATTATTGAATTTCATCTCATAGTCAACTTTAATTGATCCTGAGGAGATATTATTAAGCTTACCTTTAATAAGCCTTTTTTTTAATGATGATATATGATCAATAAACAAAATCCCTTCTATATGGTCATACTCATGCTGAACAACTCTTGCTGCAAGTCCACTAAGCTCTAATTTATTAGATTGAAAATTTTCATCAAAATATTCAATTACAATTTTACTTCTTCTTGAGACATCTTCTCTTATTTCAGGTATACTTAAGCAGCCTTCATTAAATTCCCAAAGATTTCCATTCTCCTCAATAATTTTTGGATTTATAAATACTTTTTTAAAATTTTTTATGGAATTTAATTCAAAATCATCCATATTTTCATCATCTAAAAATGGTGTTGCGTCGATTACAAAAAGACGTACTGATAATCCTATTTGAGGTGCAGCTAAACCAACACCTTTGGCACCATACATAGTATCCCACATGTTACCAATAAGCTCATCTAAATTTGGGTATTGAGGTGAAATGTCAGTTGCTACTTTTTTTAAAATAGGATTGCCGTAGCCTAGTATCGGTAAAATCATAATTTATTTTTTTTAAACTCAAGATAAGATTGCAATATTAAAGTGGCACTAATTTTATCAATAATTCCCTTGTCGCGCCTGACCTTTCTTTTTAATACTGATTCATTAATTAAATTTTTTGCAATTTTAGAGGTGTACCTTTCATCATAGCGATCAATTTTTACTTCTGGAAAATTAATTTTTATTTTCTTAATAAAATCCTTGATTTTTTCTTCAACATTTGAGGGTTTTCCATCCCTTTGAATTGGTTTTCCAATAATTAACCTTTCAACTTCAACCTTTTCAAAATAGGCTCTAAGAAATTTAATCACATCTTTGGTCAAAATACTTTTCAAACCAGTAGCTATCATTTTATTGGGATCAGTATGCGCTAAACCAGTTCTTTTTTCTCCATAATCAATACCTATTAAACAGCCCATATTTTTTTAACAAATATACTTTTTTCATATTGATCATATTGATTCTAATAGTTTCTAATTATTTAACTTTGAAAAAAAATTATATGCAAGAAATTATTGAAGCTGCATGGGAAAACAGATCCTTATTGATGGAAATGAAAACTCAGGAAACTATCAGAGAAGTTATTGATCTGCTTGATAAAGGAGAATTAAGAGTAGCTGAACCTTTGAATAATGAATGGAAGGTCAATGAATGGATAAAAAAAGCTGTTATTTTATATTTTCCGATTCAAAAAATGGAAACAATAGAAATGGGGCCACTGGAGTTTCATGACAAAATACCTTTGAAAAAGAATTTTGCATCAAAGCAAATTCGAGTTGTGCCACACGCTATAGCACGTAAAGGAGCCTACATCTCATCAGGTGTAATTCTTATGCCTAGTTATGTAAATATTGGTGCATACGTTGATCAGGGATCAATGGTTGATACATGGGCTACAGTAGGTAGCTGTGCACAGATTGGTAAAAATGTTCATTTAAGTGGTGGTGTTGGAATTGGCGGTGTTTTAGAACCTATTCAAGCAGCACCAGTCATAATAGAAGATGATGTATTTGTTGGATCTCGTTGCATTGTTGTTGAGGGTGTACGTGTGCAAAGAGAAGCTGTTTTAGGAGCTAATGTTGTTTTGACAGCCTCAACAAAAATTATTGATGTAACAGGTGAAATTCCAATTGAATTCAAAGGTAATATTCCCGTTAGATCAGTTGTTATTCCAGGAACTTATAACAAAAATTTTAAATCTGGTTCCTATCAAGTACCATGTGCATTAATAATCGGTAAAAGAAAAGAAAGTACCGATAAAAAAACTTCTTTGAATGAAGCACTTAGAGAGCACAATGTTTCAGCTTAAAATAAGTTTTAGCTAATTTAATTATAATTCTGAATTGTGGAATCTGAAAATCTGTTATTTGGACCTAAATACGACAATCTATTTAAGATTATAAGTGGTACATCTACTCTATTAAAAATAAAATCTTATGTAGTTGGTGGTTTTGTTAGAGATAGTCTGATTAAATTAAAGCCAAAGAAAGATATTGATATAGTAGCAATAGGCTCTGGAATTGAATTAGCCTTAGAAGTTCAAAAAAAATTAAAGGGCTCAAAATCTGTAAAAATATTTAAAACATATGGAACTGCGATGATCCAGTGGAATGATACAGAGATTGAATTTGTTGGTGCTAGAAAAGAATCTTATTCACCTCAAAGTAGAAATCCAAAAGTATTTTCAGGTACACTTGAAGATGATCAAAATAGAAGAGATTTTACAATAAATGCTATTGCCATAAGTCTTAATAAAAAAGATTATGGAAATATAATTGACCCGTTTAATGGTTTGAACGATTTGAATAAAGGGATAATACGTACACCATTAAATCCAAATACAACATACTCAGATGATCCGCTGAGGATGCTAAGAGCAATTCGATTTGCTACTGAACTTAATTTTCAAATCGAAAAGGATTCATTAGAAGCAATAATTCAGACTTCTAATAGAATAGATATTATTTCAAAAGAAAGAGTGGTTGGAGAATTAACTAAAATCTTGAGTTGTGAGAAGCCATCAAAAGGATTTTATCTATTAGAAAAGACTAAACTTTTAGATCGTATACTACCAGAATTAATTTCATTAAAAGGAATCGAAGAAATTGATGGAAAAAGACATAAAGATAATTTTTACCATACATTAGAAGTGGTTGACAATTTATGCTTAAAAAGTAAAAATATATGGCTGCGTTGGGCAGCTTTATTTCACGATATCGGTAAAGCTTCTACAAGAAAATTTGATTCAAAAATAGGTTGGACATTCCACAACCACGAGTATGTGGGCGCTAAGATGGTCTATAAAATTTTTAAGCGCTTAAAAATGCCCTTAAATGAAAAGATTAAATATGTTCAAAAATTAATACTTATGAGCTCAAGACCAATAATAATATCGAAAGATTATATTACTGATTCTGCAGTAAGAAGATTAATTTTTGATGCGGGAGACGACATAGATGACTTAATTACCTTATGTGAAGCAGATATCACGACTAAAAACCAAACACGTTTTAAAGCATATCATAATAATTTTAAAATTGTTAGAGAAAAAATCGTTTTAGTTGAAGAGAAAGATCAGCTTAGAAATTTCCAACCACCTATTAATGGAAAAGAAATAATGAATTACTTTGGTTTAGGACCATCAAAAAAAATTGGATTGATAAAAGATGCTATTAAAGAAGCAATATTAGATGGGTTAATTTCAAATGAATTTGAAGCTGCTTTTGAAAAAATGAAAAGTGAAGGAGAAAAACTAGGATTAAAACCACATGAAAAAAACATATAATTTTCTTCTAATTTTTAGTGTAATACTTGTTTATTTAGTCATAGCTGCTGGAGCAACGGTTAGGATGACGGGAAGTGGTATGGGATGCCCAGACTGGCCTAAATGTTTTGGTTACATTATTCCTCCGTCCGATCGTTCTCAACTAGACTGGAAAAAAAGACATAATTACAAAAAAGGACAAATTATTATTGTCAATGAGTCTCTTTATGTTGCCATAAATGATTTTACTTCAACCAAAATTTATAATTCACAAAATTGGATGGCATATACCAAGCATGAATATTCAATATTTAACTCGACACATACGTGGGTTGAATTTTTAAATCGTCTCCTTGGTGCAGTTGCTGGTTTTGTTACTCTTTTACTTTTTATTACGTCAATTTTTAAATTTAAAAAAGATTATTTAAAAACTTTATTTTCATTTTTTGTAATTCTTGGAATGGGCTTCCAAGCATGGTTGGGAAAATTGGTTGTCGACTCAAACTTGATACCATTTAAAATTTCAACTCATATGGGCATGGCTTTACTAATTATTTTTTTGTTAGTTTTTCTTTTAGAGAGAGAAAATCAGTCAAAAATAGATTTCCCTAAAAAAAAATCATTTAAAATTTTAATATTACTAAGTTTAATATTAACAGTTTTTCAGATTGGGTTTGGAGTGCAAGTAAGAGAGTTTGTTGATATTCAAACTGATTATTTGGGCTTGGAAAATAAATCAAATTGGCTACTAAAGGCACCTATACTTTTTTACATTCACAGAAGTTTTTCTCTAGTTGTACTTGCTTTGAACAGTTTTTTAGGAATTAAATTATTAAAAAATGGAACCATACCACTAGTATTTAAATGCATTATACTTTTTATAGGGTTGGAAATTCTGACTGGAATCATGATGTATTATTTTCATTTTCCATTTTCTACACAACCTATTCATTTATTGTTAGCTTCATTGTTATTTGGAGCTCAAAGTTTTTTTATGATTCGTATATTTAGGCAATATGATTTTCAGAATTAGAATAATACTGGATGTTGAAGCAGATGTACTAAGGGACATTGAAATTGAAGCTAAATGCACTCTTAAAAATTTACATGAAGCAATTACAAAATCGTTTGGTTTTCTAGGAAACGAATTAGCATCATTTTATGAATCAGATAAAGACTGGAAACAAGGTAAAGAGCTACCCTTATTTTCAATTGATGATAATGCAACAATGGAGAATGTGAAATTAGATCAAATTTTCATAGGTTCTCAAAAAAGACTTATATATGTTTACGACTTTCTAAATATGTGGACTTTTTATGTTGAGCTAAAAGAATCAGGTGAAATTATTCCAGGAGTAAATTATCCTAATCTAATTCATAGTCAAGGTGATGTTCCAGAAAATCCTCCTGAAAAAAAATTTCAAACAGATGGAGATCTCTTGTTTGATGATAGTCAAGAAAATGAAGAAGACACAAATTTAGATTACGATGAAGATACCTTTTATTAAAAAAAATCTTGCATATTTACTTTTTCATAATTTAAACGTACAAAATTTAATGCTGCACTCATAACATCTCCCATAGACTTGCTCTTCAGAAAATCTTGATCTTTGGTAAAATTGTAAATTTCTTTTTTAAGTCTTTGTAGATTAGATTTTAAAGTTGTCTCATCACTTTGCATTATTTTTAGCAGTTTTTTTAAACGATTCCCAGAACTTATTATTCGTCTTGCAACAATTGATCTCTCTTCAATTTTATACTGATTAATTGAATCTTTATTGAGTTTACCACGAACTAATTCCATTATTGGAAAATTCTCCTTAAAAAACTGAGGACGATAAACCGAAAGCTTACCTTCAAAAGATTGTTGGTCAAAATCAATTGGACGGATTTTATATACTACTTGATCAAAATCATGTGTTGGAACAACTACATAATTATAGGCTCTCATATCTCCTAAAAGACGTATCATACTTCGCTCATTAAACTTAACATATTCTTTTGCGATTTGTGATTTTTCTGATTCATTACATTTTGGTAAAAAATTTTTAATAAAAGTATCTCCTGGAATTCCTGCAATGTGCTCTTCAACTAGCGTATTTTTATTAACTAGAAAATTTAGATTGTATGGCGAAAGCATGTGCTCATATTCTAAACCATAAATTCTTGAAGCATCTGTTTTTTTAATGTAGTAGTAAGTGAAGTTGTCATTTAAAATATTTCTGATTTTAACTCTAAATGGCTTTGAGTTGCCAAAGGTGCAATAATCGATAGAATCTACATTTAGATATTGAATACCAGACTCATTACCATCTGAATGAAGTAAAGTATAAATTTTTTTTAAATTGTAATCAACATCACGCCTTTCAGTTTCAGAAAAAAATACACTAACCCAAAGTGTATCATTATCGTTTTTATCATATACAATAATAGAACCTGAAAATCTTAACAAATCGCTGTAGCAAATGGGTGTCTCTACCCATCGATCATAGGACTTTAAAAATTTCTCAAGATCTGAACATATAGGATAAAATGGTTTTTTTTGTGAAATTAATTTATCTGCCATAATCACATTTATATCAAATGTAACGTTATTGATTTTTAAAATTAGATTAGAAAAATTTAATTTTAAATTTAACAACTTTGATCGATAGTTTTTATAAAAAAGGCTGTTCAAAAAATAATTTAATTTTTCTGACAATTAACTATATAAGTTTTTGTTTTGGCAATTATATTTAAGTTTCCACCATTTTGTAAATTTGAAATCTTTTAAAAAACTATGGAATTTGAAGTAGTCTCAGATTTTTTGCCTACTGGTGACCAACCGCAGGCTATCAACGAAATTGTTTCCAATTTCCAGAACAATTTTAAATATGTGACTCTTCAGGGAGTTACAGGTTCTGGAAAGACATTCACAATGGCAAATGCTATCGAAAAATTAAAAAAACCTACGCTAGTATTAGCTCATAACAAAACACTCGCTGCACAACTTTATTCAGAATTCAAACAATTTTTCCCAAAAAATGCTGTTGAATATTTTGTTTCGTATTATGATTACTATCAACCTGAAGCATACATTCCGACCACAGGTACTTATATTGAAAAGGACCTATCAATTAATGAAGAAATTGAAAAATTGAGACTCAGTACAACATCTTCTCTCCTATCAGGAAGAAGAGATGTGATTGTAGTTGCATCTGTATCTTGTTTGTATGGAATTGGTAATCCAAAAGAATTTGAAAAAAATGTTATTGAAATTAAGCAAAATCAAATGATTTCAAGAACCAAGCTCATGTATCAATTGGTCCAAAGTCTGTATTCAAGAACAACATCAGACTTATCTAGAGGTAATTTTAGAGTACTGGGAGATATAATAGATGTTTTCCCAGGTTATGCTGATATTGCCTTTAAAATTCACTTTTTTGGAGATGAAATTGAATTAATTGAAGCTTTTGATCCTATCAATAATAAAAAAATTGAGAGGTATGAGAAAGTCAATATTTTTCCTGCAAATATATTTGTAACCTCTCCCGATACTCTTCAAAACGCGATATTTCAAATCCAGGAAGATCTAGTAAAACAAGTTGAATACTTTAAGAATTGTGGAAAATTTCTAGAAGCAAAACGTCTTGAAGAAAGAACTGAATTCGATCTAGAGATGATTAAGGAATTGGGATATTGCTCCGGAATTGAAAATTATTCACGTTATTTAGATGGTCGTTCACCAGGAAGTCGACCCTTTTGTCTTCTAGACTACTTCCCAAAGGATTTTTTAATGATTGTAGATGAAAGTCATGTAACTATCTCACAAGTACATGCAATGTACGGAGGTGATCGAAGCAGAAAAGAGAACTTGGTTGAATATGGCTTTCGTTTGCCAGCAGCAATGGACAATAGACCTTTAAAATTTGAAGAATTCGAAGGATTACAAAACCAAGTTTTATATGTAAGTGCAACTCCAGCTGATTATGAGCTAAAAAAAACTGAAGGAGTTTTTGTAGAACAAGTAATACGTCCCACTGGACTATTAGATCCTAAAATTGAAATTCGCCCTAGCAACGATCAAATAGATGATTTGATTGAAGAGATACATAGATGTACTGAAAAAGAAGAAAGAGTTTTAGTAACTACTCTTACAAAAAGAATGGCTGAAGAGTTAACTCAATATTTAACAAAGGTACAAATACGTTGCCGTTACATTCACAGTGATATAGATACACTTGAAAGAGTTGAGATCATGCAAGATTTAAGAAAAGGTCTATTTGATGTTTTAATAGGTGTCAATTTACTTCGGGAAGGACTTGATTTACCTGAAGTTTCATTGGTAGTAATTCTGGATGCAGATAAAGAAGGTTTCCTAAGATCAAACCGTTCATTAACTCAAACTGTCGGACGTGCAGCAAGACATATAAACGGTAAAGCAATAATGTATGCCGATAATGTTACACAAAGTATGAGAAAAACCATCGATGAAACTAATTACCGTCGAGAAAAACAAATTAACTATAACAGAATTCATAAAATAAAACCTAGAGCTTTAAATAAATCCTTAGATAGTGCATTAGCTAAAAACTCGGTAATATCAAGTAAGAAGGATATCGTAGAGCAAAAATCCACTGATAATAGTAATAATATCTATCTTTCAAAATCTGAAATTGAAAAGAAAATTCGTGAGATTAGAAAGGCAATGGAAAATGCTGCAAAATCATTAGATTTTATTGAAGCTGCAAAATTTCGTGATGAAATTAAAATTTTGCAAGATCAGCTTTAGATTATTTAAACTATCTTGAGAAGATGAGATATCTAACAAATATTTTAGTCTGTCTAATTTTTTTAAATTGTTTTTACAACTACACTCAAGAAACTTCCGCTTTTGTAAAAGACAGCCTAACTGAAAAATCAATTCCTTTTGCTAGCATCTATATTAAGTCAGGGGACGGCGCGGTCACAAATGAGGAGGGTTATTTTAGACTAAAAACAAATACTCTCCAGGAAAAAGATTCAATTTATATTTCCTGTATGGGTTATGAAACACTTGCTATCCCCTATTCTAAATTTAATGACACTATATTCTATTTGAAACCAAAGACAATTGAATTAAACACGATAATTTTAAGTAATAAACAACTTGCCGTGGAGGATATAGTTAAAAAAATACAGGAAAATACATCTGAGAAATATGACTTAGGTTTAAATAAAAAAAAGTTGTTTTTTAGGGAAACTGGACAACAAAAATTTAACTCGCTAAAAGTAAAAATAAAAAAAACTTCCATACCCATTTTGAATCAGGTGTTTTGGGACAGTGTACTTTTAAAAGTGCCTAGAGAAAACGACTGGTATTTTGAATTTATTGGAAATCTTTATGGAAACTACACTAAAGAAAAACAAAAGTTAGAATTATTAAAAGCTCTTGATTTACAGGACAAAAGTAAAACTGAACTTTTTAAAAATTTTGAAAAATTATTTGACAATATATTAAAAAAGAACGTTAAGACTAATTCATTTTTTAAAGTCAGATCTGGAATAATTGGTGGAAAAGTAGAAGCTGAAGATATTGGATTAAAAGACACTCTAACTAATGAACAAAAAATTCAAAAGAGAAAAGATAATTATCTAAAATCAAGAAAAGGGACTTTGACAAATATTATTTCAGAATTATTTGACAAAGAAGAACTTGATCTAGTGATACTTAATAAATCATCAAAATATAAATTTATTCAAACTGATTTTACCTACTTAGGAAATACACCTGTCTATATAATTGATTTTCAACCAAATGGAAATGCTGATTTTAAGGGTAGAATGTATGTAGATGCTGATTTATTGGCGCTAATTAGGTTAGAATATAAAAATGTTCAACCCATAAGGGACTTTAGCATGTTTGGTGTTTATTTTAAGGAGGATATGAGAAAAGTAGTAATTCAATTTAAAAAAATGAACACAGGAAAATATTTCTTAGAATATTTTGATTATACTACTGGCTTCGAAGGAGGTTTTGATAGGCCACTAGTTGTTACAGAAAAAAATAAGATAGTTAAAGGGCGGAATAAACAAAATCAGCTTAAAATGGATTTAAATATTTCTAATAGAAATAAACAACGATATCAACTAATAGTTTTTGATACAAAGAAAATTGACGACAATACATTCAAAAATTTTGAAGAAACTGGCAAAATTTTACCAGAAAATAAAACATCTTATGATCCTGATTTTTGGAAAGAATATTCAATTATTGAGCCTAATGAAGCTATAAAAAATCTAACAATCGAAAATCAAAACTGAATTACATCCATTTATTTTGAATTATGAAAGACATCCTTGAAAATTTGCTATTTTAGATAAAATACACATTAATGAAAAACTTCTTAATTATTTTTTTTGTTTCTACACTTTTAATACAATGTAAGTCTAAAGTAAAGGAAACCTCTAAAATTCAATTTTACATCAATAATTTTGATTTTAACTATGACCAAATGGAGGTAACTTTCGAATTAATTAATAATTCAAATGAAATATGGGAAGAAGGTAAGTGGGAATTACATTGGAATCAATTTAGTGGCAGCTTAGATAAAAAAAGTCTGCCGGAAGGAATTAAAATCGTTCCAACTAAAAATGTTCAATACTACAAGCTTAGTTTTGGATCTTCATATTCAGTTGGTCCTGGAGAAAAATTTAGCTTTTCAGCAATTCAAAATGGAATAATGAGAAGACTAGTTATGGGACCGGTAGGTTTTTTTATCAATGACAAAAAAAATAACAAGTTATATGATCTAGAAAGCAAAATTATTTGGCAAAATGCTAAGGGATTAGAAAATTTAAGTATACCCTCTGCAGCAGATCGCTACCTAAAGTATGAAGGAATTGAAACTTTGCCTAAAGAAGAATTACACTGGGTTATACCTACTCCTAGTAAAATAGAATTACAAGATGAAAATTTTGATTTTCCTAAAACATTGAATATAGATTTTGGGAATTTTAAAATTGATCATGAATTTCTAAAAACTTATCTGCAAAAGGACTTAAGCATAAATCTTACATATGCAGATGAGCCCTCCCAAATTGTTATAAATAAAGATTCTAATCTTGACGAAGAGGCGTATCATTTAAAAATTGATAAAGATAAAATTAGAATAAGTGTCTCAAACTATAAAGGACTTTTATATAGTTTTTCCTCATTGCGTCAAATTCTATATAATGCCCAAATTGAAAAAAAAGATATTCCATTACTCTACATTGAAGATGCTCCAAGATTTAAACACCGTGGATTTATGTTAGACCTGTCAAGAAACTTTTATCCAAAAAATAAAATTCTTCAAATTTTAGAGCTTATGACTAATTATAAACTAAATGTCCTTGATCTAAGACTTACAGATGATGAGGGTTGGCGAATAGAAATACCAGGACTAGAAGAGCTAACGGATATAGGAGGTAAACGTGGTTTTACGATAGATGAGAAAGATAGATTATTCCCTATGTATGGCTCAGGCTCAGGAGAAAATAATAGCCCAGGTAGTGGTTATCTCAGTAGAGATGATTTTATAGAAATAATCAAAGAAGCGAATAAAAGAAATATTGTAGTGATCCCTCAAATAAGTTTTCCATCCCACGCTAGAGCTGCAATCATAGCTATGGAGGCAAGATTTTACAAATTTTTGGAAATAGGAGATCTAGTATCTGCTAATCAATATAGACTTCATGATCCTGATGATAAAAGTGAATACACTTCAGCACAGCTATTCAAGGATAATGTTATTTGTATATGTCGGCCTAGTGCTTTTAAGTTTTTTGAAAAAGTATTTTTTGAAATTAAAGCTATGTATGATTCCGCGTCTGTGCCTATGAGAATTTTTAACATTGGAGCTGACGAGGTACCTCACGGTTCATGGAGAAAATCACCCTTATGTAATAAACTTATTTCCCAATCACCCGACTTAAGCTCTTTTCAATCTTTGTATGATGCAAGTGTAAAAAAGTTAAATAGAATTATTTCCGATTCTGGAGCAAAAATGTCAGGTTGGGAAGATGTACTTTTAGTTTTAAGTGAAAAAAGTCAATCTGAAATTAGAATTAATAAAAATTTAATTGATTTAAATTTTATACCACTCGTATGGAACAATACTTGGGGTGACGGAAGAGAGGATATGATATACAAATTAGCTAACCAAGGGTTTAAGTCCGTAATGAGTAATTCGTCTGCATTCTATTTTGATATGACAGATGATAGAGACATTGAAAACGGAGGATTAAATTGGTCCGGTTATGTCGATTATAAAGATACGTGGGGCACTGAACCATTAAATGTATTTGCTAATAAAGTAAAATTGAATGAACTTAAAATTGATAAAAATAAACTTTTCAAATACAAAAAACTTAAACAAAATAGTATCCCCAATTTTCTTGGAATCCAGTCTCAACTTTGGACTGAAACAGCAACAGATCCTTATCAATTTGATCGAATGCTAATGCCTAATTTAATAGTATTCTCTGAAAGGGCTTGGAGTTCAAAGGAAGCTTGGCTTGACGAAATTACAGCTGAAAAACAAAAACCATTATTGATAAAGTCATGGAACCGATTCGTAAATACTATAGGACAAAGACATCTACAATTTTTATCTAATAATTATGAAAAAATTTATTTTGATTTACCGAAACCTGGAGCAATATTGGATAATTTAACACTAAAAGCTCGTCAACAATTCCCCGGTCTTGAAATAAGATATACTCTAAACGGGAAAAAGCCAGAACAAACTGACCAGTTATATACCTTCCCTGTAAAAATTAAACCTAATGACCAGGTTATTTTACGTGTTTTTGACTCTAATGGACGGGGAGGAAATTCAATTAAAATTCAGAAATAATGAAAGAAATAAAAGACCACAGATTACTATCTCTTGACATATTAAGAGGTCTGACTATAATTTTAATGATTATTGTAAATACTCCAGGCTCTTGGAGTCATGTTTATCCACCTTTACTTCACGCTGATTGGAATGGAATTACTCCCACTGATTATATATTTCCAACATTTCTATTTATAGTTGGGGTATCAATAGTTTTATCTTTTACCAAACAAATTGAAATAGGAAAAAGTAAAGCTGATATGACAAAAAAAACTGTAATTCGTGGCTTAAAGATATATGGAGTTGGAATTTTTTTGTGGATTTGGCCTGATTTTAACTTTGATGAAATTCGTTGGGTGGGTGTACTTCATCGTATATCTTTTGTTTTTTTAGCTTGTGCACTTTTATTTTTGTACACCTCTAGAAAATTTCAGATCTATTTTGGAATATTTTTATTGTTATTTTATTGGATAGTTATGGTTTATGTTCCGGTTCCTGGTATTGGATTTCCAGATTTGAGTGTTCCTGAAAGAAATTGGGCTCATTATATTGATTCACTATTATTACCAGGTGTTCTTTGGGAGGATACATGGGACCCTGAAGGAATATTAAGTACTTTACCATCAATTGCTACTGGAATAATTGGAATGTTTTCAGGATATATTCTATTAAATAAAGAATCTCTTGGCCAGCGCATAAATAAATTATTTTTTACTGGGTTTTTGCTACTCCTCCTTGGAGATTTAGTTCAATGGTTTTTCCCGCTTAATAAAAACTTATGGAGTACATCTTTTACTCTATTAATGGGTGGTATAAGTACTATTGGCTTAGCTGCTTCGATTTACTTTTTTGACCTAAATAAAAGTAAATACAAATTTAGATTTGCACATGTTTTTGGTGTAAACTCAATTTTTGCTTATTCGCTTTCAAGTATGTTAACTATAATTTTTTATAATTCAAAATGGATTGGAGTTGCACTTAATTCTGAATTCATGAGAATTTTTGAAAATATTGGCTTTCCGATGAAACTGGGATCTTTAATCTATGCAATATTTTATGTGATTATATTATGGATACCAACTTACTATCTTTATAGAAAAAGAGTATTCATTAAATTATAAAAAAAATCAGTCCCCATTATGGAGACTGATTTAAACAAAAATAAATAACTGGTTTCTATTTTATTTTAATTATTTTTTTTGGCTGAGCCATAGACTCTTTTTGTTTCGGTAAGCTAATTTTTAATACTCCTTCAAAGTATTTTGCATCTATTTTTGTTTCGTCAATACTTTCTGGAAGAGTAAAGGTTCTTTTAAAATTATTATAACTGAATTCACGTTTTGTAAATTTGAAGTTATCAGAATTATTCTTCTCTTCAACATTTGAAGAAATTGTTAAAAGACCGTCTTCAATTTCAATTTGAAAATCATTTTTATTTTTCCCTGGAACAGCAAGTTCTATTTGGAATAAAGAATCCAATTCTTTAATATTTACCGCAGGGAGTGTCTCAAATGCGGATTGGTCTAAATTAAATTCTCGATTGATAAAATCATCAAATAAGAATGGTATAAACGTATTTTGTTTTTGTATTAAATTCATAATTATTTTTTTTATTAAACAATATTTCGATTTTACAAAAGCAAAAGTTTGACCAAACCATATTATTGACAATATGTCATCTTTTTTTAAAATTTAACTGACGTTTTGTCTTTAAAGAAGTGTTTCTTGAACTTTATCTGCTGCTTCTTGAAAGGCAGTGGCAGACAAAACATTTAATCCAGAGGAATCGATAAGCTCTTTTGCTATATCAGAATTTGTTCCCTGAAGTCGCACAATAATTGGAACTTTAATGGAATCTCCTAAATTTTTATACGCATCAACAATCCCTTGAGCTACTCGGTCACATCTTACTATACCACCAAAAATATTTACAAGGATTGCTTTTACCTTGGGGTCTTTTAAAATCAATCGAAAAGCCGTTTCAACTCTATTGGCATCTGCTGTTCCACCTACATCAAGAAAGTTTGCTGGTTCACCCCCTGCTTGCTTAATTAAGTCCATCGTTGCCATTGCAAGTCCTGCGCCATTTACCATACAACCTACATTCCCGTCAAGATCAACATAATTTAAACCTACTTCTCTTGCCTCAACTTCTACTGGATTTTCCTCACTTAAATCTCGCATGGCCTCAAATTCTTTGTGTCGAAAAAGACCATTATCATCTAGAGTCACCTTAGCATCAACAGCAACAATTTTATCATCAGATGTTTTTAACACTGGGTTAATTTCAAATAGAGATGCATCTGAGCCCACATATGCTTTATATAATGAAATCACAAACTTTACCATATCTTTAAAAGCTGCACCTGAAAGCCCTAAATTAAAAGCTATCTTCCTAGCTTGAAAACCTTGAAGCCCTAATGCAGGATCAACCTCTTCTGTAAAAATTAGATGTGGTGTCTTTTCAGCAACAGCCTCTATATCCATTCCTCCCTCAGTAGAATACATTATCATATTTTTGCCTGATCCTCTATTTAATAATACCGAAACATAGTATTCACTTGGCTCAGAATTGCCTTTATAATAAACATCTTCTGCTATCAAAACTTGATTTACTTTTTTCCCTTCTTTTGGAGTTTGGGGCGTAATTAATTGCATTCCTAATATTTCTCCTGCAATCTTTTCTAATTCATCAGAAGTCTTTGCTAATTTTACTCCTCCTCCTTTTCCCCTTCCACCTGCATGGATTTGTGCTTTAATAACATACCAATTAGAACCAGTTAACTTTGTAAGTTTTTTCCCTGCAGACATTACCTCCGAAATTGTTTTAGCAACAATTCCTCTTTGCACAGTTACTCCAAAACTTGCTAACAAATCCTTGCCTTGATATTCATGTAAATTCATAATTAATTCTAAAATCTTGACTAAGATATATAAACATAGGATTAAATATTAAAAGAATAGTTTAAATATTTTGTTATAAACATAACATTAAATAGTTTTTTGAATCAGATAACAGATTTGATAGACTGATTTAATCTAAGTCATTATTTTTGTTTTTTTAATTTAATGAAATGGATAAATCTATACTAAAATCAATTGCAGACACCTTTAATGATTCCGTATATGTTTATAATGGTGATCAAATTCAAAGCCAATATAGTCGGCTTAAAAATGCCTTCAGTGGTATTGATAAACTTCAAATAAATTATGCCTGTAAGGCTTTATCAAATATCTCTATCCTAGGACTCATGAACTCAATGGGAACTGGCTTAGATACAGTTTCTGTCCAAGAAGTTCAACTAGGTATTAAGGCTGGCTTTGATCCTAAAAAAATTATTTTTACTCCTAACGGAGTTTCAATGGAAGAAATTGAAGAAGTAGCTTCCTTGGGTGTACAAATCAATATCGATAATCTTTCCGTTTTGGAACAGTTTGGGTCTAAACATCCTAAGATCCCAGTTTGTATTCGAATAAATCCGCATGTAATGGCTGGAGGTAACAGTAATATTTCAGTTGGACATATTGACTCTAAATTCGGTATTTCAATTCACCAAATTCCGCATATTATCCGCATTGTTGAAAATACAAAAATGCGGATCAATGGTGTTCATATGCATACAGGTAGTGATATTTTAGATATCGAAGTTTTTTTACATGCTGCTGAGATTTTATTTGATACTGCTTTGAAATTTAAAAATCTTGATTTTATAGATTTTGGCAGTGGTTTTAAAGTTCCATATACAGATAATGATATTGAGACAAATATTGAGGAATTAGGAGAAAAACTCACAAAAAGATTTAATGAATTTTGTTACAACTACGGAAAAAAGCTCAATCTCGCTTTTGAGCCAGGAAAATTTTTAGTAAGTCAGGCAGGTTATTTTTTAACAAGAGTCAATTCAATAAAACAGACTACTTCAACTGTTTTTGCACAGGTAAATTCGGGGTTTAACCATCTAATTAGACCAATGTTTTATGGATCACACCATGATATAATCAATATTTCTAATCCAAAAGGTAAAGAACGTTTTTACACTGTTGTTGGTTACATATGCGAAACTGATACATTTGGGAGTAACCGAAAAATAGCTGAAATAAATGAAGGAGATATTTTAATGTTTAAAAATGCTGGTGCATATTGCTTTACAATGTCAAGTAATTACAACTCTAGGTTTCGTCCAGCAGAGGTTTTGTGGCATAATAATAGGGCTCACACAATTCGTAAACAAGAAACTTTAGATGACCTAATCTCTAATCAAATATTAATTGATTTTAGTGAGAAAGTTGAGATTAATTGATTTCGCTCAAATTTTTTAATGCCTTATTATAAGTTTCAATAAATTCTTTTATTATTGACTTTGCAGGAATTACTTGTTCAATTTGGGCAGATACTTGTCCTATTTCTAGTTCACCTTCAATAAGATCACCTTCAAACATTCCTTTTTTTGCTCTTCCCCGCCCTAGTAACTCTTTTAATTCATTAATGCTAGCACCATTTTCATAAAGAGTCTGAATTTTTTGAAAAAAAGGATTTTTCATCATTCGTACTGGAGTTAATTCCTTTAGCGTTAGAAGGGTTGCTCCTTGTTGAGCTTTTAAAATCTCTTTTTTAAAATTATCATGAGAAGAAGCCTCAGGAGAGGCTACAAATCTAGAACCAACCTGAACTGCATCAGCACCTAAAGCCATTGCAGCCAACATTGCAGGTCCGCTTCCAATACCACCAGCTGCTATTAATGGAATTTTTATAGATTTTTTAATTAAAGGTATCAATGTCATGGTAGTTGTTTCTTCACGACCATTATGACCTCCTGCCTCAAACCCCTCAGCAACTATTGCATCAACTCCACAATCTTGGGCTTTTAAAGCAAATTTCACTGAGCTAACAACATGTACAACTTGGCAACCGTTTTTTTTCAAATGCTCGGTCCAGATTTTTGGATTTCCAGCTGCAGTAAAAACTATTGGTACATTTTCCTCCAAAATTACTTCCATAAGTTGATCAATATCTTTATAAAGTAAAGGGACGTTAACACCAAAAGGTTTACTAGTGGCTTTTCTACATTTTTGAATATGTTCTCTTAAGACTCCAGGATACATTGAACCCGCACCCAATAGACCAAGGCCTCCTGAATCACTTACAGCTGAGGCAAGACGCCAACCACTTGCCCAAACCATTCCTGCTTGTATTATTGGATATTTAATTCCTAATAAATCACAAACTGGATTTTTCATTAGATAAACTTATCAACTCTTTTATATGCATTTATCACTTTTAGCTCTCCCTCTTTTCCTTTGAAACTGTTGCCATGTTCCATACCTAAAATTCCTTGGTAACCTCTACTATGGATATATCTAAAAACGTTGTTGTAATTAATTTCACCTGTTGTCGGTTCATTTCTTCCGGGATTATCACCTATTTGAAAATACCCTATTTCGTCCCAACACTTTTCGATATTAGGAATCAGGTTGCCTTCTTGGATTTGCTGATGATAAATATCAAAAAGTATTTTACATGAAGGAGAATTTACGGATTTACATATTTCATAGGCTTGGGGACTTTCGGACAAAAACAAGCCTGGATGATCTCTAAAATTTAAAGGCTCAAGGACCATAACTAAACCATGAGGCTCCAATAAATTCGAAGCTTTTTTTAAAACTTCAATAACATTTGCTGTTTGATAGGCAATATTCTTTGTTAAATCAACATGTCCAGGAACAACCGTCATCCATTTTGCGTTTACACGCTTAGCAACATTAATCGCCTTTTTAATATAGTTTAAAAATTCAGATTGTAAAGCTTTATCTCCACTAGCAAGATTTGGTCTTTTCCAATAAATCTCATGAGCAACAAAAACACCCATCCTAATGCCACGCTTTTGCATAGTCTTAGCCATTAACTCTTGAAGACTAATTTCTCGCTTCCTCATATCATTATCTTCAAAAGATTTAAAACCTAAATCCGCGATAAAGTTTAATTGATCAATAGGATCTTCTCCTGCTAGATTCTTAAACATGTCCAAGTGAGGTGCATAGTCAAGGTTGTATTTGTAAGCTTTATTTTTTACAAACGAATTTGAAAATCTACCATATTCTGAAAGTCCTACAACCCCAAATGCCGATACCTTTGAAAATTTCCTTCTATTCAAGTTAAACCATTTTAGTTTTACCAGGAACGGGTATAGGATAGTACCCATCCTTATTCGGTAGTGAAGGTGGTGTCGTTTTCCAAGTGACAGTTTCAGGCATAAGTTGCAGTTTAGAATTTAATGCCTCCTCCAAAGTAATTTTCTTTCCTGTGTAAGTCGCCATTCTTCCTAAAATTGCTGTTAATGTACTCATGGCTCCGTTTTCAGCGTCAGAAATAACTCCACCATTTCGTATTGAAGCAAATAATCGGTCATGTTCTACTTGATATGGATCAGGGTCTTCTATGGGTTTACGTGGGTATTTGTATTTAGTATTTCCCTCAAGATCGGTTATTATTCCTTTTCCAATCTCTATACTCCCTTTTGTTCCTTGAAAGACCTCATCAACTCTACTCATAGTACCAGGTATGTGTCTGCATTGACTTGATATAACAGCCCCACTTGCATATGTAAATTCAACAAAATGGTGATCAAAAATTTCACCATGATCCTTTCCATTCCTAACCTGTCTTCCACCCATACCCTGTGCATAAATTGGATAGTCTCCAATAAACCAATTAGCAACATCGATATTATGAATATGTTGCTCAAGGATATGATCTCCGCAAAGCCAATTGAAATAGTACCAATTTCGCATCTGGTATTCTAATTCTGTTTGATTATCGTTTCTTCTATTTGTCCAAACTCCAGCATCATTCCAATAAACCTGCCCACCACGAATTTTACCTATGGCGCCTTTATCTATACGATTCTTTAAGTCAATATAATTTGATTGATAATGACGCTGTAATCCTACGACGACATTTAGTTTTTTTGATTTGGCAAGCCTAGCTGTTTCTAAAACCTTACGAATTCCAACTGGGTCAGTTGCAAGTGGTTTTTCCATGAATACATGTTTATCATTTAAAATAGCGTATTCAAAATGATAGGGACGAAATCCTGGCGGTGTCGTTAAGATTACAACATCAGCTAAATCAATTGCTTTTTTGTAGGCATCAAAACCAATGAATTGATTTTTAGCTTTAACATTAATCTTTTTTTCACCATCAAAGTGCTCTTGAATACCCTTTAAACTCTTTTCAATTCGATCTGCAAAAGCGTCAGCCATTGCAACTAGTTCAACATTTTTGTCAGCTGTGAGAGCCTGAACTGCCGCACCTGAACCTCTACCTCCACATCCAATTAAAGCTAGCTTAAGTTTTTTTTCTCCCTGTCCATGAACCATTGATTCAATTGGTAGTGAGGTGGTTAATAAACCACTTGTAGCTATGGCAGTTTTTTGCACAAATTCTCTCCTAGAATGGTTTGAATTTTTTAAAAATTTGTATTTATCCATGATTTTCTTTGTTTTACATTGTTTTACTTAATCTGAATTATAATTCCAATACTTTTTTTGTTCTTCTTCTACTGGAGTTTTTACAGGCCTTACTATACGAAAACCAACAAAAGGGGCATCAGTATGCCACCATTTACTTTTAGGTATTTGCGGGTCCCTCATTTTCCATTTTTTAGATGAAGGCCTTCTAGAGGCAGATCTCAATCTTTTTGGAGAGTCCATCCAAGATCCTCCTCTAACAACCTTAGGATAAATTTTTGTAGGCTGTTGAAAAGGGTTTCTTACCTCCTTTTTTCTTGTTCTGTAAGTTGTAGGAATATATTGATCTAGTGTCCATTCCGCCACATTTCCGTGCATATCATGTAATCCCCATGAATTCGGCTTTTTGGTACCTACTTTTTGATATTTTTCATTACTATTAGAATCATACCATGCATATTCATTTAAATTCTCTGAGTTATCACCAAATGAAAAGGCTTTGTCAGTTCCTGCCCTGCAAGCGTACTCCCACTCTGCCTCAGTAGGCAAACGATAAAAATTTCCAGTCATAGCAGACAACCATTCACAAAATTTAGAAGCAGCTAATTGAGTCATACAAATTGCTGGATATCCATCAGTTCCCATACCAAAACTCATTTCAACATAAGGTGTTGTAGCACCAGAGACTGCATCTACATCTACTTGGACTTCAGAATTTGGTAACTTTGCAACTTGATTTTGATCAATCTCACGACTGACAAACAAATTGTAAACATCCCAAGTGATTTCATACTTTCCAATCCAGTAGCTATCTAAACTTACAAGGTGTTGGGGTCCCTCATCACCAAAATGTCCTATTTCAGAATTTGGACTTCCCATAGTAAACGAACCATTTTGAATATAAACCATAGGTATTGTTAAATCAGTACCAGGTATAGTTTCTTTATAAAAGTTTTCTTGCGCTGATAAATAATTAAAAATAAAAAATAGGATAAAAAAATTAATACACTTCACGTTAACCTTTACTTCTTTTAGTCACTTAAATATAAGATACTTTTTTTTTAAATGAAACAAAAAGAAAATCTATAATCAGGGTGTATAAAGATTATTTTTTAAAAAATTATGCAATAATTCCAGACCCTAATAACTCTTCTTTTTCATACCATGCCACGAATTGTCCTGGTGTAACTGAAGACTGAACCTTATCGAAGGTAATATAAAGAGCTTTTTTAGTTCGATGAAGAGTTGATTTTTGAAGAGGTTGACGGTATCGGATACGTGCATTTACCTCTAGACTATCACCAACTTCTAATTTATAGTCTGGCCGCACCCAATTAGTGTCTTTAGAATTAACTCTTAAAGTATCTCGAAATAAACCTGGGTGAGATTTTCCTTCTCCAACGTAGATTATGTTTTTATTTACATCGGTATCAATAACAAAAAGAGGTTCATCAAATCCTCCAACACCAAGACCTTTTCTTTGCCCAATTGTATAAAAATGTGCACCATTGTGTTTTCCAATTACCAAACCATCGCTAGGTTCATAAATAAATTTTTTTGATTTTTTCTCAAAAGATCTACTTTCAAGTTTGTTCTTTTTGTAATTAGGATGATGTTTTGGAATTTTAATTATCTGTCCCTCTTTGCAGTTTAGCTTTTGCTGCAAAAAATCAGGCAAGCTTACCTTGCCTATAAAACAAAGTCCTTGTGAATCTTTCTTATCAGCAGTAATTAAATCAAGCTTTTTAGCGATAAGTCTGACTTCTTTTTTTTTCAAGTGGCCAATAGGAAATAGCGATTTAGAAAGTTGTTTCTGAGTTAATTGACATAAAAAATAAGATTGGTCTTTAGTTTTATCAAATCCTGCGATTAGTCTATATATCTTTTGTCCAGATTTACTTTCAAAAGTCTTTTTTTGGCAATAATGACCAGTAGCTATATAATCTGCTCCAAGTGATATTGCAATATTTAAAAAAATATCAAATTTAATTTCTCGATTACATAAAATATCAGGATTAGGTGTTCTACCCTCTTCATATTCTTTAAACATATATTTGACAATCTTTTCCTTATACTGAAGACTAAGGTCAATAGTCTGAAATGGGATGCCAAGTTTTTCTGCTACGAGCATAGCATCATTACTGTCCTCTAGCCATGGGCATTCTTTTGATATTGTTACTGAATCATCATGCCAATTCTTCATAAATAATCCGATGACTTCATAACCACTTTGTTTAAGTAGATATGCTGCAACACTTGAGTCCACTCCCCCTGAAAGTCCAACAACAACTCTTTTTTTCATAACAAAAAATATAAAAAGGTCTTATATTATTTTCTTCTCGCTTTTTTCTGTTTTTCAGCTTCTTCTATTGCTTTTTGTAAACGTGCTGAAAATCCACTAGCCTTTTTTGGCTTACTCTTATTTTCCTCAATTTGGGCGTGAATTTTTGTATCATCAATTATGTAGTTTTTTATTACTAACATTAGAATGATAGTCAAAAGATTAGAGACAAAATAATAAAGACTCAAACCACTAGCATAATTATTAAAGAAAAAAAGCATCATAAGTGGCATTAAATACATTATGATTTTCATATTAGGCATACCAGGTTGTTGCGGCATTGGTTGCTGACCGGTAGTCATTTTAGTGTAAAAGAAAATAGCCACTGATGCTAAAATTGGAAATAAACTAACATGATCCCCATAAAAAGGGACATTAAATCCTAAGTCTAGAATTGAATCAAAAGAAGACAGATCATCCGCCCAGAGAAAGCTTTTATCTCGGAGAACAAAAGCAACAGGAAAAAAGGAAAATAGAGCGTAAAATACTGGCAGTTGAATTAATGCAGGAATACATCCAGACATTGGATTAGCACCTGCACGAGTATAGAGACTCATAGTTTCTTGTTGACGTTTAACAGCATCATCTTTAAATTTAGCTGATATAGCTTCAATGTCAGGACGTAAGACTTTCATCTTAATTTGTGAGACATAAGACTTGTAAGTTACTGGAGACATAAGTAATCTTACAATAATAGTCATTACTATAATTGCTATACCATAAGAAAGAAAAGAAGATAAAAAGCCAAATAATGGTAAAAAAATAAACTTATTAATCCATCCAAAAATTCCCCATCCCATCGGAATGGATGCCTCGAGGTCTCCTTCGAGATTTTGAAGGGTCTTATAATCTGTTGGGCCATAGTAAAATTTTAATGTAGTATTTATATTCTCTCCTTGTTTTGGTAATAAATAAGACGACTCAAAATACTTTGTGAATTTTTCTTCAAGGATTTGGTCACCAGATAAATCCTTCGATTTAAAGTTTACGCTTTTTATACTAGATTCAGGAATAAGAATCGCACTAAAAAAGTGTTGCCTGTATGAAATCCATCGAATATTCTCTCTGTCTTCCTCATCATTGCCACTAAGAGATAAATAATCAACCCTATCATCTTCATAACCAAATGTTAACTCTGTGTAACGGTTTTCGTAATCTATGCTTCTCGAGTTACGGAATACATTTGTGCTCCAATTTATTTTCGGTGGCTGATTATTGTTAAGTAATGATTCCATGCCAACAGATTTAAAATTGACTTTAAACATATATCCGTTTTTTGGAAATATATATTCATAAACCACATACATGCTTTTTGAAATGGAAGATTTAAGTGATACCACAAATTCATCATCTTTTTCTGAAATATTAGTTTTGAAATAGAAATCTCGTGTGTTTAAAACTCTTCCATCCCTTGTATAAAGCAATACATTAAATTTAGAATTCTCATTTTTAATCATTGGTATAGGGAGGTCATCATAATTTTCAAATTCACTTAATAACAAAGTATTTATTTCAGCTCCTTTTGATTGTATTTCTACAATCATATTATTAGTAGTAAACTGAATATTGGATTGATCATTTGGAATAAAAAAATTACCTAAGTCACCGTAAGTTTTGATCTTTTGTTGCGACTGAATTGAATCTTGAATAGCCTGATTTAAAGGTGCATTAGTGGTCTGCTTATCATTCTGAGTCTGAACTGTTTCTTGAGGGCCATTACGATATAGCATCCAAGTTAAAATAAGTGCAATCAAAATGAATCCGATAAACTGATATGGGTCAAATTTTTTTTCTTCCATTTTTAAATTAAGCTTTTAGATTTTTTTCAAGACTTGCTTTAACAAATGCTTTGAAAAGCGGATGAGGATCAAGTACCGTACTTTTGTATTCTGGATGAAACTGAACTCCAACAAACCATGGATGATTATTATATTCAATAATTTCAACTAAACCTGTTTCAGGGTTGATACCAGAAATAATAAAATCTTGATCAAAAATTTGATCTGAAAATTTGTTGTTAAATTCGTACCTATGGCGGTGTCGCTCATTAATATGACTCTTTTGGTAGGCAATTGCTGATTTAGTGTTAGGAATTAAATTACAATCCCATGAACCCAGACGCATAGTTCCTCCCTTGTTTGTGATGCTTTTTTGTGATTCCATAAGATCTATGACTGGATATTTACAATCAGATACCATTTCAGTAGAATTAGCATTCATGAGACCAACTTTATTTCTAGCATATTCTATAACTGCCATTTGCATACCTAAACAAATTCCCAGGAAAGGCACATTATTTAACCTTGCATATGAAATTGCCATTATTTTTCCCTCTATTCCTCTCTCACCAAAACCTGGTGCAACAATTAGTCCATCCAAATTTTCAAGTTTTTCCTTTAAATTTTTGGATTCTAAATATTCTGAATGTAGGGATTCCACATAAATTTCTGTTTCATTTTCTGCACCAGCATGTATCAAAGATTCTAAAATTGATTTGTACGAATCCTGAAGCTCTACATACTTCCCTACCAAACCTATTTTAATAAAATTTTTAGGATTTCTAACTCTTTCTAAAAAAGCATTCCATGGCTTTAAATCATGACTTTGTTTAGGCTTTAATCTAAGTCTTTGTAAAACTACAGTGTCTAATCCCTCCTCTAACATTTTTAAAGGCACATCATATATTGTATCTACATCTATAGACTGAATTACAGCCTCTCTTTTAACATTACAAAATAATGCAAGTTTCTCTCTTAAATCTTCTGAAAGCTCGTGCTCAGTTCTACAAACAATAATATCAGCAGATATTCCACTTTCCATCAAAGTTTTCACTGAATGTTGTGTAGGTTTTGTTTTTAATTCGCCTGAAGCAGAAAGAAAAGGAATTAAAGTTAGATGAATGACTAATGTATTTTCCTTTCCTAAATCCCAAATCATTTGTCTAACAGATTCAATGTAGGGTAATGACTCTATGTCACCAACTGTACCACCAATTTCTGTTATTATTATATCATAATCCCCAGAATTTCCAAGTAATCGCATTCGATCTTTAATTTCGTTGGTTACATGTGGAATAACTTGAACTGTCTTTCCAAGAAATTCTCCTTTTCTTTCTTTTTGAATTACACTTTGATAAATCAATCCAGTAGTGACATTATTCGCCTGAGAGGTATTTACGTTTAAAAATCGCTCGTAATGTCCTAAATCTAGATCTGTTTCAGCACCGTCATCAGTCACATAACATTCTCCGTGCTCATAGGGGTTTAATGTTCCAGGATCAACATTAATATAAGGGTCAAACTTTTGAATTGTTACTTTAAAGTTTTGAGACTGGAGCAGCTTAGCTAAAGAAGCTGCAATTATTCCTTTACCTAAAGAGGAAGTAACTCCGCCTGTTACAAAAATATATTTAGTGCTTGACATCCCGGTTATTAAAATTAATATACCTAACCGGACTCAAATTTACGAAAATAGAAAGGAATTTTGACTTAATGAACTACTCTTTTATTTCATATATCTCGTATCCTTTGTGTTGGAGAATATAAACTGATTTATTTGTGAATGACTCATTTTCATTTTTTCTGTAAAAAAATCTATTTGATTTATATTGGGTTTCACCTAAATCAATCGATTTTCTTATGTCCTTTGAGACAGCAAACCTTAAAATGGCGTCTAGAACAACATCGTAGCCTCTTAAAGCATTATTATTAGGTGGCTTTCCATAATTTTGTACGAATTCATCTACAAATTTGTTACCGGTTGTCTGGTCCAGAGGTTTAGTTCCAGTCGGATATGTAAATCTTATCCCTCCTAGCGATTTTCTTGATAAATTTTCATTATTATATATATTGCTTCTATAAGTAGTAAATACCTGAACATCTCTGAACTGCCTATTTTGGGCACTAAATTGTGACAATGCGCTCGCAATCAGAGGAAACGACTGAGTCTCTAAAATTATTTTATTAGGTATTGAATCAAGAAGAAGTGAGTCCACTAATTCTGGTATTATATAGTCAGCCTTTTCAGGCTTTAAATTAATTGCCCATGGAAATTTTAATTTAAGTTCGTCTTCAATTATTTTATTTTTTGAATCCGCAACAATAAGAATATGATGTGTAGAATCAAGTTTTTTTTCGAGATATTCGTACATTTTTTCACGGAAAATATTTTCATCAGTTACAGATTGAAAAACATTTTTCCTGAAGTTTACTGGTTTGGAGGAAAGAGGCGCTATTTTAGGAATATTAATTAATTGTTTTTGATTTGACAAATAATCAAAGTTTGACGGTATTAAAGGACCAATAATCAAATCTAAAGTATCTAGAGAACCTGAGGCAACAATATCATTAATTTTTAATTTATTATTTTCTGTATCAAAAGTTGATAAATCGATCTCTAATCCACTCCTGCTAGCCCTTTGTAAAGCAAATAAAACTCCTGAGTAGAAATCTAATGATATGGTATGCAGATTTCTTTCTTCGAGAACTTTTTTAGTATTTTCTATGGAATCAAAAATTATTTCTTTTGCCTTGAAGGGCAATAATAATCCCATTTTAATTTTTCTTTTTTTGAATATCGAATCAATTAAGTTAACTCTTTCGACTAAAAGGTCATTTTCAATTTTGAATTTCCCACTAAGTGAGTCAGGAATTCTTAAAATCATACCAACTTGAAGTCCTGTTTTTTCTAAATTTGGATTTAGAGAGTCAAGAACATATCGATTTACACCTAACTTTTTTTCTATACGATAATATCCCTCTGATTGAAGCACTTGGTAGTAATTATATATAGAATCTTTTTCCGGTATTGTTTTACTTAAATCAATATTTCTTACTCTAATTTCTTGACCAATTTTTAACCCGTCTAAAATTTGAGGATTCAAAGAATCTAATTCATTAATAGTCATGCCATATTCAAAAGCTAAGCGCCACTTTGTTTCCTTGGGCTCTACAATATGTATTTCAAAGGATTTGACAGACTTATTTTGTTTGTCAGCATCAAAATGTTTTATCTTTTGATATACGGGTATTCTTAAGACCATTCTTTTTTTAATTCCAAGTTTCTTTAATGAGGGGTTATATTCATTAAGTTGGGCCTCAGAAATAGAGTAATAATCGATAATTTGTGTCAAGGTTTCACCTTTTTTAACTCGATGAATTAAAAAGTCTTGAGGCACCTGGCTTAAACAAATTTTTATACCTAACAGGAAAAAAAATGAAAAGAAAGTTTTGTACTTAAATAAACTCATTTTAAAGGTTATTCCCATTCAATTGTAGCTGGTGGTTTAGAACTAATGTCGTAGACAACACGATTAATTCCCTTAACATTATTTATAATTTCGTTTGATATTTTTTGAAGGAATTCATAGGGTAAATTTACCCAATCTGCAGTCATTCCGTCTGTTGATTGAACAGCCCTAAGTGCGACACAATTTTCGTAAGTCCTTTCATCTCCCATTACACCAACACTATTTACGGGCAAAAAGATTGCTCCTGCCTGCCAAACATCATCATATAGATTCCATTTCCTTAAGCCCTTTATAAAGATATGATCAACTTCTTGTAAAATACGTACTTTTTCACGTGTGATCTCGCCTAATATCCTTATTGAAAGCCCTGGTCCTGGAAAAGGGTGCCTAGCAAGTAAAGATGGATCCATATTCATACTTTTTCCTACTCTCCTAACCTCATCCTTAAACAACATTCTTAAAGGCTCCACAAGCTTCAATTCCATTTGTTCAGGTAGACCCCCTACATTATGGTGAGATTTGATTGTCGCTGAAGGGCCATTGACTGAAATTGACTCTATTACGTCTGGATATATTGTGCCTTGACCTAGCCATTTGACCCCTTTCACTTTTTTTGCCTCCAAGTTAAAAACATCAATAAAAATTTTTCCAATTATTTTGCGTTTTTCTTCTGGCTCCGAAATTCCTTCAAGAGCATTTAAAAACTTATTTGAAGCATCAACTCCCCTCACATTCAAGCCCATTCCGGAGTATTGTGCTAAAACCTCTTCATATTCATTCTTTCTTAATAATCCATTATTAACAAAAATACAGTTAAGCTTATCCCCCAAAGCTCTATTAAGTAGCATTGCAGCAACTGATGAATCAACACCACCTGAAAGACCAAGAATCACAACATCTTCGCATACCATTTCCTTAATTTCATTAATAGCCATATCAATAAAAGAATCTGGAGTCCAATTCTGTTTTACATTGGCAATTTCTACCAAAAAGTTTTTTAATATTTGCTTACCGTCTGTTGTGTGATATACCTCTGGGTGAAATTGAATCGCATAGGTATCTTCGTCCAAAATTTTATATGCGGCATTTTCAACATCTTCCGTGCTTCCAATAAGTTTAGATCCTTTAGGCAAAGTTAATATTGTGTCAGCGTGACTCATCCAGACTTGACTATTTTCTGAAACATCTCTGAAAAAGGGATCCTTTGCCTCGAAATATTTTAGATTTGCACGTCCATATTCTCTTGTTTCTGATAAATTGACTTGTCCTCCATAAAAATGTGCAAGATATTGTGCACCATAACAGACTCCAAGAAGAGGTATTTTACCTTTAATTTGCTCCAAATTTGGATGAGGTGCATCATTAGCTCTTACTGAAAATGGTGAACCCGAAAGAATAACGGCCTTATAGGTATCTAGATCATTAGGGATTTTGTGATAAGGATGGATTTCACAATAGATAAAAAGCTCCCTCACTCGACGTGCTATTAGTTGGGTGTATTGTGACCCAAAATCAAGGATTAAAACTTTTTCTTGCATGAACAAAAATACGATTTAATCAACGCTTAAAAACGCAATGTTGAAATTTATCCTAAAAATATACTAAAACTCAATAAAATTAAAGTCAGTATCTAGAGGATCTAATGATTCTATAAGGAGTGGTATAAATTTTTTTCCAATCTCATTATATATGGTGAAAAAATTTAATTTGCGTTCTTGGAATTCGTTTTCAGGAAATAATTGGTTTCGAATAATCTGAATTCTTTCTATCTGATTAGATATGCTCTTTTTTTGGGCTTTTAATAAACGTTTTTCTAATTTATTTATCCCATTAATTTGTTTCTTTTCTTGAGCATTAACAGCCCCTTCAAAAGATTTATCCGTCTTTGAAACTAAAGATCTGAGGTAATCAAATTGTTTATTTAGTGCAATTTTTAAATGCTCTAGATTTAAATCAATGCTGCTAGCTTCTTTTACTTTTTTTTCATCCAAGGTATTTTGGCTATAAAACAAATCTGAAATTTTTATTTCTAGTTTTTTCAATTTATTCGCCTGCTTTTTAGAATATAAAAGAACAGAGTTTCTTACAAGAAGTAAGGGAAAGGGAACTTCAACTTTATCAAACATTGTCTTTAGTTGCAGCCAATAAGAAATTTCTGCAGCCCCACCAATATAACAAAGGTTAGGTAGCAAAACTTCTTGGTATAGGGGTCTTAAAATTACATTTGGTGAAAAGCGTTCAGGATATTTTTCTAATTCATCTATTAACTCTTTTTCTAAAAAAGATTTACCTATATCCTTAACGATAAATTTATTGTCTTTTTTTTCAATTCTATAGCGACCATCAGGTAATAGATAAAATAAATTTATGTTTCTTGGATTTACCTGAGGTGAGTATGCTTTGTTGTAATTTTCCTTCAAGTTATTTATTTGTTTTTCGGTGCTATGAAATGAAAACTGATCGGTAAGCTCTTTTTTGAAAAAATTTATAAATAGTTTTTTTAGATTTTTTTTATTGGGTTCTAAGACTAGTAAACCATAATTACCAAAAAGTTGGTTGACAAGCTTAAATGTTGCCTCTGACAAATTAGCAGATTCCTGGTAACTGTTTTTAATTAACTCCCTAATTTGGTTTGCTTCATTTTTATTTCCTAAACATGATTCGAAGTCTTCGAGAATAAATTTTAATTTTTCGAGAGGTAATTTACCAACAGGACCATTTAAATCCTCCTTCCATTGGAATTTCTTGTCTTGAAATTTAAAGGAACTGATTTCATCGAAATCATGATCTTCACTAGCCATCCAGTAAATAGGTATGAAATTAAATTTCGGATATTTTTCTTTAAGTTTAATGCAAAGATTAATTGTAGAAACTATTTTGTAAATAAAATACAAGGGACCAGTCATTAAACATAGTTGATGGCCGGTAGTAATCGTGAAAGTATTTTCACTAATTAGAAGATCTATATTATCCAAAACATTTTTTGATGCATTAGCTTTACTATACTGATTTTTAAAGATTGTTGTTAAAAGATCTCGGTTCTCCCTTGTAAAAGACACTTTTTTTTGATTGATTTGATTTTCAAAATTTTCTAGTCTAGGTGATTGTGAATAAAAAGATTTAAGTTTTTTATCTTCGACTATATAATCATTGATTAATTGTGAAAACCTAAACTTTAAATCAATTGGAAAACTATGGGCATGCATAAATAATATATGAAGCATAAAGATATTTTTTTTTAGAAAAAGAAATCGAAAGTTTAACTACAAAGTAAAAATTTAAATATATGGGAAGAAAAATTATCTCTTTAATATTAATTTTTAATTCATTCCTATTAACTTCTCAGCTTAAAAGCCCTGAAAGTTTTTTTGGATATGAGCCAGGAACTTATTTTAATTTACATCACCAGCTTTTGGATTACTTTAGCCATCTTGAGAAAAATTCTGAGTTTCTTAAAATCATTCCTTATGGGAAAAGTAATGAAGGTAGAGAATTACAACTTGTTTTTATTTCAAATCGTAAAAATTTAGAAAATCTTGAAGAAATTCGTTTATCCCATCTTCAAAATAGTGGGTCGGTAAAAGGACCTAAAAACGAAAATAAATCAATTGTTTGGTTAAGCTATAATATACATGGTAATGAATCGTCAAGTTCAGAAGCTTCAATCAAAACTGCTTATGATTTAATTACCAAGCACTCAAAATGGTTATTAGATACCATTGTAATAATAGATCCATGTGTTAACCCTGATGGGAGAGATCGTTATGTTAATTTTTACAAACAAAATAGAGGTATACCATATGACACAAATCAAAATTCGATCGAACATGACGAACCTTGGCATAATGGAAGAACAAATCATTATGCTTTTGATTTGAATCGGGACTGGGCATGGGTTACACAAACCGAAACCAAAAATCGAATAAATAAATTTAACGATTGGCTTCCACACATTCATGTAGACTTCCATGAACAAGGAATTAATAGCCCTTACTATTTTGCGCCTGCGGTAGAGCCCTATCATGAAGTCGTTTCAAAATTTCAAAGAGAATTTCAAGAAATAATTGGCAGAAATCATGCTAAATATTTTGATGAAAAAGGGTGGTTATACTTTACAAAAGAAAAATTTGATCTCTTGTATCCCAGTTATGGAGATACATATCCAATGTTTTTAGGAAGTATTGGTATGACCTATGAACAAGCAGGAGGTGGGATTGCCGGACTTGGGGTAAGAAATGATGAAAATACTGAGGTAACACTAAAAGATAGAATAGAGCATCATCACATGACTGGTATATCTACAGTTGAAATGGCTGCAAAATTTAGGATACTTCTAAATAAAAATTATCAGTCTTTTTTTGATAATAAAAATGTCAAATACAAAAATTTTGTTTTTGAAGGAAACAAAAATAAAATAAATTCCTTAGCTGATTTTTTTAAAAAACATAACATTATTAGCGAAAAACTTTCAGAAAATACAAGTATTCGTGGTTATGATTATCAAATGCAAAAAAATAAATCTACAGAATTCGAAAAAAACTCTTTAGTTATACCAACAAATCAGGTGAAAGGAAAATTGGTAGAAATACTTTTAGAACCTAATACAAAACTAAATGACTCACTCACTTATGATATAACTGCATGGTCTTTAGCATTTGCCTATGGTCTAAAAGCAATAGCTACAACACAAGAGTTTATAACTTCTCCTTTTGAATTTTTAAATAATTCAAAGGTAGTATTGGAAGAAAACAAATATGGATTTGGCTTTATTTGCAAAAGTTTGGATGATACCAAATTCCTTTCTGATTTATTAAAAGCAGGTATTAAAGTTAGATATAATACTTTACCTCTAACAAATAGTAAAATAGATTGGGATGCAGGGAGCATTTTTATTCTCAAGGCAGACAATCTAAATAATAAACAATACTTAACAAAACTTAAAGAAATTGTAAATCAACATAAAATAATATTACATAATATTTATACTGGATATTCCGAAAAGGGACCTGACATGGGTTCAGATAAAATAAAATTAATTAAAGTACCAAAAGTTGGATTACTGAGGAGTGAGAATAGTTCCTCTTATAATTATGGCGAATCATGGCACTTTTTTGAACAAGAATTAAAATACCCTCTGTTGCGGATTGATGAAAAAAAACTACTTTCTGTTCTTTCTGAAATCAATATCTTAATTATACCAGATGGGGATTACCCTAGTTTTGAAAATTTTAGAAATGGAAAAAAAATTGAAGAATGGATTAATGATGGTGGAAAATTAATTGCACTTGCCGGTGCATTAAATATTTTTGCTGATACTGAAAACTTTGCTTTAAAAAAGAAAAACCCTAAAAATCAAACTGAAAAAACAATTCCATATACTGAAATGGAACGTTCAGATATAAGTGGCTCTACAAGCGGAAGTATTTTTAAAGCTACCATGGATAAGACCCATCCAATTGGTTATGGAATGGAAAGGTACTATACATTAAAATTAAATACTGATGCATTTTATCTTCTAGAAAATTCTGGGAATGTATTTTATCTTGATAAAAATGCAGATGCTATTTCAGGTTTTATTGGATATAAAGCAAAGCAAAGACAAAGGAATTCATTGCTTGTAGGACAGGAAAATTATGGTGATGGTGAATTGATTTATTTTGTAGACAATCCACTATTTAGAGGGTTTTGGTACAGTGGAAAACAATTATTTTCAAATGCTCTCTTTTTTTAAATCAAATTATCAATTTAAATAAACTTCAAACAGGAATACCTACAAGATCATAATTATTAGCCCCAATGATTCTAACGCTAACAAATTCTCCCAATTTGACATAGAATTTTTTTGCATCAATTACTACTTCATTATCAACATCTGGTGAATCCATAAAGGTTCTACCAATAAAGTTAGTTCCCTCTTTTCTATCAATTAAACATTTGAAAACTTTTCCTACTAGCCTTTCGTTATTTTTAAATGCAATCTTAGATTGTATTTCCATGATTTCATTTAATCTTTTTTGTTTCAATTCCTCAGGAACATCATCTTTTAGAAGATATGCGTGAGTATCTTCTTCATGACTATATTTAAAACATCCTAAACGTTCAAACCTCATGTCTTTAACCCATTTCTTTAAAATTTCAAAATCTTTCTCTGTCTCTCCAGGATAGCCCACAATAAGAGTAGTTCTTAATACAATATCCGGAACAAGTTCTCTAAATCGTTGAATAAGTAGAGTTGTTTTTTCTTTATTAGTACCACGTCTCATTGACTTTAAGATCTTATCAGATATATGTTGAAGTGGAATGTCAAGATAATTACAAATTTTAGATTCGTTTCTCATGACCTCTAAAACATCCTCGGGAAAACCTGTTGGAAAAGCATAATGTAATCTTATCCACTCAATACCATCTAATTTTGATAGAGCACTTAGTAATTGTGCGAGTCTTCTTTCCTTATAGAGGTCTAAACCATAATAAGTCAAATCTTGAGCAATTAAAATTAATTCTTTTACTCCATTTTTAGCTAAGTTTTTAGCTTGGTCTACAAGTTTTTCAATTGGAGTTGATCGATGCTTACCTCGCATTAAAGGTATAGCACAAAAAGAACATGGTCTATCACAGCCTTCAGCAATTTTTAGATATGCATAGTGCTTAGGGGTTGTCAAGATTCTCTCTCCTACTAATTCATGCTTGTAATCGGCCTCTAAAACCTTTAATAGCTGAGGCAAATCTGTAGTTCCAAAATATTGATCTACATCAGGGATCTCTTTTTCTAAGTCATTTTTATATCTTTCACTTAAACAGCCTGTTACATAAACCTTATCGACTATGCCAGTTTGTTTGTACTCAATTTGCTCTAAAATTGTATCTATAGACTCTTGCTTCGCATTATTTATAAAACCGCAGGTATTAATAACTACAATATTTCCTTTCTCTTCGTGAACTACATTTTTCTTACTTGCTTCTAGTTGTTTGATTATAATCTCTGAATCATAAATATTTTTTGAACAACCTAAGGTTATAACATTTATCTTATTTCTTTTTTTTGATCTCGTTCTCATATTACTATTTAAACAAGTCTGGTATTTTACGAACTGGATTTATTTTTTCATAGGCTGCTCCAATATTTAGTAAAATCTGTTCTTTTTTTGAAGGTGCAATAAAGGTGATATTTTGAGGTTGACCACTACGTTTATATCCCATTGGAATTCCTAATGCTGGATAATGTGAAAGAGCTGCAAATTTGGCATCCTTACTATCGATTGATATGACAGCATCTAGATTTTTATTTTTGATTACCATAAAATAGCTCTTAGCTAATTTCATCATTTCGCGTTTAGTTTTTCTAAATTGATTTTGTGAAATATTTACTTCAACTAATCGCGTAAAATTTTCTTGCCCATATGGTGCATGGAGTAGGCTATCCATTTTATTAAAATTCACTATATCTTTTATTGAATCAAAGGGTAATTTTCTGTTAGTGCTGTTTTTTATATATTTTGGTAAATCACTCTTCATATCAATATCAAGCAGCTTTATGAAATTTTGTAATTCTATTTCAGGAGCTTTGAAACTAATAATTTTTGCTCCTGCTTTTCTCATCAAATCCAGAGAAATTTTCATCAAACTATCTTTTTCATATTTTTCAAAAATTCCAAAACTTTTCCCCTTTAAGGTAACTGTATCTAGTCCCTGATAAAAAATGGGATTGCTATCATAACTATACTCATCATTACTGTCAAGACCTATTAATGCATTCATTAATATAGCAGTATCCATAACACTTTTAGCCATAGGTCCTGCTGTATCTAAACTACTTGAAATTGGAATGATTCCGTTTCTACTTATTGATCCTATAGTTGGCTTGAGACCTACTACACTATTTTTCCCTGATGGAGATAAAATTGAACCTGAAGTTTCGGAACCAATAGCTGCTACTGAATAGTTTGCTGCCACTGCTACACCACTTCCTGAACTTGATCCACCTGTTTCAAAAATTTTCCTCCCATATGGATTTAATGTTTGTCCACCCAATGCACTATAGCCTAATGGACAATTTTGACAAAAATAATAAGCCCATTCACTCAAGTTAACTTTTCCTAAAATAAGTGCTCCCTTTTCCTTTAAACGTTTGACAAGAAATGAATCATTATTAGGAATGTTTTTTTTAAATGCTGCACTACCAGCAGTTGTACTCATGGGTAATGCATCAATATTATCTTTTATAAGAATAGGAATTCCATATAAAGGATGGTTTATTTGTTTCTTTCGTTTTTTGTCTAGTTGCTTTGCGTTATCAAGAACATCTGGGTTAAGAGAAATTATAGCATTCAAATACCTATCACGATTAGTTTCAAAATAATATATCCGGAATAAATAGAATAAACATAGTTTTTCATATGATAATAAGTCCTTTTGAACGTTATCTTGAATTTCAAGTATACTTTTTTCTAAGATAAGTGGCTTTAATCTTTCATATTCTTTTTTTGTGAAGCCTAAAAGTTCCTTTTTAAAAGGGTAAAAAAATGAGTTTTTATCCTGATGCTTTGACTGAATACGTTTAAAACGTAAGCGTTTTAAAGAGTTTTTTGAATTTTCTTTTAATTCAGCTGTTTCGTCATAGGGTACCCATTTTGCAAGGCTTTGATCTTCAATACTACAAAAGTTAAAAATTAATATTACTAGAAATAAAAATCTAAATTTATAAATGGGCATATTATAATATTTTATTCAAAAAATTCTGAACGGCTTCGGTCACTTGCCCGTAATTATTAGAACTTAGATAGGAGGTTATCACGTGATCACCAGCTTCAGGAAATGCTTTTTTTACCTTTAATTCGCTTGGTGTACCTAATTCATCAAACATTTTTAACATTGCAGGTATAGATACAACTTTATCTTGTAAACTATCATTTTTATAATAATATCCCATAAAAACTGGAACCTTTATTTTTTCATATGTTGATTTATTCATTTTAATATCTAAAAGTTTTTGCATATGAAGTGTACTTTCTAATCGTATTTTGGATGTCCAATATTTTTTCTTTTCAATATTCATGTTATTCATATTGTGGTATTTACTACCTCTAACAAGACGTGCCATTTGAAGTCCCCATGGTTTGGAAAGAAGTTTTGCAAAAGGATCATGTACTTCAATATTCGGTGCAAATAGGCAAATTGCAGCGATAGATGGGTCAGTACCAAAACACAAAGAGAGTACACCTCCATGAGAAGTTCCAAGAAGAATTACTTTATCTCCAAGTGCTTTTGCGACCGATATAGCTTCTTTTGCTGATTCCCAAAAATCGTTATTGTTGTAATTCAACATTGGTTCTTTTTCATTTAGTCCATGACCATAAAGTCTAGGAACATAAAGATTTGCATTAAGAAATTTGGCAATTTTTCGATGCACTGGGTCTCCCTCAATTCCTGAGGCAGTAAATCCATGCAAATACAAAACACTATATTTAGTTTTTTTTGGAATAGAGTCATTAAACTCTATATAAGACTCATTTCCTGGACGGATATTTCCTAACATTTTTTCTTTATTAAAAATCCAATTTTTTAATGTATTTAATTCTTTTGGTACTTCAACTGGAGTCATGTTAAGATCAGGGGTTTCAACTCTTGGCCCTATAAGATATACACCTACTAGAATCAAAATTAAAATCCAAAAAAATTTAAAAATTCTCACTTTAGATTAGTTATTTCCTAAATAATGTTTTAACAAATTTTTCAGGGTCAAAGTCTTGTAAATCTTCTATTCCCTCTCCAACACCAATGTATTTCACAGGAATTTTAAATTGGTCTGATATTCCAATAAGTACTCCCCCTTTTGCAGTTCCATCTAATTTTGTAACTGCTAAGCTTGATACTTCAGTTACTTCAATAAATTGCTTCGCTTGTTGGAATGCATTTTGGCCAGTTGAACCGTCTAAAACTAAAAGTACTTCATGTGGCGCTTCCGGAATTACTTTTGACATTACCCGCTTTACTTTTGATAGCTCGTTCATTAAATTAACCTTGTTATGTAGACGTCCTGCTGTATCAATTAGGACATAATCAGCCTCTTTTGATTTTGCTGATTGAATAGTGTCAAAAGCAACGGAAGCTGGATCACTGCCCATTTCTTGCTTTATTAGAGGTGCATTAGCACGGTCAGCCCAAATTTGAAGTTGATCTATAGCACCTGCTCGAAAGGTATCCGCGGCTCCAATTACGATTTTTTTACCCTGTACACCAAATTGGTAAGCAAGTTTTCCGATTGTAGTCGTCTTTCCTACTCCATTTACACCTACAACCATAATCACATAAGGTTCATTCTTTTTGGAATCATTTTCTTCACTATTGTTTTTTTTAAGGAGTATAGAAATTTCTTCGGAGAGCATTTTCACCAAATCATCAAAACTAAGATATTTTTCCTTTGCTGTTCTTGTCTGCAAGGCATCAATAATCTTTAGAGTTGTTTCTACTCCAACATCAGATTGAATAAGAATTGATTCAAGTTCATCTAAGAAATCATCACTTATTTTTGTTTTACCAGCTACTATTAATCCTAAGCGAGATAAAAAAGATTTTTTCGTATTAGATAGTCCTTTTTCTAATTTTTTTTCATCTTTTTTTGTAAAAAAGTCTTTAAGCCTTCCCATATATAAAAATAAAAAAAGCTACTGTCAAGAGTAGCTTTTATCTTTTAAAATTGTTTGTTCTATTTTTTGCTAAGCCAATCGGATACCAAATCTGGTGGTAAAATAGTTTCAACAAAGCTATAAGAATTACTACCAGGTTTTTTTACCATTTTTATGGCTTTTGTTAATCTTTTTGATCCTGTTTGTAGCGAAGCAACTGATTTTTTAGCCATTATTACTTGATTTCTTTATGAACAGTCATTTTTTTTAAAATTGGGTTGAATTTTTTTACTTCAAGGCGTTCTGGTGTATTCTTTTTATTTTTTGTTGTAATGTAGCGTGATGTTCCAGGTAAACCTGAATCTTTGTGCTCTGTACATTCTAAAATAACCTGTACCCTATTCCCTTTTTTAGCCATAAAATCTAACCCTTATAATTACCTTTTTTCTTAGCTTCTTTTAGAACAGCTGTGATACCTTTTTTATTAATAGTTTTCAAGACAGCTGTTGAAACATTCAGTGTGACCCATTTATCTTCCTCAGGTACAAAAAAACGTTTTCTGATAATATTTGCATCAAAGCGTCGCCTTGTTCTGTTCAGTGCTTTTGAAACATTGTTTCCAAACATTACTTTCTTTCCGCTAATTTGGCAAACTTTTGACATTATAAATTTATACGGCTGCAAATTTACTGTTTTTTAAACAGTTTCAAAATTGTTTTCAGAAAAATAAGAATTTTATATTATTTCTCTGTAAACCATCTCTAGTGCCTTGTTCACAGCCTTTCCAATTACCCTTTCTCTATGCTTACCGAATGTAAATCTTTCGCTTATAATTCTTTTATCTGACGATATTGCTATCCAAACAGTTCCAATTTCAGCATCTGAATCACCTTTGGAAGGACCAGCATTACCTGTAGTTGCAACACCTAAACTGGAATTAAATTTTTTACGTACGTTTTGAGCCATCATTTCAGCAACTTGTTTGCTAACAACTGAGTTTTTTTCAATAATAGTTTTTGGAACAGAAAGCAAATCGGATTTAGATTGGGTTTGATATGAAATAATACTACCTACAAAATATTTCGAAGCGCCTGGTACTTTAGCCAAACGTGCTGATATTTCACCACCTGTGCAACTTTCTGCTAAAGATAAAGTCTTGTTTTTTAATAAAAATTGAGCTTTTATTTTTTCCTCAAAAGAAGATACATCTTCATAACCAACAAAAATGTCTTTAATTAGGGGTAAAAGTTTGTCTATTTCCTTATCTATCTTATCATTGATTGACTTTCTATCCGGTCCTTTTCCGGAGATGCGTAGTCTAACTCTACCTAAATTAGGTAAATAAGCTAGTTTTAGGCCATCTGGTAAAGAATTTTCCCAAATAGAGATTATTTCTGCGATTGCGCTTTCGCCTAACCCATAGGTAATTATTGTTTTATGAACTATGAATGGACGGGTAAAATGATTTTGTAGTTTAGGAATTACTTCGTTGGTCATTAATGATTTCATTTCAAAAGGTACACCTGGTAAAGAAATAATTACCTGTCCATTTTTTTCGAACCACATCCCTGAAGCTGTTCCATAATTATTTTTAAAAATTTTTGCTTTGGATGGAAGTAAAGCTTGTTTCCTATTCTGTTCATTTATCGGAGTTGTAAGATATTTTTTGAAGATTTCTTCAATGTGATCAAGTATTTCTTTATTCTCAATCAATTTGTCATTAAAATAAGAGCACAAAGTTTGTTTTGTAAGATCATCGCTAGTTGGTCCTAATCCACCCGTAAGAATTACTAGTTTTGCCCTTTTTTCTGATAATTTAAGTGCACCGATAATATCGTCTTTTTTATCTGAAATGCTTGTAATTTGTGTAATCTCAATTCCAATATCATTAAGTGCTTTTGCTAAAAATACAGAATTAGTATTTACAATTTGGCCAATGAGAATTTCATCACCTATAGTTATAAGTTCTGCTTTCATTTAATATTAATTGAAAAAGCTATTTTTCTTTCTAAATAACCCCTTAAATTATCATTTTTATAAATATTCCCAACCCCTGAGGGAGTTCCAGTAAATAAAACATCTCCAATCTTGAGAGTAAAAAATGTCGAGACATAACTTATTAGCTCATCTATCTTCCATAACATTTTATTTGTATTCCCAATTTGAACTTTAGAACCATTTCTTTCTAAAGAAAAGTTGATGTTATTTATATTTTTAAATTCTTTCTTTGAAAACCAATCACCAATTAAGGTTGAACCATCAAAAGATTTTGCCTTCTCCCATGGCAGGCTTTTAGATTTTAATTCATTTTGTAGTGATCTTGCGGTGAAATCAATTCCTAGACCTATTTCATCGTAATACTTTGGGGCAAACTTGGTTTGAATATGTTTACCAATTTTATTGATTCTGACTAAAAGTTCAACCTCATAGTGAATATCATTTGTAAAATGAGGAAAAAAAAATGGTTGTTTTTTTTGAATGATTGAAGTGTCGGGTTTGATAAATAATATGGGCTCATCCGGTTTATCGTTTTTTAATTCTTCAATATGATCGACATAATTTCTTCCTACACAAATAATTTTCACAAATTTATTCTTTAGTGTTCATTGAATTTAACTTTATTTCTGTTAAAATCTTCTTGGTATATCTTGGAAAGTCAGCATTTAGAATCCATCCAAAATATCCAGGCTCTTCTTTAAGTATTTCATTAACCTTTTTCCCCTTATGCTTACCAAAACCAAAACAAATTTCGTCATCTTTATTATAAATTAGAAAACCTGCAAAATCAGCTGTTTTTTTTCTAGTACTAAAATGATTCAAAAAATCTACATTCGGTTCTAATTCTGAATAACGATCTAATTGTGCAAGCAAAACATCGAGTGTTGCATTTGCGTCAGCAATAGCAGCATGGGCATCAGTGAGCTCCTTATCACAATAAAACTTTAAAGCAGCAGAAAGAGTCCTTGCCTCCATTTTATGAAATATATTTTGTACATCAATTGTCTTTATGTTTTTAAAATCGAAATCTAAGTCTGCTCTTAACAATTCTTCAACAAGAAGGGGTATGTCAAATCTGTCTGAGTTAAAACCAGCTAAATCACAGCCTTTTAAAAAATTGTATATATTTCGGGCTTTATCTTTAAATTTTGGTTCATTCGCAACCATCTCATCAGTTATCCCATGTATTAGAGTAGATTCAGGAGGTATCGGAATCCCGGGGTTTAATCTAATTTCAAGTGATTCTCTTGAGCCATCAGTATTAACTTTGATTATTGCAATTTCTATTATGCGATCCTTGCTTACGTCAGTCCCAGTTGTTTCCAAGTCAAAAAAACAAAGTGGCTTAGTTAATTTTAATTTCATTTATACACTTGTTTAGAAGGGAGAATTTTCATTCCAATTTTCAAGATATTCTGCTACACGTTTAACAAAAAGACCTCCAGTTGCACCATTTATAATACGATGATCATAGCTGTGGGATAGAATTACTTTTCTTCTTACACCTATAAAATCACCATTTGGGGTTTCGATAACTGAAGGCATTTTTCTAATTATACCAATTGCAAGAATCCCTACTTGTGGCTGATTTATAATTGGTGTACCCATAATGGATCCAAAATTTCCAATATTAGTAAATGTATATGTACCTTCTTGAACCTCCTCTGGTATTAGCTGATTTTTTCGTGCACGATTAGCCAAATCATTAACAGCCTTAGTAAGACCTACCAAATTTAAGTGATCAGCATTTTTTATAACTGGGACGATTAAATTACCATCTGGTAATGCAGTAGCCATACCAATATTGATTTCCTTTTTTATAATTATTTTCTCATTCTCAAGACTACTGTTTAACATTGGAAAGTCCCTAAGAGCTTTTATAATTGCAGTTACAAATAGGGGGGTAAAAGTTAGTTTTTCATTTTCACGCTTTAAAAATGTCTCTTTCTCTTTTTCACGCCAATCCCAGAGATCTGTCACATCTGCTTCAATAAAAGACTGTACATGGGCAGAGGTTTCTAAACTTGATTTCATGTGTTCAGATACCAACTTCTCCATTCGTGTCATTTCTAAAATCTGATTTTGCCCTTTTAGAAGTGGTTCCGTGACTATAGGGTTTTCAATTGACGGGGTTAAGTCATTAGATTTTTTTTCATGAATTTTAGCTTTAGAAGAATCTTTAAAAGGTCTATTTTTTATGTAATCAAGTAAATCACTTTTTGTTAAACGTTGGTTTTTTCCTGTACCTGGAATTCTATCTAATTCTTCTTGAAGGATTCCTTCCTTTTTTGAAATACTTTTAATAAGAGGAGAATAAAAACGTTTTGCAGGCTCATCAACCCGAGAAGTTATTAAATTATCTATTGAATCCATTTCTTCTTCTAAAGTAGAAGCTACCACCTCGGTTTCTGATTTTTTATTCTTTTCTGGCTCGATAGGCTTTTCAGTTTGAACTGGTAATGATATAGAATCTACTTCTTTTGTCTCAATTACTAAAAGGGTTTCTCCAACCTGTACGACATCATTTTCTTTAAATCGCTGTTCTATAATAAGACCCTCAACTTCAGAAGTTACGTCGGTATCAACCTTATCAGTCGCAATTTCAACAATAGGATCATCTAATATTACCCTATCACCTACCTGCTTTAACCATTTAGTTACAGTTGCCTCAGTTACACTTTCACCCATCTTAGGTAATTTAAAATGATATTGTCCCATATGTTATTTAGTTTTGCAAAAATATCAATTTTTAATTGGCAATAATGAATTTATTATTGACCAAAATTTTAACTCAAAAATCAATTTTTCGTCATAGAGGATTCAAAAGGAACTCGAGCTAAAATTGATCTTCCTAGTGTGACCTCATCGGTATATTCTAATTCATCTCCTACTGGTATTCCCCTTGCTATTGTTGATGTTTTAACACTATAAGGCTGTATTAGTTTGTATATGTAAAAATTTGTTGTGTCAGCTTCCATAGTGGCACTTAGAGCAAAAATTATTTCTTCTACCTCTCCAATTTTAACTTTTTCAACCAACGAATCAATTTTTAAATCTTTTGGACCTACACCATCCATAGGTGAAATAATTCCACCTAAAACATGATATATCCCTTGAAATTGGCCAGTATTTTCGATTGCCATTACATCGCGAATATCCTCAACAACACAAAGAATTTTTTTGTTACGTTTTAAATTAGAACATATCTCACAAAGTTTCTGATCAGATAAATTGTGACAACTTTCACAAAACATAACAAATTCTATAAGATCATTAAGAGACTTGGAAAGTGCTAGCGTTTGATCTTTAGGCTGTTTAAGTAGATAAAGTGCTAAACGCAAAGCCGTTCTTCGTCCAATTCCTGGAAGTTGAGCAATTTCTTGAACGGCATTTTCGAGTAATTTTGAAGAAAAATTCATAGACAAATTTACAAAAATCTAGGCTTTTAGTTTTTGTATATTAGTTTAAAAATGATTCATCAATGATTACTCCCACCTTCATTCTTTTTCTTATAGTTGGATATTTCTTTATTTTGATGGTAATTTCATTTTTAGTATCAAAGGAAGATTCAAACGAAACATTTTTTACAGCTAATCGTAATTCTCCATGGTATCTTGTTGCCTTCGGAATGGTTGGAGCATCTTTATCTGGGGTTACCTTTATATCAGTGCCTGGATGGGTTCAAGCTTCTCAGTTTACATATTTTCAAGTAGTTTTAGGATACCTCATAGGCTACATTATAGTTGCTTATATTTTGCTCCCTGTTTATTATAATAATAATGTAACATCTATTTATGAATATCTTTCAATCCGATTTGGTAAAAAGAGTCATTTTGCAGGAGCTTTTTTTTTCTTCCTATCTAGAGTCCTAGGTGCTTCTTTTCGATTATTTTTAGTTTCAATTGTTTTACAACAATTTATTTTTAAAACCTGGAACGTACCATTTGAAGTAACTGTAGTAATATCGATAATATTAATTTGGATATACACCCAAAAAGGAGGAATAAAGACAATTGTATTTACAGATACACTTCAGACTAGTCTCATGATTTTATCAGTCATATTGTCAATTTATTACATAAATGAAGCTCTTGGCTTTACTTTTTATGAATTTATATTTTCGAAAGAGTTAACAAATTACAATCAAGTTTTTGTAAGTGACTCAATATTGAGTCGTAGTTACTTTATAAAATCAATCCTTGGTGGTGCATTTGTAACAATATGTATGACAGGTTTAGACCAAGATATGATGCAAAAGAATTTGAGTTGTCGGAATCTAAAAGATGCCCAAAAGAATATGGTCGTATTCAGTTTTGTGTTGGTATTTGTAACAGGGCTATTTATGCTTCTCGGTGCTTTATTATACATTTATGCAGGAAAACAAGGGATAAATGTTCCTTATGTGGATGGAAGTCCAAAAACTGATCTACTATTCCCAGAAATAGCATTAAATGGTAATCTCGGTTTTGGTGTCGCAATTACATTTATTTTAGGTTTAATAGCTGCTGCATATAGTAGCGCAGACAGTGCTCTTACATCACTAACAACATCTTTTTGCGTAGATTTTCTAAATTTTGAAAAAAAGAATCCAATTGATCAAAAGAACACTCGAAAAAAAATTCACATTGGTATGAGTTTATTATTAATAATTATAGTAATCTTATTCAAATACATCTTGGATCGTAATGTAATTGATGGTCTTTTAACAGTTGCTGGGTACACCTACGGACCGCTCCTAGGACTCTTTTCATTTGGCATCTTTACTAATTACAAAATAAAGGAGAATTTATTATGGCCTGTACTTTTGTTTGTTCTCCTATTTATAACCATACTAGGTTATTTAGATTCAAGTTTTTTAGGCGGTTACGAATTAGGTTACGAATTGCTTCCCTTAAATGGGCTTTTAACGTTTTTAGGATTAATATTGATTCGTAGAAAGGAGGACTAGACTACAGGCGTTTTCCCAAAAAATATTTTTTTTATCTAATAACTTGTTGAATCTGTGATTTTCTGTACCTGGATTAAACAATACTCTTTTAGGTTCCAGACTTATAACAAAATCAAAATATTCTTCTTGTAAAATTGGTCGGATATAAAGAGATACCGTATGAATATTTTCTTGGGGTTTTAAGGGAGAGACAATTTCTATAGATTCAATTTTACCCTGATTTGGACCCATTGGTACTACTGGAATATTTTTGCTCTTTAATATCGTAACTACTTTATAAGAGTACCTACTTGGATTGGTTGAAGCGCCAATAACTAGTGTCTTTAAACTTACCATTTTATAGAAATACTACCCCATGTAAAACCGCTTCCAAAAGCAGCTAAGATCACTTTACTATCTTCTTTTATTTTACCCTCCTCCCAGGCTTCTGTGAGAGCAATAGGTATTGAAGCAGCAGTCGTATTTCCATAAACTTGGATGTTATTGAAAACTTGATCATCTCTTAAACCAAACTTTTTTTGAACAAATTGTGAAATTCGAAGATTTGCTTGATGTGGAATTAACATATCTATATCGCTCGGTTGCCAACCAGTCTTTTTTAAACCAGCATTTATGACTTCAGAAAATCGGATAACAGCATTTTTAAAAACGAACTGACCATTCATATGGGGAAAATAAGAAACATCATCAGGATCATTTTCTCCCAAAATTTCTGGAACCCAGCGTCTAGTATTTGGACCAATTAAAGAAAGTTCTTCTGCATATTTCCCCTCAGAGTGAAGTTGAGAATGCAAAATACCTTTATTTATATTTTCAGAACGTGTCATTACAATTGCACCTGCACCATCTCCAAAAATTACTGAAATGTTTCTTCCCCTTGTATTCATTTCTAATCCTCCTGAGTGATATTCTGATCCTATAACTAAAACATTTTTATACATACCGGTTTTGATAAATTGATCTGCAGTGGCTACAGCATATATAAATCCTGAACACTGCATGCGAATATCCATTGCAGGACAATCTGGAATATCTAATGCATCTTGGACTAATACTCCTGATCCAGGAAAATAGTAATCTGGGCTTAAGGTAGCAAACAAGATCAAATCAATTTCTTTAGATGTTATACCTGCCCTCTCAATTGCAATTTTTGATGCTTTCACACCCATTGTAAATGTAGTATCTTCACTTCCCTTTACAATGTGCCTTCTTTCTCTAATTCCAGTTCTTTCTTGTATCCAAGCATCAGTAGTATCCATTATTTTTTCTAGATCAGCATTGGAAACTATGTTGTCAGGTAAATATTTACCTAATCCTATAATTTTTGAATTATACATTAAAATCAATTTAAAGGTAAAATACATTTTTTAAATAAAAATCCATGTAAACAGGACCTTTAATTAAATATATTTTTGATAAGAATCTGTTTCGATTTTTGCATTTAAATCATGAAGAAGGTGATATAATCCAAAAAAAGTACGATTGATATATATGAAATGTTTTGATCCTCTATTTCCGTTCAATTTTCTCAACTTCGGATCTTCAGTAAATTCATTTAAAAGCCCTGAAATTTTTTCCCAAAATTGTTGATTTGAGAAGTCAAAATATTTACTCTGAAAAGGGAGTGTAAATAAACGCATCATTTTTTGAAACAGGCTTGTAAAAAAAGTGGCTTCTTCATTCGTATCGTAAGGAGTAAGGATTTCAAGTTCTTTTAATAATCCTTTAAAAATTTTCAAGTCTTCAATATTTTCTTTTTTTGAAAGCTCAAAATATGGAACATAAAAATTCTCAGGTATTTCTTTTATACATCCAAAATCTATGGCAATCAAAGATCCCTTCTTTGAAACTAAAAAGTTTCCTGGGTGTGGATCAGCCTGAACTTTTTTTAAACCGTGGATTTGGAACATATAAAAATCCCAAAGTGTTTGACCCAAATTATTATTTTTAGTATTCGTTTTATTTTTTTTTACAAACTCCGAAAGATGAATGCCTTCCATCCAGTCCATTGTCAGAGTTTTTGATGTGGTCAATTCCGGATAATAATTAGGAAAAATTAAATTTGGTATTTTACTACAAGCTTTAGAGATGAATTGGCTGTTTTTAAGTTCAATTTCATAGTCGGTTTCTTCAAGCAGCTTATATTCGACTTCTTGAAAATATTTTTCTGTGTCTTTACCTTTCAGATTAAAAATTTTGAGTGCAATTGGTTTAACAATTGATAAATCAGAACTTATACTATTTGCAACCCCAGGATATTGAATTTTTACAGCAAGCATTTTACCATTTTTTGTTGCCCGATGAACTTGTCCGATGCTCGCAGCATTCTCAGATTTTACATTGAATGTGTCAAAAATATTTTCCGGATCAGACCCTAAGTATCTCTTTAAAGATTTCTTGACTAATGGCCAGGATAGAGGAGGAACAGAGAATTGAGATAAGCTGAACCTTTCAACATAAGCCTTTGGTAAAAGATTTTTCTCCATACTTAACATTTGTGCGAGCTTTAATGCACTTCCTTTTAACTCCTTTAAACCATCATAAATATCACTCGCATTTTTTTCATCGAGACGTGACCTGTCGTTTTGACCAAAAATAAATTTCTCGCCATAATATCTTAAGTAATTGCCCCCTAACTTTACCCCAGTACCTACCAGTTTAGTTGCTCGTTCAATCTTATTTGTTGGAATTGAATTTAGTGTCTTCAATTAATTTGTTTTAATTTTTTCTTCCCAAAGAAACTTACCAAAATCTACGATGCTATCTAATGGTGTGTTATCAAATAAATCAAAAACAGATCTTACAGATTTTTCAATTGCAATATCAGTCTTTTCGAATCCAGGTGATCTATCTTCAATCCAGAATCTCATTAAAAATAAAAGCTGAATCCATGCCCCTTCAGAAAAAATTTTTGATGGATGCTTTGTAAAGTTCGACTTTTTTGATGCGTTCCCTTGTTCAATAAGATTTGTTGTGAATTTTTTAAAGAGTGACCTAAGTCCTTTTAAAATTGAAAGTTTTTGAATATTATTTTCAAATTCACCTAATTCAAGTAGAACATAACTCCTATTTAGTTTAAGTACCTCAAAAAAAGTAAAATAAAATGATAGTAATTTTTCTTTCGGTAATTGAGAGGAAAATTCTTTTGAATTACTTATTAATTCATAAGTATTATTATAAAATTGGCAGAATATTTGGTCTCTAACATGATTTAGAGATCCAAAGTGATCATAAAATTCAGTCTCTTTAATATTTGTTTTTTTACAAAATAGATACACCGATTTGAGTTGACCATTTTCTTCCAAAGCAAGTTTTGAGTATTCATCAAATATTTTCTCTTTTATATTTTTAGATTTCTTTTTCATTAACAAAATTTTAAAGACAAATATAATTTGTTTAATTATTTTATTTAAAAATTAAACAAATACCAAAATACGAAATGCCACTTTGTCACAGAAATTAACATTGGTATTTTTTTTGACAATTTAAAACAAATAAAATTTAATTATGAGTAAAGGTAAAATAAATGTATCTGTAGAAAATATTTTTCCATTAATAAAAAAGTTTTTGTACAGTGACCAAGAAATTTTTCTTAGAGAATTAATATCAAATGCAACTGATGCAACAACAAAATTAAACCACCTAAGTAGTATAGGCAAAATAAAGGGTGATTTAGGCAACTTACAAATAGAAGTTAAAATTGATAAGAAAGGAAAAAAGCTCCACATTATCGATAGGGGCATTGGAATGTCAAAAGAGGAAGTTCAAAAATATATTAACGATGTTGCTTTTTCCGGTGCTGAGGAATTTCTTGAAAAGTATAAAGATTCCGCAAAAGATAGTGGAATAATTGGTCACTTTGGTTTAGGATTTTATTCTGCTTTTATGGTTGCAAATAAAGTAGAGATAATAACTAAATCTTACAGTAAAGATGCTGCGGCACATTGGATTTGCGATGGATCTCCAGAGTATAGTATCGAAACAGTGGACAAAAAAGATAGGGGTACTGAGATTGTTCTTCACATTGATAAAGATTCTAAGGAGTTTTTGGAAGAAAATCGCATTAAAGAGCTTCTGTCTAAATATAATAAATTCATGCCTATACCAATTAAGTTTGGAACTAAAGAAGAAACAATACCGTTACCTAAAAATTCTCCAGATGATGCAAAGCCCGAAACTAAAACTGTTGACAATATAATTAATAATTCAGAGCCTGCTTGGACGAAAAAGCCTTCTGATCTAAAGGATGAAGATTATCAGTCTTTTTACAGAGAACTTTATCCTATGCAATTTGAAGAACCTTTATTTAATATTCACCTAAACGTTGATTATCCATTTAATCTAACAGGCATATTGTATTTTCCAAGAATAAAAAATGATATTAATATTCAAAAGGATCGGATTCAGCTTTATCAAAATCAGGTTTTCGTAACAGACAATGTTGAGGGAATTGTTCCTGAGTTTTTAACCTTACTAAGAGGCGTAATTGATTCACCTGATATACCGCTTAATGTCTCAAGGAGTTATTTGCAAGCAGACGGTGCTGTTAAAAAAATTAGTAATTACATTACAAGAAAAGTTGGAGATAAACTAAGTAGTTTATTCAAAAAAGATAGAAAATCATTTGAAGAAAAGTGGAACGATATAAAGGTCGTGATTGAATATGGAATGTTAAGCGAAGATAAGTTTTTTGATAAAGCAGAAGGCTTCGCATTATATCCAACTACGGATAAGGAATATTTAACCTTTGATGAACTTAAAGATTCAATAAAGGATAATCAAACCGATAAAGATGACAAACTAGTCATTCTCTATGCATCTGATGTTGATTCGCAACATAGTTATATTGAGCAGGCTAAGAGCAAAGGCTATAAAGTTTTGCTTTTGGACTCACCTATAATTGGACACTTAATCCAAAAATTAGAAGGTAAAAAAGAAAAAGTTTCTTTTTCTAGGGTTGATGGTGATACTTTGGAAAATCTTATAAAAAAAGACGAAGCCACTGTGTCTAAACTTTCAGACAAAGAAAAAGAAACATTGAAACCACTTATAGAGGATGTTGTCAAGGAAGGTGGATATACAGTTCAATTAGAGTCATTGGATAGTAAAAGTATGCCATTTGTTCTGACACAACCAGAATTTATGCGTCGAATGAAAGAAATGCAACAAACTGGTGGTGGGGGAATGATGGGTAATATGCCCGAAATGTTCAACTTAGTTGTAAACACAAATCATGAACTGGTGGGCCAGATTTTAAATACTAAAACCAAAAAGAAAAAAGAACATCTTATAAAACAAGCATTAGATTTAGCAAAACTTTCACAAAACCTGCTTAAGGGTGAGGCTTTAACGCAGTTTATTCAAAGGAGCGTGGATTTAATCAAGTAGAAAACTGGTTTAAAAATTTTTTACAACTAATCAAATAATGCTTAAACCTTTAAATATTTTAGGTGACGGTACTCCCTTAAATTTACCAGGTGCAAAATTAAGGTACTATGAATCTTTTTTTAATAAAAAAGAAGCGAGTAATTATTTTATTGAAATTTTAAATACGACTACTTGGAAACGAGACAAAATTAAAGTTTATGGAAAAACTTACATGCAACCAAGACTAACAGCACTATATGCAAATAATGCTTTACCTTACTCATATTCTGGAATTAAGATGCATCCAGAAAAAATGACTCACATATTATCTGAAATTCAGAATCGCATACATAAGGTTAGTAATAATGTATTTACAACTGTATTAATAAACCAATATCGTAATGGTAACGATAGCAATGGTTGGCATGCAGACAATGAAAAAGAGTTAGGTAAAAACCCCATTATAGCTTCGGTAAGTTTTGGTTCAGATCGATTTTTCCATCTTAAACATAAGGAAAAAAAAGAATTACGCTTTAAGATTCTTTTAAAGTCTGGAAGTCTTTTTTTTATGGAAGGAGAAACTCAAACACATTGGTTACATCAAATTGCAAAAACTTCACAGCCAGTTGGAACGAGAATTAATTTAACTTTTCGTAAGATTATTTAAATATATCATCTAAAATAAAAGCTAATCTCAAACCGGCTTTTAATAATTGGTACCTTATAATTTCAAAGTTCTCATAACTATATTTATATCCAAGATTCTTATTTTCTGGTAATTCCATATAAATTTTTTTAGTTAAAGCATGCGTTTCTTGAATCCACGAATCTATAGAACTTGATGTAATTTTTTTTCTTTTTTCAGGAGAGATAATAGGTAAATTTTGGCTTAATTCAGTAAAACTAAATTTACTATTATCTATGATATCACTATCCCAAAGTCTATGAAGATTGGATTTTTTTCCAAACCATAAAATACCAATATCATTTCCACCTCTATCTTCTTTTTTTCCTAAGTGTAGTGGTTGATGTAAATCACCTACTAAGTGAACTAACAATTTCAAATAAAATTGTTTTTCGTTTTTTGTTGGAGATTTTGATTTTAAAATTTCTATACTTGTTTTTATTGCTTTAACAATGTCACCATTTGGATTTTTATAGCTTGATTGGTAAGTTTCGTTTAGATTAAGATTTGCATAATGCCAAGCATTATACTTTAAATATTTTTTATCTGATTTAATTTCATCGGCATAAGTTGAGACATAAGCAAGGCTTTGGCCTTCCAAAATTTTGTCAAGTGAAATTCTAGTATTTTTTGAGATGTATTTTGATGCAACCTCACCTACAACACGGTGTCCTGTTTTACCCCATGAAATATCATTTGTTAAAAAATATCCCAGGAAAAAGTTATAAATGAATATGAGTTTTAAAATCATACTCAAATATAATTTTAAATCTTATTTTTACAATCCTTCTAAAAAATTGCATTTTGAGTATTCAAAGGGTCGTGTTAACAATTTTTTTATTTAAATCTTTATTTTGTTTCACTCAGAATGAGAAAGAGTTTATAATTAAGAATATTGAATCTGATATAAATATTGATGGAATTGGAAATGAAAAAGAATGGGATATAGCAGAATGGCAATCAGAATTTTGGCTATGGAGACCAAATGATAGTTTAAAAGCTGAAAAACAAACCAGATTCAAAATTCTTAAAAATCAGAAAAATCTCTATATCCTTGTCGAATCACTAACAGACGGAATAAATTTTACTACACCAAGTCTAAAACGCGACTTCAGCTCTTATGGAGCTGAGTTTATAACTCTTCTTTTCGATACATTTAATGATGGGACAAACGCTTTCTCATTCTCAACAAATCCCTTAGGGCTAAAAAACGAGGGACTTATTTCAGGTGGAAATCAAGAATACAGAACAGATAGGAACTACACATGGGATACAAAATGGTTTGTTGAATCTAAAGTATATGAAGATCGGTATTCAGTAGAAATTCAAATTCCATTCGCTTCCTTTTTTTACAATAATAGAGATAGCTCGTGGCGTTTTAACATTTATAGAGGAAATAGACAAAATAATGAATATAGTGTATGGGTGAAAACTCCTCAAAATCAACTCATTGGCAATTTAGGATTTATGGGTAAAATGATTTTTGAAAAACCCCTAAAAAAAGCACGTAATCCAATTTCATTAATCCCATATATTAGTGGTATAACACAAAAAGATTTCTTAAATCAATCTTCAAATTTAAATACAGGTATAGGAGGTGATGCTAAGATTCCAATAGGGAATGCCCTAAATTTAGACCTTACTTTTAATCCTGATTTTTCCCAAGTTGAGGCAGATGATCAGATTGTAAACCTCACTCGTTTTGCAATTGCACTTCCTGAAAAACGTCAATTCTTTACACAAAACAATGACCTTTTTAACGATTTTGGTACTGTGAGAGATGTTGTTCCTTTTTTCTCAAGAAGAATAGGTGTTGCTGAAGATTTGGATGGAAATACAATAGAGAATAAAATCATTTATGGAGCTCGGCTGAGTGGTAAATTAAATTCAAGCCTACGAGTTGGTCTTTTAAGTATTCTTACAGATGAAGATGTGAAAAATGAAATTGCATCAAATTTAAATTCTGTTTTTACATTAAGGCAGAAAGTATTTGATAGATCAAATATTAGTTTCTTTTTTATGAATCGAAGTGCTATTGAAAACTATGACTTCTTAGATAATGAAGAAAGAAAAAACAGTGTTGCTGGAATAGAATATAATTTAGCATCTTCAGATAGTAAATGGTCAGGTCGTACATACTTACATAAATCATTCACTGAAGGACTAGATGGTGATGATCAAATAGTAGGTTTAAGAATTCAGCGCAATACACTTCGCCATAAAATTGGAATGGGATTGATTCATGGGGGCGATGACTTCAGATCAAATTTAGGTTTTTATAGGCGTACGGGATTTTTAAAACTTACACCAGAATACACCTTTAGGATATATCCAAAAAATCCAGAAATAACGAGTTATAGTTTCATACAAAGAGGTTTTTTTGTTTATGACACAGCAAGAGAATATCTAATGACAGATAGAGTTTTTATCTCAACTATTCAAAAAAGATTTCTAAATACGAGCAGTCTATCTCTTCAATACATTAACCGGTATATATATCTAGTTTCAGATTTTGACCCAACTCGAAGTTACGAAGGAGCATATCTTCCTGCAAATTCTAACTATTCATATGGTGACATAGAATTTGGTTATCGATCTGATCAAACAAAAATTTTTAATCTTGACTCTAAAATTTCTTATGGAACTTTTTTCAATGGAACCAAATTTACTCTTGAAAATAAATTTAACTGGAGGAAACAACCTATAGTTAACGCGAGTTTTATTGTAAATTTTAATTCTATAAACCTTCCAAATCCTTACCCATCAAAAAATATTTGGTTAATAAGTCCCAAAATTGATTTTACTTTTACGAAAACCATAACATGGACCACCTTCATTCAATACAACTCACAAGGAGAAAATTTGGGCGTGAACTCTAGAATGCAGTGGCGTTTTGCTCCTCTTTCAGATTTATTTTTGGTTTATAACGATAATTATATTAGTACGGATAATTTTTCACCAAGATATCGTAGCTTTAACTTGAAATTTACATACTGGTTAAATATTTGAAATGTTAAAACTCAAAAAATATTTTCTGATTACTTTTTTAGGCACCTTTATTTTTTCTTGCAATCAAAATGAAAAATCTAATTTTAAAGACCTCATGATTGTAAAAGGCAGTATAAAGGGACTAAGAAAAGGTAAGCTATATCTTCAAAGAATAAAAGATACTATATTAATAAATCTTGATTCAACTTTTGTAGATGGTTCACCTGAGTTTAGATTTCAAACACCTATTAAATCTGCTGAAGTATTTTACCTTTACCTAAATAAAGATGATGGTGACAGCCTAAATGACCGAATTTTATTTTTTGGTGAAAAAGGTACAATAGAAATTAATACACTACTCAAAACATTTGAAAGCAGTGCGAAAATTTCAGGTTCAAAAAATCAAGAATTGCTTCAAAAATATGAATCGATGAGTAGAAAGTTTAATGACAAAAATCTTGATTTACTAAAGGATCTGTATGTAGCAAAAGCAGAAAAAAAAATTGAAAGAGTTGATTCAATAGAGAAAAAAATTGCTAATCTATTGAATAGGAGATACCTCTATACAATAAATTTTGCTGCACAAAACCCAGATCAAAACATTGCTCCTTATCTAGCAATAACTCAAGTGTTTGATGCGAATTTGACGTTATTAGACTCAATTGCAAATAAACTGACAAATGAGGTCAAAGCATCTAAATATGGTATTGAGTTTTTAAACTTGCTTGAACAAAGACGAAAAATGGAAGCGAATTAAAGTGCTGCTGATTTTTTGAGTAACGAGTCCATAACTTTCTTTCGCTCTTTTTCGATTTTTTTAAACTGTTCCTTCTTGTTGTCCCCTTTAACAGCATTAATCATAACTATCAAATTATCAAAGGCTTGAAGCGCTTCTTCAACTAGTTTTTCACTTTGGCCTAGATCACCATTAGGATTTGACAACTCCCAAAGATAAATCTCCTCAATAAGATCTCCTATGTCATTATTAATTTCTTTTTTTAAAAGTTTAATACTCGGCATCTTAACTAGTTAAATAATTAATGAATATAAATATTTTTTTAAATGAAAACTAAAAAAAGGGTTTTATCCTGAATAACTAACAAAGTTTCTTGGAGTTTCATATAAAGTTATCTCTAAAGAGTGTTTTGAATTTAGGTGAGGTTTGAGTTTATTGTAGATAACTATAGCTATATTTTCTGCAGTTGGAATCATTTCAATAAATTCTGGTACTTCTTCATTTAAATTTTTATGATCCATCTTTTCCTCAACTTCAGATTTAATGAGGTCTTTTAAAATTTTCATATCAATAACATAGCCCGTTTTTGGATCAACTATACCTGTCACGTGAACAATCAGCTCATAATTGTGCCCATGATAGTGAGGATTTGAACACTTCCCAAAAACAGAATAATTTTTTTTATCTGACCATTCTTTATTATAAAGGCGGTGTGCAGCATTAAAATGTGCTTTCCTACTTACAGTTACTTTCATCTTGTTTTATATATATGATTATAAAATCTCTCAAAAATAATCTTAAACCAAACTGTAAAGTCCTCTGGTTTATTTTTTATTTCTAAAATTATTTTTTCTAAAGACATCCATTTCCACTCTGATACTTCAATTGCATTAATAAACGGTGGTTTATCATAATAACCAAGAAGTACGTGGTCAAACTCATGTTCTGTTAAACCATTGTCAAATTTTGATTTATAGATAAAGCTGAACATAGGCTCCAATGGGGTTGTAAAACCCATTTCTTCTTTAAGTCTCCTTAAACCAGCTTCAATAATACTTTCACTTTCTCTGGGATGACTACAGCATGTATTAGTCCAAAGCCCCGGAGAATGGTATTTATCTAGTGCACGGCGCTGAAGCATTAGTTGGCCTTTCCGATTTAGAATAAAAACTGAAAAAGCACGATGCAAAACTCCTTTTTCATGAGCTTCTAGTTTGGGCATTAAACCCATAGGATTGTCATTCCTATCTACTAGTACAACATTTTCTTTTTTCATGCATGGTAAAAATACCTATATTTTTGTCAAAAACCTATCGGGTCATTTCACTTGTGAGAAATTATTTAGATTATTTTTATTCAAATTTTTTATGATGTCGCTAGAAGAAGAAATAAAAAGAAGAAGGACATTTGGAATAATCTCTCATCCAGATGCTGGAAAAACTACTCTGACAGAAAAACTATTACTTTTCGGTGGAGCCATTAATGAGGCAGGAGCTGTAAAATCAAACAAAATTAAAAAAACTGCTGCGAGTGATTTTATGGAAATTGAAAGGCAAAGAGGCATTTCTGTTTCTACTTCTGTTCTGGCTTTTAATTTTAAAGACAAAAAAATAAATATTCTTGATACACCTGGACATAAAGATTTTGCTGAGGATACCTATAGAACTCTTACAGCAGTTGATAGTGTAATTGTTGTCATTGATGTTGCTAAAGGAGTTGAGGAACAAACCGAAAAGTTAGTTGAGGTTTGTAGGATGCGTCAAATACCAATTATTATTTTTATCAATAAACTTGACCGTGAAGGAAAAGATGCTTTTGATCTATTAGATGAAGTTGAGAAAAAACTTGGTTTAACTGTTACTCCACTCTCATTTCCAATCGGAATGGGTTTAAATTTTAAGGGAATTTATAATGTCTGGAAAAAAAATATTAATATATATCAAAATGACCAAAAGCAAATTATTGGAAAAAAAATCACTTTTAATTCTTTACATGACCCCGAGCTTGAATCAATTATTGGAAAAAAAGATATTCAAAATCTAAAAGATGAGTTAGAACTTATACACGGAGTATATCCATCATTCGATAAAAATTTATATTTAAATGGAGATCTTCACCCTGTTTTTTTTGGCTCAGCTTTGAATAATTATGGTGTTGAAGATCTTCTAGAGTGTTTTATAGAAATAGCTCCATTTCCTTTGCCTAAACAAAGCGAAAAAAGAATAGTAGAACCCAAAGAAGAAAAATTTACTGGTTTTATTTTTAAAATTCATGCCAATATGGATCCTAATCATCGTAATCGTCTGGCTTTTGTAAAAATTGTCTCAGGAACATTTAAACGAAATACATCATATCTTCACGTCCGTAATAATAAAAATTTAAAATTTTCTGCACCAAATACTTTTTTCGCTGAAAAAAAAGAAATTATTGAGGTTTCCTATCCAGGGGATATTGTAGGACTTCATGATTCTGGAAATTTTAAAATTGGTGATACGTTAACAAGCGGTGAAAGTTTAAATTTTATAGGCATTCCAAACTTTTCGCCGGAACATTTTAGATATATAAATAATAAAAATCCTATGAAAGCAAAACAGCTAGAAAAGGGAATTAATCAGCTGATGGATGAAGGAATAGCTCAGTTATTTGTTTTAAACCTAAATGGAAGAAAAATAATTGGGACAGTCGGGGCATTGCAATTCGACGTAATTCAATATCGTCTTCTTAATGAATATGGAGCAGAATGTGAGTACGAAAATATTAACATATATAAAGCATGTTGGGTTGATGGGGATAAAGAATGCTCTTCGATGGATGATTTTAAACGCAAAAAACAAAAGTATCTGGCAAGCGATAAAAAAGGAAAGCTTGTTTATCTGTCCGATTCAGAATTTACCCTCAAAATGGCACAACAAAATTATAGCGACTTGAAATTCCATTTTACATCAGAATTTTAATCCAAACTTTTTTAAAAATAAAACTCCATTTTTTAAGTGCTGTTAAGCCTTGCCAGTTGGCCCAAAATTCAGTGGGATGTTTGGAGACTCATTTGTTTGAATTGTTCCATTAGATTCTTCATATCTCTGAATATTATCATTTAAAGCAATTTTAAATCTTTTTACGTGCTCGGGAGTTAAGATTACCCTTGACTTTACCTTTGCTTTTGGTGATCCTGGCATAACATTTATGAAATCAATTATGAACTCAGATTTTGAGTGATTTATAATTGCAAGGTTTGAATATACACCGTCAGCAATATTTTCATCAATAGCTATATTTAATTGCTTTTGTTTATCTATGTTTTTTTCACTCATAATTTAGAATGTTATTTCTTCTTCCTTATCAATTAAAAGACTATTATACTCTTCTTTTGATCCAACGATTAGATCATTGTATCTTCTTAAACCAGTACCCGCAGGAATTTTATGACCAACGATAACATTCTCTTTTAAACCTTCAAGAAAATCGACCTTACCATTAACAGCAGCCTCATTTAATACTTTTGTTGTTTCTTGAAAAGAGGCTGCAGAAATGAAGGATTTAGTTTGTAAAGAAGCACGAGTGATGCCCTGAAGTTCAGGTTTTGCAGTTGCAGGAGCTGCTTCTCTAGCCATCACTGTTGATTTATTTTCACTTTTTAACAACGAATTTTCATCTCTTAATTGTCTTGACGTTATAACCTGACCTTGTTTAAAGTTTTCAGAATCTCCAACCTCTTCAACAATTTTCATTCCATACAAAGAGTCATTTTCATTTATAAAGTCATAACTAAAAACGAGTTGATTCTCAAGGAAGGTTGAATCTGCTGGATCTAAAATTCGAACTTTGCGCATCATTTGACGAACAACAACTTCAAAGTGCTTATCATTTATTTTTACACCTTGAAGTCTATAAACCTCTTGGATTTCATTTACAAGATATTGCTGGACAGCTGAAGGACCCTTTATGTTCAAAATATCTGATGGGGTTATAGAACCATCAGACAAAGGCATTCCTGCTTTTACAAAATCATTCTCTTGAACCAAAATCTGGTTAGATAGTTTGACTAAATATTTTTTAATGTCTCCGAATTTTGATTCTACTATAATCTCACGATTTCCTCTTTTAATCTTACCAAATGAAACAACCCCGTCTATTTCCGAAACAACTGCTGGATTAGATGGGTTTCTAGCTTCAAAAAGTTCTGTGACCCTTGGTAAGCCTCCTGTAATATCACCTGATTTAGCTGATTTTCTCGGTATTTTAACAAGTATTTTACCTTCCTCTATTTGTTCACCCTCATTTACAATTAAATGTGCCCCAACAGGTAAATTATATGAACGAAGTGTTTTAGAGTTTTTGTCAACGATTGAAAGTGTTGGGATAAGTTTTTTATTTCTAGATTCTGATATAACTTTTTCCTGAAAACCAGTTTGCTCATCAATTTCAACTTGATAAGTGATTCCTTGCTCAATATTTTCAAAAACAATTTTACCAGTAAACTCTGAAACTATGACACCATTGAAAGGATCCCACTGGCAAACGATGGTTCCTTTTTTTACTTTTGAACCATTTTTGAGATTAAGTGACGATCCATATGGAATATTATTAGTACTTAAAACACTTTTGGTTTTCACATCTAAAATTTTTATTTCGGTTGTTCTTGAAATAACAATTTCAGCGTCATTACCTTCAGAATCCTTTCCTTGAACAGTTTTAAGGTCTTCAATCTCAACAATACCGTCAAACTTTGTAACGAGTTTGTTTTCCTCTGAAATATTACCCGCAACACCTCCGACATGAAATGTCCGAAGTGTCAATTGTGTTCCGGGCTCACCTATAGATTGGGCTGCAATTACACCAACAGCTTCTCCTAGCTGAACCATTTTACCAGTCCCTAAATTTCTACCATAACATTTTTTACAAACACCGTGTTTAGCTATACATGTTAAAGGTGAACGTACTTCAACTGACTCTATAGGTAAATTTTTAAGAATGGATAAATGCTTTTCTTTAACTTCATTTCCAGATTCTACAATTACTGAATTAGAAAGTGGATCAACTATATCGTGTAGTGTCACCCTGCCAAGAATTCTTTCTCCTAGAGTCTCTACTATCTCTTCATTCTTCTTTAGAGGCTTCACTTCAACTCCTCTTAAAGTTCCACAGTCATCTAAATTAACTATTACGTCTTGAGATACATCATGAAGGCGTCTTGTTAAATATCCTGCATCAGCAGTTTTTAACGCTGTGTCCGCAAGCCCCTTTCTCGCACCATGTGTTGATATAAAGTACTCTAAAATGGATAGGCCTTCCTTAAAATTAGATAATATTGGGTTTTCAATTATTTCACCTCCACCCACATTTGATTTTTTTGGTTTTGCCATGAGGCCTCTCATCCCTGTCAGTTGCCGAATTTGCTCTTTTGAGCCTCTTGCACCAGAATCTAACATCATATAAACAGAGTTAAAGCCCATCTGATCCTCACTAATTCTTTTCATTGCTAACTCAGTCAACTTGGCATTAGTGGAAGTCCAAATATCTATTACTTGATTATATCTTTCATTATTAGTTATCAGTCCCATATTATAATTACCAATAACACCATCCACTTGTCCATTGGCTTCGTCAATCATGTTTAACTTTTCTGGTGGTATAATAATATCACCTAAGCTAAAGGATAATCCACCTTTGAAAGCGAAGCCGTATCCCATAGATTTAATTTTATCCAAAAAATCAGCAGTCTCTGGAACACTTGTTACCTTAAGTATTTCACCAATAATCTCGCGTAGATTTTTTTTAGTCAAGACAACATTAAAAAAACCTGCGGCCTCTGGAACTACCTCATTAAACAATACACGTCCAACAGTTGTATCAATGATTTTTTCCTCAAGTACACCTTCATCATTTAAAATTTTTGTTCTTATTTTGATCATTGCGTTTAGCTCAACTATTTTCTCATTGTACGCGATATGAACTTCTTCAACAGAATAAAAAGTGAGTCCTTCCCCATTAACTTTCTCTTTACTGGTAGATTTTTTAGCCTTAGTCATATAATAAAGTCCTAAAACCATGTCCTGAGACGGAACTGTAATTGGTGACCCATTAGCTGGGTTTAATATACTGTGAGAGGCTAACATTAATAATTGTGCTTCTAATATTGCCTCTGGACCAAGTGGAAGGTGTACTGCCATTTGATCACCATCAAAGTCGGCATTAAATGCAGTACAAACAAGTGGATGCAACTGGATTGCTTTTCCTTCTATCAATTTTGGTTGAAACGCTTGGATACCAAGTCGATGAAGAGTAGGAGCACGGTTAAGGAGGACAGGATGCCCTTTTAAAACATTTTCTAAAATATCCCAAACAACAGGTTCTTTTCTATCAATTATTTTTTTTGCTGATTTTACAGTCTTGACAATTCCTCTTTCAATTATCTTACGAATTATAAAAGGTTTATATAATTCAGCAGCCATATCCTTAGGAAGACCACATTCAAATAATTTCAACTCAGGGCCAACTACAATAACTGATCTTGCGGAATAATCGACTCTTTTTCCTAATAAATTTTGTCTAAATCTACCTTGCTTTCCTTTTAGAGAATCAGATAATGATTTTAGCGGTCTATTTGAATCAGTTTTTACCGCAGAAGCTTTTCTCGTATTATCAAAAAGGGAGTCAACTGATTCTTGAAGCATTCTTTTTTCATTTCTTAAAATTACTTCTGGAGCCTTAATCTCAACTAATCTTTTAAGGCGATTATTTCTAATTATAACTCTTCTATACAAATCATTTAAATCTGAAGTTGCGAAACGACCACCATCAAGAGGTACTAAAGGTCTTAATTCAGGAGGAATTACAGGAATTACCTTCATTATCATCCACTCTGGTAAGTTTTCTCCTCTTTCATTTGCTTCTCGAAAAGCTTCAACTACTTGAAGACGTTTTAAAGCCTCAGTTTTTCTTTGTTTAGATGTTTCATTATTTGCTTTGTGCCTTAAATCATATGATAATGTTTTTAAATCTATGCGTGCCAATAAATCAATTAAACACTCTGCACCCATTTTCGCAATAAATTTTTCTGGATCAGAGTCCTCTAAATATTGGTTTTCCGCTGGTATCTGTTCCAATACATTGAGATATTCTTCCTCAGTTAGAAAATCTAATTGCTTAAAATTCTCACCTTCTTCATTTTTTGCATTACCAGGTTGTATAACTACATATCTTTCATAATAAATAATCATATCAAGTTTTTTTGAAGGAAGGCCTAATAAATAACCAATTTTGTTAGGAAGAGAGCGAAAATACCAAATATGAGCAACAGGCACTACTAAATTAATGTGACCTACTCTGTCACGACGAACTTTTTTTTCAGTTACTTCCACTCCACATCTATCACATACAATCCCTTTGTACCTTATCCTTTTGTATTTGCCACAGGCACACTCATAATCTTTAACAGGACCGAATATTCTTTCACAAAAAAGTCCATCACGCTCTGGTTTGTGTGTTCTGTAGTTTATTGTTTCTGGTTTAAGAACCTCACCTCTAGAATTTCCTAAAATTGTTTCCGGTGAAGCCAGTCCAATTGAGATTTTATTAAATTTTTTTTGAGTAATGATTTCGCTGTTTCTAGCCATTTATTTTGTTTTAATAATTATTCTTCCAATCTTATGTCAAGTCCTAAGCCTTTTAACTCGTGCATTAAAACGTTAAAAGATTCTGGTAGTCCAGCCTCTGGCAGTGTATCACCTTTCACGATCGACTCGTAGGTTTTGGCCCTACCAATGACATCATCAGATTTGACTGTGAGAATCTCTTGCAATGTGCTTGATGCTCCATATGCCTCCAATGCCCAAACTTCCATTTCCCCAAACCTTTGGCCACCAAACTGAGCTTTTCCGCCAAGGGGCTGTTGAGTAATTAATGAATATGGACCTATTGATCTTGAATGCATTTTATCATCAACCATATGTCCTAATTTCAACATATAAATTACTCCTACTGTGGCAGGTTGATCAAACCGTTCACCAGTGCCACCATCAAAAAGGTATGTATGGCCATACTTTGGTACTTCGGCTTTTTCTGTCAATTTATTTATTTCATCTATTGAGGCACCATCAAAAATTGGAGTTGCATATTTTTCACCAAGATTTTGTCCAGCCCAACCTAATACTGTTTCATAAATTTGACCAATATTCATTCTTGATGGAACGCCTAGCGGATTTAATACAATATCTACAGGAGTGCCATCCTCTAAAAATGGCATTTCCTCTTCACGAACTATTCTAGCAACAATCCCTTTGTTGCCATGACGTCCGGCCATTTTATCACCTACTTTTAGTTTACGTTTTTTCGCTACATAAACTTTTGCCAGTTTCTTTACACCCGCAGGGAGTTCGTCACCAACACTAATTGTAAATTTTTCTCTGCGTAAAGCTCCCTGAAGATCATTTTCTTTAATTCTATAATTGTGAATCAAATCTGCAATTAAACTATTGGTTTCTTTCGAAGTTGTCCAAGTGCTTTTAGATAAGTGAGTGTAATCATCGACTGAAGAGAGTAATTTCAGTGAATATTTTTTCCCTTTTGGTAGAATTTCTTCACCCAAATCGTTAGTTATACCTTGGCAAGTTTTGCCGTTTACAATAGAAAATAATTTTTCAACTAAAATTTGTTTTAAGTCTTCAAACTTCTCATCGTAAATCTTTTCAAGTGATTCTAATTCTTCTTTATCTAAATTTCTTTTACGTTTATCTTTCATAGAACGTGTGAAAAGCTTTTTGTCGATTACAACTCCACTAAGAGAAGGAGGAGCTTTTAAAGATGCATCTTTTACATCACCAGCCTTGTCGCCGAAAATAGCTCTCAACAGTTTTTCCTCTGGAGTTGGATCAGATTCTCCCTTTGGTGTTATCTTTCCTATTAGAATATCACCAGAATTTACTTCTGCTCCAATACGGATCATACCATTTTCGTCAAGATCTTTTGTAGCCTCTTCACTAACATTTGGTATATCATTTGTTAATTCTTCGGTTCCAAGTTTTGTGTCTCGTACATCAAGTGAGTATTCATCAATATGAATAGATGTAAAAATATCTTCTCTTACTACCTTTTCTGAAATAACTATCGCATCTTCAAAATTATATCCTTTCCAAGGCATAAAGGCTACTTTCATGTTACGGCCAAGAGCCAATTCTCCATCCTCAGTAGCATATCCCTGACAAAGAACTTGACCCTTACTAACGTGATCACCTTTTTTTACAATTGGTTTAAGATTTATGCAGGTTCCTTGGTTTGTTTTCCTGAATTTTACAAGATTATATGTTTTCTTCATTCCTTCGAATCTAACTAGTTCCTGGGATTTTGTTAGTCTATAACGAATGGTAATTTTATCAGCATCAACATATTCAACAACTCCATCATTTTCTGCATTTACAAGAACCCTAGAGTCAGAAGCTACTTGCTTTTCAAGGCCGGTACCAACAATTGGAGATTCTGGACGTAACAATGGTACTGCCTGGCGCATCATGTTTGATCCCATTAATGCTCTATTAGCGTCATCGTGCTCTAGGAAAGGAATTAGTGATGCAGATATAGAGGCTATCTGGTTTGGAGCAACATCAGTATAATTTATCTGTTGGGGGCCGACAACTGGAAAATCTGCTTGATCACGAGCAATGATCTTGTCATCAAGTATTTTTCCATTATTATCATAATCTATATTAGCTTGGGCTATAAGTTTATTCTCTTCTTCCTCAGCACTCAAGTAATGAGTTTCCTTTAAATCAATTTTACCATTTTCAACTTTTCGATATGGAGTTTCTATGAATCCAAGATTATTAACCTTTGCATAAACTCCTAACGAGGATATTAATCCAATATTTGGTCCCTCTGGCGTTTCGATTGGGCATAGGCGTCCATAATGAGTATAATGAACATCGCGTACCTCGAATCCAGCTCTTTCTCGAGATAATCCTCCAGGACCTAGGGCAGAAAGCCTTCGTTTGTGGGTAATTTCAGCTAAAGGGTTGGTTTGGTCCATGAACTGAGATAATTGGTTGGTCCCAAAAAAGGTATTGATGACTGAGGAAAGTGTTTTTGCATTTATAAGATCAATTGGAGTAAACACCTCATTGTCTCTTACGTTCATTCTTTCTCTAATAGTTCTTGCCATTCTGGCTAATCCAACACCAAATTGGGATGAGAGCTGCTCTCCAACAGTTCTAACTCTCCTATTTGAAAGGTGATCAATATCGTCGATTTCAGCTTTCGAGTTAATTAACTCAATAAGATATTTTATGATTGTAATTATATCTTCTTTAGTTAAAACTTGTTTATCCATTTCAACGTCTAATCCTAGCTTTTTGTTCATTCTGTAACGACCAACCTCACCCAGGTTATATCTCTGGTCTGAGAAAAACAATTTATCAATTATTCCTCTTGCAGTGTCTTCATCAGGTGGTTCTGCATTTCTTAATTGTCTATAAATATGTTCAACCGCTTCTTTTTCGGAGTTAGTAGGATCTTTTTGTAAGGTGTTATATATAATGGCATAGTCAGACATGTGTGCATCCACTTTGTGTAAAAGAATATTTTTTGCTCCAGCTTCTATAATTTCATCGATGTGCTCTTTTTCAAGGATGGTATCTCTATCTATAACTATTTCATTTCTTTCAATTGATATTACCTCGCCAGTATCTTCATCCACAAAATCCTCAATCCAGCTTTTTAAAACACGTGCAGCTAATTTTCTTCCAAGTATTTTTTTTAGACCCGTCTTGGTGACCTTTATCTCTTCTGCAAGATCAAAGATTTCTAAAATATCACGGTCGTGTTCAAATCCAATTGCTCTAAAAAGAGTGGTTACTGGTAATTTTTTCTTACGATCAATGTAAGCATACATTACGCTGTTAATGTCTGTTGCAAATTCAATCCATGAGCCTTTGAAAGGTATAACTCTTGCAGAATATAATTTTGTTCCGTTTGCATGAAAAGATTGACCAAAAAATACACCAGGAGAACGGTGCAGCTGAGAAACAACAATTCTTTCGGCTCCGTTTATTACAAATGTCCCACTAGGTGTCATATATGGAATTGTTCCAAGAAATACATCTTGGACAATGGTTTCAAAATCTTCATGCTCAAGGTCATTACAGAATAATTTTAGTCGTGCCTTAAGTGGAACTGAATAAGTAAGTCCTCTTTCAATACACTCTTGTATAGTATATCTTGGTGGATCTACAAAGTAGTCTAAAAACTCAAGAACAAATTGGTTTCTAGTATCAGAAATAGGAAAATTCTCCTTAAATGTATTGAAAAGTCCCTCCTCGTTTCTCTCATCAGATTTTGTTTCTAGTTGAAAAAAATCTTGAAATGATTTTATTTGAATATCAAGAAAATCTGGATACTCAGGGGTATGTTTTGCACCTGCAAAACTAGTTCTTTGACTATTTTTAGTTGGCATTTAAATCAAGTTTAATTGTATTTGAATAAATTGAATGTATATAAAGAGAGAGGTTTAACCTTTGGATTATCCAAAAGTCTAAAACAATAATAATTATTATTAAATCTACTTAAGCTCAACCTCTGCACCTGCTTCTTCAAGAGATTTTTGAAGCGATTCAGCTTCATCTTTTGCTATACCCTCTTTAAGTGGAGTTGGTGCTTTATCAACTAAATCCTTAGCTTCTTTTAAACCAAGACCTGTCAATTCTTTTACTAATTTAACTACAGCCAGCTTTGAACCACCTGCCGCTTTTAGGATTACGTCAAATTCCGACTTTTCTCCAGCAGAATCTCCTGATGTATCTCCAGCTGCTGGTCCTGCAACGGCTACTGCCGCTGCAGCCGGTTCTATGCCATACTCCTCTTTTAAAATATCGGCCAACTCATTGACCTCTTTAACTGTCAAACCGACTAGTTTTTCTGCGAATTCTTTTAAATCTGCCATTTTATTATATTTCTAATTAAACTTTTTTATTTGGGTGAATAACTAATTTCGTCAGGAATCATTTTTCTGAAAGTGATTTTAAAATTCCAGATAATTTCCCACCCCCTGACTGGAGTGAGGAAACTACATTCTTAATGGGTGATTGTAACATTGATATAATATCACCAATAACTTCATCTTTCGATTTTATAGCCATTAGCTTATCGATTTGATCATCACCAATATAAACAGTTTGCTCTATGAAAGCTCCTTTCAAAATTGGTCTATCAGATTTTTTCCGAAAGTTCTTAATAACCTTAGCAGGAGCACTACCAGAGTCAGAAATCATTAAGGATGTATTACCCTTAAGGGTATCTATCAATTCGCCAAAATCATGATTGGAATTATCCATGGCCTTGGCTAACAATGTATTTTTAACAACCTGTAGCTTAATTTTTTTACTAAAACAAGTACGTCTCAGATCGCTTGTTTCTGAAGCATTGAGTCCACTTATATCGGCTAAATATAAGTTCCTAACATCCTCTAAAGCTCCTTTAAGATCTTCTACTACTTGTTTTTTTCTTTCTTTTATCATTTTTGAAAATTATTATTTATGCTAATTTTGTGTCAATGGAAATGCTCTGACTCATTGTGCTAGACATAAAAATACTTTTAATGTATGCACCTTTAGAGGTTGATGGCTTAATTTTTTCGACAGTTTTAATAAGTTCATCAGCATTTTCAAAAATTTTATCTGCGGAAAATGATACTTTACCAATGGATGCGTGAATTATTCCGGTTTTATCAACTTTAAAATCAATTTTTCCACCTTTTATATCTGATATCGCTTTTTTAATATCCATAGTTACTGTACCTGTTTTAGGGTTTGGCATTAAACCACGTGGACCTAATATTTTTCCTAGTGGACCAAGTCTTCCCATTACACTGGGCATGGTTACAATTATATCAATGTCGGTCCAACCGTCTTTTATTTTTTGCAAATATTCATCAAGACCAAAAAAATCAGCACCAGCTTCTTTTGCTTCATTTTCTTTATCAGCTGAGACCAATGCCAAAACTTTTACATTTTTACCAGTCCCATGAGGTAAAGTCACAATACCCCTAACCATCTCGGTAGCTTTTTTTGGATCTACACCTAAACGAATAGCCATATCAATACTAGCATCAAACTTTGTGAAAGTAATTTCTTTAACCAACGAAGAGGCTTCCCTTAAAGAATATGTCTTATTGGAGTCCACTTTTGAAATTAATTTTTTTTGATTTTTAGTTTGTTTAGACATTATTACATTTTAAATTAAAATGGAGCATCTCCTGAAATTTGAAAACCCATTGAACGGGCAGTTCCAGCAACCATTTTCATAGCTGATTCGATTGTGAATGCATTTAAGTCTGGCATTTTATCTTCAGCTATAACCTTGACTTGATCCCAAGTTACTGTCGCTACTTTTTCCCTATTTGGTTCCCCAGAACCTTTTTTTGCTTTAGCTGCTTCCATGAGTTGAACTGCAGCAGGAGGTGTTTTAATAACAAACTCAAATGAATTATCTTTAAAAACAGTTATAACTACTGGTAAAATTTTTCCAGGAGTATCTTGTGTTCTAGCATTAAATTGCTTGCAAAATTCCATAATATTTACACCTGCAGACCCAAGAGCAGGACCAACAGGTGGAGAAGGATTTGCAGCTCCTCCTCGTACTTGCAGTTTTAAAATTTTGTTTATTTCTTTTGCCATTAATATTTATATTATTGTATGATAGTGATGCAAAACAATCTCATCATATTTATATTAATTTAAATCTTTTCTACTTGCATATAACTCAACTCTAATGGAGTTTTTCTTCCGAAAATTTTAACCATAACTTCAAGTTTACGTTTTTCTTCATTAACTTTCTCTATGGATCCTGTAAATCCATTAAAGGGACCATCAATCACTTTAACATTTTCCCCAACAACAAAGGGAATTGATATATGTTCTGTTGTTAACGCTAATTCGTCAACTTTTCCAAGCATCCTATTTACCTCTGCTTCTCGCATTGGCACCGGGGCTCCTCCTTTAGTTTCACCCAAAAATCCAATAACATTTGTGACTGATCTTATTATGTGAGGTAGTTCACCTGAGAGGTTAGCTTTAATCATTATATAGCCAGGAAAATATGTCCTTTCTTTACTTATTTTTTTACCATTTCTTATTTGAATAACTTTCTCGGTTGGAACTAAGAGATCGTCTACCGCAGACTCGTAACCAAGTCGAGTGATTTCTGACTTTATATAGTCCTTGATTTTTGATTCTTGACCACTTACAGCACGAACAACGTACCATCTTTTTTCATTTGTAGTTGTCGCCATATTATCCAATTAGTTTAAAATAAAATTTAATTACTCTGGATAAAACTGTATCAGCACCCCATATCGCTAAAGAAAATAAAACTGAAAAAACTAGCACAATTACTACCAGACGTTGAAGTTCAGAGCGCTCCGTCCATGAAACGTTGCTTTTTAGTTCTTCGAAAGAGTCCTTTATGTAGTTAATAATTTCTGCCATTTATTGTTTTTCTGCACGGGTTGAGAGGCTCGAACTCCCGACACCTGGTTTTGGAGACCAGTGCTCTACCAACTGAGCTAAACCCGTATTTTCTTGACACTAGCGGCACCCAAAAACTTTAATGTCCAAGGTGTTATTCAAAAATAATTTATAATTAATCTAAAATTTCCGTGACTTGTCCAGCTCCAACAGTTCTACCTCCTTCTCGAATTGCAAATCTGAGACCAGTGTTTAATGCTACAGGTTGAATTAAATCAACATTAATTGTTAAGTTGTCTCCTGGCATTACCATTTCAACGCCGTTTGGTAAAACAATGTTTCCCGTAACATCAGTCGTACGTACATAAAATTGAGGTCTATAATTATTATGGAAAGGTGTGTGTCTACCGCCCTCCTCTTTTTTCAAAATATAAACTTCAGCTTTAAACTTTGCGTGAGGTTTCACAGATCCTGTTTTACAAAGAACCATCCCTCTTTTGATTTCAGTTTTTTCAATACCTCTAAGTAGTATTCCAACATTGTCACCAGCTTCACCTCTGTCTAGAATTTTTCTAAACATTTCAACACCAGTAATTGTGGATTTCATTTTTTCAGCTCCCATACCGATTATATCAATTTCATCACCAGTATTTGCGACACCTGTTTCGATTCTACCAGTCGCAACTGTTCCACGTCCAGTAATTGAAAACACATCTTCAACAGGCATCAAAAAATCTTTATCTACATCTCTTTTTGGCAATTCAATCCAGGTATCAACTTGTTCCATTAATTTCATAACGGTATCAACCCATTTTTGTTCACCATTTAGGGCACCCAAAGCTGATCCTAAAATGACAGGAGTATTGTCACCATCGTAGTCATAAAAAGAAAGTAATTCTCTTACCTCCATTTCAACTAATTCTAATAATTCTTCATCATCTACCATATCAGCCTTGTTAAGAAATACAACGATTCTTGGAACACCAACTTGACGGCCAAGTAAGATGTGTTCTCTAGTTTGAGGCATTGGACCATCTGTAGCAGCTACAACAAGGATTGCTCCGTCCATCTGAGCTGCTCCTGTAACCATGTTTTTTACATAATCAGCATGTCCTGGACAATCCACATGGGCATAATGTCTATTTGATGTTTGATATTCAACGTGTGATGTATTAATTGTAATACCACGTTCCTTCTCTTCAGGGGCGTTGTCAATTTGGTCAAAGCTTTTAGCTTCTGAAAAACCAGCATCAGCTAAAACCTTAGTAATAGCAGCAGTGAGGGTAGTTTTACCATGATCAACGTGACCGATCGTTCCAATATTTAAGTGAGGTTTCGACCGATCAAAAGTTTCTTTAGCCATAATATAGTTGTTTCAATGTTATTTTAAGGAGCGCAAATTTACTAATTTTTTTGATTAGCACGTCGGTTTTTGAGTTTTTTTTGAACTAAGATTTTATATTTAAAAAAGTAAATATAATGTTATTGAAAATTGTGAACATATGATATAAATCTTATCTTTTTTTATAAAATAATCTAAATTTATAATCAACTTTAAGCGATAAGAATTATAAGCACTTAAGTTTTATTTAAAAAAGTAAATATAGAAAAAAAAGCCTGCGGAAATCCAAAGCAGGAGTGCTATAATAAGTTTTTGTGTTTTTGATAAGTTATCCATAAAAATAAATTTTGGTTGATTTTGCTTTGGATCTTAAATATCTGAAATTTTGAATGTTTATAGAAAATTTTTTAAAATTGAATAAAGAAGCAATAATAGCTTATTTTATTTTAGTGAATTGTAATTTCAAAACTTCAAAATACTGATAAAAATATGTCCAAATTTTTTAAAAATATAATTTTTGTTCTTTTACTTGGATGTTCTGGTGAGGAGGCTTTATTTGAATCAGATAACTTCTTAAACAATAACTTAGAAAATAAAAACATCATTGTTGCTGGATCAACCTTAAATGATGGTGCTGTTATTTGGATAAATCAAAATAAGATAACTTTGATTGGTGATTCTGATGAGGCTACTGGATTGTTTTTCCACAAAGAAAAAATTTATGTTACTGGATGGAAATATGGTGGATCTGGAAGTATTTGGAGTTTAAATTTAGATGGCACAGATCAAACATTAATAGAACTTGAAGGTCAATTTTCTGAAGGACAACGAATTATTTTACACGATGATGACATTTACGTAGGAGGATATTTTCAAAATGGTTCATGCTATTGGAAAAATGGTGAAAAATTTAATTTGACAACTAATGCTGATTCTATGACATGGGGAATAAAATTTGATTCTGAAAATAATATTTATAATGTTGGTTACTACATGAAATCTCACAACTTAATACCAGCTTTTTGGAAAAACAAAAAAAGAGTAAATCTAAATCGCCCAAGACATGGAGACGGAGAAGCTAAATACATTAAAATCCTTGGGAATAAAAAAATTATAGCTGGAACTGTAATGGCACCTCACAATTTTCTGGGCTACTTAACTAAGCCGACATATTGGACAAATGGGGCTCGGACCTCATGCCAAATTGGATCAGTAGATGATGGTTGGCAGAATAGTGATGTGTTTGATTTATTTGTAGATGATGAAGAAAATATTTACTTGGCAGGTTTTTCTCAAGATATGGACTTTGAATATCCAACCTATTGGAAAAATTGTGAGAAATATATTCTTGAGAATGGAGAAACCTCAGGTGTTATAAGAAGTTTAAAAGTAGTTGATGGCAAAGTTATATCTGCTGGAACTAAATCTTATTTTCCTGGTACACCTTGCATATGGGTAGGAGACGAACCTTTTGTTTTAGAAGAAAATGATGTTGGTGAAGTTTGGGATATGCTAATTTTGGATAAATAATTTTTTACTCAAAACTATAATTTACAAGTATTAGCTCCAAAAAAACGGTAAATAACGCACATACCTGAAATAGCATTAAAGAGTAAAATAACCCCAACAACAGCCTGGACTATCGAAAAGGGGTTATACTGATAAACAATTGGAGCGGGTATAAGAATAACTGATAGAATAAATCTAAGCACTCTTTAATAGTTATTTTGATTATTACTAAAAAGCGTCATATTTTGATTTTGTTGAAATTAAGATTTTTTTAAGCCATTGTTTCTTAAAAATTAAAATATATTAAGACTTATGTCTCTAATCAATCATTATCTTGATCGGGGTACTCTTCTTCTATTTCATTTTTTTCTTCAGAAACATGTACCTCCAACTCTATTTCAATCATGAATTCTGGCAATGCCAGCTCTTTCACTCCTAACCAAGAACCGGTTGGGAATCTATTACCATAAATATCATTTCGATATGAAGCAACCTCTAAAAATTTTCCCATATCAGTAGTAAAAATATTTTCAACAACAACATCATCAAATGAAGAATTAAAATGTTCTAGGATTTTTTGTAAATCTGAATAACAATTTTTCATTTGTTGTTCTAAATTTCCTACAGCAGTTGGGCTACCTTCGTTATCCATACTTACGGCCCCAGATATTTTAATTTGATTACAAATTTTTACTGCATGAGAATACCCATAAGCCTTTTCTACCTCTGGCCTTAGTAAAAAATATTCAGGGTCTGAGTTACAATTATTTTCAGAATTTACTTTGTTATTAGTTTGAGTGCAAGACACAATTAAAATGGTAATTAATGTTAAAAAGGTTTTTTTCATTGTTTTAAATTTTATTTAAAAATACTCAATAATAATCTTAAAAGTTGATCTAATTGTAGAGTGAGTGTCAATCTAATATAAATTTATTTATTAATGATTGATGCTTCTCTTTTGTTTCATAATCAGTGGTGAATAATAAATATTCGTAAAGTCTCATTCCATCCACTTTTTCATTTAATTGCAGATTCTTTTTTTTGAACTAATTTATAAATGGAAGAATCAACTCGATTAAAAGAAATATCCAAGCAATAATTAAAATTCCTCCACCTACTGGTGTTAAAAGTCCTAACCAGTTTAAATTTATTTTTATCAAACTTTTGATTGAAAGTAAAAAAATACTAAACGAAAAAATGCATGTCCCTGCGACAAAAAATTGAAAAACCAGAGGATTAATATCAAGGTAGAATTGTGGTAATATCATTAAAACTATCCCATGATACATAAGATATCTTACTCCCACTTCAAAAGATTGGATAGCTGAATCAGAAATAATATTTTTTAAATAGTGTGAGGTAAAGGCCCCAAGAACTACAGAAAAAAGACAGAAGGAAGCACCTAAGATTTCATTAACATATAACATCCTTTAAATTTATGAACTATAGGAAAATTAATGAAATTATAATAATGTAAGTTTAACAAAGGAGAAGTTTGAAATTTAAACTTTTCAAACCCTAAAAAAGTGGGGAGTAAATAACAAGGATTAATCCATCAGTCATCATCCTACTTCATTACCTTATCCCCACATCGTCAAACAAAACAATAAATTATTATGAACAATAAACAAATTTCTAAAAAATCAAAATTTATTAATGTTATAGCAAATACTTAATCTCAATGCACATATAATTAAAACTTATTGATGAAAATATTACAACAGATGATAAACTAGAGATTAAAACAATCGCTGTAAAACATTTAGTAAGCACCCTATCAAGATAATTTTAATTTTAGTTTCAAACAGTTTGAGTTGTAATTGTCAATCTTTATGAGCGTATTGAACAAGTAAGTCTAGAGAAGTATATTCTAGTGTCTTTTCATGTGTTGCTTCTAAGATAATCTTCGGTGCTTTACCTGCTTTTTCTGCCTCAATCCATCTGGTCACACATAAACACCATCTATCACCCTCTTTTAACCCAGGAAATTGGTAAAAATGTACTGGTGTAATTAAATCGTTACCCTTAGAGGCTGAAAATTTCAAAAACTCGTCAGTAATTACTGCACATACTGTATGTGTCCCTGTATCTTGCGAAATAGTTCTACATAGACCATCTCTAAAATAACCTGTCATAGGGCTTGAACAACAAACTTTTATAGGCTCACCAAAAACATTTTTCTCCATGATTTTAATAAAAATTCACTCTTAAACTTAAAAAAAGCATTTATCAATTAATGATATTATCCTTTTTTTTTAAATATTTCAGAAGAAAATTGAGTAAAATTCCATAAGCTGGTAAAAAGAAAATTAAACCAATAATAATTTTAATAATCGTTTGGGTAGTTGCAATTTCAAGCCAATTGTTTGACATATAGATATTTTCTGAGCTGTAGAAAGCAGCAAAAAAAAATATGTATGAATCAATTACATTAGATATTACAGTAGATAATGATGGAGCTATCCACCAAGATGAATATTTTTCTCGTATAGCCTGAAAGGCAAAAACATCAATTGTCATCCCTAGGGCGTAAGCCGTCGCACTTGCGATACCTATCCTAAATGCTACAGACAATAAATTACCCTCGAGGTAAACCACTAGTATAGACGAAATAATTGCAAGAGGATATGAAAAAAGAATAGTCTTTTGGGCAATCTTTTTACCTACTAATCTCACTGTAAGGTCTGTTGCAACTACAACAAGAGGAAAAATCAGTGCACCCCACGTTATTTTAAAATCAAAAATATTTAATGGTATTGCTACTAATGCATTCGATAAAGTGGTAATAAAAACGTGAATTATGATTAAAAAAAACAATAAATTTTTATTCATCATTTATTATAATTCAATTTGATTGGTTAAGATTTTCCCACTGAAAGACGATCCAATTTGGATTTATTTTTTTGTCAATTATTTTTCCTTTAAAATCTACTTTAAAGTTACTAGACTTATTTTCAATTAATGAAGCATAACTAAAATTTCCCTTATATTCAGTCAAAGAATTTTTGACAAAATTAAAAGTAGCCCCTGTATCATTAATATCATCTACTATTAGAATATTCCTTTCCAATTTAGCTGACTCTAATAAATTAGAAATATTAATATTATTCTTCTGATCCCTTAGTTGTACATCTATTACGTAATGGGGGATATTGAGTAGATGAGAAAGATAAACTCCTGGGATGCATCCCCCCCTATTTATGCTAAAAATTATCTCGGGGGAAAAATTTGATTGATCTATCTGATTTGTTATTTCTAATAATGCTTGTTCCATCTCTTTTTGGCTGAAATAATCTTTTTTTTTCATGATCAAATTTTTAATAGTTTAACACTTAGGTAATTTAATAACTAACAAAAAAAAATGTTTTTAAACTAAACATCTAGAATATTTTTCTGATAATATGGAAATATACAAACAATATAATTTTTCAATTTTTTTAGTTTCTCTTAAATTTATATGCTTTAGCTTTCAAACATTGTATTTTTATAATTGTATAGAATATGAAAAAAAGTATTTTAGTATTATTTTTTGTTACATTTTTTCTTTGCATCATATATATTTTATCTCAAAAACCTTCTAATGATGTAAAAGAAATTTCAATAAAAGAAAAAATAAAAAACGAGATTGCAAATGATGTATTTATTCCAAGTGAATACAATGATAAAGGGATTTTATTTTTAAATCAAGTGAAAAATAAGGAACATTATTTCCCTAGCTATGAAGTCAGAATTACAAATAATGTACATGTCACATCAGGTGACTGGCGCTTTTTTCAAGAAAATTATGACCATATAGGAAGTGTAAAACTAGTAGTTGAAATTTCAAAAAATGTATTTAACGATTTAAAAAACCAAGCTGATATCAGTTTATTAAACCCCAGTTTTAATGAAAAGATAAAAGATATATACGAATGCTTAAATATTTGTTTTGAAAGAATAAAACAAACTGACGGAAGGTGGGGCAATCAATGCAATTGTAAAAAATAATATTAAAAAACTTAAATGTAACATTTGTTTTTAAAGCCAAAATAACAGCTGATTTTGATTAACGAATTACAAAACAAGGTCAACACAAATCAAAATAAAAACTTTTTTTTTCTTTGTATTTTTAACTTTAAATAAAAATTATGAAAGCAAGTTCATCAAGTTTATTAAACGCTATAATTCTAATTTCAATGGGATTATGGGGCTATTTTGAATCAGAATCTAAAGCAATCACAGCATTAATTCCAGTAATTATTGGTACAATACTTTTGCTTGTAAATAAGGGCGTGAAAAATGAAAATAAGGCTCTTGCACATGTTGCTGTTTTACTTACATTTTTAATATTATTAGGCCTTGTAAAGCCTTTGTTGGGTGCATTTGAAAGAGAAAATACCTATGCTATAATTCGCGTATTATTAATGATAATATCTTCCATATGGGCTATGATAAGTTTTATAAAAAGCTTTATTTCAGCACGAAAAAATAGAACCTAAGTCAAAAATATTACAACACAAAAAAAGGTTAGATTTCAAGGAGTTATTAATTAGATAATATTTTTGCATCTTCTCAATTTAAATTTAAATTTTCTATGAAATCAAAAATTAATTTAAAATAACTACCCAAAAAAGTAGTTTTTTTCCTTTATTATTAATGGAGTAATTTTTGAGATATAATCATATTGTATTATATTTATTATAGAATTTAGACTATAATCAATTATTTAATTTAAAAGTCTTAGCATAATAGATAATGCTAAAACAATTGATGGATTTTCCATCTAATTTAAAATGAAAGGAAGTAAAAAAAACTTTTTACCACTAGCCAGTTTTGATATTCATCTTGAGAATTACCAAAGCCTGGTTAATGAGTTTAGAAGAAATAATGATATTTCACATATTAAATCTATTTTAAATGATAGCTGGACAACGGACCTTACTAAAAAAGTATTTCAAGAAGATTATGATGCTATCGTTCTAACGGATACAAACCAAAAAATACTATGGGTTAGTGACGGATTTAGAGACATGACAGGCTACTCAAAAAAATATGCAGTGGGTAAAAGACCCTCCTTTCTTCAAGGAGAAGAAACTTCTAAATCGGTCAAAAACCAAATTCGTGAAGAATTGTTTTATAATCACACTTTCAGTGGATCACTTTTGAATTATAGAAAAAACGGGGAGCCCTATTTATGTCAGATCTCCATATTTCCAATATATGACGCTAAAGAGAGGTTAGATAATTTCATAGCTTTCGAAAAGGAAATCTCAGTTGATAAGTCTAGAATTAATACCTACTTGTCTTAAAAATCCTTAAATATTTACTAAGTTCATATAAATGGACAAAATAAATATCTTATCAAAATACAAAGAGTTTGAGGCTATATGGAGTCCTCATTGTATTGCAGAACTAAATGATCAACAAGTTTTATTAGCAAAAATAAATGGAGAATTTGTTTGGCATTCACACAAAGATGAAGATGAATTATTTTATGTAATAAAAGGAAAGCTCAACATGGAATACCGTGACAAAACAGTAGAGGTTTTACCTGGAGAAATGATTGTAGTTCCAAAGGGAGTAGAACATCGTCCGTCAGCTAAAATAGAAACTTGGATTCTTTTGTTTGAGCCAACCAGTACAAAGCACACAGGGAACTTAATAACTGAAATTACAAAAGATAACTATCCTAAGATATGAAAATATTTAGCTGAGAATAATCTTAATTTACCATTTTTACAACAGCCCTATTGCATTATACAATTATTTTAAGCAAATCTCCCTAAAGACCATCCAATAGCTCCTCCCTGAATGGCACCCATAATTGCCGATATAAATATATCTGTTAAAGCAAATTGGATCGAGACAATATTAGTTAAAGCCATAAATTGAAAGCCAAAAAAGGTAAAGGTTAGAGCTCCAAACCAAATTCCTGTAATTGATCCATTTTTTAAATTTGTAATACCCATTTTATCAAAAGTTATAACCCATAAGGTTATAAGTGCAGATGCACTAACTAGAATAAACAAAGGGTCAGGAACTTCATTTACAACACCTGGGAAAATCTTGCTCAATTCAGCTTGTTCAGGCTGATAAAATAGTATTGTCGGTATGATACTTGCAATAGATACTGATACAAAGCAAGAAATAAAAGCAATTATATATTTTTTCATTTTGTATAAATTTTTTGATTTCAATACTAATATAAAAATTGTTTTACACTCTTTAATTTATTTCTAATTATTCAATTTCTAAAAAAATCAAAACTAATTTTTAATGAATTGGAATAGAATTAAAATCCATCCAAAAATTAAAAGGCACCCTCCAATAGGTGTAATGGGTCCTAACCAGCTGAGATTAAAATTAATTTGTGATTGAAATGATAGTAATAAAATACTAAAAGAAAAAAGTAGTGTGCCAGTAATTAAAAAAAATGAAATCAGTTTTTTACCCTCAACAGATAACACAGATAATATTAATAGTGCTAGGCCGTGAAACATCATATATCTTAGACTTAAATCAATGGATTCAAATGCCGTTTCAGGAAGTATCTTTTTGAAATTATGGCTATTTAGTGCACCTAAAATGATGGATAACAAGGCGAATGTAGCCCCAAATAGTTTTGCTATTTTCACATGCCAAAATTACATAAAACGCTTATAAAATAAATAGAAAATAAAACTATGAAATGACATTAAATCTTTCTACCTCTTTTTGAAATAAATATTCAATTTGAATTGGCTGGCAACAAACTTCGCAATCTTCAATGTAATTTTGAACTTCATCCGATCTTTCTAACAACATTGAAATTTTCTCCCAACAAAATGGACAAGTGAAAAAATATTCAATCATTTATTTTTATCTAATATTAAAAGACCGTTCCAAGCAATTAATGTGAATAAAAATGATATTGGAATTATAAAGTAATATGTGTCTGGTATGAAATTTAGGATTTCAAACTCATGTAAGATATGAATTAGTCCGATCAGAAGGTTTATATACAAAATTATTGCAGTTCTATTTATGTATTTTTCCATTAAGTAAAATTACAAAAACCACATAGATTTATTTCAAACACAATTCTTAAATTTACTGTAGTTAATTTATAAAGTTGAAATTTTCAGTTTTAAATTTTGTATTGCTTTTGTCAGGTTGTTACTCCTATAAGCCAATAAAAGCCCCAACATCCTACAAATTTATAGAAAATAAAATTTTTTATGATCACGGATATTACAGGGAATACGTTTTAAATAAAGAGGGAGTTAAGTTATACGGAAACTTTAAAAAATGGCATGGCACTTTTTTAAATCCTTATTTGATAATGAAAACCCATATTCCCTTAAATGCAAGATCAGCACCTAGAGGGGGCAGCTATAACACATTAAAACCAAAAATTAGCGAGAGAAAAGCAGAATAAAAAGCTGTACTTCTAGATTTTTTCGTTATCAATCACAAACCTCTTAATAAGAAATACCTTCTACTCTATCATAACTGTTTTTGATAATTACCCTCTGTCCTGCCTTTATAATCATAATCATCAAAATAAAGAGAAAGAAACTCTATTAGGCATATCTATCCAAAGTGTAGGGCCAAATTTTCTTACAATTTCACCTCTTAATTAATTAGTTAAAATTTTGTTACACTTATTTTGTATCAAAAATAGCACCTAACATGTATTTCTTGTTAAGTGCATTATATATTGAAGTTTAGTGTTAATTTTAAGAGCCAATGACGAGATTTGAACTCGTGACCTCTTCCTTACCAAGGAAACGCTCTACCCCTGAGCTACATCGGCAAAAAAAGAGAGCGAGAGACCGGGTTCGAACCGGCGACATTCAGCTTGGAAGGCTGACGCTCTACCAACTGAGCTACTCTCGCATATTGTTTTTAGGTTTCACTTTATAGTTTAGTGTTTTTACTTGTGAATATAATTAATTCTATTAAAATAAGGTTGTGGGGAGAGCAGGATTCGAACCTGCGAAGTTAAAAAACAACAGATTTACAGTCTGTCCTCGTTGGCCGCTTGAGTATCTCCCCTATTTTAATGATTTTGAACCATAAATTAATTTAAAAACATATTGCTTGTTCTTTTTAAAAATTAGAGCCGATGGAGGGACTCGAACCCACGACCTGCTGATTACAAATCAGCTGCTCTAGCCAGCTGAGCTACATCGGCAAATTAAATATTTTTATAAAATCGATTGCAAATTAAATGTTAATTTTATTGGAATCAAAAGAAAAAATCAAAATTTACTAGCTCCTTTCTTTACCTTTTCTTTTCTTTAAAATTCTTACAGCAGTTTCGGCTGCATTGTTAATAGATTCTTCAAAAGACCGAGAAATTTTCTTGACTACAACATAATCTCCTGGTATTTCAATTTTGAGCTCGGCCCACTTATTAAAACCATCAGAATTATTTTCAACTTTAGTAAAAACAAAAACCTCTAATATTTGCTTATGAAATAAAGAAAGCTTTTCAATTCGCTTTTTTGTGAATTCTTTGAGCCTTTCACCAGCCTTAAAATTTACAGCTCTAAAATGCATTGTTACCATAAGAGTTTATTTTTAGTTAATTATTTTTTTTCTTTAGGGTGAGCTTTTTTATAAACTTCTTGAATCTTTGCCATACTGCTTTGCGTGTAATGCTGCGTTGCAGCTATACTAGTATGTCCCAAAAGATCCTTGATTGCATTTAAATCCGCTCCCTGGTCAAGCAGATGTGTTGCAAAGCTGTGTCTAAGAACATGTGGGCTTCGTTTTATCTTACTTGACACATATCCAAAGTACATTTTTACTGTCTTATAAACAAATGCTGTAGAGAGCTTTTTCCCATTGTTATTAACAAATAATAAGTTTTCTTCCCTTTGAATTTTTTCTACATTTTGAAAGTCCAAAAGTTTATTTATTTGATCCGTTATCTCTGGTAAAAGAGGGATTAAACGTTCTTTATTTCCTTTTCCTAACACCTTTATTAAACCCTGTGAGAAATGAAAATCATTAATCCTTAATGCAATAAGTTCACTTCTTCTTATACCAGTAAAATAAAAGAGTTTGATAATTGTTTGTTGAAGAAAACCTTTATAACTATCTGAAAAATAATCGTCAGACATTAATTTATTTATTTCATCTTTAGAAAAAGGAATGACTACTTTCTTTTCTGTTTTTAAAGCTTTATGCTCTTTAAGTGGAGAAATAGTAATTGTTTCAATTCTTAATAAAAATTTATAATAAGAAGCTAAAACAGAAATTTTTCTATTAATAGTTCTTCTACTATTTCTTTGCTCTACAAGAAAGACAATCCAAGATCTAATTTCTTGATAAGTAGCCTTTTCAATAGAAATATCAAAATCATTTGAAAGAATAAACTTTTGAAAGTCATCAAGGTTTTTTTTATAAGCTTTTAATGTGTTGGGAGAATATTTTTTTTCTAGGGAAATGTGGTCTATAAAAGCCTGTATAGCCATATAACTTTTCAAGTAAATTTAATTACTTCAACTAAATAAAACAAAATAAAAAAAACAGATTAAAAATTAGATATCCTCGTTGTCCATTAAACGTTGAATATATTGAGCCTTTTGTATCTTTTGACGATGTTTAACAGATGGTTTTACGAACTGCTTTCTAGCCCGCAATTGTCTCATAGCACCAGTCTTATCAAACTTTCGCTTAAACCTTTTTAAGGCTCGGTCAATGCTTTCGCCTTCTTTGATTGGAATTATCAACATGTTTTAGTACCTCTTTTCAGCATGGGGGCAAATATAAACAAAAGAATTTATTTAATAGTCTAATTTAAATTCTAACTCTAAGAATTCAAAATTTTTCTTGCTATTACAATTTTTTGGATTTCACTTGTTCCCTCTCCAATTGTACATAACTTAGAATCTCTCAAAAATTTCTCAACTGGATAATCCTTTGTAAATCCGTATCCACCGTGGATTTGTACAGCCTCATTTGCAACTTTTACGCAAGTTTCTGACGCAAAAAGCTTAGCCATAGCTCCAGACTGGGTTACACTTAAGTTTTGATTCTTCATTTCTGATGCCTTCTGAGTCAAAAGTGAAGCAGCTTCAATTTCAGTAACCATATCAACTAGTTTAAAAGAGATTCCCTGAAAGTCGCTTATTGATTTACCAAATTGCTTTCTCTCCTTTGAATATGAAAGAGATGCATTATAAGCTCCCTTAGCTATTCCTAAGGAAAGTGCAGCTATTGAAATTCTTCCTCCATCTAAAATTTTCATTGATTGTATAAAACCGTCACCAACAGGACCCAAACGATTTTCATCTGGGATTACACAATTCTCAAAAATCATTTCTGCAGTCTCTGATGCTCTCATACCCAACTTATTTTCCTTTTTTCCAGAATAAAATCCAGGTGTTCCCCTTTCTACAACAAACGCTGTGGTTCCACGACTATCACCTTTATTACCACTTCTAGCAATGACAACTGCAATGTCAGCTGAAATACCGTGTGTGATAAAGTTTTTGGTACCATTTAAAATCCACTGGTCTCCTTGTTTTATAGCTGTAGTTGACATGCCTTTAGCATCAGATCCAGTGTTATGTTCAGTTAAGCCCCAAGCTCCAATAGCTGTTCCTTCACATAGCTTTGGTAACCATCTAAGTCTCTGTTCTTCAGTTCCAAATGAATATATGTGATTTACGCATAAAGAATTATGTGCAGCTATTGAAAGACCTATGGAAGGGTCAACTATTGATATTGTTTCAATTAATGTGACATACTCATGATAACCCATACCTGAGCCACCATAACTTTCTGGTATAAGCATCCCCATGAACCCGAGTGCTCCTGCTTTATCAAAAATTTCCACAGGAAAATATTGGGCTTCATCCCACTCCATAACATTTGGCTTGATAAATTGTGTTGCAAAGTCTCTAGCTGCTTCATAAACCATCCGTTGAGTTTCGGAAGTTTTTATGTCTGGGCGAAGTTCGAAATCAATCATAAACAATTTTTATTACAAATATAGTTTTATTATTTAGAGTTTGTTTGGGAAAATAACAAAAAGTTAAGACAAAATGGGTATTGTTATAAACACTTTGTCACAATGAAATTATTAAATAAATATCTATCAACAGTTTAGGATTGTTTACGCTGCAAAAACTATCTTACTTCAATTTAGTTTTTAATTTTTAATGCCTTTATTGAATTTAAGTAACTATTCAATTCATCTCTAACTCTAGGGAATAGAATTAATAATCCTACCATATTGGGAAAAACTAGTGCCAGAATCATCGCATCTGAAAATGCCCAAACTGATGACATGTCGCCAGCAGCACCAATTACAATAAAAATAAGAAAAATTGATTTGTAAGTTAGTTCAGAAACTTTGCTTTTTCCAAAAATATACATCCATGATTGTAAACCATAATACGACCATGAAATCATTGTTGAGATGGCGAATAATACGACAGCAATAGTAAGAAAAGGACCGGAAAATGAAATGTATTCTGAAAATGCAGCTGCGGTAATTCCAGCACCCTCAGCAGGTATACCGTCAATCATTACTACGCCACCAATACCTCCATATTCAAATACACTATTATTGCCATTAAAAATGATTATTACTAAAGCTGTCATTGTACATATAACAACGGTGTCAATAAATGGCTCTAGCAAAGCTACTAAACCTTCCGAAGCTGGATATTTTGTTTTTACAGCTGAATGAGCAATTGATGCCGAACCAGCTCCTGCTTCGTTTGAAAAAGCAGCTCTCCTAAAGCCTGTGATCAACACACCTAACAAGCCTCCAAGTCCAGCCTGGGGTTTAAAAGCTTGTTTAAAGATCATACCAAACGCATCATCAACAAAACTAAAGTTTGAAATAATTATGTATAAACAGGCGATTATATACATTAACGCCATAAATGGAACTACCTTTTCGGTTACAGAAGCAATTCTCTTAATTCCACCTATTATTATAATGCCCACCAAAATCATCATTATTATTCCTATAATAGTTCTAGCACTTCCACCGGTCATTCCAAAAGAACTTACAAGTTGCATAGCAGCCTGATTAGATTGAGCAGCATTACCCCCTCCAAAAGAAGCTCCAATACACAAAAAAGCAAATATAACTGCTAATGTTTTTCCCAAAGAAACAAATCCTTTCTCTTGGAGCCCTTTAGTTAAGTAATACATAGGGCCCCCATAAACTGTACCGTCTGAACCAACATCTCTGTATTTTACTCCTAAGGTACATTCTACAAATTTTGTTGACATTCCTATTAAACCGCATAGGATCATCCAAAAAGTAGCGCCTGGCCCTCCAACCGCTATAGCCAGTGCTACGCCAGCAATATTTCCGTTACCCACAGTTCCAGAGACTGCTGTTGCCAGCGCTTGAAAGTGACTTACCTCTCCTTGGTCATTTTTTTTAAATTGAGCTGTATCTAGACTTTCAAAATTTTGAGTTTTATTTTCTTTCTTTATATTTTCATCTGCACTATCATATTTCCCTAGCACTGTATTTATAGCGGTTGAAAAATGGCGTATGTTAACAAAGCCAAAATAGAAAGTAAAAAATATTGCCCCTCCCACCAATAGAATTATTATTGTTGGAATCTCTGTACCTGGAAAATTATGAAGTATTAATCCTTCCCACCAATTTGCAATTGGTGCAAAAGCTTCATTAATTTTTTCGTCTAATCCTCTCTCTTGTGAAAAAAGGTTACTAAATGGAATTAAGAAAAAAAAATATAAAAATGTGTGTTTAGCAAGATAAGTGGGCTTCATTTTCTAGATATAAATTTGGTTGCTCAATATCATAAAAAGGATTAGAATATCAAATTATTAAAAGGTAAAGATTTAATTAAAAATAGATAAAGAGAAAATAAAAAGTTAAAATTCTAAATTCACAAATCAAATACTGAGGTACGCTTAGTATAAATTAGGTCTTTTAATTTTAGCCAAAACGCTAATGTTAAATAAAGCACAAAACCTCCTACAAGAGTTGTAAATGAGGCATAAATAAAAAATAAACGAACACTTTTTACTTTCATTCCCAATATTTCAGCTAAACGAGAACAAACGGCGAAACCATATCGTTCAAAGAAAATACGAACTCTAGTTGATTTTTTCATTTTAAATAACAATCTCCCCGTTCCACTGATTAATACCTCCTAGCAAATTAAAACAGTTTTCTATCCCTTTATTTTTCATTAATATACATGCTTGTGAACTTCTAGCCCCGGACCTACAGTAAACTAGATATGTTTTTGAAGGGTTAAGTAATTCTAATTCGTGTAAGAAATTTGGAGGATTTTGAATATCGATCAGTTTAGCATTTGGGATATGTCCCTGCCTATACTCCTCTAAAGTTCGTACATCTAATAAAATGGTTTCTTCTTTACTTCGGTGCATTGCTGCCCATTCATTTTGATTCAAATCCATAATTTAAAATTACAACAGTGATTGTGATTAAACAAATTAAAAATAGTATCAACGTAATTTGAATTATAATATATTTATTACTTAAAAGATTAATTTTTTAATTTGTAAATAAAATCATGAAAAAGTTATTTATATTAACGTTTATATGCTTTATAAACCTCCATTTATCCGGGCAAAATAAAAATATAAACCTACAATTAAGCAAGATTAAATGGACTGGAAAGGAAATTACAACAAAAATACACTATGGCTCGCTAAGATTTATATCAGGGAATATACTGTTCGATAACAATCTAATAGTTGGGGGTGAATTTTCTGTTGATATGTTAAGCTTATTGAATGAGGATTTGACTGGAAGGTCCAAAGATTATCTAGAAAATCATTTGCGTTCTGAAGATTTTTTTTCAGTGGAGCAATATCCTAGATCTTCATTAAAGATAACCTCTGCAGAAAAAATTGACATAGATAAATATGAAGTTACAGGGGATTTAACAATCAAAGGCATAACTAAATCAACTAATTTTATATTATTACTAAACGATGACGGTGCAACAGTAGAAATGGTTTTTGATAGATCTAAATTTGATGTTAAGCATAGATCATCAAGCTTTTTTTCTAATTTAGGTGATAAACTTATTTACGACGATATCGAATTAGAAGTCAACCTTTATTTTTAAATACGATATTAAAGTTTTTTGATTCGTTTGAATAATCATTAAGGTTAAAGGTTTCTAAAATTTATGTTATATTTGAACAATGAAAAATTTTATTTGCAATATTAACTGGTGGTACGCGATGCAACAAATTCTCGTGTGACTAAATCTGATATTACTATTTTAAAAGGCTTGTCATCACGACAAGCCTTTTTTAATTTTGTAGACGTATGAAAATTTATTCTTTAAAAACAGTATTTAAAAAAATACTAGCAGACACAATTACACCAGTAAATGTCTATCTGAAAGTAAGAGATGTATTTCCACATTCCCTACTTCTTGAGAGTAGTGATTATTCTTCAAATAACAAAAACTTTTCATACATATGCTGTAATCCTATTGCCTCAATTGAATTAAAAAATAAAAAATTAACAACTCATTTTCCTGATAAAAGTTCAATAGTTGAGAAAGTAGATGAATCAATTGATATTCCCGAACGAGTACATGAATTCTCAACTCAATTTAAAAGTGAAAAACTACCCTTTGAATTTATTAGTAATGGTATTTTTGGATTTATCGCTCATGAAGCTGTTGAGCGTTTTGATAAAATCAAACTAGACAGAAATAAAACCGGAATAGAGATGCCTGATATGTATTATGCTGTCTATGAAAATATTATTGCTATAAGTTTGTTTAATCATGAAGCCTATTTATTTTCTAATACTTATGATAGTGATCATAATTTAGATGTGATAGAAAACTTATTAAATTCTCAAATTAGTACTCCTTTCAAATTTGAAAAAGTTGGAGAAAAGTCTTCTAATCTAACTGATTCAGAATTTATTGATTTTGTAAAAAAAGGAAAAGAACATTGCTACAGAGGAGATGTATTTCAACTAGTATTATCTCGTCAATTTTCACAACAATTTAAAGGTGATGAGTTTAATGTATATAGAACTCTTCGTTCCATAAATCCGTCACCTTATCTATTTTTTTTCGACTATGGATATTTCAAGATATTTGGAAGTTCACCAGAAGCACAATTAATTGTTGATAATGGAAAAGCTGAAATTCATCCTATAGCTGGTACTTTCCGAAGAACAGGTAATGACCTAAAAGATACTCAAGCAGCTAAAGAATTAGCCAAAGATCCAAAAGAAAATAGTGAGCATGTAATGTTAGTCGATTTAGCCAGAAACGACTTGAGTAGAAACGGTTCAAGTGTTTTGGTTGAAAAAAATCGTGAGATTCAATTTTTTTCGCATGTAATACATCTAGTTTCTAAAGTTACTTGCAATATGAAAGATTCAGCCAAGACATTTAGAGTAGTGGCAGACACATTTCCTGCAGGAACTTTAAGCGGAGCGCCAAAACATAAAGCGCTTCAACTTATAGATAAGTATGAAAAAACACAACGAAATTTTTATGGTGGGGCTATTGGATATATGGACTTCTATGGAAATTTTAACCATGCAATAATAATACGATCATTTTTGAGTATGAACAATAGATTGCATTATCAAGCTGGAGCTGGTATTGTAGCAGCTTCTGTACCAGAAAATGAATTACAAGAAGTATATAATAAGTTAGGTGCTTTAGACAAAGCTTTGTTACAAGCAGAAAAAATTTGATTAATGAAAAAAGTTTTTGTTATAGATAATTATGACTCCTTCACATATAATCTTGTTCATTATCTAGAGGAGCTTGATTGTAATGTTACTGTCAAACGTAATGATGAATTCAAACTTGATGAAATTAAAGAATATCCATTAATTCTTTTATCACCCGGTCCTGGAATACCAGATGAATCTGGCTTATTAAAAGAAGCTATTCAACATTATGCTCCAACAAAAAAAATACTAGGGGTATGCTTAGGACAGCAGGCAATTGGGGAGGTTTTTGGTGCAACCCTGGTAAATATGGAAAAAGTTTACCACGGCATTTCAACGTCTGTAACTATATCGGAAAGTGACATACTTTTTAAAGACTTACCAAAAAAGTTTGAAATAGGTCGATACCATTCATGGGTAGTCGCTACTCCATTACCAAACGAATTAATAGCTACATCTTTTGATGATGAGGGGCATCTTATGTCATTAAGACACAAAACTTATGATGTTAGATCTGTTCAATACCATCCCGAATCCGTATTAACTCCCAATGGAAAAAAAATATTAGAGAATTGGATAAAAAGTTAGGCATGAAAGCTACTCTTAAAAGACTTACGAACTATGAATCCCTTAGTAAAGATGAGGCTAAAGAGATAATCACTAATATTGCTGAAGGCAAATATAATAACTCACAAATTGCTTCTTTTCTAACTGTGTTTATGATGCGAAATATTAGCCTTGAAGAGCTTGAAGGTTTTCGAGAGGCACTACTCGAATTATGTATTTCAGTAGACTTAAGTGAATTTAACACAATAGATTTGTGTGGTACAGGTGGTGATGGCAAGGACACTTTTAATATTTCAACATTATCCTCATTTGTAACTGCAGGAGCTGGTATAAAGGTTACAAAACATGGAAATTACGGGGTTTCCTCAGGATGCGGTTCTAGTAATGTACTCGAAGCTTTAGAAATTAAATTTTCCAATAATAAAGACTTTTTAAAACGTTGTTTAGAGAAGGCTGGAATATGTATTCTTCATGCCCCTTTATTTCATCCTGCTATGAAAAATGTTGGACCCGTTCGCAAGGAGCTAGGTTTGAAAACATTTTTTAATATGCTTGGACCACTAGTCAATCCATGTTCTCCTAAAAATCAACTAACCGGAGTTTTTAATCTTGAACTAGCCCGTCTTTATAATTACCTATTACAAAAAACCAATATAAATTTTACCATTCTTTACTCCCTAGATGGATATGATGAAATTTCTTTAACTAGTCCTGCAAAAGCAATTGGAAATGATTTTGAAAAATTAATTACAGCCAAAGATTTTGGTACAGAACAAATAAAAGCAAAATCTATTCAAGGTGGAAATAATGTTAAATCATCAGCTAAAATTTTTATAGATGTACTACAAAACAAGGGTACTAAATCACAAGAAGACGTAGTATGTGCAAATGCTGGTATGGCTATTGCCACTGCCTTAGATCTTTCTCCAATTGAGGGTTTTAAGTTGGCAAAAGAATCTTTGGTATCAGGAAAAGCATTTGAAGCATTTAATAAACTTCAAAATATTAGTAAAGAATGAATATTCTCAATAAAATAGTAGCTGATAAAAAAGCTGAAGTGATTCAGAAAAAAAAATTACTTCCAATCTCTTATTTAGAAACATCTCCTCTTTTTGAAAGGCATTGTAACTCGCTTGTAAAGAAAATTAAGATTAATGATTTTGGTATTATCGCAGAATTCAAACGTCGTTCCCCTTCAAAAAAAAATATTAATAGTTCACTTTCTGTAACTAAAGTTGCTAAAGAGTATGAGGAAGCTGGTGTGAGTGGAATGTCTGTTTTAACTGATGGAAAATATTTTAGTGGGTCTCTCGAAGATTTAATTCTTTCAAGATCAATTATTAGCTTACCTCTTCTTAGAAAAGATTTTGTTATTGATGAATATCAAATAATTGAAGCTAAAGCTAATGGGGCTGACGTTATTCTTCTTATTGCAGCAGTATTATCTAGAAAAGAAATTAAGAATTTTTCGTCTCTAGCAAATAACTTAGGCCTAGAAGTATTATTAGAGGTTCATAACCTTGAAGAAATTGAAAAGTCAATTATGCCAACAATTGATTTATTTGGAGTTAACAATAGGAACCTAAAAACCTTTGAAGTTTCATTAGAAACAAGCAGAAGTTTAGCAGAAAAAATACCTGACCAGTTTTTAAAAGTATCAGAGAGCGGAATAAGCGATACTAATAGTATAAAAGAATTAATAGAATTTGGCTACAAAGGTTTTTTAATTGGTGAAAACTTCATGAAATCAGATCACCCTGGGGATACAGCTAAAGATTTTATCAGAAGAATTACACAATGAAATTAAAGGTTTGTGGCATGCGAGAGTTTGAAAACATAAATTCACTTTGTAAGCTGAAACCAAACTATATTGGCTTTATTTTTTGGGCTCCTTCGAAAAGACACGTTACTGATAAAACTCCAAAAATAGACGATAGTATTAAAAAAACGGGAGTCTTTGTTAATGCTTCAATTGATTATATCGAAACCATGATAGTAAAACATCAATTGAGTGCAGTACAATTACACGGTGATGAAACACCTGATTATTGCAAGGTGATAAAAAACTTAAATGTTGAGGTAATTAAAACATTTTCGATAAGTAATAGTTATAACTTTTCAATTTTGAAAAGCTATGAAAAAAATTGCGACTTTTTTTTATTTGACACAAAAGGAGATCTGCCAGGTGGAAACGGTATAAATTTTGATTGGGGTATTCTTAAAAATTATTCGCTTCAAAAACCCTTTTTTCTAAGTGGTGGAATTGGGATAGATAACATAGATCAAATCAAAAAATTATTAAATTCTCAATTACCATTATATGCTATTGATGTAAATAGTAAATTTGAAATTTCACCTGCAAAAAAAAATATTGATAAATTAAAATTTTTTAAAAAGGAATTGTATGAATTATAATGTAAATGAAAAAGGATATTATGGTGATTTTGGAGGGGCTTTTATTCCAGAAATGTTATATCCAAATGTGGCTGAATTGCGTGATAATTATTTAGAAATAACTGGGCGAGCTGATTTTAAAAAAGAGTTTGAAAATCTTTTAAAAGTTTATGTTGGACGTCCAACACCACTATATTTTGCAAGTCGCTTATCAGAAAAATACAAAACAAAAATTTATTTAAAAAGAGAGGACTTATGCCATACTGGGGCACATAAAGTAAACAATACCATAGGACAAATACTTTTAGCAAAACGTCTTGGAAAAAATAGAATTATTGCCGAAACTGGAGCTGGACAACATGGTGTTGCTACAGCTACTGTTTGTGCTTTAATGGGCATCGAGTGTATTGTGTATATGGGCGAATTAGATATTCACCGGCAAGCCCCTAATGTAGCTCGAATGAAAATGTTGGGAGCTGAGGTACGTTCAGCAAAGTCTGGTAGTAAAACCCTCAAAGACGCAACGAACGAAGCAATTCGGGACTGGATAAACAATCCAATAGATACTCATTATATAATTGGTTCAGTAGTTGGACCTCATCCTTATCCAGATATGGTTGCACGTTTTCAATCTGTTATTAGTGAAGAAACAAAATGGCAACTTGAAGAACAAGAGGGAAGAGACTATCCCAACCATGTCATTGCTTGTGTTGGTGGGGGTAGTAACGCTGCAGGTCTATATTATCATTATCTAAACGATGAACGGGTTAATATAATTGCAATAGAAGCTGCAGGTAAGGGTATTGATTCAGGTCAAAGTGCTGCTACATCTGCGCTAGGTAAAGAGGGAATAATACACGGTAGCAAAACTCTTTTGATGCAATCCAGTGATGGACAAATTACAGAACCCTACTCCATTTCAGCGGGTTTAGATTATCCCGGTGTAGGGCCAATGCACGCGCATCTGTTCAGATCTAAGAGGGCTGAATTTGTCTCTATACCTGATCAAGAGGCAATGGATTGGGGGCTAACTTTATCTCAAACCGAAGGCATTATCCCAGCGATTGAAACAGCTCACGCATTTGCGGTTCTTGATGTCCGTAAGTTTGGTCCTGAGGAAATAATTGTTTTTAATTGTTCTGGTAGAGGTGATAAGGATTTATCAACTTATATAGACTATTTCAAACTTTAATGAATAGAATTGATAAAAAGTTTAAAGAAGACAAGAAACTCTTGTCTATCTATTTTTCAGCTGGCCATCCAAAGCTTGAGGATACATTAACTATCTTGGAAAAACTTGAGTCCTCTGGGGTTGATATGGTCGAAATTGGACTTCCGTTTTCCGATCCATTAGCAGATGGGCCAACTATCCAAAAAAGTTCTACTCAAGCACTGCAAAACGGGATGACGACACAAAAACTTTTTTCACAACTTGAAAATGTTCGTAAAAAAATTAAAATTCCCTTGGTAATAATGGGTTACTTAAATCCAATGATGCAATACGGAATTGAAAAATTTTGTCAAAATTGTCAAAAAATAGGTATTGACGGATTAATTATTCCTGATCTACCTGTTGATGTTTATCATGAAAATTATAAAAGCCTATTTAAAAAATATGGTTTATACAATATGTTTTTGATAACTCCACAAACTCCTGAGACAAGAATTAAATATATTGATAAAGTATCAAATGGATTTATTTATATGGTTAGTAGTGCAAGTGTCACTGGAGCTAAGGATAAATTCGGGAGCACACAAACAGACTATTTTAATCGCATAGCTAAAATGAAACTATCCACACCAACGGTTGTAGGTTTTGGGATAAGTAATTCAGAAACCTATTTGACAGCCATTAAACACTCAAGTGGAGCAATAATTGGATCAGCATTTATTAAATTTCTTGAAGAAGAAGGTGTGGAAAATATAGGTTCATTTATTTCTTCTATACGTTAATGAAAAACTTATTGATGGTTTTTGCAAAGTCACCTATAAAAGGTGAAGTTAAAACCAGACTTGGTCACAATATAGGATCCGAAAAATCTCATTGGATTTATTTACAACTAATTAAAAAAACAGCTGAAAATATATCAAATAACAATCAAGATATTATTGTATTTCAGAGTAAACCAAATAAAAAAATCAAATCAATTTTTGTTAACGCAAAAAAATTTTTAGTTCAAAATGGATCTGATCTAGGAGATAAAATGCTATCAGCTTTTCAGTGGGCCTTCAATGAAAAATATAAAAATGTTATACTAATTGGAACCGATCTATGGAATATTAGTGAGAGTATGGTAATTCGAGCTAGAAATGTATTAGAGAATAAAGATTTTGTGATTGGCCCTACTTATGATGGTGGATATTATTTGATTGGTATGAAAAAAATGAAAAAGAAAATTTTTCAAAATATTCCTTGGAGTACAGACCGCGTTTTAGAGGAAACATTAAAAAAAATTAAAAATGATTCTGTCTACTTTCTAGGAATAGAAAATGACATTGATGATTTTATCGATCTCAAAAATGATTCAAATCTTTATAATATGTATTTGGAAAAATTTGGATAGAGTTTGTCTAATTTTCATTTGATTTAAAAATTTTAATTTAAAGATTTATTTATAGAACATCATGAGGACTTTATATTTTGCTTTTTTCATAATTTTTTCAGCTAGTTTGTTTGCACAAAAAAATATTCATCATAGATGGAATACACAATTAAAAAAATATGTATCAAATAACGGCATTGTTAACTACAAAGAATGGGTGAAAAATATAGATCAGCTAAAAGCTTATATTAATACTTTAGAATCAAATTCTCCTAATGAAAATACTTCGAAAGAATATAAACTAGCATATTGGATAAATGCATATAATGCTCTTACAATAGATCTTATAATTCAAAATTACCCTCTAAGAAGTATTAAAGAAATCAAATTTCCTTGGAAAATAAAATGCTTCAATGATGGTAAAAACAATTACAGTCTTGGAGATATAGAACATAAAATTCTTAGAAAAATGGATGAACCTAGGATTCATTTTGCAATAAATTGTGCTTCAAAATCATGTCCAAAACTTCTTAATGAAGCTTATATTGAAAAAAATCTTAATAATCAGTTGAATGCAGCAACAAAGGAATTTTTAATTGATTCTACAAAAAATATAATTAAAGAAAATAAATCCATGATCTCGAAAATCTTTCTTTGGTTTGGAAAAGACTTTGGATCTAAAAAAATGATCAAAGAATTCATATCTAAATATTCAGGAGTTAAACTTAATAAATTTAAAATCGATTATTTACCGTACAATTGGGATTTAAACGAATAATAAATATTTTTGATTCTTAAATAAATGAATATGAAAAGTCCAAATGCGTTTAAGTGGTCAATAAAATATAGTCTTATTTCAGCCTTGACAGGGATGTTATGTTGTGTTGCCCCTGCTGTTCTTTTTATGTTTGGTTTGATGGGGGGGGTAGTAGCTATATCATTCGCAGATTTTTTTTACAAAGAAGATGGAAGTTTAGGAACAGGATCTATTATCTTAAGAACAGTTGCGATCGGTCTAGGAATCTATGCAGCCTACGTTTTTAGAAAAAAACAAAATCAATGTTCTATAGATCCCAAAAGAAAAAATTTAAACTTAGCAATGCTAATTTTTTTATTAATTACATTTGGTGTTTCTTTTTTCTTAGCATTAGAGTCGTGGTCTTCCTGGTATTTTGACGAATTTATTGTTCCTCAACAGCAAAAAGAGTTAAACATCTAAATTGAATTTGATATAAAAATTGCTGTTATTATACCAGCTTATAATGAATCACAATCAATAGGCCTTGTAATTGATGCAATTCCGAAAAGTGTAGATAGAATAGTTGTTGTTGATAATGCGTCAACCGATAATACATCTAAAATAGCAGAGAAAAAAGGAGCTGAAGTAGTTACAGAAAACAGAAAAGGTTATGGTTATGCATGTTTAAAAGGTTTAAAACACCTAGCCCAAAATAGTCCAGATATTGTAGTTTTTTTGGATGGTGATTATTCAGATTATGCAGAAGACCTTGACAAAATTGTTTCTCCGATTATTCTTAAAGAAGTTGATTTTTGTATTGGCGCTAGAGACAAAAAATTGAGGGAAAAGGGCTCTCTAAAATATCAACAAATCTTTGGAAATAAATTAGCTTGTTTTCTAATGAAATGGCTATATCAAGGTAAGTTTTCTGATTTAGGTCCATTTCGTGCTATTAAATGGCAATCTCTTCAAGAATTAAAAATGGAGGATAAAACTTATGGATGGACAATTGAAATGCAACTCAAAGTTTTAAGAAAAAAAATATCTTATAAAGAAATTCCTGTCAGATATCGTAAGCGTCTTGGTGTTTCAAAAGTTTCAGGAACAATAAAAGGAACTCTCTTAGCGGGCTATAAAATATTAACTTGGATATTTAAATTTTACTTTTCAAAATGGAAGTAGTAACAGATTTAGTTATTAAAATATTTGTCCCGTTGATTATAGTAGTATATGTATGTTGTTTAGTTATAATATTTTGTTATAGCTTATTGCAACTAAATATGTTAAAGTATTTTAAAATTTATCAAAAAAAAAACAAGCTAAAATGTAAAATTCCTGAAAAGCTTCCAAGAGTAACAATTCAATTGCCGCTCTACAACGAGTTTTATGTCATAAAACGCTTATTAAAATGTATAACAAATCTAGAATATCCAAAAGAGTTAATTCAAATTCAGGTACTAGATGATTCAACAGACGAGTCACTATTAGTTACAAAAAAAATAGTCTCAAAATATAAAGACAAAGGTATACCTATACATCATATTATTCGAACTAAAAGAAAAGGGTTTAAAGCTGGAGCACTTAAAAATGGATTGAAAACAGCAAGTGGTGAATTCATTGCTATTTTTGATTCAGATTTTTTACCCAATCCAGATTGGCTTCTAAAAACGATTCCATATTTTCAAAACAATAAAGTAGGTGTAGTTCAGACCAGATGGGGGCATTTAAACCGTGAATATTCAATTCTTACTCAAGTTCAAGCCTTTGCTCTAGATGCTCATTTTCTTCTAGAACAAGTAGGTAGGAATCAGCAAAAACATTTTATAAATTTTAATGGAACAGCTGGGATTTGGAGAAAAGATTGCATAATGGATTCAGGGAATTGGAAAGCAGATACTTTAACAGAAGATTTAGATCTAAGCTATCGAGCCCAATTAAAAGACTGGGAGTTTGTTTATTTGGATAACGTGGTTACACCTGGAGAACTTCCTATAACAATCAATGCAATACGTTCTCAACAATTCAGATGGAATAAAGGGGGTGCGGAAAATTTTAGAAATTTGGTTGCAAAGATTTTATTTTCTGATAAATATACATTCAACAAAAAAATAAATGCTTTTTTCCATTTATTTAGTAGCAATATGTTTTTAAATGTTTTTTTAATAGCAATTTTGAGTGTTCCCTTAATATTTATAAAAGAAACTTTCCCCGAATATGAGTTAGTATTTAATATGAGTTCCCTGTTCATTTTAAGTACAATAATATTTTTTTATTGTTATTGGCATGTTCACAAACACTCATTTGGAGGTGGATTTTATTCTTTCTTGATTTACATTAAGCGGTTTATAAACTTTTATACATTAATTCTGGGATTCTCGGTGCACAATTCAGTTGCAGTTTTAGAGGCTTATTTAGGTAAAAAAAGTGCCTTTATTCGTACACCAAAGTTTAACCAGAGTTCTTTGAAGAATTTTAAATATTCTGAAAATAAGATATCTCCATATTCTTTGCTAGAATTAGTGCTATCAATTTATTTTCTTTTTGGGATTCTATGCTCTTTGAGTTTTAATAAATCATTTAATTTAGGAATGTTTTTATTTCATCTGGTTCTTTTTATTGGATTTGGAATTATAAGCTATTTTGGGATTAGCCAAAACATAAATAATGAATAAAAACTATATCATTTCAAGTTCAATAACATTACTTGGAATATTTTTTGCCTTTGCTTTATTTTCGTTTGAATTAAAAAGGTTTCAAACGCTACCCTTAATTGGTACATACGTGTTTTTATTTCTTTTAATTTGGATTTGGGTTAAAAAGTATTCTTCAATAGGAAATATTTTTTTTTTAGGAATAATATGCCGTTTAATTTTTTGGAATTATATACCTAATCTGTCACAAGATTTTTATCGCTTTATTTGGGATGGAAGCATTCAGCTTTTTGGAATTAATCCTTATCATTACACACCAAATCAAATAATTGATTTAGTAGGTTTTCCCAATTCGCAACTATTATTTGAAAAAATGGGGAATCTAAGTAGAAATAATTTTTCAAATTATCCTCCAATAAGTCAATACTTATTTGCCTTAGCAGCCAACTTTAACTCTGAAAATATTTTCACACCAATTCTTTGCATACGCAGCGTCTATTTAGTAAGTGAGATGATAATATTTTTTGTAATAAAAAGCTTGTTAGAAAAATTAATACTATCAAAAGAATATCTAGCATGGTATTTCCTAAATCCATTGGTAATTATTGAAGGTTACGGAAATCTTCATGGAGAATGTCTTATGATGTGTTTTACTTTTATTTCATGGCTTTATTGCATTAAGCGACAACCTATTTTAGGTGGAATTTTTATGGCATTTGCAATAGGTACTAAACTTTTACCTCTGATTCTAGTTCCTTTTTTCTTTCAGTATTTAGGACTGAAGAATTTTATAGTCTATGGTGTATTTATTTTGATTTTTGGTGGGATCATATTTTTACCATATTGGGATGAAAATTTTTTTCCAAATTATCTTCAAACCATACAACTTTGGTTTTCAACTTTTGAATTTAACGGTAGTATTTACAATATTATAAGAGCAATTGGATATAAATTGAAAGGATATAACATTATTAAAGATATAGGAAAAATAACACCTTACCTTATTTCAGTATTTGTTTTTGTTTTCTCTTTTATTAAATCAAATCTTGAGCCGAAAGATATTTTTAAAAATATGCTATTTATTTTAAGCATCTATTTTTTTCTCTCAACAACAGTCCATCCTTGGTACATTATTAACTTAATAATTCTAGGAATTTTAAGCGGATATTTATACCCGGTTTTGTGGAGTATGACTGTCTTTTGGAGCTACAGCGCCTATGGAGTAGAAATAGTCGAAGAAAAATTATATTGGCAGATAGGGGCTTATTTTTTGGTTTACATTTGTGTTTTTTATGAGCTTTTTAGGGAGCGTTTAGGACATCATCTTCAAAAAACCAACTTCCTTAGAACTTAAATTTCTCCACTTTCCTCTTGGCAAATCTTTTTTTGTGAGGCTACCGTATATAACTCTATCAATTAAAACAACTCTTAAGCCACATATACTAAAAAGCTTTACAAGTTCAGATGTACCTATAGAATTGACCTCTAAACCAACCTCATTTTTAGGCTTCCCTTTAATATGGCTAATATCTTTTATTTTTAAAAGTCTATTATATACCATCTGACCTGTTTTTAATTTATTAATTATTTGCTTTGTTACATTTTCATTTAATACGGCTTTATAGACCATTTTTGTAGATTTAGATTTGTTGAGTCTTTTCCTTAATTCACCATCATTTGTCAAAATCAAAAGACCTGTCATGGGTCTACCCATATCATCAACAGGTAATAACCCAGGATTGGTTTTAGTACTTATTAAATGTTGAATTGACTTATCTATTTTGTCACCTTGAAAAGTTGCAATGAATCCTTTTGGTTTATTTATCAGAATATATAAAAATGGTTTTGTTTTAATGCGAGTACCATCATATTTAACTTCATCTGAAGCCTTAACTTTAAAACCTAATTCTGTAATTATTTTACCATTTACCTCTACTAAACCCATTTTAATATATTGATCTGCCTCTCTTCTAGAGCAAAGCCCAGCATTTGACAAAAATTTATTAATTCTAACATGTTGATTCATATTATTAGTATTTTTTTCTGAGTTTAGGGAGATGTTTTTTGATTTCATGTTTTTTTGAACAACTAATAAAATTTAAGATATTTATAAATTAAAGCTTATAAACCACCTCTAGAGGATAATCTTTCAAGAGTTTTGTTGCAGATTTAAAATCTTTTGTAAAGCCTAAAAAATAACCACCTCCTCCAGATCCGCATAATTTAAGATAATAATTATCAGTATTTATACCTTTTTCCCATAATTGAAAAATTGGCTTTGGAATCATTTTATCAAAATTTTGTAAGACCAAAGACGACAATATTTTGATATTTCTAAAAAAAGAATCATGATTTTCATTTAGAAAGTCATCAATGCAATTTTCAGAAAACTTTATAAAATCTTTAAAGATTATCTGGCTAAATTTTGAGCTTTTCATTTTTTCCATAAATATTGAAATCATAGATGTAGTCTTTCTGCTTTTTCCACTGTCAATTAAAAAAATAGCTCCTTTGGCATTTTTCTTTTGAGAAGGGATTTGAGTAGTACTAATATGATTACCTGGACCCATCAAAATTGAGGTGTCTGAATAGCTAACTAAAGGATCAAATCCAGAAGAATTACCATGAAAATAAGATTCCATATGACTAAAAATTTTTTTTAGAGTTTGAATATTTTTCAAGGTTGTATAATTACTAGGAATAATCTTTGACATAGCATACTTTTCATATACTGCTGCTATAAGGGCACCACTACTTCCTAAACCATAACCTTGAGGTATATTGCTATTGAAATATAAATTTTCTTTGAGATCATTATCTAACTTCTGCCAATTAAATTCTACAAAATTTTGATTTAAATTCTTAAGATATTTTACGAATTCTAAAATCTTTTTGTGAGAAGAATCAATTTCATTATTAATTTTTGAAGATGTATTCAAATTACCTTTATACAACCTATAGGGTACCGTTAGACCCCTTGAGTTTTTTATTATACCATATTCTCCGAAAAGTAAAATTTTAGAAAAAAAGAAAGACTGGTTCATAAAATTTATAATCAAAAAGATATTTAATCTAGTTTCCTTGCTCCAGCACCAACTTGATCAACAATATATTCTTTGTTCTTACAAAATGAAGATAATTCTAGATCAATAAATGGGATCATTTGTTTTTCATATTCTGAAGGATATAAGATATGAACATTAGCTCCTGCGTCCATTGTAAAGCAAGCAGGAATATTTTTTTCCTTACGGAAATCCCATAATTTTTCAATAATTAGTAACGTATTAGGTTTCATGAGAATATAATAAGGATTTGATGTCATCATCATAGCATGTAATGATAAAGCTTCCAATTCGACAATTTTAATGAATGCGTCTAAATCACCTGATTTCATAATAGGGATTAAAGAATCACAGTTTCTTCTAGCTTGTAAAAATCTTTTTTCAGCATATGGGTTAGAATGCATTAGATCGTGACCCTTTGTACTCGATACATTTTTTGATTCTTTATCAACTAGTAATATGGTATCTTGGTAAGATTTAAAAATTGAATTTAAATCTTTACCAAATTCGATGGCATACAGGTCTGAGGAGTTTGATATTTTTCTATTATCTCCCCAAATTGTAACAGGCCCTTTTATACTTCTAGATGCACTCCCAGAACCGATTCTGGCTAAAAATGATGCTTTAGTGAAGAAAAAATCATTTTTTTCAAAATTAAATAAATAGCTCTCTAAATCCATGATCGCTAAAGAAAGTGCTGCCATTGCTGATGCTGAAGAAGCAATACCGCTACTGTGTGGAAATGTGTTTATACTTTTTATTGTTAAATCATAATTTGTTATCCAACATACATATTTTTTAATACGATCAAAGAAAACATGCAGTTTATCGTCAAAATCAGGCTTGAGAGAATCATTGAAGAAAAATTTAAAGTTAAATTTCCCAGATTTAGACGGCTCAAAACGAATAGAAGTTCTAGTTACACTTTTATCTAAAGTGAAACTAAGTGAAGGATTTTTCGGTATTTGTAGATTCTTTTTTCCCCAATATTTGATTAATGCGATATTACTTGGTGCTTCCCAATTCGATTCATATGGTAATGGATCTATAGCTTTTGAAATAAAAAAATTTTCATTCATTTTCATTTCAAATATAGGGCTTCAATTGAAATCTTTATTTAGATAATTATTCTAAATGTATTTTTTCTAGTTTTATAAACTATGAAAGAAAACAAATATAGACTTCTTATTTATTGTATAATTGGTATAATTATTTCATTATTTGTTGGTTTTATTTCTAGTAAAATTACGAGGCAGGCAATACCTAATTGGTATGCAAATTTAAATAAGCCTTTTTTTTCTCCACCAAATTGGATTTTTGCACCCGTTTGGACTACTTTATATATCCTAATGGGTATTGCTTTAGGTAGAGTTTGGTATTACGGGAGACATAATCAAAACAAAAAAATAGCAGTTTTATATTTTACCTTTCAACTTTTGGTAAACGGATTGTGGTCATTAATTTTTTTCGGTTTTAAAATGACTTCTTTATCAATGATCGTAATAATTACTTTGTGGTTTTTAATCCAACGGAGTATTTTCTGGTTTCGCTTAATTGATCTAAAGGCATCTTTCATGCTGTACCCCTACATAGCTTGGGTGAGTTTTGCAGCAATTCTAAATGGTGCAATAATATTTTTAAATTAGTTTATTGGTTTTGGGATACGATCAGGATAGTCAGTTATTATTCCATCCACCTGAAAATCAATCATCATATTTATATCATCTATTTCATTTACTGTCCAAGGGTAAATTTTAAGTTTTTTTTCTTTGATCTTTTTAATATTAAATGAGTTGAGAGTTTTATAATCTGGATTAATTGCCACGGCATTTAATTCCAAGGCTACAGGAATAGCATCCAATGGATCGTCTTCTGTGATTACTGCAACAGGTACTTTCTGATTTAATTTTCGAAATATCTTAAGCTCGTCCCAATCAAAACTTGAGATTAAAAATTTATCAGAAGACCATATGTTATTTTTTAAATAGTTAGTCAAAATTTCATTCGTTTTGATGGCCGTCTGGCTTCCTTTTAATTCAATGTTTACAAAAATTCGCCCTTTTATAAGATCTAACACTTCATTTAGTGTTGGGATGGTAAAACCTTCTAAAACTTCTATCTTTTGAATAGAGTCTATATCTAGTGCTTCAATATAACCAGTTGCGTTAGTCAATTTTTCTAAGGTTTTGTCATGAAAAACTACAAGCTCTCCACTGGCACATCTAAAAACATCAATTTCTACACCATTTGCTCCTAGATCTATGGCTTTTTCGATCGATGGCAATGTATTTTCAGCTATGTATCCCATTGCCCCTCGATGACCTATAATTATAGGGAATGACTGCGTTGTACAATTAACCATAATTAGATTAAAAACTAAGGTTAAATTTAAAACTAAAAGTCTGTTCTTATTTTTCATATAGATAATTTAAAAACTTTTATTTAATCAAAATCCAGAATTCCCAGGGCTTCATATCATATTGGTATGAAGAAGATAGGATTTTTCGCTTGAAATCTTGATATCTATGAAAGTCTCCGTCATATTGCATAGTAAATTGAACATAATCCTTACTAAGGTTTGCTAGTACTACAATTTTATCTCCTGATTTTTCTCTTTCAAAAGCTAATATTTTGTCATTTCTTGTCGTATTTATACGTTTGTAAGAACCTCCTGAAGAACCTGTTTCAAGGGCCCTATGATTGTTTTTAAGTGATCCAAGTTGTCTAAGTAAATTCATGGTTTTACCTTTTATTTTTGGAAAGCTATCTTTTTCAAAAAAGTGTAATCGTTTACCTAAGTCATATTCCTGACCTGAATAAATTAAAGGCATCCCTGGAAGAGTGAAGTTTAATGTCATAAAAGTGTGACCTGCTTTACCAAAACTTTCTTCAACAGTTCCATTCCATGAATTTTCGTCATGATTAGAAACAAAATTTACCAAAATATTATCAGTACCATATAACCGTAATGTCCTGTTAACATGTTTATGATAATCGTTAGCATTTTTTTTCCCTTGAGCTACGTCCTTTGCAAGTTGATGTCCTAGCCAATCATAAGTCGCATCAAATTTACTAACCAATTTTATTCCCCCAGGGTGATAAATATCTGTCTCTGCTAAAATAAATAATGGCTTTATTTCCCTTAATGCTTTTAAGGTTTTATCATAAAATTCTTGAGGAACTGCATATGCTTGGTCAATTCGGTATCCATCAATTTTTGTTTCTTTAACCCAGTATATCATTGCCTCTCGAAGTTCTTCACGCATCTTAATATTATTATAGTTTAAATCAGCGACATCAGTCCAACCAAAAGATTTCCCTGTCCTAAAATCTATTGGGTCAATAATTTGACCTTTTTTATTTTTTAGGTAATAATTACTCTTTTCAGTAATCCAGTGATGATCCCAGCCGGTATGACCTGGAACCCAATCCAAAATAACATACATACCCAATTCATGAGCTTTATCAACTAAATTTTTAAAGTCTTCTAATGAACCAAACTCAGGGTTAACTTTGGTGTAATCAGAAACAGCATAATAACTACCTAATGGTCCCTTACTTTTTGTTGTAGAAATTGGGTTAATTGGCATTAGCCATAGGATCTTAACTCCTAGTTTTTTGATAATAGATAAATCATTAACAAAAGCATTAAAAGTTCCTTCATTTGAATATTGTCTGATATTGGCTTCATACAATACAGATTGGGATATAATATTTTTTGTGATGGGTTCAATAGGCTTAACTTGAAAATTTGAATCTTCAGGCTTTCTAGTGTCCTCACTTCCAGACTGACAGGATAAAATTAAAAGGATAAAAAAAAGTGCAAAATTTTGTTTCATGTTCTATTGTAATTCAATAATATAGGCTGTTTCAGGTGAAACCTCAAGATTTTTGGTTAAGTGAATTTGTTTTTCGGATATTATTTCATAACCATTTGTTCTTCCTGAAATTCCTTCATGGAATCTGTCGAGAGAAAGATTTTGTTTTTTGGGGCTATTATTAATAATTACCATTACACAACTTTTTTCTGAATATCTAAAATACACATAAACGTCGTTTTCTGGAACATAATGAAGAGTTTTACCTTTATGGATAACACTTTTAGTTCGGCGCCAGTTAATCAATTTTTTTGTAAAATTGAAATATGATTTTTGAAATGGGGTTCTTTCTTTCTCATTAAACGCACTTTTTTTGTCAGAAATCCAACCTCCGGGAAAATCTCTTCTAATATCACCATCTCCATTTTCCTTTTTTCCAGTCATTCCAATTTCACTTCCATAATAAATTTGAGGTATTCCTCTTAGAGTCATCAAAGCTGCCATTATTCTTTTATATGACTTAAATTCAGGATAAGAATCATTTATTCTGTTAGTATCATGATTTTCTGCAAATATCAGAACATTATTAATATTTGGATAAAGAAAATCATTTTGTAATGTTTTATAAATTCTAGTCATTCCATGCTCCCAATGCTCATCTCTCTCACTGAACGCTTTTGTAAAAGCTTTATATAAAGCAAAATCTTTTACGCTAGGTAACTTTGAATTAAATTCCTGTATTGCTGCAATTTGACTGTTTTCTTGCCAATATGAAAGATGAATACTGTTATACATCCATCCTTCACCAACAATATTAAATGTTGGATACTCCAGACGAATAGCTTCTAGCCATTCAACCATCGGCTTAGGATTATTGTATGGAAATGTATCAACCCTAAAACCATCAATGCCAGCAAATTCTATCCACCAAATGGCATTTTGAATCAAATAATTCAATAGTTTCGGTTGACTTTGATTAAGATCTGCCATAGTAGGAACAAACCAGCCTTTTAGTAATTCCTTTTTATCAATTATTGATGCATATGGATCAGAATGTATCTCTTTTCTATGATTAGTGTTTGTATACTCTTCAAAATAATGAATCCAATCTTTTGTTGGGGGATCTTTAACCATCCAATGTTGAGTGCCCCAATGATTAGTTACATAATCCATAATTAGTTTCATGCCTCGTTTATGAAGACTAGTAGCCAATCTTTTATAGTCTTGATTAGATCCATATCTTGGATCAATTCGATACAAATCGCTTTGGCCATAAGTGTGATAAGAAACACTTGGATCGTTGTCCTCGCAAAGAGGAGTTGACCAAATAGCGGTTGCGCCTAATTCTTCGATGTAGTCTAAGTTTTTTATAATACCCTCCAAATCACCTCCATGTCTTCCATCTTTGTCGGAGCGATTAAGTTTATCTTTTAAGTCCGGATGGGAATCATTTAATGGGTTTCCATTAGCAAATCTATCTGGCATTAAAAGATAAATAACATCAGAAGAATCAAAGCTTGAAAAATCAAAGTTTCTATTTCGCCTTTTAATTTCATATCTAAATGTGTGTTTTGTTTTTTTTCCTTCAATCAAATTAATTTTAAAATTTCCAGCCTTTTGGTTGGTGAGATCAAAATTCAGAAAAAGATAATTTTTATTTTCAACCTCTTCTATGCTGACTAAATTCATACCCTGTACTTTAACATCATATTTAGATACATCTTTTCCATATAATAAAACTTTCAGCTTATTATTTTTCATTCCTTGCCACCAAAATGGTGGTTCTACCCGATCTATTTGAGCTGTTGCTAAAAAAGATAATAATAAATAAATAAATAAATATTTCATATAAGATCTTAAATATTGACTAGTTCTCCATGACAGTAAATTTCAAGGCTTGGATTTGAATGAATTATGTTTACCTTTTTCATATCAACTTCAACATTTATAGAAGTGTTTCTGTAGTTGATTTTAAAATTATACTTTTCCCATGATTTTGGAAGAATTGAATCTATGTGCAATTGATCGTTAATAACACGAACACCTCCAAAACCTTGAACTAAACTCATCCATGTTCCAGCCATACTTGTAATATGAAGTCCCTCTTCAACTTCTTTATTATAATCATCCAAATCCAAACGAGAAGTCCTAAGATAAAGTGAATACGCTTTTTCTATTCTACCTAAACGAGATGCCAAAATAGAATGTACGCATGCAGAAAGTGATGATTCATGAACAGTTAAAGGTTCATAAAAATCAAAATGCTTCTTAATGAACTCGTAATCAAAATTTTCTTCAAAAAGGAATAAACCCTGCAAAACATCTGCCTGTTTAATAAATGGTGAGCGCAGAATTCTATCCCATGACCAATGCTGATTAATTGGTCTTTCACTTTTATCTATTGTACTTGCTGGAATTATAATTTTATCTAAAAAACCATCTTGTTGTAAAAAAATATCATTTTCTGGATGTCTTGGAAAGTGGATCTGGGTTGCAATTTGATTCCATTTATCAATTTCAGATTCTTGCCATGAAACTTTTTCTTTTATTCTATTCCAATGCTGGGGATGCATTTTTTTGATCTTTAGAATTTCCCTAGTAGTATATTGCAAACACCACTGTGCTAAATAATTTGTATACCAATTGTTGTTTACATTATTTTCATATTCATTAGGCCCTGTAACACCTAAAATAACATAGGCTTTTTTGTTTTCTGAATAATTAACGCGTTCAGCCCAAAATCTTGAAATTGCAATTAGCACTTCAAGGCCCATTTCAGGTATATAAGTAAGATCTCCAGTAAATCTTTCATAATTGAAAATAGCATATGCAATTGCACCGTTTCTGTGTATTTCCTCAAAAGTTATTTCCCATTCATTATGGCACTCCTCACCATTCATTGTTACCATAGGATATAAAGCTGATCCATTCTTAAAACCTAATTTTTCAGCATTTTCTATAGCCTTTTCTAAATGATCATATCGATATTTAAGTAAATTACGAGCAACTTTATGACTTTTGGTGGCCATATAAAAGGGTAAACAATAGGCTTCAGTATCCCAATATGTGCTTCCTCCATACTTTTCGCCTGTAAATCCTTTAGGACCAATATTTAGTCTCGAATCTCTTCCATCATAAGTTTGATTAAGTTGGAAAATATTAAATCGTATACCCTGTTGAGCTTTATCATCTCCTACAATTTCAATATCAGATTGATCCCATATTTCCGACCAAACTTTTCGATGATCATCTTCTAGAATTTTAAAACCTTTGTCAGAGGCATATTTAACTGTATCTTCTGCGATTTTTTCAAACTTGTTTCGATTATGATTTAATCCATTAATATAACCCCCATATTTTAAAATGGTACAATGCTCAAGCTCATTCAAGTCATGTTCTTTAGTTTGACTTATTCTAAATTCTTTTTCACTAAAGTTAAATTTTGATAAACGGTGTCCAGAATGATTTAATAGTTCAGTTTGAGCATACGTTGCAATATCAAATTTTGTTTTTAACGTCTGAGAATTAAGTAAAATTAAATCTTGGGAGCAAACTGAACCTCTATGTTTCCAAAAAGGGTCACTCCAATTTGAATCTTCATTATTAATGTTACCATCAATGAATGATTCAATAGTTAATTTGGATTTACCCTGTAATGATTTTATTTTATAATTTATAACCCCTAATTCGTTTTTATCCATTGATAAAAAGCGCTTTACCTCAACAGCAATTCTAATACTATGAGTAAGTTGTGCTTCAAATGATCGTATGTAGATACCAGACTTCATGTCAAGAATTCTTTTAAAGTTTGAAACTTCTAAGCATTTATTCAAATCAAGTGGAAAACCATTGACATTGATGTGGATCCCAATCCAACTAGGGGAATTCAGAACTTTTGCAAAATATTCTGGATATCCGTTTTTCCACCAACCCACTTTAGTTTTATCTGGATAATAAATACCCCCTATATAACTGCCCTGAAAAGAAGTCCCTGAGTAATGCTCCTCGAAATTTGCACGTTGGCCCATATATCCATTTCCTAAACTAAAAATACTTTCCGAAGCTTTGACTTTGGAAGAATCAAAATCTTTTTCTATTATTTTCCAAGGATCTATTTTATAATGTACTTTCTGCATTTGAAAATGTCATATAAAGCAATTTATAATTTTATTTTAATTCTAAAACAGCATCTCTAACTCATTAGTATTTATTGACGAAAAATTCGGATAACAATAATCGTAATTTGCAAAATCATTTTTATCTCCAATAGCTACCGCTGTCATTCCAGCTGCTTTAGCTGCTATAATACCAGCCTGAGAGTCTTCGAAAACGACACATTTTTTTGAAGTTATACCCATTTCCATACTAGCTTTTAAAAAAACCTCAGGATGAGGTTTACTTTTTTTTAGCTGATTTCCGTCAACAATAATTTTGAAAAAAGAAGTAATTTCTAATTGGTCAAGAATTAATCTAGCATTTTTACTAGCAGATCCTAAAGCTATTTTTATCCTTCTTTTATCTAGAAAATCTAATGCTTCTAAAATTCCTGGTAGGATATCATCAACTGTAATCTCTCTAACATAACTAAGGTAGTCTTGGTTTTTCTTTTCAAGATAAATTTTAAAGGAGCTGGGATCTAAAGTTATATTAGCTAAGTTTAGAATTTGATTTAAAGAATCTGCACGACTCAGTCCCTTTAATTTTCGATTATCTTCTACTTTTAATTCATAATTAAAACATTTTGCAATTTTACGCCAAGAAATAAAATGATATTTAGCAGTATCAACTATCACTCCGTCTAAGTCAAATAAAGCGAGTTCGTGCTTCATTTGGTAAGGAAAATTAAAATACCAGTCAAATTCATTCTTCAGGAGCTAATGTAATGCAAAGGCCATTCAATTCCTGTGTTAGAAAAATTTGACAACCTAGACGACTGTTTTCTCTTACATTAAATGCCTCAGCTAGCATGGCTTTCTCATCCTCAGACTTTTCAGGTATTGAATGGCTACTTGTTACATAGCATTGACATGAAGCACAAAGCGCCATTCCACCACAAATACCTTCGACGGGAAAATTATAAACCTTGCATAGATCCATCAAGTTTAGCTGCATATCGACAGGAGCATTTAATTTATGTAAATTCCCGTTCCTATCTGTTAAATGGATAGTAATATCTTTATCCATTTTTTATTCAGGATCAATACTGGTGACTGTTTCAATTTGTGGAACATGCTTTTTAATGGTCATTTCAACCCCAGTTTTAAGGGTCATTTGATTTACAGAACAACCAGCACAAGCGCCATGAAGTTGAACCTTAACATGTTTGCCGTCATCAATAGAAACTAGAGAAATATCCCCACCATCTGAATTTAAAAAAGGTCTAATTTCCTCTAGAGCTATATGTATTTTTGATTCTATTTCCTCAGTATTCATCTCTTACGATTTTATTGCCTCACAGCCCACTAAATTAGTAATTTCCACGACTTTTGTAGGGGGTAAATTTTTATTTCTCAAAAGAACTTCTGAAACAAGATTTTTTGTTACATTTTCAAATTCCTTAGCAATACTTGAATTTTCCTGTAGTGATGCAGGATGTCCATAATCAGATGCTTCTCTTACACTTTGAACTATAGGAATAGAACCCAAAAAAGGAACTTTTTTGTCGTTTGCAAGATATTCTGCACCGCGCTTTCCAAAAATGTAATATTTATTTTCGGGTAACTCTGGAGGTGAAAAATAACTCATATTTTCTACTATTCCCAAAACGGGAACTTTAATGTTTTTATTTTGAAACATAGTTATTCCTTTTTTAGCATCTGACAGAGCAACGTTTTGTGGTGTACTTACGACAACTGCTCCTGTTAAAGGGAGTGATTGAACAATACTGAGATGAATATCTCCTGTCCCTGGGGGTAAATCAACAATCAAGAAATCTAGATCACCCCAAGCGGCATCAAAAATCATTTGATTTAAAGCTTTTGAAGCCATAGGCCCTCTCCAAATTACAGCTTGATCAGGTTTAGTAAAAAATCCTATTGAAAGAACTTTTACATTGTAATTTTCAATGGGCTTCATTTTGGATTTACCATCAACTTCGATGGAACGTGGTCTCGCACCATCCACATCAAACATTGTAGGAATAGAAGGTCCATATATATCCGCATCTAAAACACCTACTTTACAACCCATTTTTGAAAGTGTTACAGCAATATTAGCAGTTACAGTTGATTTCCCAACACCACCCTTTCCAGATGATATAGCAATCACATTTTGAATGCCAGGAATAGACATTACTTTGGTCCTATTTTCGGACTTTTTAGATGGCAATATTTTAAAATTTACTTTAATTTTTGCCTTTTCGTAAACTTGTTCATGAATAATTTTTAGAATATTGACCTCTATTTTTTTTCTAGCCTGCAAAGTAGGGTTTTCGAGTTTAAGGTCTATATCAATTTGGTCACCAAAAGTCATTACATTCAAAACAGCTTTACTTTCAACAATATTTTTCCCCTCTCCTGGAGCGGAGATTGATTCCAAAGCTTTTAATACGTTTTCTTTATTAATTTTCATTGGTGATCAGTAAAGCCGTAAAGATAGTACTAAGGATTAAACTTCTGAAAATATTTTGAATTAAACAGGTGGTAAACTTTTTCTAGGATCCCAAAAAAAATTTTCTAAGTTTTGAATTTTATTGGCCTTAATTACAATTCCTTCATTCTCAAGAAGCTGTTGCATAACTTTTGTCCCTCCAAAATGATGTTTACCAGTTAAAAGACCTATTCTATTAACTACTCTGTGGGCCGGTATTGAATTATCTCCATGGGAGGCATTCATAGCCCAACCAACAAGTCTTGCACTTTTTTTGGCTCCCAAATAACTTGCTATAGCACCGTAAGATGTAACCTTTCCCTCAGGAATCTTTCTTACTACTTTGTAAACCTTATCAAAAAAATCATTTTTACTCATTTAAAATCGGAATTGCATATAGGCTATAGGTTTATTTTGATTAATGAAGATCTTTTCATAAAAAGTCTGAACAGCAACCGCATCTTTTGGTGCAGTTGAATTGCTATAAATATTGTTATGGGCATAAATAACTTTACCGAGTTGAGAAACAATACCAATTGTATAACCAAAAAAGAATTCACTATCTGTTTTAAGATGAACAATACCATTGTCTTTTAGAATTTTTTTATAAATGTCTAGCATTTTAGGATTCGTAAGTCTATGCTTTGAGCGTTTATGTTTAA